>NZ_JBEZYA010000018.1:0-199143 GCF_040638295.1 Actinoplanes sp. NPDC026619
AGGTCTTTGCGTTGCTATGTCCCTCTTGCTGAGCGTGTTCGCGTACAGCCCGTGACCCAATCAGTTACGTACCGAACCTCTGACTAGGTGCTTAGGTGCTCGTCCGGACCCGGGCGCGATCTTGAAAAGACGCGTTTGTTGCGCACAAGTAAAAGTCCATCGATGTCATTGACCACTCGGCGGCCCTCTGATGATCTGTGATCACGGCGCGACGGAAGGTGGCGCAAGCTGGACACAAGCGAGTTCGACGTGGTCATCGTCGGAGGCGGAACGGCCGGCTCGGTCGTCGCCTCCCGGGTGTCCGCGGACCCGGCGGTGCGGGTCTGCCTCATCGAGGGCGGCCCTTCGGACGTGGGTGACCAGCGAGTTCTGCAACTGCGGAACTGGCTGAACCTGCTGGAGACCGAGTTCGACTACGACTACCCGATCGTCCCGCAGCCGCGCGGCAACTCGCACCTGCGGCACTCGCGGGCCCGGGTGCTCGGCGGCTGCTCGTCGCACAACACGATGATCAGCTTCCGGCCTCCGCCCGGTGACTTCGCCGACTGGGTCGCGGCCGGCGCCACCGGCTGGTCCTACGACGAGATGCTGCCCCTCTGGAAGCGCCTGGCCGTCAACATCACGCCGGTGGCCGAACCCCGCAACCCGCTCGCCGCCGATTTCGTGGCCGCCTGCCACCGCGCGCTCGGCGTGCCGGTGCACGACGACTTCAACGCGGCGCCGTTCGCCGACGGCACCGGGTTCTTCCCGGTCGGCTATTACCCGGAGAGCGGTGTGCGATCCTCGGCCTCGGTCGCCTACCTGCACCCGCACCTCGACCGCCCGAACCTCACGATCATGACCGAGACCTGGGCGTTCCACCTCGACCCCAGCACCGGCGTCACGGTCCGGCAGGGCGAGCAGATCAAGACCATCAAGGCCCGGCACGAGTACGTGTTGAGCGCGGGCGCCATCGACACACCGCGCCTGCTGCTGCTCTCCGGCATCGGGCCGGCTGCCGACCTGGAACGGCTCGGCATCGAGGTGCGGGCGGACCTGCCCGGCGTGGGCGAGCACCTGCTCGACCACCCGGAGTCGCTGATCCTGTGGGAGGCCTCGCGGCCCATCCCGCCGATGTCGGCGATGGACTCCGACGCCGGCCTGTTCGTGCGGCGGGACGCCACCGCCGAACGCCCCGACCTGATGTTCCACCTCTATCAGATCCCGTTCACGGTCAACACCGAACGGCTCGGGTACGACGTACCCCAGCATGGTTTCGGAATGACGCCGAACGTGCCCCGCCCGCACAGCGTGGGCCGCCTCACGCTGGCCGACGCCGATCCGGCGACCAAGCCGCTGCTGGACTTCCGCTACTTCACCGATCCGGACGGCTACGACGAGCGGACCATCGTGGACGGCCTGCGGCTGGCCCGCGAGGTCGCCGCGACCGAGCCGTTCGCCTCCTGGATCACCCGGGAGATCGCGCCCGGGCCGGCGGTGCGCACCGACGAGGAGCTCTCCGCGTACGGCCGGGCCGTGCACCACACCGTCTTCCACCCGGCCGGCACCTGCCGGATGGGCGCGGCCGGTGACGACCTGGCCGTGGTCGACCCGTCGCTGCGGTTGCGCGGCTTCCCGAACGTACGGATCGCCGACGCCTCGGTCTTCCCGACGATGCTCACGGTGAACCCGATGGTGGCGGTCTTCCTGGTCGGGGAGCGCGCCGCGGATCTGATCAGCGCCGATCTCGCGAAGCGTTAGCTCCGCTACGTCCCGGGAGGGCCGATGACGTCCACGATCACCGTCGAGCATTTGTGGAAGGTCTTCGGCCCGAAACCGGAACGCGTCGTCGGCACCGAACTCGCCGACCTGCCGCGGGCCGAGCTGCGCGCCCGCACCGGCTGCCTGGCCGCGGTGAAGGACGTCAGCTTCGCGGTCGAGGCGGGTGAGGTCTTCGTCGTGATGGGGCTCTCCGGCAGCGGCAAGTCGACGCTGGTGCGCTGCCTGACCCGGCTGATCGAGCCGACCAGCGGCGAGATCGGCATCGACGGCGAGGCGGTCCGCTCGATGAACGCCCGCCGCCTGCGCGAACTGCGCCGGCACCGGGTGGCGATGGTGTTCCAGCACTTCGGGCTGCTGCCGCACCGGCCGGTGCTGGACAACGTCGCCTACGGCCTGGAGGTCCAGGGAGTCGGCCGGGCTGAACGGCACCGGCGGGCCGGCGAGATGCTGTCGCTGGTCGGCCTGGACGGACACGAGCACCAATACCCGGAGCAGCTCTCCGGCGGCATGCAGCAGCGGGTCGGCCTGGCCCGGGCGCTCGCCATCGACCCGGCGGTGCTGCTGTTCGACGAGCCGTTCAGCGCACTCGACCCGCTGATCCGCCGGGACATGCAGACCGAGGTGCGCCGGCTGCACGCCGAGGTGGGCAAGACGCTGCTCTTCATCACCCACGACCTGGCCGAGGCACTCACCCTGGGCGACCGGATCGCGGTGCTGCGCGACGGCGAACTGGTGCAGGTCGGCACCCCCGAGGAACTGGTCGGCGACCCCGCCGACGACTACGTCGCCGACTTCGTGCGCGACGTGCCCCGCTCCGACGTGCTCACCCTGCGCTGGATCATGCGCGACCCCACCGACGGCGAAACATGCGACGACCACCCCCTGCCGCTGACCACCGTGATCCGCGACGCGGTCCCCCGCATCCTGCGGGCCCACCACCCGGTCCCGGTAACCGACGGCACCCGCCGAGTCGGCGTAGTCGACGCCGACCAGCTCCTGCCGGCCCTCGTCGGCCACCACCGCCAGGTCCCCGCATGACCACCGAGCCGAGCGTGCTCTCCGCGCCACGCGTGTCCGCCGCGCGGAACGTGTCCGCCGAGCCGAGCATGTCTGCCGTGCCGGGCCTGTTCTCCGTGCCGGGCCTGTTCTCCGTGCCGGGCCTGTTCTCCGCGCCGGGCCTGTTCTCCGCGCCGGGCCTGTTCTCCGCGCCGGGCCTGTTCTCCGCGCCGCGCAGTGGGGTCCGGTCATGACCGCGACCGTCACCCCGCCTGCGGTTCAGTCCGGGGGCCGGGTGCTGGCCGCGGCCGGCGCTGGTGCGGCGCCACGGCGATTGACTCGGCGGCGCGCGCTCTGGGTCGTTCTCGTTCTTGCTGCCGTGGCTGCCTACCTCGGCTTTCGCACGAGCGGGGCGGCGGATTCGGATGATGCGGCGGCGTTCCGGTTCTTCACCGACGTGCGCAACTGGGTCGACGACAACCGGGACTCCAGCCCGCTCTTTCTCTACGGCTTCAATTACCTGCGGCTCGGTGTGCGGCTGCTGGTCGACGCGGTGCATGCCGGGCTCTACGGGCTCGGGTTCGCCGGGCTCGTCGCCGCGGTCACGGCGGTCGCGCTGGTGCTGGCGGGCTGGCGGACGGCCCTGGTGGCGCTGGGCGGATTTCTCGCGTTCGGGTTCCTCGGGCTGTGGGCGGAGAGCGTCGACACGCTGGTGCTGACGGTGTCGGCGGTGCTGCTGGCGGTCGTGATCGGCGTGCCGATCGGGGTGCTGGCGGCCCGGGTCGGCTGGGTGAGCGCAGCCTTGCGGCCGGTGCTCGACGTCATGCAGATCATGCCGACCTTCGCCTACCTCGCGCCGATGACGCTGCTCTTCCTGATCGGGGAGCCGGCCGCGGTGATCGCGACCCTGATCTACGCGGTGCCGGCCACGATCCGGATCACCGAGCTGGGCATCCGCGAGGTGCCGCCGGTCAGCGTCGAGGCGGCCACCGCGCTCGGCTCGACCGGGTGGCAGCTGCTGACCAAGGTGCGCCTGCCGATGGCCCGGCCGACCATCGTGCTCGCGGTCAACCAGACGATCATGATGGCGCTGTCCATGGTGGTGATCACCGCGCTGATCGACGCCCCGGGGCTGGGCCAGAACATCGTCAAGGCCCTCGAGCGGGTCAACGTCGGCCTCGCCTTCGACGCCGGCCTGGCCATCGTGATCATGGCCGTGGTCCTGGACCGGATAACCGCCGGCGCCGCCCGCCGCCGCCCCACAGCAAGCGCCGGCGGTTCCCGCCCCGCAGCGAGCGCCGGCGGTTCCCGCCCCGCAGCGAGCAGCCGCGGCCACCAGCCCGTGATCCGCGAGGCCTGGCTCGCGGTCCGTGGCCGCGGTGCCTGGTTTGCGGCCCGTGGGCTGAGCCGGTGGGGCGGGGCGGGGGCTGCTCTCGTCGCGGTGGTCGTGGTGGCGCTGTTGCCGATCGGGGAGGGGCTGCCGCGCGTTTCGTTTGCGGCGCCGGTCAACGAGGTCACCGGCTGGGTTGAGCTGCACTGGTATGACGCCACTGAGTGGATCAAGAACACCGCCAGCGCCGGGCTGCTCGACCCGCTCGAGACGGTGCTCACGACCACGCCTTGGTGGCTCTTCGTGCTGTTCGTGGGCGCTTTCGGTGCGCTGGTCGGTGGTCTGCGGGCGGCGGTGATCGCGGCCGGTGCGGCGGCTGGGATCGCTGGTCTGGGGCTGTGGCAGCACGCCATGCAGACGCTGGCCACGGTGCTGATCACCATCGTGCTCACCATGGTGGCCGGGATCGTGCTGGGGGTCTGGTCGGCGCGGCACGACTGGTTCGCCGCCGGGCTGCGGCCGCTGCTGGACGCCGCGCAGACGATGCCGTCCTTCGTTTATCTGCTGCCGGCCGTGGCGCTTTTCGGCGCGAGCCGCTTCACCGCGATCATGGCCGGTTTCGTCTACGCCGTTCCGCCGGTGGTGCGGCTCGTCGACCGGGGGCTGCGCGACGTGCCGGCCACCGTGATCGAGGCCGCGCTCTCGGCCGGTTCCACTCCGCGGCAGCTGCTCTGGAAGGTGCAGCTGCCGATGGCCCGCGGCGGCCTGTTGCTCGCTGTGAACCAGGGGATCGTCATGGTCCTGGCGATGGTCGTCCTCGGTGGCCTGGTCGGTGCGGGCGCCCTCGGTTACGACGTGGTCGCCGGCTTCTCCCAGCGTGAGGACTTCGGCAAGGGCCTCGCGGCCGGTTTCGCCATCGTCCTGCTCGGCATCCTGCTCGACCGTCTTACCCAGGGTTTCCATGATGCGAAGGGACCTCGTCGATGAGATTTCGGACAGTTGTCGCGGCGGCACTGATATTGAGCCTGACCGCCTGTGGCGGTGCCACGTCGGGCGCCGGGGAGTCGGCGCCGAGCGCGGGCGCGAAGGGCACCGTGAAGCTGGCGGTCAACCCGTGGGTCGGTTATGAGGCGGACGCCGCGGTCGTCGCCTACCTCCTGGAGAAGAAGCTCGGTTACACGGTCGACAAGAAGGAGCTCAAGGAGGAGATCTCCTGGCAGGGCTTCGAGACCGGTGAGGTCGACGCGATCCTGGAGAACTGGGGGCACGACGACCTGAAGAAGACTTACATCACCGACAAGAAGGTCGCGGTCGCGGTCGGCTCGACCGGCAACAAGGGCGTGATCGGCTGGTACGTCCCGCAGTGGATGGCTGACCAATACCCGGACATCACCGATTCCAAGAACCTCAACAAGTACGCCGGCCTCTTCAAGACCTCGGAGTCGAAGGGGAAGGGGCAGCTGCTCGACGGCGACCCGTCCTACGTCACCAACGACGTGGCGCTGGTCAGCAACCTGAAGCTGGATTACCACGTCGTCTTCTCCGGCAGCGAAGCGGCGATCATCAAGGCCGCCCAGCAGGCCACCGCGCAGAAGAAGCCGCTGCTCTTCTACTTCTACGAGCCGCAGTGGCTGTTCGCCAAGGAGAAGTACGCCCGGGTCAAGCTCCCCGCTTACACCACCGGGTGCGACGCCGACCCCAAGAAGGTCGCCTGCGATTACCCCGATTACGACCTCGACAAGATCGCCAGCAAGAAGTTCGCGGATGCGAACAGCACTGCTTACCAGCTCATCAAGAACTTCCAGTGGACCAACGACGACCAGAACCTCGTCTCGGATTACCTCACCAACCAGGGCATGACCGCCGACCAGGCGGCCGAGAAGTGGGTGACCGAGCACGAGTCGACCTGGAAGCCGTGGATCCCGGCCGGGAGCTGAGCGATGGGACCCAAGGTCGTGATCATCGGCGCCGGCATCGTCGGTTGCGCGCTCGCCGATGAGCTGACCGCGCGCGGCTGGACCGACGTCACGGTGCTGGACCGGGGCCCGCTCTTCGTGACCGGCGGCTCCAGTTCGCACGCGCCGGGCCTGGTCTTCCAGACCAACCCGTCGCGCACGATGGCCCGGATGGCGCGTTACACCGTGGAGAAGCTGGCCGGCCTGGACTGTTTCCGCCAGGTCGGCAGCCTCGAGGTGGCCACCACCCCGGAACGGCTGGCCGAGCTGCACCGCCGCCACGGTTTCGGTCAGTCGTGGGGGATCGGCTCGTCGGTCATCGACGCGGCGCAGTGTGCCGAGCTGTTCCCGCTGCTCGACCGGGAGCGGGCGCTCGGCGGTCTGCATGTGCCGACGGACGGCCTGGCTCTCGCCGTGAAGGCGTGCGAGATGCAGGCCGGCCGGGCGGTCATGCGCGGCGCCCGGTTCGTCGGCGGGGCCGAGGTCGTCGAGATCCTCCAGCTCGGCGGCCGGGTGGTCGGCGTCCGCACGGCGGACGGAGATTTTCCGGCTGAGATCGTGGTCAGCTGCGCCGGTTTCTGGGGGCCGCGGATCGGGGCGCTGGCGGGGGTGCCGATCCCGCTGCTGCCGATGGCCCACCAGTACGCCCGGAGCACGCCGGTCGGTGCGGCCGACGACCTGCCGATCCTGCGCCATCAGGACCGCGACCTGTATTTCCGGGCGCACGGCGATGCCCTCGGCATCGGCTCCTATCTGCACGAGCCGATGCCGGTCGACCTCGACGATCTGCCCGGCGGTGAACACCCGTCGATGATGGCGTTCACCCCCGACACTTTTTCCGAGTCGTGGGCGGCGGCCGGCGACCTGCTGCCCGTTCTGCGGGATGCCGAACGAACGGACGGCTTCAACGGCGTCTTCTCGTTCACCGCCGACGGCTTCCCGCTGCTCGGCGAGTCCCGTGACCTGCGCGGGTTCTGGACCGCCGAGGCCATCTGGGTCACCCACTCGGCCGGCGCCGCGAAGGCCGTCGCCGAGTGGATGGTCACCGGCCGGCCGGAGACCGACCTGCACGAGTGCGATCTCAACCGGTTCGACCCGGCCCAGCTCGCGCCGCACTATGTGAAGACCAGGGCGATCCGCAGCTTCGTCGAGGTCTACGACATCGTTCATCCGCTCGACCCGCCGTCCGTGCGGGAGTTGCGGGTCAGCCCGTTCCACGAGCGGCAGGTCGCGCTGGGCGCGGTCTTCGGCGAGGCGGCCGGCTGGGAGCGACCGCTCTGGTACGCGACCAACCCGCCCCCGCCGGACGTGACACCCCGCGACGAGTGGTCGTCCCGGCACTGGTCGCCGATCGCCGCGACCGAGGCCCACCTGACCCGCGAGGGCGTGGCGCTCTACGACATGACCCCGCTGACCCGCCTGGAGGTGATCGGCCCGGTCTCCTTCCTCCAGTCGCTGACCAGCGGAAACGTCGACCGTCCAGTTGGCAGTGTGGTCTACACGCTGCTGCTCGACCGGGCCGGCGGCATCCGCAGCGACATCACCGTGGCCCGGCTCGGCGAGCAGCGGTTCCAGGTCGGCGTCAACGGTCCGCTCGACCTGGACTGGCTGCTGCGGCACGCCCCGGTCGGCGTCACGGTCCGCGACGTCACCGGCGGCACCTGCGGCGTCGGCCTCTGGGGACCGAAAGCCAGAACAACCATCGAAAAGCTGACCGACATCGACGTACGGCCGGAGTCGTTCCGTTATTTCCAATGCCGTGAGGGCTATCTCGGCACCGTCCCGGTGACCATGCTGCGCCTGTCCTACGTGGGTGAGCTGGGCTGGGAGATCTACACCCGGGCCGAGTACGGCCTGAGGCTGTGGGACACCCTCTGGGCCGCCGGGCGCGACCACGGCCTGATCGCCGCCGGCCGGCACGCCTTCACCAGCCTGCGCCTGGAGAAGGGCTACCGGGCCTGGGGCGTCGACATGACCACCGAGGACGACCCGTGGCAGGCGGGTCTCGGCTTCGCGGTGGCCGGCCTCGGACCGGACCCGCAAAGAAGGCTGACCTGCCTCGTTCTGGCGGAGAGCGACGCGGTCCCGATGGGCCGGGAGCCGGTTTTCCGCGAGGGGCAGCCGGTCGGGCACGTGACCAGCGCCGCGTTCGGGCACACCATCGGGGCGCCGATCGCCTATGCCTGGTTGCCGGCGAGCGAGCCGGGAACCGAGGTGGAGATCGGCTACTTCGACCGCCGGCTGCGGGCGACCGTGACCGCTGAGCCGCTCGTCGACCCGAAGCACGAGCGCCTGAGAAGGTAGGGGGCACCATTTGTCCGCGTACGATGTGATTGTCGTCGGCCTGGGCGGGATGGGCAGCGCCACCGCCATGCATCTCGCCACCCGTGGCGTGCGGGTGCTGGGCCTGGAGAAGTTCGGTCCGGCGCACGACCGCGGCGCCAGCCACGGCGGCTCCCGGATCACCCGCCAGTCGTACTTCGAGGGCGCCGAGTACGTCCCGCTGCTGTTGCGCGCCTACGAGCTGTACGACCAGCTGGCGGTCGACTCGGGCCGGGACGTGATCACGCTGACCGGCGGGCTGATGATCGGCCGGCCGGAGACGCGGACCGTGGCCGGCAGCCGGGCCAGCGCCGAGCAGTGGGGCCTGGAGCACGAGATCCTGGACGCCGTCGAGATCCGCCGCCGTTACCCGACCCTGGCCCCGGAGCCCGAGGAGATCGCCCTCTACGAGGCGAAGGCCGGCTTCGTGCGCCCCGAGGCGACGGTGGCGGCGAACCTGGAGCTGGCCGCGAAGCGGGGCGCCGACCTGCGCTTCCAGGAGCCGATGACAAGCTGGGAGCCGGCCGGCGACGGCGTCCGGGTGACCACCGGCCGGGGCACGTACACGGCCGGGCAGTTGGTGATCGCGCCGGGCCCGTGGGCGCCGGAGCTGCTCGCCGACCTGGGCGTTCCGTTCTCGATCGAGCGACTGGTGCAGTTCTGGTTCCGCCCGCGGGGCGGGGTGGCCCCGTTCCTGCCGGACCGCCATCCGATCTACATCTGGGAGGACGTGTCCGGCGAGCAGATCTACGGCTTCCCGGCGATCGACGGCCCGGACGGGGGCGCCAAGATCGCCTACTTCCGGAAAGGCACCCCGACCACGCCGGACACCCTGGACACCGAGGTGCGCCCGGCCGAGATCGCCGAGATGGCGGCCTACTGCGGCAAGCGGCTGCCGAATCTGCCCGGCGAATTCCGCCGCGGCGAGCCGTGCATGTACAGCACGACGCCGGACGAGCACTTCGTGATCAGTCGTCACCCGGCGCACGAGGCGGTGACCGTGGCCTGCGGTTTCTCCGGGCACGGATTCAAGTTCGTGCCGGTGATCGGCGAGATCGTGGCCGACCTGGCGACCACCGGCACGACCGCCCACCCGATCGCCCTGTTCGATCCCCGACGGCTGACCGGAGCGAAACCGTGAGTACGAGCAGCCTGCTGCCCACGCTGACCGGCAACTACTACACCGACCCGGCGATCTTCGCGGCCGAGCAGGAGCTGATCTTCGAACAGATGTGGTTCTGCGTGGCGCGCGGCGAGGACGTCGCCACGCCGGGCGCGTTCCGCACGGTCGAAGTCGGCCGGGAGAGCCTGCTGGTCACCCGGGCCGCCGACGGCGCCGCGCGCGCCTTCCTCAACGTCTGCCGGCATCGTGGCGCGAAGCTGTGCGCCGAGGAGTCGGGCGCGGTGAAGCGCACCTTCCGCTGCATGTACCACGCCTGGGCGTACGACCTGGACGGCAAGCTGGTGGCCGCACCCAACCTGGTGAAGATGCCGGACGTGAACCGGGTCGAGTACGGCCTGCGCAAGGTGCACGTCCGCGAATGGCTCGGCTACGTCTGGGTCTGTCTCGCCGAGCGGCCGCCGTCCTTCGAGGCCGACGTGATGGGCGCGTGTGTGGAGCGGCTGGGCAACCTCGACTCGATCGAGCGGTACGGCCTGGAAGCGCTCACGGTGGGCCGGCGGATCCGCTACGACGTCAAGGCCAACTGGAAGCTGATCATCGAGAACTTCATGGAGTGTTACCACTGCTCGACGATCCATCCGGAACTGGTGCATGTGCTCCCCGAGTTCGCCGGTGGCTACGCCGCGCAGTACTACGTGGGGCACGGCGCCGAGTTCGGCCGCGACGTCGAGGGCTTCACGGTGGACGGCAGCGCCGGGTTGCCGGCGATCTCGACGATCGCCGCCGAGCAGGACCGGCGCTACTACGCGATCACCATCAAACCCCAGGTCTTCATCAACCTGGTGCCCGATCACGTCATTTTCCACCGAATGTATCCGCTGGCCGTGGACCGGACGATCGTCGAATGTGACTGGCTGTACCCGCCCGGGGTGGTCGCGTCGGGCGCCGACCTGTCCCGCTCGGTGGAGCTGTTCGACCGGGTCAACCGGCAGGACTTCGAGGCGTGCGAGCGCTGCCAGCCGGGCATGAGCTCGCGGGCGTACGCCGAGGGTGGCGTTCTCGTGCCGAGCGAGCACCACATCGCCGTTTTCCACCACTGGGTGCAAGATCGACTCGTACGTCCGGAGAAGTGATTAGAAGTCCAATTTGGGGTAAATAAACCAGTCTCGGTTACGCGACTCTGCGCACTGTCCTACGTTAGGCCACGTCCAAGTAGGGCAAATCATCCGAATTGGAGCGCAGAACCGTGTTCTCTTCACGTTCTTCGCGAGTCGCTCGCGGCGGCCTGGTGGCCGCTTTCACCTTCTCCATAGCGATCGCCGCCGCGCCCGCCTATGCGTCCGTTCCCGACGGCCAGGCGCTGATCAACTACACGACGTTCGCCGGTGCGTCGAAGACGCTGGACCGCAACGGGACGGCTGACATCCTCACCTCGGCCGGCAAAGTCCACCAGCGGATCCTGCGCCTGTCGGCCGGTGGCTTCCGCCAGTCCGGCTCGGCCTGGGACCGGCAGATGCTCGACCTGACCGACTCGTTCGAGTCGACCTTCAAGGTCTACCTGCACCATGGCCAGCCGGGCGCCGACGGCATTGCGTTCGTCGTGCAGGCCGAGGGCCCGCGCGCGCTCGGCGGCTGGGGCGGCGGTCTCGGTTACCGCGGCATCAAGCGCAGCGTCGCCGTCGAGTTCGACACCTTCCAGAACACGCCCGACCCGAGCAGCAACCACCTCGCGGTGGTTCTCGGCGGCAACCCCGACGTGCACCACTCCGTCGCCGAGCCGTCGATCCCGCTCTACGGGCGGCCGTTCCTGGCCCGGGTCAACTACGACGCGGACAGCAACGAGCTGCGCGTCTACGTGAAGTCGCTGCGCGCCGGCGCCAAGGAACAGCTGGCGCTCAAGGACACCGTGGATCTGGCCGGCGAGACCGGGTCGAGCGACGCCTGGGTGGGCTTCACCGCCGCCACCGGCGCCGCTCTGTCGAAGCAGGACATCTACTCGTGGTCGGTCCAGGGCTCCGGCGCCTGACCGAGTAACCGGCGCCGCCGGTGCCATGGAGCGTCCGTGGCGCCGGCCGTGCCTGCCCGCCCGTCATCCCACCGCACGACGAGACTTGGAGAACTGTCATGTCCACGGTCCCCTACGTTCCACCATCAGCCGGAACGGGAACCGCGCTGCCGCCGCCGGCGGTGGTAGATGCGAGCGAGCCGCTGGTCAGCGTCATCATTCCGGCCCTCAACGAGGCGCGAAACCTGCCGCATGTGATGGCTGCCCTGCCCGAGGTCGACGAGGTCATCCTCGTCGACGGCGGCTCGACCGACGACACGGTCGAGGTCGCCCGCCGGCTGATGCCCGGCATCCGCGTCGTCACCCAGAACCGCAAGGGCAAGGGCAACGCGCTGGCCTGCGGTTTCGCGGCGGCCACCGGAGACATCCTGGTGATGATCGACGCCGACGGCTCGACCGACCCGCGGGAGATCCCGAGCTTCATCGCCGCGCTGCGGGCCGGCGCCGACTTCGCCAAGGGCTCGCGGTTCCGCGGCCCCGGCGGCAGCGCCGACATCACCCGCCTGCGCAGCGCCGGCAACCACTGCCTGAGCCTGCTGGTCAACACCCTTTTCCGTACGCGTTACAGCGACCTCTGCTACGGCTACAACGCGTTCTGGGCCAAGCACCTCGACGTCTTCGAACTGGACTCGACGTCGCCGCGGCCGGTCGGCGACGGCCGCCTGTGGGGCGACGGCTTCGAGATCGAGACCCTGCTCAACCTGCGGGCGGCCCGGGCCCGGCTGCGCATCGTCGAGGTGCCCAGCTTCGAGCAGGCCCGCATCCACGGGGAGAGCAACCTCAACGCGGTGACCGACGGCCTGCGCGTGCTGCGGACCATCGTGCGGGAATGGCCACGGCGCAACCACACGGTGAAAACGCCGGAGAACGCAAGGTGAGGATCGGCGTCGTCACCAGCGCCTACCACCCCGATGTGGGTGGGGTGGAGACGCACGCCCGCCGGCTCTGCGCGGCCCTGGTCGCGGCCGGCGACGAGGTCGAGGTGCTCACCCAGCACGCGGTGGGCACCGACGAGACGATCGACGGGGTGCTGGTCCGGCGCTTCCCGCTGACCGTCGCCGCATCGAACTACCGCTTCTCGCGCGCGCTCTGGCACTACCTGAGCGGTCATGCCGGCCGCTACGACGTGCTGCACGCGCACAGTTATCACGCCCTGGCCGCGCTGCCGGCCGCCCTGACCAACAGCGTTCCGCTGGTCTTCACCCCGCACTACCACGGCACCGGGCACAGCCTGCTGCGCCGGGCGCTGCACCCGATCTACCGCCCGGTCGGCCGGCGGATCGTGGCCCGGTCGAGCCGGCTCATCTGCGTCACCCACGCGGAACGGGAGCTGCTGATCCAGCACTTCCCGGAGGCGGCCGACCGGATCGTGGTCATCCCTAACGGCACCGACCCGGCTTCCCTCGTCGGGCGGCTCGGTGTCGAGCCCGCCGTCGAGCCCGGCCGGAGCATCCTCTGCGTCGGCCGGCTCGAGAAGTACAAGCGGGTCGACCGGGTGATCCGGGCGATGCGGCACCTCGGCGACGACCACCGGCTCGAGGTGGTCGGCGCCGGGCCGGCCCGCGACGAGCTCGAACAGCTGGCCCGCCGGCTCGGCCTGGCCGGCGACCGGGTGCGCTTCCACGGGCGGCTGGCCGAGGAGGCGTTCGCCGGCCGGATGTCGGCGGCCGCCGCGGCCGTCTCCGCCTCGGCCCACGAGGCGTTCGGGATGGCGGTGGCCGACGCGCTCGCGGCCGGCCTGCCGACCGTGGCGTCGTTCATCCCGGCGCATCGGGAGCTGGCCGTGATGGCCGGCTCCGGCGTTCCGCTGTGGCTGGTCAACCCGGACGACGAGGTCGCGCTCGCGGAGGCGTTGCGGGTCGCGTCCGCGACCCCGCGGGCCGATCTCGGCCGGCATCCGCTGCCCACCTGGAGCGACGTGGTGCTGGAGACCCGGGAGGTCTACGCGAGCGTCGCGCCCAGGGTGCGACTGATTCAACAGAGTGGAGCGGGAGCCACCGAACGATGACCCTGACCGCGCCCGCCGCTGTATTGCCGAAGACTTCCGTGCCCGGCCCACGCCGGGACCGCAGCGCCCTCTGGTGCGCCGCGTCGCTGACGGCCGCGGGCGTGGCCGGGGCGGTGGCGCTGGTCGCGGCGGATCGGGCCGCCGAGTGGGGCCACGGCCGGCCGTTCGAGCTGTTCTGGCTGGGCATGCTGGTGTTCACGCTGCCGGCCGCCTTCTGGGCGGGGCGACGTGCGACCGGCTCCCGGCTGCGGTTGGCGGTGCTCATCGCGTACGCAAGCTTCAGTTATCTGCCCAAACTGCTGCGCAACCCGACCGGTCCGCTGTACCACGATGAATTTGCGCATTGGCGGCAAAGCCGCCAGATCCTGCTCGAGGGGCGCCTGTTCGAGGCGAACCCGATCGTCCGGGTGGTCGGCGACTTCCCGGGCCTGCACTCCACGGTGTCGGCGGTCTCCGCGCTGACCGGTTTCTCGGTCTGGCACGCCGCGCTGGCCGTGCTGATCGGCGCACACCTGCTGATGGTGCTCGGCGTCGCGGTGCTCGCTCAGGAGATCTGGAAGGACGGGCGGACCGCCGCGATCGCCGCCCTGATCTACGGGCTGAACAGCTCGTTCCTGTTCTTCGACACGCAGTTCGGCTACGAGTCGCTGGCCATCGCGCTGTGGGTCTGGACGCTGGTGGCGCTGGTCCGCGCGCTGCGTTCGCCGGCGAAGGCCGGGCTCGCCGTGCTGCTGATCGCGGCCACCGTGATGACCCACCACCTGACCGCGCTCGGCCTGATCGCCACCATGCTGATCCTGACGCTGATGGTGAGCGTCCGGCCCGGACCGGCCGCGGCCCGCTGGACCGCGTGGGCGCTCACCCTGACCGCCGTGGCCATGACCACCGGGTGGCTGCTCTGGGTCGCGCCCAAGACGGCCGGCTACCTGGAGCCCTATCTCGGCCGGTCGCTCGACCAGTTCGCCGGCATGTTCAAAGACAGCGGCGAGAGCGGGCGCACCCTGTTCAAGCAGTCGATCGCGCCCTGGTGGGAGCAGAAGACCGCGTTCGCCGCGCAGATCTGCGCGCTGGTGGCGATGATCGGCGCCGCGCTGCACGTGTGGCGCCGGACCAGGCGCGAGCCGCTCGCGCTGGGCATGCTGCTGATCGGCGCCTGCTACTTCCCGGCGGTGGGGCTCATTCTCACCCCGTCCGGCGCCGAGGGCGCCCGCCGCTCCTGGGCGTTCAGCTATCTCGGCATCGCCCTGGTGGTCGCGCCCCTCGCGGTCCGGCTGCTGGACCGCTGGGTGGCCAAGGCTGCCACCGTCCTGCTGATCGGCTTCGCGATCGTCCAGGTCGGCAACACCGCGGCCGGGATGAACCCGTCCTACCGGTTCCCCGGCCCGCCGGTGTACGGCTCGGACACCCGCGCGATGACCCCCGAGGTGGTCGCCGCCTCCGACTGGCTGCGCACCACCCAGGGCCGCGGCCTGCGCATCGTCGCCGACCGCTACTCCGGCCTGATCTTCGGCTCGTTCGGCGGGCAGGACCCGGTCACCGGCTCGGTCACGTTCCCCACCTACGACGTCTATCTCGCGAAGCCCGGCCGGCCGGTGCCGCCGAAGCTGATCGGGCAGCTCAGCGCGTGGCACTTCGGCTACCTCGTGGTCGACCGGCGGATGGCCACCCAGGTGCCGGAGATCCAGATCTACTTCGAGAACAACGAGCCGATCGCGCACGACGGGCGGCCCGGGTTCACGCTCGGCCAGCTCACCAAGTTCGACCGGACGCCGTGGACCATCAAGATCTACGACAGCGGCAACATCGCGATCTACCGCTTCGACTTCGACCTGGTCGGCCACCCGGCGATCGGGGGGACGAAGTGAGCACCTATCGCGTCCTCGCCGCCGACCTCGCCGCGCTGGGCCTGCTCGCGCTCGCCGCCGGCCATCCGGCGCTGCGCTGGGGGTTGCCGCCGGTTCTGCTGCTCGTGCTGCTCGCGACCGGCGAGCTGTGGCTGCGGGTGCTGGTCGCCGAATCGGTGGCGCCGGCCGCCCGGATCGGCCTCGGCGCGGCGTGCGGGCTGGTCAGCCTGCCGCTGGTGGCGGTCGTGCTGCACCTGCTGTCGGCGCCGGTGCGAGCGGTGCCGATCACCGCCGGGCTCGCCGTCCTGTCCGTCCTGCTGGGCGCGGGGACGCTGCTGCGCGAACGCGCCGGCCGGGTGCCGGCCGACCCGCGCCTGGCGCGGACCCTCGTGGCGGTGGCCATCCCGGTGGTGGTTGCGCTGGTCGTCGGCGGTGCGGCGGCCATCGCGTACGTCCGGCTGCCGCACCCGCCGCAGCAGGGATTCACCAGCCTGGCCCTCGGCGGGTGGGCGGCGAGCATCGATCGGCCGGTGACGTTCCCGCGCGCCGGCCTGGACGTGCCGATCCGGCTGAGCAGCACCGGCGAGCCCCGCACGGTGGCCCAGCTGCGGGTGCGTGTCGGCGACCGGCCGGCCGCGGCCCCGCGCCCGGTGACCCTCGAGGCCGACACCACCCGCTCGTTCGCGGTGCACGTGCCGGCGCCGCTGACCGGCTGCCTGCACCGCATCGAGATCAGCGTGGGCGGCGCGAGCACCGTCTTCTACGGACGGGGGCCGGCCGCGTGCTGAAGAACTCTCTTGCCCGCAACAGTGCGCTGATCATGCTGAGCACGGTCGGCACCAGCGGGCTCGGCTATCTCTACTGGATGATCGCGGCCCGCGAGCTGCCCCGGCCGGCGATCGGCACCGCCACCGCGCTGATCTCCGCGGCCACCGTGGTCAGCATGGTGGCCAACCTCGGGCTCGGGCACATGTTCATCCAGCGGCTGCCGTCGACGCCGACCCCGGCCTGGTCCCGGATCGTCAGCGCCGGCTTGTTGATCGGCTGTGCCGCGACCGCGTTCGCGTCGATCGCGGCGGTGCTGGTGCTGCCGCGGCTGGCCGGAAATTTCGGTTTCCTGAATGGTCTGTCGGGCGCGATTGCGCTGGTGGTGACGGCCGTCGCGCTGACCGCCTCGATGCTGCTCGACTACGTCTTCGTCGCGCACCGGGCCAGCCAGGGGATGCTCTGGCGCAACCTGGCCCTGGCCGCTGGCAAGGTGGCGGCGCTCGCCGGGCTGACCGCCGCCGGGCTCGCCTCGGCGTCGGCGGTGGTGCTCGCCTGGACGGTGCCGTCGCTGCTGGTCTCCACATACACCCTGCGGTGGAGCCTGCGCCGGCTGCAGCCCGGCTATCGGCTCGGCGGCTCGGGTCTCGGCGCCGAGCTGCGGCACGTGCGCGGCTCGATGACCGGCCATCACCTGGTCAACCTCGCCCAGGCCGGGCCGAGCGCGGTGCTGCCGGTGCTGGTCACCGCCCGGCTCGGCGCCGCCGAGAACGCCCACTTCTACGTGGCCTGGATGACCGCGTCGGTGCTGTTCATGGTGTCGCCGGCGGTGGCGTCCGCGTTCTACGCCGAGCGCACCAACGCGGCCGGCCGGTCGGCGTCGCTGCCCCGGGCCGCCTTCGTCGTCCTGGTCGTGATCGGCGGCCCCGCCCTCGTGCTCTTCCTGGCCGGCGGCTGGATCCTCGGTCTGTTCAGCCCGGCCTACGCGGCCGCCGGCGGGCTCCTGCTGAAGATCCTGGTCCTGGCGGCCATCCCGGACGCCATCACCAATCTCGCGGTGGCGCACTGGCGGTCGCTCGGCGAGCTGCGCCGCTGCGTGCGCCTCAACCTGGCGATGGCGGTCAGCTGCCTGACCCTGACCTGGCTGTGGCTGCCTTCGTTCGGCATCGAGGCGGCCGGCCTGGCCTGGCTGGCCGGCCAGACCCTGGGCGCCCTGCTGGTCGCGGCCGTGGCCGCCGGCAACCGGGTCCGGACCTTCCTCCTCGGCCCGGACCGGGCGACCGGGTCGCTGCGCGGGCGGATCGCGCCCCGGCCGCGGCGGCCGCTCTTCCATCCGGCCGTGCGCGGGCGTCCGGCCCTGCGCATCCGGTCCGGCACCCGACGCCCCTCTCCGCACGCCCGGCCCCGTTCGCGATCTTGGAGAGTCCCGTGAGGATCCTGCATCTGGCCAACCTCTACGCGCCCGTCATCGGCGGGCTCGAACGCAGCATCGCCACCAGCAGCGAGGAACTGGTGCGGCGCGGCCACGACGTGACCGTGCTGACCCTGGCCACGCCCGGCTTGCCGCTGGAAGAGAAACACCACGGCGTGCGGGTCGTCCGGGTGCGCAGCGTCGCCACCAGCCTGCTCCCGGGCATCAACCAGGACCCGGCCAAACCGTTCCACCCGACTGCGCCCGACCCGCTCGCCCTCGCCGGCATCCGGCGTGAGCTGCGCGGCGGCCGATACGACGTGGTGCACAGCCACGACTGGCTGATGTACAGCTACCTGCCACTCCGGTTCGGCCCGGACGGGCTGCCGCACGTGCACACCGCACACGACTTCGGGCTGGCCTGCGTGAAGAAGACGTTCGCCCGGGACGGCGGCGGCTGCTCGACCGGGCCGCGGCTGTCCCGCTGCCTGCCCTGCGCCTCCGGGCAGTACGGCCGGCCCAAGGCGGTGGCGCTCACCGCGGCGCTGCGCTCGCACCGGCACCGGGGCATCGACGCGCTCACCGCGATCTCGCCGTCCGTGGCCCAGGCCCTCACCCAGGCCCGACTGCCCGCCGGGCTGCCGGTGCGGGTGGTGTCCAGCCTGGTGCCGGACGGGCTCGACGAGATCGCCGGAAACACGCCGCGGCCGGACTGGCTGCCCGACCGGCCGTACCTCCTCTTCGTCGGCGCCCTCGGGCCGCACAAGGGCGTGGACGTGCTGTTCACCGCGTACCGGAATCTGGTCGGGCGATGGGCCGGCAGCGCGCCGCCGCCGGCGCTGGTCTGCATCGGGACCTCGCGCCCGGACACCCCGCCGATCCCGCCCGGGGTTCTGGTGCGGCACGACGTGCCACACGCGCAGGTGATGGCGGCCTGGCACGGCGCCGCGGCCGGCGTGGTGCCGTCGCTCAACGAGGCGATGGGGCAGGTCGCGGTGGAGGCGCTGCTCGCCCGTACGCCGGTGATCGCCTCCCGGGTCGGCGGCCTCGCCGACATGATCCGCGACGGCGAGAGCGGCCTGCACGTGCCGCCCGGTGACGCGGACGCCCTGCTCGTGGCCCTGGAACGGGTTCTCACCGATGACGCCCTCGCCGACCGGCTGCGCGAGGCCGGCTATCGGCGCGGGCTCGACTTCACCGCCGCCCGAGTCGTCCCGCAGATCGAGGAGGTCTACCGTGCCTGCGTCGCCTGAGTCCCGCCACGCCACCGTCCCCACCGTCCGCCCGCCGGTGCCCGCGGAGCCCTCGCCCACCCCGGCAGCGGAGGCCGCGCACGCCTGGGCATCCGTCGCCACCGCTGGTCCGATTTGTGCGGAAATGCGGGCCGCGACGGCGCCCCCGCGCATTCTTGTCGTCGGGTCCGGCTGGCGGTTTCTCTCCGGGATCAGCTACTACACCTGCCGGCTGGCGAACGCGCTGAACACCCGTTACGACGTCGGCGCCGTCCTGATGCGACAACTGCTGCCCGCGCGCCTCTATCCGGGGCGCGATCGGGTCGGCCGTCAGCTCAGCGACCTGCGTTACGACGACGGGATCCCGGTTTTCGACGGGGTCGACTGGTGGGGCGTGCCGAGCCTCGCCCGAGCCGTCCAATTTATCCGTAAATTTCACCCAGACGTTCTCGTTCTGCAGTGGTGGACCGGCACCGTCCTGCACTCCTACCTGGCACTCTGCATCGCCGCCCGGCTCGCCGGCGTCCGGGTGATCGTCGAGTTCCACGAGGTGCAGGACACCGGCGAGGCGCAGCACCGCTGGGCCGCTGCTTACGTCCGCAAATTCATTCAGCCGCTGCTGCGGCGCACCGACGGCGTGGTGGTCCACTCGCGCTTCGATCAGAAGACACTGCGGCAGACGTACGCGTTGAGCAACGTCCCGCTCGTGGTCGCCCGGCATGGGCCGTTCGACCATCACGACGCCGCTGTCCCCGAGCCGCGCAACCCGAGCGGCCCGCGACGGATTCTGTTCTTCGGGACGATCCGGCCGTACAAAGGCCTCGAGGATTTGATCGAAGCTTTTGCCTCTCTGCCCCGCGACTATCAGCTGACCGTGGTGGGGGAGACCTGGGAGGGCTGGGACCGGCCGGCCGGTCTGATCGCCACCTCGCCGGCGGCCGGCCGCATCGAGTTCGTCAACCGCTACGTCGCCGACTCCGAGGTGGACGCCTACTTCGCGGCGGCCGACCTGGTCGTGCTGCCGTACCGGCGCAGCTCGGCGAGCGGCCCGCTGCACATCGCGATGAGCCACGGCCTGCCGGTGGTGGTGACCGCGGTCGGCGGCCTGGTGGAGGCGGCCGAGGAATACCCGGGCGCGGTGTTCGCGCCGGCCGGCGACCCGGCCGCGCTGTCCGCGGCGATCCGCGACGCCGACCGGCTGGTCGGCCGCCGGCACGCCGACCCGTCGTCGTGGGAGAAGACCGTCGCCGCGTACGACGAGTTGCTGTCCCGAATCGGCGTGACGCCGCCGCCTCTGGCCGAGGCGGCGGCGTCTTTCGTCAAGGAGGATCAGGAAGCGGAGACGACCACGTCGTCGAACCAGACGGTGCCCTTGTTCTCGCCCGACTTGAGGTGAATCTGCATGCTGGCGGAGCCGGCCGGGGCGACCCCGTCCACGGTCAGCTTCGTCCAGTTGGTGGTGCCCACCGGCAGCGCCGCCGAGGCAACGCCGCCCAGCCACTTGTCGTTGATGTCGAACCAGCTCAGCGCGATCTGGGTGGTGCCGGTGGCGGCGTTGCCGCGGACCCAGGCCTCGACGTGCCACTTCTGGTTCGACGAGACCGGCGCGATCGGGGAAACCCGGAAGGACGGTGTGCCGGACGCGTTCTTGCCGGTGTTGGTGAGGCTGACCGACCACTTGCCGGTGCGCGCCTGCGCCTGCGTCTTGACCGCCTGGCCGAGCTCCGGCAGGTAGGCCCGCCACGGGGTGAGGCCGGTCGCGTTCTCGAAGCTGGTGTCCATCAGCGTGGCCGGCATGGCGGTGCCGGTCCAGGCCGACTTCACGACGGCGGCGGCCGCCTTGGCGGCGCCGTTGGTGCGGTAGAGACCGTAGTTGTACTGGGCCGGAATCTTCGACACCGCCGACTCGGGGATGGCGCCGGTGGTGAAGTCGTTGAGGGTCCACGGCGCCACCGACTGCACGCCGGCCACGCCCGCCGCCTGGAACACCCGGGCCAGGAACGCGGCCTGCTCGCCCTCGGTGTTCTGCAGGGTGTTCAGGCCGACCTCGCCGATCACCATGGGCGTCGGGG
Organism: Actinoplanes sp. NPDC026619; assembly: GCF_040638295.1. Taxonomy (NCBI): domain Bacteria; kingdom Bacillati; phylum Actinomycetota; class Actinomycetes; order Micromonosporales; family Micromonosporaceae; genus Actinoplanes; species Actinoplanes sp. NPDC026619. The sequence goes on from NZ_JBEZYA010000018.1 coordinate 20,885, forward strand.
CCACGGTCGCCTGCGCCTGCTTGATCGTCGCGAGCGCCCGCTCCGAGTTGCCGTAGTAGTGGAAGTCGTAGTAGTCGATCGGGTTCGCGGTCATCGCTGCCTTGATCTTGGCCATCCCGGCGGCGCCGTCGTCGCCGTTCACCGAGAAGGTCAGCGGCATCGTCGGGTACGCGGCCCGGACCAGCGGGACGATCTTCTTGCCCCACACGATCGCGCCCGCGTCGTCCGGGTCGAACTCGTTCTGCAGCTCGACCGAGATCACCCGGGGGTCGTCGCGGTACGGCTTGAGCAGGTTGTTCGCCCAGTTGAAGCTGTTGGCGACCTCGCTGTACTGGCCCCACCAGTCGAAGAGCGTGAACTTGACCGTCATGCCGTACTTGTCGGCGGTGTTCACGAAGGTGGCGAGCTTGCTGGTGTACGCGGAGTTCAGCGTCGGGTAGCCGAACGTCGACGGGAAGATGATCGCCCGGGCGCTGGTCGCGCCGAGCGCGTCGGCCTTCTTCAGGTCGGCGTCGATCGTCGCGGCGTCGAAGTTGGTCCACATCTTCGACCAGCCGGCGTTGGCCGGGTAGTAGTTGATGGTCTTGGCGGTCTTCACGGCGGCGAGCCGGGACGCCAGGGTCGGCACCGCGGTGGTCGTCTTGGTGCTGACGGTGGTGGCCGCCGGCTTGGCGCTGGCGGGGCCGTGCGGGACGGTGAGTGCGAGCATGACCGTCGAGGCGATGACGGCGGCGCGGCGGCGGGAGAGGTTCACTTGCGGTCCCTTCCGTGGGACATGTGAGATCAGTGCGGCTGTGGCCCCTCTCATCGGCAGAGTTGTTTTCGGGGGATCCAGGTTTACTGATTGCATCGACGGTGCGGCTCGGTGGCGGCCCGGTTGCCTGCACCCGAATCCATCCGACTTTTTGCCTTTGTAGAGCCTGTGAGCTGCGGAAATGTGCCGAAGGCCGGTCATTTTCCGGGCTGCGGCACGGGTGCGGCACGGTGGTAGCCGCCCCGATGCATGCAGGATGCATCGGGGGCTGAAGCGGGTGTTTAGTGGCGTAAACCCCCGCGACAGTTGCGGTCGGGTTGTTACCGCTGCGGGTAGTGCCTCGGGGTGTAGACGCGAGGGGTCCCGTCGGCCGCGGTGACCGCCTTGGTCTGGCTCGAGCCGATCAGCACCAGGCAGCGCATGTCGACGGTGGCCGGGTCGAACTCGCCGAGGGTGGTGACCCGCACCGACTCGGCCGGACCACCCACATCGCGGCCGATCACCACCACGGTCGCCGGCGGGCGGTGCTCCAGCAGCGCCGCCCGCGCCCGCACCAACTGCTCGGTGCGCGACTTCGAAGCCGGGTTGTAGATCGCGATCACCAGATCTGCGTTCGCCGCGGCGACCAGGCGCGACTCGATCACCGACCACGGCTTGAGCCGGTCACTCAGCGACAGCACACAGAAGTCGTGCCCGAGCGGCGCCCCGACCCGGGCGGCGACCGCCTGCGCCGCGGTCAGCCCCGGCACGATCCGCACCGCGACGTCCTTCCACTGCGGGTCGTCGGCCACCTCGAGCACGGCGGCGGCCATCGCGAACACGCCCGGGTCACCGGCCGAGATCACTGCGACCCGGCGGCCGCGGCGGGCCAGGTAGAGCGCGAACGCGGCCCGCTCGGCCTCGACCCGGTTGTCGGAGGGATGTTTGCGCTGGCCGGGCCGGTCGGTGACCCGATCCAGGTAGGGCCCGTAGCCGATCAGGTCATCGGCGGCCGCGATCTCGGCGCGCGCCTCCGGGGTGAGCCACCGCGGGTCGCCCGGCCCCAGCCCGACGACCGCGACGCTGCCTTCCCGGTCGGTCCGGTCCACCCCGAAGCCGGCCGCCGCCGGGCTCGGCAGCAGAGCCAGCGAGAAGTACGGCACGGTCGCCGGGTCGACCTCGGCCAGCGGTGCGGTGCGCTCGCCGGTCGTGGTCGCCCGCTCGACGTACCACGCGTCGCCGAGCCGGCCGGACTTCTCCAGGGCGGCCCGTACGTTCGGGAACGTGCGCCCCAGCTTCATGATCGCGGCGGACTCGGTGCCGGCCAGGTGGGCGGCCAGCTCGCCGGCGGGCAGCGTGCCCGGCAGGATCGTGAGCACCTCGTCGCGCTCCATCAGCGGCCGGCCGAGCGCGGCCGAGGCGGCGCTGACCGAGGTCACCCCGGGCACGACCACGGTCTCGTAGCGGCCGGCGAGGCGCTTGTGCATGTGCATGTAGGACCCGTAGAAGAACGGGTCGCCCTCGGCCAGCACCACCACGTCGCGACCGGCGTCGAGGTGCGCGGCGAGCCGGGCTGCCGACTCGGTGTAGAAGTCGTCGATCGCACCCTGGTAGCCGCCCGGGTGGTCGGTGGTCTCGGTGGTGACCGGGTAGATCAGCGCTTCCTCGATCTGATCCTCGCGCAGGTGGGCGGCGGCGATGGCGCGCGCGTTGCTGCGTCCGTGCCGGGCCGCGTGATAGGCCACCACGTCGGCCGCCTCGATCAGCCGTACCGCCTTCACCGTGATCAGTTCCGGGTCGCCGGGGCCGACCCCCACGCCGTAGAGCTTTCCGGCCATGGACGTCACTCCGCCTCCGACGCGAGAGCGTTGACGGCAGCCGCGGTGATGGCGCTGCCGCCCCGCCGTCCACGCACGATCAGGAACTCCAGGTCGGAGGCGGCGAGCGCCTCCTTGGACTCGGCCGCCCCGATGAACCCGACCGGGATGCCGAGCACCGCCGCGGGCCGCGGCGCACCTGCCGCCACCATCTCGAGCAGCCGGAACAGCGCGGTCGGCGCGTTCCCGATGGCCACCACGCTGCCGCCGAGCCGCTCGGTCCAGAGGTCGAGCGCGGCCGCGCTGCGCGTGGTTCCGAGCTTCGCGGCCAGCTCCGGCACACCAGGCTCGCGCAGCGTGCAGACGACGTCGTTGCCGGCCGGCAGCCGCTTGCGCGTGATCCCCGAGGCCACCATCTGCGCGTCGCAGAGAATCGGCGCCCCGTCGAGCAGCGCCTTACGCGCGGCGTGCCCCACTCCGGAACTGAACCCGACGTCCCCCGCGAGGTCGACCATCCCACACGCATGGATCATCCGAACCACGACGCGATCCAGCTCCGCCGGAAACCGCGCCAGATCAGCCTCGGCCCGAATGGTCGCGAACGACCGCCGATAAATCTCGGCCCCGTCCCGCTCGTAGTCGAATTCCATACTCAGCTCCTGCGTGCCGCAGCGACAACGGCGGCCAGACCGGCGTCGCCGCCCGCGGCGGGGTGGGGGTGGGTGGCAGCGACGTCTTCCGCCGGACCGGCTTGGTCGCCGCCTGCGCCGGGGTGGGGTGCGGCGTTCTTTTTCGTCGGGTCGGCTTGGCCGCCTGGGGCGGGGTGGGGTGCGGCGGTGTTTTTCGTCGGGTCGGCTTGGCCGCCTGGGGCGGGGTGGGGTGCGGCGGTGTTTTTCGTCGGGTCGGCTTCGCCGCCCGCGACCGGGTGGGGGTGGGCAGTGAGGGGCGCCGCGGTGGCGGCTGCTGGTGACGCCGATGCCTTGGTCAGCGTGCCGTCCGGCGTGCGGATGACGTAGCCGTCCGGGGTGGCCTCGACGCGGACGTGCGGGCCGGCGGGGGAGCCGCAACCGCGGTCGCAGCCGAGCCAATGCACGGGCAGGCCGTCGACGAAGCGGGTGGCGGTGAGGGCGTCGGCGCGGATGTCGGCCCGGGACTTGGCGCAGCCGGGGAGGCCGGCGCAGGCGGTCACGCCGGTCCAGCGGGAGTCGGGCTCGGCCGGCAGGCCGGCCTCGGTGAGGCGACGCTGCCAACCCACGGCCGCCTCCGGCGACAGATCGGCCACGACGACCCCACGCCAGGCGGTAACGACCAGCTGATCGGCTTCGGCCAAGACCTGCATCTGTACGCCGGTGAGCCGCCCCAGCGGAACAATCGCCCCCACCGCGACCCGCCCGTCGGGCTGTCGCAGCACACCGACCGGCGACGTGGGAAAACCGGGCGCGAGCGCCGCCACTTCCCGAAGCGAAACGCCAAGCGCGGTGGCCGTCTGCTCGGCGATCATCCGCGCGCCCCCGGGAAGCTCGGCTAGCCGCCAAGCAAGCGCCCCCGCCCCGGCCGCGCTCCGCGGCTCAGCCCCGCCTTCAGCCGATCTTGGCGAGTTGGTGTTCGGGCCGGACGCTATTTCTCCAAGATCGGCGAAGCGGGCTTGAGTGCTGTCCGGCTTGGCTGCGCCTTCAGCGGATCTTGGTGAGTTGGTGTTCGGAGCGGACGCTATTTCTCCAAGGTCGGCGAAGCGGGCTTGAGCGCTGTCCGGCCCGGCTGTGCCGTTGGCGGATCTTGGTGAGTTGGTGTTCGGGGCGGACGGTAACTCTCCAAGATCGGCGGCGGGGCGATGGGTGGCGGTGAGGCGGGCTCGCGTTGACAGGAATGCGTGAGCGGCGGCGAGCAGGGCCGTTACCACGCGGTTGGCTGGGACGCGCAGGCCCTCGTCGTGGCCGGCGAAGAGGATCGCGAACGCGTCGCCGTCGGGGACCGCGGACACGTCGGGAGCCAGCGGGACGGTGCCGATGGCGAACAAGAAGCGCCCCGGCAGGGCGGCCAGTGCCGGATCGGCGCACAGCGCGAAGTCGAGGTCGTGGATCAGGGCGCGGGTCCGGGCGTCGGCCAGGGGCGGGGCGGCGATGTTGCGTACCGTCTCGTGGGTTGGTGACGGCAGCAGGCCGGCGGCGGACAGCCGGGCCGCCAGTTCCGTGGGGGTTGTCCGGTTCAGGGCGCGGAGCTGGACGTTGGCCCGGGAGGTCAGCTCCATGCCGCCGTCGCCCGCCTCGGTGGCCAGCGATGCCAGGACCGCCAGCTGGGCGCCGGTCAGGCGGCCGCCGGGGAGACGGATGCGCGCCAGCGGACCGTCGGCTGCCTGGTGCAGCCGGAGGGCGCCGGGGCAGGCGTCGGTCTCGGACCGGCGGATCGGGTGGGGCACGATCCGGATCCTACGGAGCGACACCGACATGAACGCATCCTCGGGTCGGCATAGTCACACCGGCGACCCCGGCTTGACGGCGGTCGGCGCGGCCCGGGAGGCTGGGAGTTCACGAGCGGCGACGCCGCGGAGGAAGCCGGTGGAAGTCCGGCGCGGTCCCGCCACTGTCACCGGCCTGATCAGGGCCGGGAGCCAGGAACTCCGGTCGCCGTGATCCGTCTACCCGGGGCGCGGACCCCGAGGGGAGTGCGCGTGTTTCTGCTGCTGTCGACGTCCGACACCGACCTGCTCAGCGCCCGGGCGAGCGGCGCCGACTGGCGACTCGCCAACCCGGCCCGCACCGGGGTGGATGATCTGCCGGGCCTGCTCGACGGGGTCGATCTCGTCGTCGTGCGCATCCTGGGCGGCAAGCGGGCCTGGGAGGAAGGGCTCGACGCGCTGCTCGCCGGGCCGGTTCCGGTCGTGGTGCTGGGTGGCGAGCAGGCGCCGGACGCCGAGCTGATGAGGTTGTCCACGGTGCCGGCCGGGGTGGCCGCCGAGGCGCACGCCTACCTCGCGCAGGGCGGCCGGGAAAACCTCGCCGCGGTCTGGCACTTCCTCTCCGACACCGTGCTGCTCACCGGGTTCGGCTTCGCGCCGCCGGTGGCCGCGCCGGACTGGGGGCCGCTGCCGCGCGAGTCCGCGACCGACGCCGGGCCGGTCGTCGCGGTGCTCTACTACCGCGCGCACCACATGGCCGGGAACACCGCCTTCGTCGAGTCGCTCTGCCAGCAGATCGAGGCGAAGGGCGCGCGGCCGCTGCCGATCTTCACGGCCTCATTGCGTACGGCATCAGATGAGCTCCTCGCCGAATTGCGCAAGGCCGACGCCCTGGTCGTGACCGTCCTCGCTGCCGGTGGCACGAAGCCCGCGACCGTCGGCGCCGGAGGCGACGACGAGGCGTGGGACGTCGGTGTTCTGGCCGGCCTGGACGTGCCGATCCTGCAGGCGTTGTGCCTGACCAGCAGCCGGGCCACCTGGGAGGCGAGCGACGACGGGCTGTCGCCGCTGGACGCGGCCACCCAGGTGGCGATCCCCGAGTTCGACGGCCGGATCATCACGGTGCCGTTCTCGTTCAAGGAGATCGACCCGGACGGCCTGTCGGTCTATGTCGCCGACGACGAGCGGGCCGCGCGGGTGGCCGGCATCGCGGTGGCGCACGCCCGGCTGCGGCACATCCCGGCGGCCGAGCGGCGCATCGTGCTGATGCTGTCGGCCTACCCGACCAAGCACTCCCGGATCGGCAACGCGGTCGGCCTGGACACCCCGGCCTCCACCGTCGCGCTGCTGGCGGCGCTGCGCGAGCGGGGTTACCGCACCGGGTCGTTCGGCGACTACGACGGCGACGGGCTGATCCACGCGCTGATCGCGGCGGGCGGGCAGGACCCGGACTGGCTGACCGAGGACCAACTGGCCGCCAACAAGGTGCGGATCCCGGCGACGCGGTACGCGGAATTCTTCGCCACGCTGCCGGCCGACCTGCGTTCCCGGATGGAGCAGCACTGGGGTCCGCCGCCGGGCGAGCTCTACGTGGACAACGGCGACATCGTGCTGGCCGCCATGCGCGACGAGAACGTCGTGGTGATGGTGCAGCCGCCGCGCGGCTTCGGCGCCAACCCGGTGGCCATCTACCACGATCCGGACCTGCCGCCGAGCCACCACTACCTGGCCGCCTACCGCTGGGTGGCCGACGAGTTCGGCGCGCACGCGGTCGTGCACGTCGGCAAGCACGGCAACCTGGAGTGGCTGCCGGGCAAAAATGTGGGGATGTCGGCGAGCGACGGCACCGACGCGGCTCTCGGCGATCTGCCGCTGATCTATCCGTTCCTGGTCAACGACCCCGGCGAGGGCACCCAGGCCAAGCGCCGGGCGCACGCCACCCTGGTCGACCACCTGATCCCGCCGATGGCCCGGGCCGAGTCGTACGGCGACGTCGCCCGTCTCGAGCAGCTGCTGGACGAACACGCCAACATCGCCGCCCTCGACCCCGCGAAGCTCCCGGCCGTCCGGGCGCAGATCTGGACCCTGATCCAGGCGGCCAAGATGGACCACGACCTGGGCCTGGACAACCGCCCCGGCGACGAGGAGTTCGACGAGTTCATCCTGCACGTCGACGGCTGGCTCTGCGAGATCAAGGACGTGCAGATCCGCGACGGCCTGCACATCCTCGGCGCCGCACCGGTCGGCGAGGCACGCGTCAACCTGGTGCTCGCGATGCTGCGGGCCCGGCAGATGTGGGCCGGCAAGGTGGCCGCGCTGCCCGGTCTGCGCGAGGCGCTGGGGCTGGCGGAGGACGCGTCCACGGCGGAGACCGATGCGGTGGAGGCATCCGCGAGGGCGTTGGTCGTGGCGATGGAGGAGGCCGGCTGGCCCACCTCGTGCGACCTCTCCGACCTTCCGGAAGTGAACCGGGTGCTGGAGTTCGCCGCCACCGAGATCGTGCCCCGGCTGGCGCGCACCACCGACGAGCTGACCAACGTGCTGCACGCGCTGGACGGCGGTTACGTCCCGGCCGGGCCGAGCGGCTCACCGCTCCGCGGCCTGATCAACGTGCTGCCCACCGGCCGCAACTTCTACTCGGTCGACCCCAAGGCCATCCCGAGCGCCCTCGCCTGGGAGACCGGCCAGGCGATGGCCGACTCGCTGCTCGAGCGCTACCGCGCCGACTACGGCGAGTGGCCCCGCTCGGTCGGCCTATCCGCGTGGGGAACCAGCGCGATGCGCACGGCCGGCGACGACATCGCCGAGATTCTCGCGCTGATCGGCGTCCGCCCGATCTGGGACCCGGCGTCTCGCCGGGTGACCGGCCTGGAGCCGATCTCGCGCGCGGAACTGGCCCGGCCCCGCGTCGACGTCACGGTCCGCATCTCCGGCTTCTTCCGGGACGCGTTCCCGCACGTGGTGGCGATGCTCGACGACGCGTTCCGGATGATCGCCGAGCTTGACGAGCCGGACAACTACGTGCGCGACCACGCGATGCGCGACAACAACGAGCACGGCGACTGGCGGCGGGCCACCATGCGCATCTTCGGCTCCCGGCCGGGCGCCTACGGCGCCGGCATCCTTCCGCTCATCGACAGCCGGAACTGGCGCGACGACAAAGACCTGGCCGAGGTGTACGCCGTGTGGGGCGGCTTCGCCTACGGCCGTGGCCTGGACGGGGTGCCCGCGCGGCCGGACATGGAAAACGCCTACCGGCGGATCGACGTGGCCGCCAAGAACATCGACACCCGCGAGCACGACATCGCCGACTCGGACGACTATTTCCAATATCACGGCGGCATGATCGCCACGGTGCGCGCGCTGACCGGCAAGGCCCCCGCGGCGTACGTCGGCGACTCCACCAACCCGGACGCCACCCGCACCCGCAGCCTGACCGAGGAGACCGCGCGGATCTTCCGGGCCCGGGTGGTGAACCCGCGCTGGATCGCCGCGATGCGCCGGCACGGCTACAAGGGTGCGTTCGAGCTGGCCGCGACCGTCGACTACCTGTTCGGCTTCGACGCCACCGCCGGCGTCGTCACCGACTGGATGTACGAACAGCTGGCCGCGAGCTACGTGCTCGACCCGGAGAACCAGAAGTTCATGTCCGAGTCGAACCCGTGGGCCCTGCACGGCATCACCGAGCGCCTCCTGGAGGCGGCCGACCGCAAGCTCTGGGAGTCGCCCGACCCCGGCACGCTGACCGCCCTGCAGGAGGTCTTCCTGGCCACCGAGGGCGACCTGGAGGACCACTAGTCAGGGCCGGCGCAGCAGGTAGGTGTCCATGATCCAGCCGTGCTTCTCGCGGGCCTCGGCCCGGATGCGCAGGATCTCGCCGGACACCTCGGCGACCGGGCCGGACGCGAGCAGCTCGTCCGGGGTGCCGAGGTAGGCGCCCCAGTAGATGTGGGCGTCCGGGTGGGCGGTGAAGGCCTGCTGGGCGTCGAGCATGACGACCAGATCGTCGACGCCCTCCGGCCAGCCCTCGTCGGCGAGCCGGCGGCCGGTCGTCACCTGGAACGCGCGGCCGACCCGGTTGAGGCCGATGCGGTGCTTGGCGGCCAGGGCGGAGACGCTGCTGACGCCGGGGATCACCTCGTATTCGAAGAGGGTCTGCCCGCGCCCCAGGATCTCGTCGAGGATGGCGATCGTCGAGTCGTAGAGCGACGGGTCGCCCCACACCAGGAAGCCGCCGGTCTCGCCGTCGAGCAGGTGCTCGCCGATCAGCGCCTCGGTGACCTCGGAGCGCCGGTGCCGCCAGTCGGCGATCGTGCCCTGGTAGTCGTCGGGGGTGCGGTCCCGGGACGGGTCCTGGCCCTCGGCGATGCGCCGGCTGGGCCGCCCGTACGCCTTCATCAGCTGCCGCCGCAGCTCGATCATGCTCTCCTTCGCCTCGCCCTTGTCGAGCACGAAGAAGACATCGGTCCGCCCGATCGCCTTGGCTGCCTGCAGGGTCAGGTGGTCCGGGTGGCCGGCACCGATCCCGATCACGTAGATCTTCCGCACGGTTGTGCACGTTATCTCGGGTCCGGCCAGATCTCGAAGTCGACTATCTTCTATATATATGGGGAGCGAGCCGACCGCGGGGGCCCTGCTCGCCGCCGGGCACGAGGCGATGCTGGAGGCCGGCTTCCGTGCCGGTGACTATCTCCCGGCCCGGCAACTGCTGGAAGCGGCCCGGGGCCGGGCGCAGGCGGGCCGGGACCGGATCACCGAGGCGGCCGCCCTGACCCGGCTCGGCATGCTCGCGCATTTCGCGGCGATCAGCGAGGACCTCAGCCGGGCCGACTGGGCGGCCGAGGAGCGGTTGTTCCAGGAGGCGCTGGACATCCAGCGGGAGGCCGACGACCCGGCCGGCGCGGCCGAGTCGCTGTTCGGGCTGGGTCTGGTGCACCAGGTGCTGCGCGGCGACTGGGCCACCGCGATGCCGTTCTACCGCGAGGCCCTCGAGTTGGCCGAGCGGTACGCCGACGAGATGGTGCGCTCCGAGGTGCACCGGCATATCGGGTTCTTCCACGTCTACGTGGCCGGTGACCCGGAGCGCGGGCTCCGGCATCTGCGCATGTCGCAGGTGCTGCGCGAGCGTTACGGCGATCCGCGCCGGGTGGCGACCGGCACCCTCGCGCTGGGCGAGGCCGAGCTGGCCGCGGGCAACCGGGCCGAGGCGATGCGCCTGCTCCACGAGGCGGTCTACCAGGCCCGGGCGGCGGGGCTGAGTGAGCAGCGGATCGGCTGGGCGCAGCGGGCCCTGCACGACGCCGAGGTCCGGCGCCCGTAATCGGGAACGCCGCTGTCCAGCCTTCGTCGGATTGCCGACGGATCGATCGTGATCAGTTCCCGTCGTCAGTAAGTTAACCGACAGTGAGCTGGTCATAGGGGGCGGCCTTGACCGAGCACAGCGATTCGTCCTCTCCCTACCATCCCGTCGTCGGGATCGACCTCGGCACGACCTCGTGCACGATGTCCGTCTGGGACGGCTCGAAGCTGATCGTCATCCCGGCCCCGGACGGCGCGGCTACTCTCCCGGCCGTGGTCGGGCAGAACCCGGCCGGTCAGATCGTGGTCGGCCGCCCGTCGCCGACCGATGCCCTGCCGCAGATCGACGGCATCAAGCGCGAGCTCGGCACCGACGAGCGGCTCCGGTTGCGCGGCCGGCAGTACCGCCCGCCGGAGATCTGCGCGTTTCTGTTGATCGAGCTGAAGCGGCAGGCCGAGGCGTTCCTCGGCGGCCCGGTGCACGACGCGGTGATCACGGTTTCCTGCTCGGCGGGGGAGCCCCAGCGCCGAGCGATCCGGGAGGCGGCCGCTCTCGCCCAGCTCAACGTGCGCCGGCTGCTCGACGACCCGATCGCGGCCGCGGTCGCGCTCGGCGCCGACGACCAGGAGCGCACCTATGCGATCTACGACCTCGGCGGCGGCACCTTCGACACGGCGATCGTGCGGATCGGGCCGGAGGGGGTGGCGGTGCTCGGCGCGGCCGGCGATCCGCGGCTGGGCGGCGACGACTTCGACGAGCACATCGTGGGGTACGCGTTGCGTCAGATCCGGGAGCGGCATCACGTCGACCTGAGCCGCGACGAGCACGTGCGCCGGCGGATCCGGCGGGAGGCCGAGCGCCGCAAGCGGGAGCTGTCCACCGCCGAGACCACGGTGCTGGAGCTGCCGCTGCTGACCGCGACGGTGAGCGCGAGCGTGCCGCTGTCCCGCCGCGGCTTCGAGGCGATGATCGAGGCGGACGTGACCAAGTCGCTCGGCTACCTGACCGCCGCGCTGGAGGCGGCCGCGCTGGTGCCCGGCATCGGCCGCCGCGGCGTCGACCAGGTGATCCTCTCCGGCGGCTCGACCCGGATCCCGTCGGTGCGGGCGAGGCTGGCCGACTATTTCGGCCTGGGCGCCGACGGGGTGCGGGCCGACGTCGACCCGGCCGAGCTGAACGCCCGCGGCGCCGGCCTGATCGCCCGCGAATACCAGCCGGCCCTGACCTTCGAGGGCCTGCGCCCGGGCCTGCTCGGCGCCAACCTCCGCCTGCGGGCCGAGATGGCCGACCTGTCCCCGGCCGCCGAGATCGCCGACCCCGGCCCACCCGACCTGCTGCCGGGTGTGCCGGCCGAGACCCCGGCCGATTTCCGCCCGGTCGCGGTGGCCGCCCACGGCTTGCTGGCCACCACCCTGGACGGCGGCCGCGCCGACCTGCGAACCGCCTACCTGGCGTTCGTCGCCGCCATCCAGGCAGCGGCACCGGACAGCCGCCTCGCCGAACTCGGCAGCCGGTTGTCCGAGGAGTACGGCCGGCCGGGTTTGGCCACGCACGCAGAATGAAGGCCTCGGGCCAGCTCTGCTGGGCCCCAGGCCGGCCTCGGCGGGAGCAGCGGTCCGCACCATGCAACCAGGCACGACATCAAGAATTTGATCTTGAGGGCCCGAGGTGGGGTGGTGCAGACCTCGGGCTAACGTGAGAGTTATGTTGATCAGCCTAGGTTTGCCCGTCTCGGGGGCGTGGGCGACACCCGCGTCGCTGGGCCGGATCGCCAAGCTGGCGGAGGAGCTCGGCTATCACGGGCTGTGGGCGTTCCAGCGGCTGCTGGTCGGGGCGGACCAGGAGCTGGCGCCGGTCTACCAGAGCGTGCTCGACCCGATGGTGGCGCTGAGTTACACGGCCGCCTGCACGTCGCGTATCCGGCTCGGGGTCGCGGTGATCAACCTGCCGTACGTGTCACCGGCCTACCTCGCCAAGCAGGCGGCCTCGCTGGACGTGGTCTCCGGCGGGCGGCACGACCTGGGCCTGGGCACCGGCTGGTCGGAACCGGAGTTCGTGGCGACCGGCTCGGACCCGAACCCGCGCGGCCGGCGCACCGAGGAATATTTGGCGGCGCTGCGCACTCTCTGGAACGACCCGGAGGCATCGTTCGACGGCGAGTTCTACACGGTTCCGCCGAGCCGGTTCGCGCCGCCGCCGGTTCAGGCCGGTGGGCCGCCGGTCCTGCTGGGTGGCACCGCCGACGCGGCCCTGCGCCGGGCCGGCCGGATCGCCGCGGGCTGGGTGAGCAGCAGCCAGGCCCGGCTCGCCGACGTTGAGCGCGGCGTGCAGGTGGTGCGGCGGGCGGCCGAGGAGTCCGGACGGGACCCGGACGAGATGCGCATCGTGGTCCGGGGCTGGGTAAAAGCGGGTGTTCGGGACGATTCGCTGCCGCTTTCCGGCGATGCCGAGCAGATCCGCGCCGGCGCCTCGCGTTACGCCGAGGCCGGGGTGACCGAGCTGTTCTACGACCTGAACTGGGACCCGCTGATCACGGGGGCGGATGCCGACCCGTCGGTGGCGCTGGAGCGGGCCGCAGCGATCATCACCGATCTTGCACCGGCCGACTTCGCAACGTAGGGAAGACGCCCGTCGAAGTCCGCGGAATGGCCGGGAATGGCACCCGATTCGTAATCGGAATGGCCCGTAGGCCCTTTCGGCAAGTGTGCACTGGGTAACCGACCGCACGACAGATCCGTGTCTTTAGGCCGGTCCAGGCCGTGGATCCAGCCATCTTGGACATGATCCACGGGAGATCTTCCTTGTGAGAGCGCTCACGGCCGGACGATCGTTCGGGGCACCCTTCCAAGATCGACATCCGGCCGAAACCCTGACGAAACAGCGGCCTTCCGTGACCTGACCGTTACTTCCATGACTTTGCGCAACAGTACGATTGCCCTTTGGCTTGTGATATCCGACAATAAGGACACTCCGCGCTGCTGTATCAGGTCTTTTGTCCGATCAAGTGGTGCTTCGTGCAGGGCTGGCAGTATGAGCGCCGCAGGATGGTCAAGCCATCGCTTTCAGCTGGCTGTTATTCATTCGATGCGTCAACTCATTTCCTACGGACGATTTCCGGGCTACCTTCCCAACCGCAGCATCCGAATACCTCTCGCGCACGGCGCATGTGAGGGTGTGTCGTTCGATGGAGGTGATTGAGCGTGGAACCGCTGATCGAAGAGGCCGCGCTGGAGAGCAAGGGCGCGTCGCTCGACGCGATGACCGCTCCCACGGGGGACACGAAGAAGGTCGAGACGCGGCGTAAGTCGCCGACCCAGATCGCTCTTGCGCGGCTGCGCAAGGACAAGGTCGCGATGATCTGCATCGGGGTCTTCAGCTTCTTCATCCTGATCGCGGTGTTCGCCCCGCTTCTCGTGAAGCTCGAGGGCCAGGACACCACGACACTGCACCAGGACCTGCTCGACCAGTACGGCTTCCCGACCATCTCGGCCACCAGCGACCACTGGTTCGGCGTCGAGCCCCGGCTCGGGCGCGACCTGTTCGCCCGCTTCGTCTACGGCGCGCGGCCGTCGCTGATCGTGGCCATCTCGGTCACCCTGATCACCGGCCTGGTCGGCGTGGTCATGGGCCTGCTGGCCGGCTTCCTTGGCGGCTGGGTCGACCGGATCATCTCCTGGGTCATCGACTTCGTCCTGAGCCTTCCTTACCTCCTGTTCGCCATCGCCGTCCCGGCCGTGATCCTCACGCTGTTCGTGGCCGACGCGTCGACGGCCGACACCAGCGAGGTCACCCGGGCGCGGTTCGCCTCGCTGATCCTGGTGCTGTCGTTCTTCGGCTGGGCGAGTCTGGCCCGGCTCATCCGCGGTGAGGTCCTGTCGCTGCGTGAGCGCGAGTTCATCGCCGCCGCACGGGTGCTGGGCGTGCCCACCCACAAGGTTCTGTTCAAGGAGCTGCTGCCGAACCTGGTGGCGCCGATCATCATCTCCACCTCGCTGGCCCTGCCGAGCTACATCGTTGCCGAGGCTGGTCTGACCTTCCTCGGTGTGGGTTTGGTCGAGCCGACCCCGTCGTGGGGGCTCACGATCAGCAATGCCACGACGTACTACCGGGCCGATCCGCTCTACCTGTGGCTGCCGGTCCTGGCGATCAGCATTCTGGTGCTGTCGCTGAGCCTCCTCGGTGACTCGATCCGAGACGCTTTTGATCCCCGCACCCGACGGTGACCCCGTCGACGCATTGTTTAGAAAGAGGACAAATGGCAAGGCGCTTCAAGGTGGCCGTGGCGGCGACAGCCGCCGTGGCGATCGGTTTGTCGGGCTGCGGTAGCCCGTCATCGAAGAGTGATACCGGCAAGGCGGACACCGGCAAGCTGCAGGCTCAGCAGGCCGCCACCGACCCGAACGCGAAGGGCCCGGCGGAGGAGGTGGCGGGGGCGAAGAAGGGCGGCACGATCACGATCGTGGCGCAGACCACGCCGTCGACGCTCGACCCGACCGACACGTACTACACCGACTCGAACGAGATCGAGAAGCTGACCTTCCGCACGCCCACGCAGTACGACGTGCGCAACGGCCAGCCGGTCCTCGTCCCCGACCTCACCGACCTCGGTACGGTCTCGGCGGACAAGCTGACCTGGACGTTCAAGATGCAGCAGGGCATCAAGTACGAGGACGGCACCGCCGTCAAGGTCGAGGACCTGGCGTACGCGATCAAGCGTTCGTTCGCCCACGACGTCTACCCGAACGGCCCGGCGTACCAGCTGACCTACTTCAAGGACGGCGACAAGTACAAGGGCCCGTACGCGTCCGGTGACACCTACTCCGGCGTGGAGACCCAGGGCACCGACACCCTGATCATCCACCTGGCGAAGCCGTTCGCCGACCTGCCGTTCTACCTGACCTTCCCGGCCTTCACGCCGATCCCGAAGGCCAAGGACACCAAGCAGGACTACAAGAACCACCCGATCTCGACCGGCCCGTACATGTTCGACCAGTACGTTGCCGGCACCTCGCTGACGCTGAAGAAGAACCCGAACTGGGACCCGGCGACGGACCCGGCGCGGCACCAGTACGCCGACGCGTGGAGCTTCAAGTGGGGCGGCGAGCTCGTCACCCTGCAGCAGAAGGTGCTCAACAGCGCCGGTGACGACGCCAACTCGCTGGCCTACGACGAGGTCGACGCGTCCCTGATCCCGCAGCTGACCGGCGACAAGGCCAACCAGCTGATCAAGGGTGAGAGCCCCTGCCTCTACATCCTGAACATGGACACCCGGAAGATCACGGACATCAACGTCCGTAAGGCGATCGCCAAGGCGTACCCGTACGACGCGCTGTCGAAGGCGAACGGCAACAACGACTACACGTCGGAGCCGGCCAGCACCTTCCTCCCCCCGGGCGTCCCCGGCTACACCAAGTACACCCCGCTCGCGGACCTGACCGGCACCGGTGCCGGTGACCCCGAGGGTGCCAAGAAGCTGCTCACCGACGCCGGCAAGCTCGGCTTCGAGGTCCAGTGGTACTACGACAACACCAAGCCGATCTCGCAGCAGATCTCGAACATCCGGGCCGACGCCCTCACCAAGGCCGGCTTCAAGGTCAAGGCGATCGGTGTGGCCACGGCCGACCTGCGTTCGAAGACCTCGGACTACGACGCTCCGGTCAACCTGGGCCAGTCGCCGCGCGGCTGGTGCTCCGACTGGCCGACCGGCTCGTCGTGGCTGCCGGTGCTCTTCGAGTCGAAGAGCATCGCCGAGGGCCAGAGCTGGGGCATGCTGCAGGACAAGACGCTCGACCAGAAGATCGAGGACGTCGCGAACCTGCCGACGGACCAGGCGACCGCCAAGTGGGCCGCTCTGGACCAGGAAATCATGAGCCAGTACGTCGCTCTGCCGTGGTACTACACCAAGATGGCCGTCATTGCCGGCACCAACATCGGTGGCGCCGTCGGCGACGCGACCGTGGGCATGCCGTTCTTCCCGGACATGTACCTCAAGAGCTGACCTAGGTCAGCTCGGCCGGTGGCCCGGCCGCTCGCGCGGCCGGGCCACCGTTCACGCCAACCGGCGTCCATCTACTTACCTGTCTCGATCTCTATCTACACGAGGTGCCGGCCGTGCTGTTTTACATCCTGCGACGCGTGCTCAGCGCGATCTCGGTCGTGATAGTCACGGTGGTGGCCAGCTTCATGCTGTTCTTCGTCGCACCGACTGACCCGGCCGGCGTCATCTGCGGCCCGAAGTGCACGCCGGACCGCCTCGCGGACATCAGCCGCAGCCTCAACCTCGACCAGCCCGCGGTCGAGCAGATCGGCCTCTACTTCAAGGGCATCGTGGCCGGCCGCGACTACAGCGCCGGCGGCGTCACCCGGCACTGCGCGGCGCCCTGCCTGGGCTACTCGTACATTCTCGGCGTCCCGGTCACCGACCTGCTCGTGAAGGCGGTCCCGGTCACCCTGTCGATCGTGTTCGGCGGCGCCACGATCTACCTGCTGTTCGGTGTGCTGATCGGAACGATCTCGGCCCGTGTCCGAGGAACGACGCTCGACAAGGTCTCGGTCGGCACGTCCCTGGTGATCGGCTCGATTCCGTACTTCATCGTCGCCCTGGTCATCGCGCTGTACGCGACGTTCCTGCCGAAGTCGCAGTACACGTCGTTCTTCGAGAATCCGGTGCAATGGGCGTCCGGCATGCTCGCGGCGTGGCTCTGTCTCGGCCTGACCAACTCGGCGTCGTACACCCGGTACTCCCGCGCCTCCATGATCGAGGCGCTGGGCCAGGACTTCACCCGGACCGCCCGGTCGAAGGGCATCTCCGAACGGCGCGTGGTCTATCGGCACGGCCTGCGGGCCGCCATGACCCCGGTCATCACGATCTTCGGCGTCGACGTCGCTTACCAGCTGGTCAACACGATCTTCACCGAGCGCATCTTCCAGCTGCCCGGCCTCGGCACCCGCATCATCAACGCGTTCAACCAGTACGACCTGCCGGTTCTGATGGGTGGCGTCATCGTCGGCGCGACCGTCCTGGTGGTCATGAACCTGGTGGTAGACATCCTGTACACGGTGCTCGACCCCCGGGTGCGGCTCGGATGAGCGACAACGGCCCAACCCCATCTGTCCCGCAAGGCGGCAACATGACCGATCAGACTGTCCGGTCCCCGCAGACCGTGACCCGCACACCCCGCACCCGCGCCGAGGGCGAGGAGGCCTACCTCGAGGTCTCCGACCTGCACGTCCAGTTCCCCACGGCGGACGGCAAAGTGCATGCGGTGCAGGGGCTGAGCTACTCGCTGCCGCTGCGGCGGACCCTGGCCATCGTCGGTGAGTCCGGCTCCGGCAAGAGCGTCTCCAGCATGGCCATCCTCGGCCTGCACGACCGCAAGTCGACCTGGATCTCCGGGTCGATCAAGGTCGGCGGCAAAGAGGTCGTCGGCATGTCGGAGAAGAGCCTGATGAGCTACCGCGGCGCCGACGCTGCGATGATCTTCCAGGACCCGCAGTCGTCGCTGCACCCGTTCTTCACCATCGGCGACCAGATCATGGAGTCGTACCGGGCGCACCACAACGTCTCGAAGCGGGCGGCCAAGGCGCGCGCGGTCGACATGCTCGGCCGGGTCGGCATCCCCAACCCGTCGCGCCGGGTGGATCAATATCCGCACGAGTTCTCCGGTGGCATGCGGCAGCGCGCGATGATCGCGATGGCGCTGGTCAACGACCCGAAGCTGCTGATCGCCGACGAGCCGACCACGGCCCTCGACGTGACCGTGCAGGCCCAGATCCTCGACCTCATCTCCGATCTGCAGCGCGACTTCGGCTCGGCGGTCGTGTTCATCACGCACGACCTCGGCGTGGTGGCCGAGATCGCCGACGACATCCTGGTGATGTACGGCGGCAACGCGGTCGAGCACGGCCCGGTGGAGAAGATCCTCGGGACCCCGCTGCACCCGTACACCTGGGGTCTGCTGGAGAGCATTCCGGCGGTCTCCGGCACGCCCGGCCCGCTGCACCCGATCCCCGGCTCCCCGCCAAGCCTGCTCGCCATGCCGACTGGCTGCGCCTTCCACCCGCGGTGCGAGTTCAAGGACCGGGTGGGCGGCGACCTGTGCCGCACCCTCAAGCCCGAACTCATCTCGCGGACCGCGGACCAGGGCCGCACCTCCCGGTGCCACCTGAAGGAACCCGACAAGGTGTTCGAGACCGAAGTCCTGCCCCGGCTGCCGTAAGAGGACCACTGCGATGACCGCTGCTACCAACACCAAGTCCTCCGGCGTCAAGCAGGTGGAGGGTGCCCCTCTGCTCGAGCTCGAAGACGTCAAGATGCACTTCCGGACGAAGGGCGACGGCCTGCTGGCCCGCGGCACCAAGTGGGTTCAGGCCGTGGACGGGGTCAGCCTGACCGTGCAGCCCGGCGAGACGGTCGGCCTGGTCGGTGAGTCCGGCTGTGGCAAGTCCACCACCGCCCGCCTGATCACCCGGCTGCTCGAACCGACCGCCGGCAAGATCAAATATCAGGGCGTGGACATCGCGCACATGTCCGAGCGTCAGCTGCGGCCGTACCGCCGGGAGATCCAGCTGATCTTCCAGGACCCGTACTCGTCGCTGAACCCGCGGCACACGGTCGGCACCATCGTCGGCACCGCGCTGCGCACGCACGGCATGGTGCCCAAGAACGGCGAGCTGAGCCGGGTGCAGGAGCTGCTCGAGGTCGTCGGCCTCAACCCGGAGCACTACAACCGCTACCCGCACGAGTTCTCCGGCGGTCAGCGCCAGCGCATCGGCATCGCCCGCGCGCTCGCCGCCCGGCCGAAGATTATCGTGGCCGACGAGCCGGTCTCGGCGCTCGACGTGTCCATCCAGGCCCAGGTGATGAACCTGCTGGAGAACCTCCGCAAGGAGCTGGGCATCGCGTTCGTCTTCATCGCCCACGACCTGGGCGTGGTGCGGCACTTCTGCGACCGGGTCGCGGTCATGTACCTCGGGCGCATGGTCGAGGAGGGACCGCGCGACGCGCTCTACAACGAGCCGCAGCACCCGTACACGCAGGCGCTGCTCTCCGCCGTGCCGGACATCGCGGTGGTTCGTGGTGTTCCGCCGAAGCAGCGGATCCGCCTGGTCGGCGACGTGCCGAGCCCGGTCGACCCGCCGTCGGGCTGCCGCTTCCGCACCCGCTGCTGGAAGGCGCAGGACATCTGCGCCACCCAGGACCCGGCCCTGGAGCGCAAGCCGGTCGGCGAGACCGTGGTGGCCTGCCACTTCGCCGAGCCGCCGGTCGAGTCGATCGTGGCCGAAGTGGTCTAGTGGCAGTTCCGCCGCCGGCGGCTCCGTCGGTCTACCGCACCCGTGCCTACCGCACCCGGCAGCGTGTTCTCATCGCGCTGGGGGCGGTAGGTCTTGTGCTGCTCGGATACCTGATCGGGCGCTGGCAGGACACGCCGGCCCCAGCGTCGGCCAAGGCTCTGCCGACGGCGCCGCCGCCGTCGGCCGCCGCGCCCTCGGCCGCGCCGACCACCTCCGCGCCGCCGACGCCGACGGTCTATCAGACGCTGCAGGCCGAGAGCGCCGACGGCAACGAGGGCATTCAGTCTCAGGACACCGAGGACCAGGGCGGCGGCAAGAACGTCGGCTGGATCGCCTCCGGCGACTCGCTGCGCTTCGACCACGTCGAATTCGGCGAGGTGCCGGCAAACACCTTGGATGTACGGGTGGCCAGCGACGCCGAGGACGGGCGGATGGACGTACGCCTGGACAGTCCCACCGCCGGTCCGGTCGGCACGCTACGGGTGACCAAGACCGGCGGTTGGCAGAACTGGCGGACGGACGAGGTAACCCTCACCCCGCCCGTCACCGGAACACACACCGTCTATTTCACGTTCGCACGTGATGGCGACGGAGAGTTCCTCAACGTCAATTGGTTCCAGTTCCAGCACTGACGCTGACCGGGATGCTCAGGGTGAGGACGCCGTTGGCGTAGTGCGCGTCGAGCCGGTCGGTGTCCAGCCGGTCGGACAGCAGTACCTGCCGGCTCACCGGGGCGCCCTGCGGTTCGGCGCTCTCGCCCGGGGCCTGCTTGCGCTCGGCCCGGACGGTCAGGACCTTGTCGTCGGCGGTGATGTCGATGCCGGCCGGGTCGATGCCGGGCAGGTCGATGTCGATATGGAAGGTCCCGTCGATCCGGTAGGCGTTCAGGCGGCAACCGGAACGGGTGGTATCGAACACACGCGCTGTGATCCGGTCCAGGTCGTGGACGGTCGCGCTGTGAAGCAACATGGGTGGTTCCTCCAGCGATTCAAAACCTGAGCGTTGTGCGCTCGCCCCGATAGAACCGGGATTCTCGCTGTGGAATTCCCTCACATAGATGTGGGGCGGGCAACGTGGCCCGCCCCACACTTGCTATCTACCTGGGGTTTCTATCGGAAAAACGCTGGCCCCGGGACGCCCACGCCGGTCTCGGCGTCGTAGCCACGGGTGCTGTGGATGGTCGTCGTCTGCACGTCGACCGTCTGCAGCAGGAACTGCCGGCCGTCCGAGGCGTCCTCGCTGTTCACGAAGTTCGTCCGGACCTGCTGGAGCGGCTTCTTCGGGGCGACGATGTCGGTGATCGCCGCCGTGCCGGCCTGGCGGTAGTACGACGGGTTGGCGAAGCCCACCGGGTGGTGCGCCTTCTGGCTGGCCACCGCCTGCAGACCGGCCAGCAGCGGGGACGCCAGGCTGGTGCCGCCGATGCGGTACTCGTCGTAGTACGTGCCGTCACTGAATTCCTGGGTCTGGCCGACCACGAAACCGGTGTTCGGGTCGCCCGGCATCGAGATGTCCGGGACGGTGCGCATCCGGGTCGATCCGAAGTATTTCGAGATCGAGTCGGGCACGACGCCGCGCTGGTAGAACGGCTGGCCGAACAGGATGCTCGTGCCGCCGCCGCCACCGGACGAGTAGGCCGGGTCGCCCCAGCTCTTGCCGTCGTCGGACAGCGGGGAGTAGGCCGACTGCCAGCCGTGCTCCCAGACCCGCTTGCCGTTCTTGTCGATGCCGACGCTGGTGCCGCCGACGCCGGTCACGTAAGGCAAATCAGCCGGGAAGTCGACTGTCTTCAGGGCCGGCTCGGTGCCGCCCTGGGTCTCGTCGCCCGCGTCACCGCTGGAGAAGTCCACGGTGATGCCGGTCAGCGCGGCCTCCAGCGAGAACTGCTGGTAGAACGCGATGAACTCGGCGCCGAGGTCCTCGACCTTGTCGGTGCCGGTGCCCCACGAGTTGGTCACGATGTCGGCCACGTGGTTGTCGATCGTGGTGGCCCACGCCTCGTCGAGACCGCTGTTGCAGTCGGCGCCGCCGACGTAGACGATCTTCGCGCCCGGCGCCATCGAGTGCACGGCCTCGATGTCGAGGGTCTCCTCGCCGTACCAGCCGGCGCCGCCGCAGTCCTCGACCGAGTCGTAGCCGTCGGGACCGGGGGTGATCTGGCTGAACTGCTGCCGGCCGAACGCGGGCAGGCCGTGCTTCTTGTTGTACGTCTTCAGGTCCGACGCGATCGTCGGCGAGGCGAACGCGTCGGTGACCGCCACGGTCACACCCCGTCCGTCGATGCCGTGCTTGATCAGGTCACTGACGCCGTACGCCGACTCGTACTGCTTCGGCTGGTAACCGCACACCACGTACGGCTTCTTCTGGCCGTTCGAGGCCGGCTGCGCGGTGGCGGTCTTCTGCCCGTAGTAGGACGAGCAGGGCTGCCCCGCCCGGAAACCGGTGTCCGGACCCGGCAGCGTCTCGCCCGGCTTCTTGAGCGCCTGGCCCTGGTCGAGGCCGAGGACGCCGGAGACGACACCGACCACCGACGAGGGGGTGTCCTCCGGCAGGGAGAGCGCGGTGCTGTTCGCGTGCACGGTCTGGCCCTGGTACGAGTAGTCCTTCACGGTCGTACCGAAGACCTTGTTGACCTGCGCGGTGCTGCCGGACGCCTCGACATACATCCCGCCGAGGGTGTCTCGCAGGGTGAAGCCCTGCCCCTTGAGCCAGGACCGGACCGCATCCACATCGGTCTGAGCCGGCGCGTAACGGGCCTTGAAGTCACTCGTCGTGAGCCACTTGCCGTAGCTGGCGCTCGACGGGTCGGAGAGCTGGGCGAGCGTGGCTTCGGCCGCCGCGCTGTCACGCAGGCTCAGCAGGATGCCGAAGGAGAGCGAATCGGCGGCGGCCGGTGCGCCGCCGGTGGCCCGTGCCCGGGTCAGCCAGCGCGGCTGGCTGCCGTTGAGAACGTGCCGTCCGGGACGGGCCGCGGCGGTGGCCGGGCCGGCCCCGAGGACCGAGGCGGCGGCGGTGCCGAGTGCGACAACCAGCGCCAGCCGCGACCTCATGGTCGTACTTCTGATCACTATGCCTCCACATTGAGTGGCAGTGAAGCGGATGAACGTCCCCACATAACGCCGATCGACGTTCGTCGGTCAATACCCCGCCGGAGAATTTCCTGTTGCATAGATGGATATCTTCCCAGCTCAAGGGCTCTGTCCCCGATCGAACATATGTTCTAAGCTGCTTCCGTGACCATCATGCACGCCGACCTCGACGCGTTCTACGCGTCGGTCGAGCAGCGTGACGACCCCGCGCTGCGCGGGCGACCGGTGCTCGTCGGCATGGGCGTGGTGCTGGCGGCGAGCTACGAGGCGAAGGCCTGCGGCGTGCGTACACCGATGGGCCTGACCCAGGCCCGGGCGCTCTGCCCGCGCGCCATCGTGGTCCCGCCCCGCATGAAGGCCTACACGGTGGCCAGCAAGGCCGTGTTCGAGATCTTCCGGGACACCACGCCGCTCGTCGAAGGCATCTCGATCGACGAGGCATTCCTCGACGTGACCGGCCTCCGCAAGATCCGGGGCGAGCCGCGGGAGATCGCCTCGCGGCTCCGGGCCGATGTGCGGGACCGGGTCGGCCTGCCGATCACGGTCGGCATCGCCGGCACGAAGTTCCTGGCCAAGGTGGCCAGCGCGGTCGGCAAACCGGACGGCCTGCTCGAGGTGCAGGCCGGCGCCGAGCTCGACTTCCTGCACCCGCTGCCGGTCGAGCGCCTGTGGGGCGTCGGCCCGGTCACCTCGGCCAAGCTGCGCGAAAACCGGATCAACACGGTCGGCCACGTGGCCCGCATCGGCGAGGCCGCCCTGGTCACCATGCTCGGCGCGCACTCCGGCCGGCATCTGCACGCGCTCGCGCACAACCGCGACCCGCGCCGGGTGCGCGTCGGCCACCGCCGTGGCTCGATCGGCTCGCAGTGCGCGCTGGGCCGCCGACCGCGACCGTTCGCCGAGATCGACGCCACCCTCGCCGCCCTGGTCGACCGGGTGACCCGCCGCATGCGCGGGGCCAACCGGGCCGGCCGCACGGTGACACTGCGGCTGCGCTTCGACGACTTCGGCCGGGCCACCAGATCCCGCAGCCTGCTCAAGGCCACCATGCAGACGCGTGTGGTGCTGGAGACGGCGCGGGCGCTGCTGGCCGAGGCCCGCCCGCTGATCCAGACCCGGGGCCTGACCCTGGTCGGCGTCGCGGTGAGCAATCTGGACGCTGACGGCAGCGTCCAGCCGTCACTGTTCGACGAGCTGTCCGACGACCGTCTCGACGTGGCGATGGACGCGGTCCGCGACCGCTTCGGCTCCAGTTCCCTGGGCCGGGCCGCGACCCTGGGTCGCCAGCTCAACCCGTCAGTGCCGATCCTGCCCGATTAGGGCCGATCCTGCCCGATTAGCCGGGTGACGGCCTCGATCACCGACCGGCGGCGGGCCTCGCGGTCGATCGCGGCGGCGGCCTCGGCGAACTCCGGGTTCATCGTGCCCCAGGAGCTCGCTATCGCCTGGATCAGCGTCAGCAGCTCGACCGGGGAGAAGGTGGTGGTTGTCGAGGCCGCGGCCAGGGCCTCGAGGCGGGTGCGGTTGGCCTTGATCACCGCGGAGAGGGCGCGGCCGGTGGGGCGCTCCAGTCGGTACCACGTGGTCAGGCGCTGGGCGTCCGGGTGGTCGGCGAAGTGGTCGAACATGCGGCCGGCGTAACCGGGCAGGTCGGTGGCGTCGAACGCGACCGCGTCGAGGGTCTGGCGGACCGACTCGGTGAAGACGGCGTCGAAGAGGGCGTCCTTGTTGCCGTAGTACGCATAGATGCGCTCCTTGGAGCTGGCCGCCTCGGTGGCGACCCGGTCCATCCGGGCGCCGGCGATGCCGTGGGCGGCGAACTCGGCCGTGGCGGCGACCAGGATGCGGCGGCGGGAAGCGGCGGCGTCACGGACTCGGGGCATGTGACGAGCGTAACCAACCAAACGGTTGGTTGTGTCCGCGGCACCGATGCAAGCTGAACGTGGTAACCAACCAACCAGTAGGTAGGTGGAGAGATGGCACGCACCTGGTTCATCACCGGAAGCTCCCGTGGGTTCGGGCGGGAGCTGGCCGTCGCGGCGCTCGAGGCCGGTGACAACGTCGTGGCCACGGCCCGCCGGCCCGAGCAGATCTCGGTGCGCGGCGATCGGCTCCTCGCGCTGCCGCTCGACGTCACCGACCCGGACGCGGCCGTCGACGCCGTCGCGCAGGCCGTCGCCCGCTTCGGCGGGATCGACGTGGTGGCCAACAACGCCGGGTACGGCAACTCCGGGTCCATCGAGGACACCCCGCTCGACGACTTCCGGGCGCAGGTCGAGGCGAACCTCTTCGGCGTGGTCAACGTGACCCGGGCGGCGCTGCCGGTCTTCCGGGCTCGGCGGGGTGGGCACTTCCTGCAGTTCTCGTCGATCGGCGGGCGGGTCGGGGGCACCCCGGGGATGGCCGCCTATCAGGCCGCCAAGTTCGCCGTGGAGGGCTTCTCCGAGGTGCTCAACGCCGAGGTCAAGCCGCTCGGCATCAAGGTCACGATCGTCGAGCCGGGGCCGTTCCGCACCGACTGGGGTGGCGCCTCGATGACGTTCCACCCGGTCAGCCCGGACTACGAGGAGACCGTCGGCAAGACCAACGCGTTCCGCCGGGAGACCGATGGCACCTGGCCGGGCGATCCGGTTCGGGCCGCTCGCATCCTCGTTGACCTGGTCGGCAACCCGGCGCCGCCGTTGCGGCTGCTGCTCGGCGCGACCGCGGTCGACCTGGCGGAACGTTCGTCGGCGGAGCGTGCGGCCGAGGCGGCGGCCTGGGCCGGGGTCAGTCGTGCTGCCGATTTCCCGGTATCGTCAACCCCGAGTTGACTCCTCTCGTGCGTCAACCTATGGTTGACGCATGACGACACCTGGCACCAGTTCAGTCCGGCTCGACGATCTGATCGACGACATCAAGAACACGCACACCGACGCGCTGGATCAGCTCACCGGCGCCGTGCTGGCCGCCGATCACCTGGGTGACGTGGCGGATCACCTGATCGGTCACTTCGTCGACCAGGCGCGCCGCTCCGGCGCCTCCTGGACGGAGATCGGCCGCAGCATGGGCGTCACCAAGCAGGCGGCCCAGAAACGCTTCGTCGCCAAGGGGGAGGCGCCCCTCGATGCCAGTCAGGGGTTCAGCCGCTTCACCGACCGGGCGCGGAAAGTCATCGTCACCGCGCAGGAGGAGGCCCGCGCCAAGGGCAGCAGCCAGATCGGCGTTTCGCACCTGGTGATCGGCCTGGTGGCGGACCCGGCCTCGCTCGGCGCGCGGGCGATCGTGTCGCAGGGCGTGTCGCTCGAGACGGTTCGGCAGACCGCCACCGCGACGCTGCCGCCGGCGGCCGACTCGTTGCCCGCGATGATCCCGTTCGACGCGCACGCCAAGAAGGGGCTGGAGCTGACCTTCCGGGAGGCCCTGCGGATGAACCACAACCACGTGGGCACCGAGCACATCCTGCTCGCGCTGCTCGAGCTCGAGGACGGCACGGGCGTCCTCGCCGGCCTCGGCGTCGACAAGGCCACCGCCGAAACAGCCATCACGGCCGCCCTGGCCGCGGCGGCGGAGTCCTAGGCTCGTCGAGTCAGGACGTAGGCGCGGCCGGCCAACTTGCCGGGCAGGCGGTAGATGTGCCAGTGGCAGTCGGCCAGCATGGTCAGGCCAAAGGCCATGGTTGGGAACGCTGGGGGACATGGGGCGGGCGGCGACGCGGTGGGACCGGCGGTGGCGTTGCGGCCGGGGCCGGGCGCCTGGCTTGCCGGGTGTGTCAGGGGGCTTGGCCGACGCCGTATTTATGCTGAATCTCGAATTACCAGCGACGGCTGGAACGTGACCGAGCGCGGGAGGCGGCCGGGGGTGGCGATGTGTGCCATCAGCACCTCGGCCATCTCGGCGGCCATCTCCTCGACCGGCTGGCGGACGGTGGTCAGCAGTGGGCGGCAGTCGAGGGCGGCGCTGCTGTCGTCGAAGCCGACCACGGCGATGTCGTCGGGGACGCGGCGGCCGAGATCCTGCAGGGTGCGCAGGGCGCCTTCGGCCATCAAGTCGTTTCCGACGAAAAGTCCGTCGATGTCGGGGTGGGTGGCCAGCAGTTCGCGGGCGGCCGTTTCGCCGCCGGCCCGGGTGAAGTCGCCCTCGATGGCGGGAATCGTCGGGAAGCCGCAGGTCGCCAGGTAACCGCGGAAGCCGTCCAGGCGGTCCAGGCCGGAGGGGATGTCGAGCGGGCCGCTGATCGTGGCCAGGTGGCGGCAACCGCGGTTGAGCAGGTGTTCCGCGGCCAGGCGAGCGCCCAGGCGCTGGTCGACGTCGACGTAGCTCACCGCGATCGGCGACGTCGGGCGGGCCGAGACGACCGCCGGAATGCCGAGGTCGTGCACCTGGCGGGGGAGGGTGTCCTGCTCGTGGCTGCTGATCAGCAGGACGCCGTCGACGTGGCCCTGGCGCAGGTAGCGGACCACCTGGTGGTGGTCGGTCGAGTCGGTCGGGATGACCACCAGGTGGATGTCGTGCGGGCGCAGGGCGCTGGTGGCCCCGGCGGTGATGCGACCGAAGTACGGGTCGGTGAAGATGCGGTTCAGGAAGCTGTGGTTGTCGGGGCGGTCCGGCTCGCTGATCACCAGCGCCACCGAGTTGGAGCGCCGGGTGACCAGGCTGCGGGCGGCGACGTTGGGGACATAGCCGGTATCGGCGATCGCGCGCTGGACCATTTCGCGGATCTTGGAGTCGACGCTGGGGGCGCCGTTGATCACCCGCGAGACCGTGGCTCGGGAGACGCCGGCGGCCTCGGCCACCTGGTCCATCGTCGGATGCTGCCCGCCGCGAGCGGGCCGGGAATTCATGCGGTCTGTTATAGCAGCGCGGGGGGCGCCGCCGCCCGGGACAGCGGCGGCGGCGCCCGTGCTCACTGGTAGACCCGCACGTAGTCGACGAGCATCTGCGACGGGAACGGCGTGGTGGCGTCGACCGCGCCCGGCCAGTCACCGCCCACCGCGAGGTTGAGGATGAGGTAGAACGGGTGGTCGAAGATCCACGCGCCCTTGGTGTTCTCGGTGGTCTCCTTGCTGGCGTAGAAGACCTGCGTGTTGTCGAGGAAGAAGCGGATCCCCTTCGAGTCCCACTCGGCCGCCCACGTGTGGAAGTCGGCGGACAGGTCGACCGTCTTCAAGGACTGCCCGTAACCCCCGCCGCCGTTGTACATCGGCGCGTGCAGCGTGGAGTACGTCGTGGTGGTGTCCTTGCCGAGGACCTCCATGATGTCGACCTCGCCGTTGTACGGCCACGGGCGGCCGGTCAGGAAGTCGGCGCCCATCATCCAGAATGCCGGCCAGAAGCCCTGGCCCTTCGGGATCTTGACCCGGGCCTCGACCCGGCCGTACTGGAAGGTGAACTTGCCGCCGGTGTTCATCCGGTGTGACGTGTAGTCACGGCCGCCGACGGTCTCCTTCTTGGCCGTCATCACCAGGTGGCCCTGGCCGTCCATGGCCGCGTTGTCGCCGTTGGTGTAGTACTCCTGCTCGCCGTTCTGGCCGGTGCCCGGGTCGAGCGTCCACTTCGACTGGTCGACCTTGGTGCCGGACGTGCCGTTGAACTCGTCGTCGAATACCAGGCGGCTGGCCGGGAAGGTCGGGTCGGCAGGCTTGGCCGGCGGGGCCTGCGGTGCGCCGCCGGTGCCATAGACGCTGAACTCCCACAGCGAGTAGCCGTAGGCGCTGCTACGGGCGGTGCCGTACATCCGGACGTAGCGGCCGGAGCCGGTGGCGTTGATGACGTCCTTGAGGCCGTCACTGGTCGTGGTGCTGTAGATCGAGGTCCAGTTGGCATTGTCGTTCGAGACCTGGATCTGGTACGCCTTGCCGTAGGCCGGGTCCCACTGCAGCACGACCTGGCTGATCTGCGCGGTGGCGCCCAGATCGACCGAGATCCAGCCGGGGTCGACCCAGCCGGTCGTGGAGCTCGTCGCCCAGCGGCTGGCCGGGTCGTTGTCGAACGCCTTGTCCGGGCTGCAGGGGTTGCAGTTGACGTCGTTCTGCCAGCTCGATGCCTGGGCCGGCTTGTTGTAGGAGAGAAGTCGCGCGGTGCCGGCCGGCGGGGTCGCGGTCGGCGGGGTCGTGGTGGGAGGCGTCGTGGTGGGAGGCGTCGTGGTGCCGCCGGCGAACACCTGGAACTCCCAGAAGGAGTAGCCGTAGGTCGCCAGCGCCCGCTCGGTCAGATTGATCCGGACATAGCGTGCAGTGCCGCTCACCGGGATGCTCTGCTGGCCGCCGGCGCCGGTCGTGGTCGCGTAGGCCTGCGTGAATGACGAGCCGTCGTTCGAAAACTGGATCGTGAACGACTTCGCGTACGCCGACTCCCAGTTGATGGCGATCCGGGAGACCGCGGTGGCCGATCCGAGGTCGACCTGCCACCACTGGGCGGCCGACCAGGCGCTCGCCCACCGGGTGCCGTTGTTGCCGTCGTTGGCCTCGGACGCCAGGTAGGCGCCCGCGACCTCGCTCGACGACGC
Organism: Actinoplanes sp. NPDC026619; assembly: GCF_040638295.1. NCBI lineage: Bacteria > Bacillati > Actinomycetota > Actinomycetes > Micromonosporales > Micromonosporaceae > Actinoplanes > Actinoplanes sp. NPDC026619. The sequence goes on from NZ_JBEZYA010000018.1 coordinate 49,999, forward strand.
GGTGGCCGTCTTGCCCTGCGAGACGACCACCTCGGCGGCGTCGGCGCGCGTCATGGTGACCACGAAGTAGGTGGCGAGCAGGCCGAGCAGGGCCAGCATCAGAACGAAGGGTCGTCTGCGGACCAGGATTGGGGATGTCATGGGGTTGACTCCTGGGTCGGGGATTGCGGTCTCACGTCGGGGATGTCACGTGAAAGCGCTCTTTTGAAACACACTGTGAACCGCCTCCCGAAGCCCTGTCAATGCCTGCTAGTGGCCTCGGGAAGCGCTTCCCAGGTGGGTGCCGGTTCCGGAACCGTCCTACAGGGAGACGGGCTCCTTCTCGGCGGATAACGGGGAACGGCGGGCGGCCAGCGCGAACAACGCCGCGGCCGGCAGCAGGAAGAACCCGGCCGCCGAGATGCCGGCGCCGAGTGAGCGCCGCTGACCGACCACACCGGCCGGTGGGCCGCCGACGATCTGGCCGAGCGCGTCGGCCTGGGCCTGGATGGAGAACACCGTGGCGCGGCTGCCGGGGCCGGTGGCGGACACCATCCAGATCGTCATGATCGGCGAGGCGGTGCCCCGCAGCAGCCGGACCACGAGGTAGAGCCCGAACGCCGCCCACCACTGCCCGGTCAGCCCGAAGCCGATCATGCCGATCGCGATGACGATCTGCAGGACGGTCATGAGCTCGCCGATCTGGCGCGGGTGCGTGGTGTCGAGGCGCTGTCCGATCAGGCCGGTCAGCGCGATCGAGCCCAGGGCCGCAGCCATCGCCAGGCCGCCGAAGACCCACGTCTTCGGCAGAGAAGTGAAGGGGAGCAGGAACGGCTGGCTCAGCCGGTCGAAACCCTCACTGCTCATGCCCGCGAAGAGCGTGCCGGCGACGATGCCGCCGAGCAGCATGCTGCGCCGGACCGCGCCGGCGCCGGCTGCGACCTGCCGGCCCATCGACCGCCACGACCCGCGGGTCTCGGCCGGCGACCAGCCGTCCTCTTTCATGAAGAACACGAGGAGTACGCCGAGGGCCAGCGTGAGCACGCCACCGACGACGATCGGGACGGCGAGTCCGAACAGGGCCAGCCCGGTGGCGGCGACGATGCCGATCAGCGAACCGGCCTGGCTGAGCTGGCCACCCCGCACGAACGCCTTGGTGACTCGATCCGGGTCGATCTCGTCGGCGGCCCAGGCCTCCTCGGCGCCGTCGACGCAGACGATGCCGATCGACCAGATGACGTTGGCGACCAGGATCGCGGCGAACGACGGGATCAGGCCCCAGACCAGCAGGCCGGCACCCATCAGTAGGTAGCCGATGAGGACCGAGAGGCGGCGGCTGCGCAGGTCGGCGATCACGCCGGTGGGCACCTGCGCGATGAAGCAGACCGTCTCCATGAGGGTGCCGACCAGCACGAGCTGGAGCGGGGAGAGGCCGATGCTCGCCTGATAGATCAGGTTGAGGGTGAAAGCGGTCGTGCCGGCTGCTGAGCCGAGACCGCAGATGAGCAGATATAGACGATATGCAGACATGCGGAAGCATCCCGAGGGCCGAAGGCTCCCGGCGCCTTAAATGAGGTGCGGCGCTGCTTCGTAGAGGGTGATCAGCCCAGCAGGCGACGCACGGCACCGGAGATGGACACGATGCCGCAAGGGGTTGTCATGGCGGGCAGTCTAGCGGCCGCCGATGAAGACCGGGGTGGGCGGCGCGAAGCCGTTGAAGTTCGACGCGTACGCGAGCGTGTAGGCCCCGGCCGAGCCGAAGTAGAGCACGTCGCCCACGGCCAGGCCGGCCGGCAGCGGGATCGCGTAACCGACGACGTCGGTGGCGTGGCCGCTCGGTCCGGCGATGGTGAACGGGAGGGTGGGCTGCCCACCGGGCAGGGAAGTCGACATCGGGTAGTCCCAGCCGCCCGGCGACTGCATCGGCTCCATCAGCCCGTGATAGGCGCCGACCTCGAGGTAGAGCCAGTGCTCGTCGCCGCGCAGCTCCCGCCCGATGATCTTCGCGGCCAGCACCGACGCCTCGGCGACCAGGAAGCGGCCGGGCTCGGCGGTGACGACCGCGGGCGGGTAGGGCAGCAGCGCGATCTCCGAGGCGATCACCCGGCCGAGCTGTTCGATCGACGGCTCGCCGGCCACGTAGGTCGCCGGGAAGCCGCCGCCCAGGTCGAGCATCTCCAGCTCGATGCCCTCGTCGCGCAGCCGGTCCATCAGCTCGCCGGCCTGCCGGATGGCCGACCGCCACGCGCCGGTGCTCTGGCACTGGGAGCCGACGTGGAAGGTCACGCCGTACGGCGTCAGGCCCATCCGGCGGGCCAGCAGCATCAGGTCGTACGCCTCCTCGAGGTCGGTGCCGAACGTGTGGCCGGCCGGGAAGACGCTGGTGCTGTCGTCGGCCCGCAGCCGTACGTAGACGTCCGCCTCCGGGGCGTTCTCGGAGATCTTGGCGAGCTCGTTCGGGGAGTCGAAGCCGAAGCGCCGGACGCCGGCCTTGAAGGCGGAGGCAATCATGCCGGGCGCCTTGACCGGGTGGCTGTAGAGCATGTCCGCCGGGTCGACGCCCTGCACCTGGAGCATGCGCATCTCGGCGATCGAGGAGATCTCGAAGCCCGAGCCGGCCGCCGCGAGGGTCTGCAGGATCTCGGGGGAGGAGTTGCACTTCATCGCGTAGTGCACGCGCGTGCCGGGCAGCGCCGCGGCGAACCGCGCGTACCGGTCCGCGACGACGTCCAGGTCGGTGACGAGGTAGGGCGTGGGTACGTCGATCAGCTGCAGGGTGGCGGGGGCGTGCAGGGCAGCGACAGTCATCGAGTTCCTTTTTATGAAACGGAGGAGGCGAGGAAGATCTCTCCGGCCTCGGCGGCGGGGACCGGGCGGGAGAAGTAGTAGCCCTGCGCGAAGTGGCAGCCCATCTCGCGGAGCGCGGCGAGCTGGCCGAACTCCTCGATGCCCTCGGCCACGGTGGCCATGCCGAGGCTCTTGCCGAGCTGCACGATGGTGTCGGCCAGCGCGGTGTCGTCGGTGAGGGCGCCGAGCCGCTCCACGAACGAACGGTCGATCTTGAGGGTGTCGACCGGGAAGCGGCGCAGGTAGGCCAGCGACGAGTAGCCGGTGCCGAAGTCGTCGATGGCGAGGGTGACGCCGAGCGCCTTGAGGCGTACGAGCTGCTCCAGGTTGTCGTCGGTGTCGGTCATCAGCACGCTCTCGGTCATCTCGAGGCACAGCTGGCCGGCCGGCATGCCGGTCTCCGCGAGGATCCCGGCCACCACCTCGACCAGGTCGGCCCGGTCGAACTGGCGCACCGACACGTTGACGGCCATCTTGACCGGGCGCCCGCCGGACTGCCGGGTCCACTCGACGGCCTGCCGGCACGCCTCTTCGAGGACCCAGCGGCCCAGCGGCACGATCAGGCCGGTGGCCTCGGCGATCGGGATGAACTCCGCCGGTGGGATCAGGCCGCGGGCCGGGTGGTGCCAGCGGGCCAGCGCCTCGAAGCCGATCACCTCGCTGGTGACCAGGTCCACGGTGGGCTGGTAGTGCAGCTCCAGCTGGCCGCGGTCGAGGGCGGCCCGCAGGTCGGCCTCCAGCTCCAGCCGCGCGACCAGGCCGGCCAGCATGTCCGGGTGGTAGGCGGCGTAGCAGCCACCACCGGCCGACTTGGCCTTGTACATGGCCAGGTCGGCGTTGCGCATGAGCTGCTCGGCGCCGTCGCCCTCGGGCTCGCCCAGCACGCTGGCCGCGGCCAGGCCGATGCTGGCCTGCACGTGGATGCCCCGGGAGTCGCCGGCGAACGGCTGCTCCAGCACCTCCACGATGCGCCGGGCCACCTGCTCGGCGTCGTCGGCGTTCAGCGACGCCTGGATCAGCACGGCGAACTCGTCGCCGCCGAAGCGGGCCACCACGTCGTCCTCGCGCACCGAGGTGCGCAGCCGGTCGGCGACCTGCACCAGCAGCTGGTCCCCGGTCAGGTGGCCGAGGCTGTCGTTGACCTCCTTGAACCCGTCGAGGTCGAGGAAGAGCACGGTGACGTCGTCGTCGGCGCCGCGGTTCCGCAGCGCCTCGGCGACCCGGTCGCGGAACAGCGCCCGGTTGGCGAGCTGGGTGAGCGCGTCGTGGTACGCCTCGTGGACGAGCTGGTCCTGGAGTTCCTTGCGTTCGCTGATGTCGCGGGCGTTGAGCACGAGACCGGCGACGCTCGGGTCGGAGAGCAGGTTGGTGATGGTCACCTCGGCCTGCCGGATCCGGCCGTCGCGGTGCGGCACCGGCAGTTCCAGCACGGTCGTCGCGTACGGGCGGCCGGAGACCTGACGCAGTGCCTGGGCCAGCCGCATGCTCGACTCGGCGTCCATCAGCTTCGTCAGCCGGCGGCCGGTCAGCAGCCGGGCCGGATAGCCGAAGACCCGCTGCACCGATTCGCTCTGGTAGAGCACGTCGGCCTCCGGGCTGACCACCGTGACCACGTCGGAGCTGTGCTGCACGAGCGCGTGGAAGCGCTGCTCGCTGGCGAACAGTTCGGCGGTCCGGTCGGCGACCCGGGTCTCCAGGTTGCGGGTGAGGTTGCGGTTCTCCCGGAGCGTGAGCAGCTGGCGGCCGATGATCAGCAGGATCAGCGCCGACCGGGTGTAGGCCACGAACAGGCTGCTGTGCCCGGTCCTGGTGTACCAGAAGACCGTGGTGAACAGGGCCGCGAGCACCGCCACGTAGGGCAGCAGGATGCCGATCGGCTGGTTGCTCTCGGCCGGGTCGGCGCCGTCGTGCCGGGGTGGCAGTGGCCGCATGGCCGCGAGCAGGATCAGCGCGAAGCCGGCGAACCAGCCGATGTCGAGCACGTCGCCGGACCGGTACGACCTGGTCAGGCTGAGGTACGCGTAGCAGATGTCGGAGACGGCGAACGCGCCGACGCCGCCCGCGATCAGCACCAGCGAGCCGAACACCCGCCCGTGCCGGCGCTGCTGGGCGAGCATGTACAGCACGATCGTGATGATCACGACGTCGCCGAGCGGGTAGGCGAGACCGGTGTAGAGCGCGAACGACGCGTCCATCCCCCCGCCGAGCACCGGCGCGACCACGAAGATCCAGGCGATCAGGACCAGTGAGGTCGCCACCATCAGGCCGTCGAGGACGCTGCGCAGCCGGTTGGCCAGGGCCTGCTGGGCGCTGGGCAGGACGAGCAGGCCGGCCGAGGTGAGCACGACCATGCCGACGTAGCCGATCGTGGAGGCGAGCGGGAACTGCGGCGGGCCGTCCCGGAAGGCCTCGACGTACATCCCGGTGCCCTGGCCGATTCCCCAGCTGAGCATGCCCAGGCCGATCAGGATCCAGCCGGCCCGGGTCCGGCCGGAGTGCAGTCCGGCGCACACCAGACCGGCGACGGCGGCCGAGAAGGCGGCGTAGCAGAGCCCGAAGCCGGAGATGGCCTGCGACATCCGGGGGCCACCGACACCGGTGCTGAGCAGCACGGCGAAGAGAACGAAGGCGACGCCCACGGCGATGCACAACCGTGCCCACCGGGCCGGCGTGAGCGGGGCCTTGACCCGCGCTTCGGTGGCAGCCATCAGACGTGTCTCCGGTCCGGTGGTGGCCGTCCCGAGATGGACGGCTGTACCGGAGATCGGGATCACGGCCGGTGGCCTGAGGAAATTCCGGGACCAAGGCTGTGTCCTCGGGTGCAAATCGGTTGCAAGGCCATTGACTTGTGTCACTGGCTTACGACAACGTTGTCAACGGTTGATCACCCCTGTAACGGGAGGTTTCGATGACCGCATTCGTATCGGCAGCGTTGCTGGCGGCGACCATGGCGCTGGCCCCGGTTACCGGGGCCGGCGCAGACGAGATAACGGTCAATCCGTTCGTCGGCACCGAGAACTTCGGCAACACCTTCCCCGGCGCCAGCGCGCCGTTCGGGATGGTGCAGGTCAGTCCGGACACCGGCGGCCAGGGCGGTTACGACTACCGGCAGAACACGATCTACGGCTTCAGTCAGACGCATCTCTCCGGCGTCGGCTGCGGAGTGGCCGGCGAGCTGCCGATCATGCCGACCACCGGCGCGATCAGCACCGATCCGGCGGCCTACCGCTCGACCTACTCGCACGACGACGAACAGGCCGCGCCGGGCTACTACCGGGTCGGCCTCAGCCGCTACGACATCGGCGCCGAGCTGACCGCGACCGCGCGCAGCGGCTGGCAGCGCTACACGTTCCCGGCCACCGGGGCGGCGAACGTCCTGTTCAACACCGGTAAGGCCAACCAGTCGGTGTTCGACTCGGAGATCCACGTGGTGGGGGACCGGACGGTCGAGGGCCGCGTGCACGCCGGCAACTTCTGCGCCGGCAAGGACGACCACACGATCTTCTTCACCGCCTCGTTCGACCGCCCGTTCGCGGCGTTCGGCACCTGGCGGGGCTCGACCGCGACGGCGGGCGCCCGGGATGCCGCCGGGTCGGGCGGGAACGGCGCCTATGTCACGTTCGACGCGGCCGACGATCGGGACGTCGTGGTCAAGGTGGGGCTGTCCTACACCGGCGTGGCCGGCGCCCGGGCCAACCTCGCCGCCGAGACCGGCGACGGCTACGACTTCGACCAGGTGCGTGATTCGCTGCGCGCTACCTGGGCGGCCACTCTCGACAAGATCAAAATAGGCGGCGGTACGGCGGAGCGGCGCGAAGCGTTCTACACGGCGCTCTACCACTCGCTGCTGCACCCGAACCTGGCCGGCGACGTGGACGGGTCGTACGTCGGGTTCGACCGGGCCGTGCACCACGCCGACGGCTATACGCCGTACCAGAACTTCTCGCTCTGGGACACCTACCGGCCGCAGAACCAGCTGCTCGAACTGCTCACGCCGGACGTCGCCCGGAATGTCGCGCTGTCGGTGCTCGCGATCGGGCGGGACGGCGGCTGGCTGCCACGGTGGGCGCTGGCCAACAGCGAAACCAACATCATGACCGGTGATCCGGTCACCCCGTTCCTGGTCGAGGCGTGGTCGAAGGGCCTGCTGAAAGGCCACGAGCAGGAGGCGTACGCGTTGCTGCGGGCGAACGCGCTGAGCGAGCCGCCTTTGAATTCGCCCTACAACGGGCGCACCGGCGTCTCTTACTACTCGTCCCGTGGCTACATCCCGTCCGGGCTTCGCCTCGGCACGGACTGCGCGGCCAAGGGCGGCGACAACGACTGCCAGCACCCGGCGTCCGCGACTCTGGAGTATTCGGCGGCCGACGCGGCGCTGTCCCTGATGGCTTCCGGGCTCGGCCGCACCGCCGACGCGCGCCTGTTCGCCGGGCGCGGCCAGTGGTACCGCAACCTGTGGGACTCCTCGATCGGGCAGTTCCGGCCGCGGACCGTCGACGGCACCTGGCTGACCCCGTACGACCCGGTGGCGGCGGACGAGCAGTTCCACGAGGGCGGCGCGTATCAGTATCAATGGCTGGTGCCGCAGGACCCGGCCGGTCTGGTGCGGCTGATGGGCGGGCGGCCGGCCACCGCGGCGCGACTTGACGACTTCTTCGCCTACCCCAAGCTGCTCACCGACTCGGCCGGCACCGCCCGCACCGACTGGATCGCCAGCCCCTACGACTATTACGCCAAGCGCACCTACAACCCGAACAACGAACCGGACCTGCTCGCGCCGTACATGTATCACTGGGCCGGCGAACCGGCCAAGACCGCGACCGTGGTGCGGGCCGCGATGACCCTGTTCACCACCGGCCCGGACGGGATGACCGGCAACGACGACCTCGGCACGATGAGCGCCTGGTACGTCTTCTCCTCGCTCGGCCTCTATCCGACCATGAGCGGGGCCAACTTCCTGGCGGTGTCGAGCCCGCAGTTCCCGTCCGCGGTCGTCGACGTGGCCGGACACCCGCTGACCATCACGGCACCCGGCGCGTCCGACACCCACCGTTACATCCAGCGGGTCAAGGTCGGCGGGCGCTCCCTGGAGAAGAACTGGATCCCCTGGTCGGCGATCGGGAGCGGCGGGACGATCACGCACACCCTCGGTGACACGCCGTCGCGCTGGGGCACCGCGGTCACCGACCAGCCGCCGTCGGTCAACCAGGCCCCGGCGGACGGGCGGACCCACATCGACGCCGCGATCCGGCCGTCGAGCGCCGCGCTCGCGCCGGGCGGCAGTGTGACGCTGACCGTCGACATCGTCGGCCAGTCACCGGGAGTGTTGCGTCCGCGGGTCACGGCCGAAGTGCCGGCAGGGTGGACCGTTTCGGTGCGGCAGCCGCGGCCTCTGATCTCTCATAAGCTGCCGGTTTCCGGCGAGGCGGCGGTAACGGTCACGGCTCCGGCGGGGGCGGCCCTCGCCTCGTACCCTCTCTCGGTGCAGGTGACCGGCGCCGAGCCGGTGGAAACGACGGCGAGCTTGGTCGTCAGTGAGCCGTTGACCTGTGCTTTCGTGGCGGATGAGCAATGCGCTGTCGATCTTGGACCGCTGCTGGGCCGGGATGGCACCGCGACCGTGGCCTCGCCCGCCGAGGGTAACTTCGACGGCGGGGGCTGGAGTTTCGACGCCGACCTGATGCCCGCGGCCGGCCCGGTGACCTGGGGCGGCGTGTCATATGCCGCACCTGACCCGCGCGGGACCGCACCGAACTTCGCGCCGGCGACCGGGCAGTCGCTGCTGGTGCCGTCGGGGTTCGGCGCCGTCCATCTGGTCATGACCAGCCACAACGGGCCCGTCGGCGGCGGGCTCACGGTCGGTTATACCGATGGCAGTTACGCCGCGGTGCCGATCGACATCGCCGACTGGTGCGGCAGCCCGACCGCCGGCACGACCACGTTGCTGGCCATGGACCACCGGATCAAGGCTGGTCAGGGCGTCGACGGGCCGCCGGTCAGCCTGTTCGGCGTGACGGTTCCGGCGGCCGCGGGAAAGCAGGTGCGTTCGCTCACGCTCCCCGCGGCCTCCGGCCTTTACCTGTACGCGGTGACGCTCGGCTGAATTACTGGCTCCAGCCGTAGAGACGCTCGACATGGATGCGGACGACCAGGCGGCCGTCCGCCACCATGGCCCGCCGGTAGTCGGCCCAGTCGGGGTGCTCCTTGCCGGCGATCAGGCGGTAGACCTCGATCAGCTCCTCGACGGTGGCGTCGTCCTCGGCCCAGGAGGGTGCGGTCAACTCGGCCGTGCCCTCCGCGACCGCGTAGCCCCAGCCGCCCTGCGCGGTCACCTTGATGCTCACCCGCGGGTCACGGCGCAGGTTGTGCACCTTGGCCAGCGCAGTGCGCGTGGAGAACCGGATCACCCGGTCGGCGGCGGTGTAGTTGATGTCGGACAGCTGCGGCCGCCCGTCCTTCTTGATCGTCGCCACGGTGCCGAGATCTCCGGCGACGATCACACCCCACAGTTGCTCTTCGGACATGACCCGAATCTAGCCCTCTTCACCAGATCCGGATTCGTGCATTCCCGGCGCTGAGAGCGTTGACCGGGCCGGCTGGGTAGTCGGTGCCGGGCTGCTTGCGGTCGCCGGTCAGGTCGGTGTCGATGACGGCCGGCGTGCCGTCCGGCTCCTCGAAATCAGCGTCGGCGAAGCGCACCCGGGGCAGGTCACGGCCGCCGATCAGGCCGATCCGGGCTCCGAAGCCTTCGGGCAGATCGGTTTCCAGCCAGACCTCGTCGCCCTCGCGGGTGATCGTCGCGGTCCCCTCACCGAGGACGAGCGGGTTCTCCTCGCCGGCGAACGGGACCGCGCCGGCCGCGAAGACGTTGCCGCGTGCCCAGACCGGCTGCTGCACGTCGAGGAACTTCCCGTGGTCGCCGGGGCCCTTGGCCTCGACCCGCTCGAGGTATTCCTCGAACGAGGCCGGGAAGCCGTCGTAGCCGGCCAGGCCGTGGAGCGCCGGCGCCTCGCCGTCGCCGCCCTGGCCGTACGCCTGGGAGACGTCGCCGCCGAGGAAGATGTTGCCGAGGTAGCGGTCGTCGCCGCCCCAGATCACCGCGTAGCCGGCGACCTGCGTGGAGTGCGGCCGGTGGTAGGGCGTGGCCCGGTCGGGCACGGCCTCGAGGCGCACGGTGCCGGCGAACAGGTTGCCGACGAACGCGCCGCCCTGGCTGAACGACTCGAACGACGCCTTCGACCCGAACACGTTGTGATCGACCAGGTAAGGGCCGTGGCTGACCTCGATGAACAGGTCGCGGCTGTTGGAGTGGTAGATGTTGCGGCTGATCCGGGTGCCCTGCGTCTGCCAGTCCAGCCAGGTGCCGAGCGTGCAGTCGTGGATGTTGTTGTGCCGGATGACGACGTCGATCGCGGCGTGCAGCTTGATGCCGCCGATCTCGTATCCGTAGTACTCGCGCTTGACCGCGATGTTGTAGATGTGGTTGTCCTCGATGGTGGAGAACACGCAGCCCAGGTGGCCGACGACGCCGTTCTGCCCGCAGTCGTGGATGGTGTTGCGGCGGATGATGTGCGAGCCGATGTGCTCCTTGTCCCAGCCGAGCTCGCGCGCGACGAAGACCGACTCGAGCTGGTATTGGTAGCCCGGCTTGTCGCCGCGTACGGTCGCGTAGTTGTGGCCGGTCGAGGCCTCCTTGCCGATGGAGATCGCCGAGCACTTCGCGTCGTGGATGTCGTTGTCCTCGATGATCCAGCCCTTGGCCCAGTTCGGGCCGATCAGGCCGGGCTGGTCGGCGGTCGGCGGCGTCCACGGGCTGGCCGCCTGGGCGAGCTCGAAGCCGCGCACCGTGATGTAGTCGAGGTGGTTCGCCTCGGGGTAGAACACCGACCGGCGCACGTTGATCTCGGTGTTTTCCGCATTCGGGTCGGCGCCCTGGAAGTTCGCCCAGATCGTGGTGGTGTCCGCGCCGACCTCGGCGTACCAGACCAGGGCGGTCTGCTCGAGGTTGTGGGCCGGGACCGTGACGGCGGTCCAGTCGTCGACCACCTCCGGTCGTGGTGTGGCCGAGGCGACCTCGTCGCGGCTGCCGACCTCGTAGAAGCTGAGGCCGTTGAGGTAGACGTCGCCGAGGTGTTTGTGCGGGGCGCCGTCGCGGTAGACGATCCAGTCGCCGGCGATCTCCTCGGCGTACGGGTTGAAGTCGCCGAACAGCGCGTTCGAGATGGTGTTTTTCCAAACCGCGCCGTCCGGCACCCAGCCGGTGATTCGCTCGGAGCCCTTGATCACCACGTGCTCGCCCTCGGCGGCGGTGTAGGTGATGCGGCGGGTGTCGCTGAGGCCACCGCGGCGGGGCTTCACCCATTCCCGATATTCGCCCGCGTGCACGATCACGGTATCGCCGGGCTGGGCGAGGGCGGCGGCGCGGTTGATGGTCCGGAACGGCTGCTTCGGCGACCCGTCCGCGGTGTCGTCGCCGGTGGTCGCGACGTGGAGTTCGGAAGTCATCTTTTCCTCCTACTTGCTGAAGCCGGCCGTCAGGCCGCTGAGCAGTTGTCGGCGTCCGATCGCGTAGAGCAGCACGATCGGGATGGTGGTCAGCGTGACCGAGGCGGCGATGGCCGGCGTGTTCACGCCGAACTGGCCTTGGAAGTTGACCAGGGCGAGCGGGATGGTGCGTTGGTCGGGGCTCTGGGTCAGCACGAGCGGGAGCAGGAAGCCGTTCCAGATGCCGAGCGCGTTGTAGATGGTCACGGTGACCAGTGCGGGGCGGGTGAGCGGGAAGGCGAGCCGCCAGAGGGTGCCCCAGTCGACCCCGAAACCGGCGCCGAGCCCGAAGTTCGGGTCGAGCAGCGCGGGAGCGGGCTGGATTGATCACGTTGAACTCCGTACTCCGAAGGGCTCGGCGCGCCGGTGTTAACGTAAGATTTCGAAAACTGGACTGTCAAGGGTTCGAAAACTTTCGAATACCTTAGACCTGAGCGGTCGACTTGCGGACGACCAACTCGGTGGCCAGCTCGACCCGCGGCGACACGAGCACCTCGCCGGCGATCATGCGCAGCAGGCGGCGCATCGCGACCCGGCCCATCTCGTCGAACGGCTGGCGCACCGTGGTCAGCGGCGGGGCCGACCATCGCGCCGACGCGGTGTCGTCGAAGCCGACGATGCTGAGATCCTCGGGAACGCGCAGGCCCAGGGTGCGGGCGGCCTCGATGGCGCCGAACGCCTGCGGATCGTTCGAGGCGAACAGCGCGGTCGGCCGGGGCTCTTTGCCGAGAAGAAACAGCGCCGCGCCGAAGCCGGCCTCGAAGTTGAACCCGGCCGCCGCCATCAGTGCCGGATCGCTGGTCAGGCCCCGCTGCGACAGCGCCGCGTGGTAGCCGTGCAGGCGGGCGATCGCGACCATCGCCTGCGGCGGCCCCTCGATGAACCCGATCCGGCGATGCCCCAGGTCAAGCAGGTGGCTGGTGGCGGCCATGCCGCCGTTGAAGTTGGTGGCGCCGACACTCGGCACCTCGGGCGCCGGCAGATTGACCGGGTCGATCGTCACCACCGGGATGCGCTGCTCGGCGAAGTGCTGCCACTGCTGAGTGTTGATCTCCGACGTGACCAGGATCAGCCCTTCCCGGCGCGCGGCCGCCATCCGCCGGGCCCACGCCGCCCCGAGCGGGTCATCGGGCGCGACGTCGACGACGACATGGAAATCCTCGGCCGACGCGGCCTCGGTCGCGCCGCGGATGATCTCGAGGTTGTTCGGGCTCTCCAGAGCATCAAAGACCAGATCAATCGTGCGTACGGCGTGCTGACTGCCCCCGGCCCCGCGCGCCACATAGCCGTGCCGGACGAGCAGAGCCTCCACCCGGGCCCGAGTCTCCGGGGCGACGTCGGTGCGCCCGTTGACCACCTTGGACACGGTGGGAACCGAGACGCCCGCCTCCTGCGCGACTGCTGCCAGGGTGGCCCGCTGCACCGACATCGCCACAGGTTACCGCCACTTTGCGAAAACTTTCGAGCCGCGGCCGGGGCAGACGGTGGAGATCTTCTGGGCGCAGCCGCGCGAGTCCGGCGACTCCGGCTACGAGGTCATCCTCATCTTCCAGCCCGACGAGGTGACCGCCCAGCTGATCCGCCAGCACGTCTTCACCTGGGAGATCACCGAGCGCCGTCGCGAGGCCGAGGCCTCCTGACGATCGCCGGCCGGTCAGCTCGGCTCGCCCCAGGTGGACAGGCAGAACGCGTGACCGGCCGGGTCGGCGAGCACCGTGCAGTGGTCGTCGTTCGGCTGGAAGTCGTATTTGGTCGCGCCCAGCTCGAGCGCCCGCTTCTCGGTTCCGGCCCGATCGGTGACGTAGAAGTCCAGGTGCATCTGGATCGAGGCGGCCGGGTCCGGCCACACCGGCGGCTGATATCCGGGCGTGCCCTGGAAGGCGATCTCTCCGTCATCCGCGCGGATCAGGGCCCAATGCGGTTGCCGCATCACCACGACGCCGCCGGTGAGCGCCGCGTAGAAGTCGGCGAGCGCACCCGGATCGGCGCAGTCGACCGTGGTGCCGCTGTACCGGATGCTGGGCGTCGCATCTTCGTCGAAGCCGGCGGCCAGCAGCGCGTCGAGCCGCTGGTGAGCCGCCTCGATGTCCGGGAGGTCGAAGTCCGAGCGGCCGTCGACGCGCGAGCGGCCGTTCCCCAGGTCGGTGAACGTGCGGGTCTCCAGGGACACGCGACCGTCGGATTCGACCGTCCGCACGATCCGCTGGTTCGGCGTGACCTCGTGGAACACGCCGTGGAAGGAGCGGCCGTCCGGCGTGGTGTACCGCCACCGGCCGCCGGCCCGTGCCGCGAACTGGTCGATCTGTGGTCCGATCCACCGTGCTGTCAGGGCGCTCCGCGTGTGTGCCGCGAACACGGATTCGGCCGGTGCCGCGAACTCGCGGCTGAACGTGTTGCTCATGTCTGCTCCTCGACTCGGGCTTGCACGCATAGGACTGGCCCGGTGGGGCAGAATCATCGGTCGTGGAGTTCTCCGCTGTCATCGCTCCGCTGCGTGACGAGATGCACGCGCATTGCTATCGCATGCTCGGCTCGTCACACGATGCCGACGACGCGGTGCAGGAGGCGATGGTCCGCGCCTGGCGTGGACTGGCGTCGGTGCGCACGCCGGCCGCGACGCGCTCGTGGATGTACGCGGTCACCACCCGGGTCTGTCTCGACGCCATTCAGCGACGCGGTCGCCGGGCGCTTCCCGCCGATCTCGGCCCGGCCAGCCCGCTCGCCGTGACCGCCGATGCGCCGGACACCGAGGTGGCGTGGCTGACGCCGTACTCGAGCGGGCCCAGTGCGCGCTATGAGCTGCGGGAGGCCGTCGAGCTGGCGTTCGTCGCCGCGCTGCAGCACCTGCCGGGCAATCAGCGCGCCGCGTTGCTGCTGGTGGAGGTGCTCGGTTTCGCGCCGGCCGAGGTCGCCACCATGATGGCCACGACACCTGCCTCGGTGAACAGCGCCCTGCAGCGCGCGCGGGCCGCGTCGCTGCCACGCCCGGCCGGGCCGCTGGACGAGCAATCACGAGCTCTCGCCGGCCGCTTTGCCGACGCGCTCCAGCGCGGTGACGCGAACGCGCTGGTCGCGATGCTGACCGAGGACGTCACCTGGTCGATGCCGCCGCTGCGGGGCTGGTACTCGGGGTTGCCGGCGGTGCGCGATTTCGTGGAGCGGGTGCCGCTGGGTTCGTGCGGCCGGTGGCAGCATCTGGCGACGACGGCGAACGCCCAGCCGGCCATGGCGTCGTACCTCTGCGCGCCCGGCTCGGACGTCTTCGACGCCTGGGCGATCGACGTGCTGACGGTGCGGGACAACCGGATCGCCGCGATCACGTCGTTCATCGGGGCCGGGCATTTCGCCGCGTTCGGCCTGCCGGGCGTCTATCCGTCCGAACTCGAGGCCGCCGTTCCGTAAGCCCGGGAAAATCGGGTGCGCCACCGCCCTGTGGCGCCCGCACTTCTGACGTTTCCTTCGGCTGCGCCCATCCGAACCGTGCTTTCCGCGGCCGAGATCAAACCCGACTTCCTGGTGTACGAGGTGGGCGCCGGCCGCGGCCGTCTCACCACCGCCCTGCTGAACACCGGCGCCCGGGTGATCGCGTACGAGGTGGATCCGGCCCTCGCGGCCGCGCTGCCCCGGCACCCCCGGCTCACGGTGGAGGGCGACTTCCTGGCCGCCGCTCCGCCCGGCGAGCCCTTCGCGGTCGTCGGGAACATCCCGTACGCGCTGACCGCGGCGGTCGTCGGCTGGTGTCTCGCGGCCGGCTCGCTGACCACCGCCACGCTGTTCACGCAATGGGAGTACGCCCGTAAACGAACCGGCGACTACGGGCGCTGGAGCCGGCTCACGATCGCCACCTGGCCGATGATCAGCTGGCGGCTCGCCGGGCGGATCCCGCGGGCGCCTTCCGGCCGGTCCCGCGAGTCGACGGCGGCGTCCTGCAGTTGGTTCGGCGGACCGCGCCGCTGGTGCCGGCGAGCGTGATGCCCGCGTACCGGCGCATGGTGGATGTCGGGTTTCAGGGCCGCGGCGGGTCGTTGCAGGCCTCGCTCGAATACCGCTACCGCGGCGTCCCGAGTGCGTTCCGCGCCGCCCGGATCGCACCGGGTTGCCCGGTCGGCGAGGTGTGGCCGGAGCAATGGCTGACCGTGTTCCGCCTGCTGAATCGCGTGCGGAACGCGTGGTGAGCCGCCGGCCGGGCTGGCGGGGCCCGGCCGGCGGTTGATCAGGTCAGAGCTTGGCGCATTGACCCAGGCGGATGCCCGATCCGGCGTTCTTCAGGCCGTTGTTCACCGGCGCGGGATTGTTGCCCGTGCAGGTGAGCGAGCCGTTGATGGTGTTGCCGGCCACGATCGTCGAGCCGTGGCCGGAGGTCAGCGTGACCAGGCCGCGGATCGTGTTGTGTTCCAGGGAGACCGGGCCGGAGCCCGTCGCCGTGATGATGCCGCCAACCGTGGTGTTCAGCAGCGACAGCGTGCCCGCGCCCGTTGCCGTCACGGCCGCCTTCAGGGTGGCGCCGTTGGCGTAGAGCGACGCGCCCTTCGTCACCGTGACCAGGCCGGTCACGGTGGCGCCGGGGGCCAGGCAGGTGACGCCCGACTTGATGGTCAGGGCGCCGCTCACCTGGTCGGCGATGGTGGTGGTGCAGGCCGGGGCCGGCTGGCCGAGCAGTTCGACTTCAGCCAGAGAACCGTTCAGTTCGAGCGCGTAGTACTTGTACCGGCCTGGGTTGGCGATCTTGAACGGTCGCGTCTGGAGACGCCAGTCGAACGTCTGCGCGGTTCGGCTGTCGATCGTGGTCCAGGTGGTGCCGTCGTACGAACCCTTCAAGGTCCATGCGGCCGGGTCGGTTCCGGTGGTGTCGGCCGAGGTGAGCGTGTAGAAGGTGGCCTGCTCGCCGGCCGACGCGAAGGTGTAGGTGAAACTGCCGTTCACCGCCGCGCGAGACGAAGACGTGTCGTCGACCAGCGCCGGGATCGACGCCGTGCCCTTGCCGGGGCCGGTCAGGTCACGCAGCGGCGAGGCCGGCGCGGAACCGGTGGTCAGCGACGGCGGCGGGGAGTCGGCGCCCCACGACGACGGCTGCGAGCCCATGTCGAAGTCGAGCGTCGCCCCGCCGGCCAGCAGCGAGTGCGGCAACGACGTACTCGCATAGGCCTTGCCGTTGACCTTGAGCCCTTGGATGTAGACGTTCTTAGCGGAATTCGACGGTGCGTTGATGACGATCTTCTTGCCGTTCTCCAGATTGACCGTGGCCTTGGTGAAGAGCGGCGAACCGATCGCGTACGACGGGCTGCCCATCTGCAGCGGGTAGAAGCCGAGGGCCGAGAAGATCTGCCAGCCGGACATCTCGCCGTTGTCCTCGTCGCCGGGGTAGCCCTGGCCGATCTCGCTGCCCAGGTAGAGCCGCGAGGTCGCCTCCCGGACGAGAGCCTGCGTCTTCGACGGCTGACCGGCAAAGTCGTACATGTACGGGATGTGGTGCGAGGGCTGGTTGCTGAAGCCCCACTGGCCCATGCGTACGTCGCGGGCCTCGAGCATCTCGTGGATGGTGCCGCCGTAGGAGCCGGGGAAGCCGGCCGTCTCCGGGGTGGCGAAGAACTGGTCGAGCTTGTCGGCCAGCCCGGCCTTGCCGCCGTAGAGGTTGGCCAGGCCCTGACCGTCCTGCGGCACGTGGAACGCCATGTTCCAGCCGTCGGTCTCGGTGTAGTCGTAACCCCAGACCCGCGGGTCGTAGTCGTCGGCTGAGGAGCGCCAGCGGCCGCTCGAGTCCTTGCCCTGGAAGAACCCGACACTCGGGTCGAACATGTTGACGTAGTTCATCGCCCGGTTGCGGAAGTACTCCGCGTCCTCGGTCTTGCCGAGCGCCGCCGCCATGTTCGCGATGCCGAAGTCGTTGATGTAGCCGTCCATCGCCCACGACATCGCCTCGCCGGTGGCGTCAGTCGGTGTGTAGCCCTTGAAGATCGACGACGCGAGTCCCTTGCGCCCGACGTTCTGGTTGGGCGGCGAGACCGTCGCGTTCTTCACCGCCGCCTGATAGGCCGCCTCAACATCAAAACCCTTGATGCCCTTGAGGTACGCGTCGGCAAAGGCCACATCGGAGCTGGTGCCGACCATCAGGTTCGCGTAGCCGGGGGAGGACCAGCGGGAGATCCAGCCACCGTCCTGGTACTGCTGCACGAACCCGTTGACCATCTCACCGGCGTCACTGGGGGTGAGCAGCGAGTAGGCCGGCCACGTGGTGCGATACGTGTCCCAGAACCCGTTGTTGACGAACACCTTGCCGTCCTTGACCGGCGCGCCGGTCTCGGTCGGGGTGCTGGCCGGCGAGGTGACGGCCGACTGAACGGTGTGCTGGTAGACCGGCGTCTCGGAGGTGCCGGTGTTCTCGTAGGCCGAGTTCGGGTAGAGGAACAGCCGGTACAGGTTGGAGTAGAGCGTCGTGAGCTGGTCCGCCGACGCGCCCTCGACCTCGATCGTGTGCATCTTGGCGTCCCACGCGTCCAGCGCCTTCTGCTTTACGGATTCGAGCGACTCGCTCGCTCCGACCTCGAGCTCGAGGTTGTGCTTGGCCTGGGCGACGCTGATCAGCGAGGTGGCGATCCGCAGGTTCACGGTCTTGGTCGCGAACTTGAGGTAGCCGGTGGACGGCCGGTTGCCGGTCGCCAGCATGCCGCTCGCGGTGATCGGGGCGTCGACCGTGGCGTACACGAAAAGCCTGGTGAATCCGGCCGAGAGGCTGCCGCTGTTCACGTCCGACCAGCCGGCGAACGCCTGGTTCGCGGCGTCGATGGTGAGCCCGGCGCTGCCGTTGACGTTGTCGAGGATCAGGTTGCCGCCGTCGCCGGGGAACGTGAACTTCATCAGCGCCGCGTGATCGGTCGGGGCCAGCTCGGTCTTCAGCCCGTTGTCGAAGCCGACGCCGTAGTAGTAGGGCTTGGCGACCTCGTTGTCGTGGCTGAAGCTCAGCGCGCGATTTGTCCGGTTGGCGTCCGGCACCCCGGCCGCCGTCGACGGCATGACCTGGAACGTCTGCCGGTCACCCATCCATGGCGACGGTTCGTGACTGGCCGAGAACGCCTGGATGGCCGGCCGGTTCGCCGCGTTGTTCTGCCGCGACCACTGGTAGAGCCAGCTGGTCGAGCCGGCGTCGGTCACCGGGGTCCAGAAGTTGAAACCGTGCGGCACCGCGGTGGCCGGGAAGTTGTTGCCCCGGGAGAAGTCGCCCGACGACTGCGTTCCGCGACGCGTGTCGGCGTACTCGGCCAGGTGGGTCTTGGGGGTCGCGGCCGTGACGTTCGCGATCGAGATGTCGTCGAACCAGGCCCGGAAGCTGGTGGGCCCGCTCGGCTTGTCGTAACCGACCAGGATGCGGTCGATGGTCTTGCCCGCCGCGACCGTGCCGATCCGCGCGGTCCGCTGGTTCCACTGCGCGGTGTAGAGGGTCTTGGACGCACCCTGCGCGGCCGGGCTGAGCACAATGCCGTGCTGGTCGGTCGCCTTCAGATCCGACAGATAGGTCCCGTCGGTGAAGGCCAGGTCAACCGCGGTGTAGGTGGCCGGATTACTCAGATCGGCGCGATTGAACTCGGGAAAGACCAGGTAGGAGAGCTCGGTCTGATCGGTCACGCTCAGATCGACATCAAAGACTTTGCTGTACGCATACCCGCGCCCGGCCACCGTGTGCCGCCCGGCCAGCTGGAACGCCTTGAGTCCCGAATAACCGGCGTTCGCCTTCGCGGCCGGCGCGCTGGCCGGACCGTTGCCGACCCGGCTCTGCGCCGGCCCCTCCTGCGGGGGAGTGGTGTTCGCGTCGGCCAGCTCGAGGCCGGCGAGCTGGGTGAGGTTGCCCGACGGATGCGCGGTGACGGTGAGCCGATAGATCGCCCAGCTCCCCGGCGTCGCCACGTCGTAGGTGTTGGTGGTGAACCGGTCGGCGAACGTCTGGCCCGACCGGGTGTCCACGGTCGTCCAGTCCGTGCCGTCGGCCGAGCCCTGCAGCGTCCAGTCCTGCGGATCCCGCTCCGGCGCGTCGTTCGCGCTGGTCAGCGCGTATTTCACGACGGTCGCGGGCGCGTCCAGGGTGTACTGCGCCCAGCTCGGCGACGTGTCGACCAGCCACTTGGTGGCTTCGTCGCCGTCGTTGAGGTTGTTGCCGTTCTCGTTCGAGTTCGGCTGGGCGTTCACCGCGACCGCGGTGACGTGTGACCGCAGGCTGCCGGGCATACCGGCAGTGATGTCGCCGTCGACCCCGCTCGCCCGCTCGACCGTGTCGGTCCAGTCCGGCTGGGGATCGCTCGTCTCGAACGACGACGCGAACCCCTCCGCCGGGGCGGCCCGTGCCGGACTGCCGATCATCATGGCTCCCACTAGGCTGCTCGCTGCCAGTGTCGCGACTATCCATTGTGGTCGGCGCATCCGTGCTCCTCCGCTCGTACCCGTAACCTCCGCGACACATCGTTACTGGTAGATCTATAAATGGGCAAGACTCTTTCGAACAGAATCGCGCATGATTGACATCGATGTCATCTCCGGCCTTGCACGCCCTGCGGGCCTGGCATATGGTTCGGGACGGACGGATCGGGCATTTCCCGGCTATGTTGGATTGTGTGCGTTTATCGATGCTGCCTGAGTGGCTTTCCGGGTGGTGCCGGGAACATCTCGGCGCGCCGCCCGCCACCGTGCTGCACTCGTCCGTCCACATGTCCGAGGTGTTCGGCCTGCGGTTGATCGACGGCCGCGACGTCGCCGTGAAGGCCCGCCCCGACCAGAACGGCCGCGAGGCCACCTGCGTCGAGGTGCAGCGGTTCCTGGCCGCGAACGGTTACCCGTGCGCCGCGCCGCTCACCGGGGTCACGGTCCGTGACGGCTGGGCCGTGCACGCCGAGGAGTGGCGCCCCGGCGGCCTGGTGCTCAGCGACCCCGGCCCCGGCACCGCGCGGCTCTACGCCGGCCCGCTCGCCGCGATGGTCAAGCTGGCCGCCGACATCGAGGTGGGCGGCGACGCGCCCGGCGCGGTCGAGCCCCCGCTGCCCAACCCCGAGTGGACCAGGTGGGACCACGAGGAGCCCGGCCCGTGGCCGCACATCGCCTACCTCTCCGGCCACGACCACGACGTGCCGGTGTTCGTGACCGAGGCGGCCCAGCGCATCCACGATCGACTGTCGGCCGTCTACCTTCCCCGGGTGCTCGGGCACGCCGACTGGGAGGCGCAAAACCTCCGCTGGCACGACGACCGCCCGTGGGCCGTGCACGACTGGGACAGCCTCGCCTGGCTCCCCGAGGCGGCCATCGCCGGCGCCGCGAGCGGCTCCTTCGCCAGCGCCGAGTCACCCACCCTCGCGCCGCTCGCCAGCTCCGAGGCGTTCCTCGAGGCGTACGCGGAGGCCCGCGGCCGCGCCTTCGACGACCAGGAGATCGAGGTCGCGTGGGCGGCGAGCCTGTGGCTGGCCCTGCACAACGCCCGCTCCGAAGCCCTGCACGGCAGTCGCCCGGTGGCCCTGACGGCCGTGGCCCAGCAGGCGGAGGAGCGGTTACGGCTGGCCGGCGCCTGATGGCAGTGCCGCGAACCAGCGCTCCACCTCGGCCGGCGTGCGCAGCAGCACCACCTCCGCCGGGAAGTCCGGGTCGGCGTGCCAGGCGCGCATGCGGGTCTGCTTGCGCTTGAACGACCGGAAGTGCCAGACCAGGATCGACTCCCGGTCGAGGAACGCGTTGCGCCAGGTCTCGTAGTTGCCGTTGCAGGTCGGCGTGCGCCGCGCGGTCTGCACGATCGTGCGCCGCAGCAGCCGCCCGAAGCTGCGCCACCGGGGCAGGTCGAGTCCGATGATCAGTTCCACCCGGGCGAGTGGGATGTCCGCCCACTTCCGGTAGGCCGAGTCGATCACCCAGGCGTCACCGGCGCAGATCTGCCGCACCCGGTCGCGCTGGATCTCGTCGCTGACCTGCACCCATCCCGGATCCCAAGTGAGGTCGTCGATCGCGTGATAGGTCAGCCCGAGCCGCTCGCCGAGCCGCCGGGCCAGAGTGGACTTGCCCGACCCGGTCACCCCGTAGACCAGAATCCGCCGCACCCCGCCACCACCTTCATCCCGGGACCAAACCGTCCTCGAACGCGATAATTACCAGCTGAACCCGATCCCGGACACCGAGTTTTGTGATGGCGCGGGTGATGTGGGTCTTCGCGGTCAAGGGGGGACGCGCACCGTCGGAGAACCCCAAGAAGGTCGACGACCAGCTACCGCGCACCACGCGTGGGCAAGGAAGGAAACCCAGATGGCATTACGCACGAACCTCCCAACGCTGACTCCGGTGAAGGTGGTCATCACCGCCACGCCTGGTGCGATCGGCGGGTCCATCACCGAGAAGACCTACTACACCGAGGTGGCCACCCCCGGCGAACACGTGGACGATCACGCGCCAGGACGGCCGGATCATCGACGTGCAGGCGGGCGACAAGACCGCTTAGCCTAAGGCCGGCATGGGCAGAATCGATTTGCGCAGCCGGGTACGTTGCTTAGCGTGAGGACGTGCACAGACTGCGACCTTGAGCTGGATGAAGCGGCCGACCCGGTGCCCTGTCCGGCGTGCGGCAGCACTCGGCAGACGGTGAGGGCGTTCGCCACCTGCGCTACGGGCGTGGGGATCGTGGACGCTGCCTATGTGGCAATCGGTTACGGGGCCGTCCGGCCGTGGGTCGAGCGCTGGCAGGACCTGGAAGACGCCAAGCAGCAGGTTGAGGTGGTCTGCCAAGTTGGCACCGACATCAGCCCTGATCGAGCACGCCGGGCCTTCTTGATGTTCTTCCGACTCTGCCGGGAGGCGGCCGACCACATCGAGGACGAGACCGGCCTACCGGCCCAGGCGCACGTCCATGCTGACCCAGCACTGCGCATTTGTGACGCGCTCGCGCAGACCACGAAGCACCGCACCAGGGACAAGAAGCCGGGCACTAAGGACCCGGACCCGATGACGGCTCGGATCAGCCAAGTCGAGAGCACCCCGAACGGGGAGCGTGTCACCATCGCTTGGAACACGTGGCACGGGCTAACCGGCACCGAGGACGCGCTAGCGCTCGCCCGGCGGTGCGCGCTCGCTTGGCAGCGGTTCTTCCAGCTCCACGGCTTGAACCCAGCCGCCTAACGACTCCTGGCGTAGGCTTGCGGCACCTCCTTTAGGGTGGTTCGTTACCGGCGCCTTGTGGCGAGCCCATGTCCTTCAGGCCCAGCTTCTTGGCGTGGGTGCTGAGGCGGTTGCGGTGGCGTTCATGGCTGGTCCCTTCGTTTGGAGCGGGTCTCTCCCGCCCGCTCACCAACGAAGCTGCGCCAATAAGTTGGAATGTATGTACATTTTACCTCCCAGGCCGGCGAAGTTGCTGGCGATGTGGGGGCCTGCCAGTCGTCGAGGTCTGGGAGTCTTTCCGGCAAGTGGAAAGTTCCTGCTCACGATCTTCAGCACCCACCAGATCAGGCGCAGCATCCAGATAGCGATGAGGACGCCAGCCGTTGCGGGTTCATCCGCGAGTCCACGCGATGAAGCGGTCGTGAGCGTTGCGGAACTGCTCCTCGGTGGCGTCGTGAGCGAAGTCCTCCAGGAACCCCCACATCAGCATCCCGAGGTAGGTGCGCTGGGCTTCGGCTCGCATCGCAGCCTTGGCGGGCTCGCAGGGCCACTCGGCTCCGCAGGCCCGGCAGTTCCAGTCGGGGCGGCTGGCAGTGTGCTCCGGATCGAGCGGGGTGTTGCCCCGGCTGAAGCCTCGGTAGCTTGCGAGTGGCGGCAGCGTCTCTTCGGGCATCTGCGACCTCCTCAGATCTGCCGTCGGCCGACGGCAGATCTAGAAGAAGACCGGGTTGCACGCAGCCGACGCTCAAGGCACGGCCACGGCAGCCCGCAGACGCAACGGGCGCGGCGGAACAGGCTCCACGATCGCTTTTGGTGCACGGCGTCCTCCAGTCGGTTGATTGCGACTGAGGGCGACGCTAAGTCCATTACGACCGGGAGCGATTACCGCCGGTAATCCGGCGTGATCAGGCGACTCCGATACGTGAGGCCAGCTCGCGTAGCTGGTTTCCACCAGCGTTGGCCTGTGCTCGCCGCAGCATGGTGCCCACCGACTCCCGCGCAGCGGGCGATCGACGGGTGCGCTGCGGCGCGGTGCGCTCGGCGCGGATGAAGCTGGCGACCGCCTCTGCGTCGTTCCGGCGGGTCTGTGCGAGGCCGCGCCCGTAGTCGATGAAGTACGCGGCCTTGCGGGTGTCAGAGTCGATCCGGTCCGGCTCTACGCGGCGCGCGATCTCACGGACTCGTCCGCCTTCACCGGTGGCTACCGCGATCGACGTTTCCCAGAAGGCCACGTTGGTCGGTCCGAACTGCATCGTGGCAAACCCGCCCTCCCCGGTCCGCTCCGCCAGACGCCGTGCCTCGCTGAGGTGGGTAGCCGTTTCGGGTGCATCCTCGGCCGTCGCAGCGGAGAACGCGGCCGACAGGTGGAGCATCCCCGCAACCTGGAGCGCTTCGCTGGACTCCGGCCCGTCGGCCAGCCGGTCAGCCGCCTCGACGGCCAGCCGCCGGGTGATCGGTTTGCTCTCGGCGGGCAGCGTGACCAGCCTTACGTAATCGGCCACCCCGCGCCACACCGGCTCATCCAGCTCGACGGCTGCCGCGTGTCCGAGGTCGGCCGCGATCATCGCCAGGTCCCCGCAGCTGAGGTGCCGCAAGGTAGAGGTGGCACAGTGCATCGCCTCGACCAGCAGCCGGAGCGCGGCACGCTGCGTCTGCTCGTCGCCGGTCGTCGCGAGCCCGTGGAGGTCGGTCAGCAGCTCCGGCATAAGCAAACTGAGCTGGTCGTATCGAGCGGCCTTCCAGGTTGGCGCCAATCCGGCGACCACCGCGCTGACCTCCGCCAGCGTCCGGCGTGGCTCCACCGCCTCATGCAGCCGTGCGACGTTGAGCGCGGCGCGAATCGCGGGCACCGTCGCCTCCGCCGCGTTGAGCTCGGGCGATTCCGGGCCTGGGAGGTCGACCAGTTCAGAGACCGAGACCTGGAGGGCACCGGCGAGGCGGATCAACGTGGAGCGCTTGTCGATCTCCTTGAGGCCGGCCTCGATCTGCGAGACGTAGCCCTGGGTCATGCCGGCTAGCCCGGCCAGCGTCCGCTGGCTCAGGCCGCGCTTGAGCCGCCAGTACCGGACGCGAGCGCCCGTGAAGTCCTCGGCCATGCGGATCACCTCCGGTGGTCTAGCTTCCGACGGTACGGGGTCGAGCGGTGATCGCCTACCCAAAGGCACGCCGATCGGTCCCACAACGACCGTCTATCCAGGTGGTTCGTCCCTAGCGCGTCCACCCCATAATGGGTCGGTTGTCCAGTAAGAGGAGGCGGGGGCTAGGTGCTGCTCTTCGTTATCGGTGTCCTGGTCTCGGTGCCGGTGTCAGTCTTCGCAAACGTGATGACTCCTCGCTGGCAGGCTTTCTGGTCGAACCGCAGTGAACGCTCGCGCAAAGCGAGTAAGGAGAGATCAGAGGCTGAGAAGCGACTCGTGGAGTGGCTCGCAGTTCACCCAGCGGAGATGCAAGCGATCTTCACGGCGGCCGTCGGCCGTGCCGTTCGGGACGTTGGAACAGGCATTCTCGGAACCGTACTTTTTACGTCGGTTTTTCCGCAGTTGGTTAGCCTCTCGACGAATCTATGGACACTTGCCGCTACTGGCGTCTTTTTCTTGGTCATGACCGTTGGCTCATTGGCCTATTTCTTCACCGGCGGGCGTGCCATGTTCCGCGTCCGGACGATCACCAAGGCAGTCGCTGCCGAAGAAGCGTGGCCCATTGATCTCGATACGTTGACATGGAAAGGCGAGCCCAGATCGGTGGAGGACCTGCCGAAGAATTCCTCCCTTCTAGACCCTTCCTAGAGTTCGCTTCTCCTTGTGTCCATCAGGATCACGTCCGGCCGGAGCTGCCGCGCGGTGCGCACCGCCTCGTCGCCGGTGGACGCCTCGCCGACCACCACGATCTCCCGGTCCCGGCGCAGCAGGCTGCGAAAATCGGCCCGGACCAGGTGCTGGTCGTCGGCGAGGAGAACGGAGATGGTCATCGGCGGCCCTATCCGGCGGCGATCGGGATGGTCGCCTGTACGGCAAACCCGGTCTTGCCCGGACCGGCCGTGAGCGCGCCGCCCAGCGCGGCCACCCGCTCCGCATGCCGGAGATTCCGTGCCCGTCGGCCGGCGCCCCGCGCCGCTGCCGTCGTCCTGCACGTCGACCACCACGCCTGCCCGCGTACCTCCTGGACCAGCCGCAGCGACCCCTTCGCCTCGGCCTGGCGGCGGCGTGAGTCCTGTTCGATGCGGCGGCCGACCTCGTCCCGCCAGCGCAGGGTATTGCGGTAGGCGGCGCCGGCCAGGGCGGCGGCCACCCAAAGGATCTCGCCGCCGACGTGGGCCATGGACCAGTCGACTCCGTGGTTGCGGTCGGCGAAGGCGTCCCAGCCGAACCCGTACATCAGCCCGCTCCCGGCCGTGATGATCGCGGCCCGCAGCCGGCCGCGCAGCGCGAGCGACGTCAGGCCGGCCGTGGCCGGCCACACACAGCCGGAACCGATCAACCCGGCCGTGTCGAGGTCACCCGCGTCTACATCGTTCGGTGTAGTTCGATCCCGTCGCTCATCCCGATAAGGTAGCCGGGTGATTGCCGCGGAACTACTCGCCGCTTCCGGCCGATTTCCCATCGCGACCGGGCTCTCCGAGCAGGAGCTGTCCACGATCGAGCACGAATTCGGCTTCACCTTCGCTCCCGACCATCGCGCGTTCCTGGCCGAGGGCATGCCGTCGGGCCGCGGCTGGCCGGATTGGCGCAGCCCCGACCGGGTCTCCCTGCGCGAACGGCTCGCCTGGCCGGTCGAGGGCGTCATCTTCGACGTGGTGGAAAACAATTTCTGGTACGAGGGGTGGGGTTTCCGGCCGTCCGAACCGGCCGCCGCGATGGCCGCCGCGAAGGGCTATCTGGTGACCGCCCCGCGAATGATCCCGGTCTATTCGCACCGCTACCTGCCGGCCGCGATCGGCGACCACCCGGTGCTGTCCGTCTACCAGACCGACGTCGTGCACTACGGCAACGACCTGGCCGATTGGCTCAACCGCGAATTCTCGCTGGGCAAACCCGCGGAACACCAGGCCCGCGCGACGGTCACCTTCTGGCGAGACCTTTTATAGGTACGCGCCGCAACTCCCCGCCATTTTCCGGCCGCCCCGGGCTCTTCGGGTTCAAAGCAGGCCGTTACTCCGCTTCGCGACGAGCCTTGGCGCGCCTCTTCCCCTCGTGCATGGCCTGCACCCGGGCCACCGGAATGGTGTGCCCCTCCTCGACCAGTCCACGCTCGAGCGGTTGCGGATCGGGCATGGCCTCCGCCCACGGATCCCGGTCGCCGATCAGCCCCGGCACCGTGTGAATGGTGAAGTCCTCCGGCTTGACGTTGTCCGCGTCGTCCCAGGCGATCGGGAACGAGACCCGCACGTTGGACCGGATGCGCGGGCTGTAGGCGGCAACCACGGTCGCGCCACCGGACCGGGTCGCGTCGAGAAAGACCTTTCCGTGCCGGTCATCGCGGATGAAGGCGGTCGTGGCGAGGTCGGGGTCGAGCTTTTCCGCCCGGACCGCCACCGCCCGGGTGGCCGCCGCGACCTCGTCGGCCGCCGCTTTCCCGTCGAGCGGAACGAAGACGTGCACGCCTTTCGAGCCGCTGGTTTTCAGCGCCCCGGCCATCCCGATCTCGTCGAGCACCCGCCGGACCAGTTTCGCCGCCGCGACCGCCTTGTCGAAACCGCCGGCCTCGGGTGGATCGAGATCTATGATGAGGTGCGTGGGGTGATGATCGCCGGCGACCATGAGCGCCGGGTGATATTCGATGGCCCGCTGATTGCCGAACCACAGCAATGTCTTTCGGTCGTTGCACAGTCCATACGTGACTTTCCGATGCGAGGCCTCCGCCCACACCTCGGTGCGCGGCACCCATTCCGGCGTGTATTTCGGCAGGTTCTTCTGCATGAACTGGTCCTGCCCGCGCAGCAGCCGGATCACCGACAGCGGCCGATCCCGGAGCACCCCGATGAACCGATCACCGACCGCATCCAGGTAGTCGACCAGGTCGCGCTTGGTCGCGCCGGCCCCCTCGTACAGCTCCTGGTCCAGGTTGGTCAGCTTGACCCCGTCGCGTTCCTCACCCTTGTCCGCCATCAGGACATCTTGCCTCGACCGGCGGTCGTATCGTCGGCAACGATCAACCTGAGGGGCGCCGATGTCACTGCCAACGGACGTGGAAGCGATTGTCTTCGACTGCGACGGACTCCTGGTCGACACCGAAACCTGCTGGACCCGGGCCGAGACCGCCATCTTTGCCGAGCACGGCCACGGCTTCGGCCTGGAACAGAAGAAGCTCCTGATCGGCAAGACCCTGGCGGACGGCGCCGCCGCCATGGCCGGCTATTTCGGCCGCCCGGACGAGGTGCCCGCGGTGACCCGGCGCCTGCATGATCTGGTCGCCCAGGAGCTGTCGGCCGGCGCCGACGCCCTGCCCGGCGCCCGCGACCTGGTCCTCGCGCTGCGCGACCGGCTCCCGATCGCGGTGGCGAGCAACAGCCCGCGCCCGTTTGTCGCGGCGGCCCTGATCTCGGCCGGCCTGGCCGACCTGTTCACCCACGTCTACACGGCCGACGACGTGCCGAACCCGAAACCGGCGCCGGACCTCTATCGGGCCGCCTGCGCCGGCCTGTCGGCCGACCCGGCCCGCAGCGTCGCCTTCGAGGACTCCGGCACCGGCGTGCGGTCGGCCCGGGCCGCCGGCATGTATGTCGTCGGAGTTCCGTCCCTGCCCGGCGTAACCCTGCAAACCGACGCCACCTTCAGCTCTCTCGCCGACCCCACGCTGATCAAGTGGGCGGCCGGATAAATCGGAGGTGGCGTCCCCGGCCGATCGGCTAGCGTGCCCGGTCATGGCGGAGTTCGTGCACATCACCACGGTGCGGGCGGCTCGGGGGATCGAGCGCTCGGGTGTCGCCGCGCGCAGTCACGGGCGCGCCGGCGGCGTCGGGGTCTACTGTGCGCCGGTTCTGCCGTCGTTCACGCTGACCTATCAGTGGGTGCGGGAGCTGCGCCGTTCGCATCCGGGGGTGCTGGTCGCCGTCCACCTGCGGGTGCCGGACGACGAGCCGGTGACCGCCGGGCGTTACCACGAGCCGCCGCGGGCGGTGACCGCCGCGCAGGCGGTGGCGACGGCGCGCGGCTTGGACGACCCGCGCGGCTATGAGGTGTTCGTGGCCCGCGCCGTCGGGCCGGGCGAACTCCGCCGGGTCCGGGACGTGCCGCAGGGGATCGGCTGGCGTTATCTGCCGGGCGCGCACGGTCGCCGGCCCTGTCCGTGCCCGGGTTGCCTGTCGAGCGGCGCCTACCAGGTGGCCCGGTTGCGTCGTCGCTTCCCGGACCGGCCGCCGCCCGCGCCGAAGGATGAGCTGATGGCGCGGTTGCGCGCGGCGGCCACCGCCGACGAGATCATCGAGGTGCTGTGCGAGCTGGGCCGGGGCCGGCGTGGTGGCGCCGAGGAACTCGCCTACCTGGCCGATCATCCGGACCTGCACGTGCGCTGGACCCTGGAGAGCGTCCTGACCTCCTACCGCGGCCCGGTGGCGCGCCGGCTGCGCGAGCGGCTCGAGCGGGAGTCGGCCGAGTAAAGGGCAGGGGCGGAGGGGAACAGGGTCGGGGACCTATCATCGGCCGTCGCCGATGATCGATTCACCTCGAGGACGCGCAGATGAGCACCGACGAGCCGACCCCGCCCCGCCGCGGCATCGGCCGGTGGATCGGCCTGCTGGCCGGCCCGGTGGTGGTGACCCGGTGATCACCCAACACCCCCAAGGCGGCAAGCTGGGTACGCCGTCCGAATCGTTCTCCTGCGGCAGCTCACCGGACACCAGCGTGATCAGCTTCGTCTCGAACGGCGTCATCAGCCGCCGACTGACCACCTCGATGCCCTTGCCTACTACGCCGCCCTGGCCGAACGCTCCGGCTGGCAGCCCGACAAAACCGGCGCCGGCCTCTACTCGGCGACCAAACCGGACGGCGCCTGCCCCTGGTGGTTCGTCCTGACCAGCGACAAACGCGGTTACGGCCTGCAGGTCTACTACCAGCCGATCGGCGTCCCGGCCGACGACTGCGAATGGGCGTCCGGCAGCCCGATGCTCATTCCGCTCACCAACTGATGAGCGTCCTCGACACCGATTGCCGGGAGCGGAATCCGAGGACTACGGCCGGCTGAGTCGCAGAGTTGTCGCCGCGGCGGCCTCGGTCACCATCGAGGCGGCGCCGGCTTCGCCGTATTTGGCGCGGTAGGCGGCGTCGACCTCGGCGCGGAGCGGGGCCGGGCCGGTGCCGATGTCGTCGATGGTGACGTCGGCGGTCAGGCCCGGGACGCGGATGCCGGCCTGCCGGGAGCGCAGGGCCTGGCCGAACCAGCCGGTGTCACGCCGGTGCCAGCTGCGCACATAGACCTGCTCGCCGGCGCGGACGACCCAGATCGGCACCCAGCGCGGCCGGGTGCCGTCGGCCCGGCTGACCGCGATCTCCAGCTCGCCGGCCGACCCGATGCGCTGCAACTCGTCCGCAGACCAAGCGGTGGCCATGGGATGATCGTACCGAGCTGCCCGCTGACCTCGGTGCGCTGAGTGAGGCGCGCCGGTAGTCTGCGCACGATGATCGATGATCTGTCGAAGCAGCAGGTGCGGGGCCTGGCGCGGAACTCGGCGGCAACGGTCGAGCAGCTGTTGCGCCTGCTGCGGGCGGCGCCGTCGGTCGCCGCCGGCGGGCTCGGTGACCGTCGTGATCTGCCGATGGCGGTGCAGGAGGCGATGGTGCGTCGCCCGGAACGCGCCGTCCGGGTGAATCTGGCCAGACATCTGCGGGTCGATCGGGACATTCGGAATCGTCTGCTGGCCGCCCTGGACATCCACGTGGTGCTGGCGGCGCTCGGCCGCCCGGAACAGCCGCCGCTCGATGACGACGCGCTGAATGCGTTCCTGCCGACCCGCTGTCGCGGGAGCTGGTGGAGCACGTGGTCGCCGCCGGTGACATCGCGCAGCTGGGCTTTCTCGCGATCAATCCGACCACCCCGCCGGACGTGGTCGAGGCTCTGCTCCGGCACCCCGACAGCGGGCTGCGCCGCCGGCTCGCCGGGCGCGCCGACCTGAGCCACGATCAGCTGCTCGAGCTGGCCGCTGATCGCAGCGTCGAGGTCCGGACCGCGGTTTCGGTCCACCCCGATCTCACCGAGCCGGAGCGGGCCGGCATCGCCATCGACGTCACCCTGGACGAGGCCGACGGCCACTTCGGCCCGCGGCACCGGTGCCACTGGTCGAATGCTTTCCAGCACGTCTACCACCGGGTGGTTCCGCTCGCCGACGCGGTGCGGTGGGCCGACTCGGTCAACCCGCTTCTGCGGCGTCGCGCCGCTCGCCATCCCGAGTTGCCGGCCGATCTCGCCGCTTCGCTGGTCGACGATCCTGACCTCGGCGTTCGGGTGCTGCTTGCCCTCTACCACCCGGACGCCCCGCCGGAACTTCTGCTGCGTTGCTATCGGCAGTATCTGGGCTGCGGCCGGGAGATGATGGCCGAGCTGCCGCAGTTTCCGACCGGAGGGCTGGCCTCGTTCGCCGACTCCGGCGACCCGGCCGAGCGGTTGCTGGCGCTCCGCGACCCGCTGGCCGGGCCCGAGCTGGTCGCGTGGCTGTGCACGGACGCCGACGCGGCCGTGTGGCAGGCGGCAGCGGCCTGCGCGCGCCTGCCGGTCGCCCGGATCGTCGAGCTTCTCGACGACTCGGAGCTGGCCGAGCACGCCGCCGCCAACCCGGCGCTGCCCGCCGACCGGATGGACCGGATCGTCGAGACGGTTACAGCCGGGTGATGGCGGCGGCGGGCAGCACCATGAGCAGGGTCAGCACGACGTAGGCGCCGCCCAGGCCGAAGCGGCGGTTCCTCGTGGCCATCACTCCGGCCGCGAACGGGCCCAGCAGGGTGGTGAAGGCGGCCGCGTTGAAGATGTCGTCGCCTCGGTGGTGGCCGGTCAGGCCGTAGAGCAGCAGCAGCGGGACGGTCACCAGCCAGGCCAGCGTGACCGCGGTCAGTTTGAGGTGGAGGTGGGTGCGGCGGGCCGGTTCCGTGGGGTCCTTCTGCAGGGCGAATGCCATCCGCCCGGCGTAGCCGGTGGCGGCCGGCTGGTCCTCGGTGGTCACCCGGGAAGCCTATCGGTCGGGACCGGGCGGCGCATCACTCAAAGCGGACAATTAGCCCCGGCCGGTCCCGCCGTTATTAGCTCTTTACCGAGCCCGCCATCAGGCCGCCGATGAACCACCGGCCGAGCAGGACGTAGACGATCAGGGTGGGCAGCGAGGTGATCAATGCGCCGGCCATCGAGGCCGCATAGTCCGGTGACTGGGCGCCGGCCAGCGCGTTCAGGGCGATCGTGATCGGGCCGTTGCGGGTGTTCGACAGGAAGATCGCGAACAGGTAGTCGTTCCAGGCCGACGTGAACTGCCAGATGATCGTGACCACGAAGCCAGGGATCGAGATCGGCAGGATGATCCAGCCGAACGTGCGCAGCAGGCCGGCGCCGTCGACCCGGGCCGCCTCGACGAGCTCTTCCGGCACGGTCGTGGCGTAGTAGTTGCGGAAGATCAGCGTGCAGATCGGGATGCCGTAGACGCAGTGCACGAAGACCAGGGTGGGGATGCCGGGGGCGATGCCGATCGTGGTCACGATGTCGCGCAGCGGGATCATCACGGCCTGGTAGGGGATGAACATCCCGAACAGGATCAGGGTGAAGACGACGTCGGCGCCCGGGAAGCGCCAGCGGGACAGGACGAAACCGTTCGCGGCGCCGATCACCGACGAGATCAGGGCGACCGGGATCGCCAGCTCGAAGGTGCGGATGAAGGACGGGCGCAGCGCGGTCCACGCCTTGCCCCACGAGGCCGTGGTCCAGTGCGCGGGCAGGTTCCACTGGCTGGTCACACCGATGTCCGAGCCGGCCTTGAAGCTGGTCACGATCAGCACGTAGAGCGGCATCAGGACGACGATCAGGAAGAAGATCGCCAGGGCGTACTTGATGATCGATGCGGGGTGGAAAGTGCGGCGCGGGGTAGTCCGGGTTGACACCGCGGCCGGCGGGGTGAGCACCGTTGTCATCGGCTCTTCTCCACGCGGTTGGTGTAGATCAAATACGGGACGATGACGATCGCGACCAGCAGGAGCAGCACGATCGAGATGGCCGCGGCCTTGGCGTAATCGCTGGTCAGCAGCGTCTGCCAGACGTAGACGGCGGGCACCTCGGTGAGCCACTGCGGGCCGGAGATGCTCATGATCAGGTCGAACATCTTCATCGACATGTGGCCGAGGATGATCAGCGCGCTCAGGGCCACCGGGGTCAGCTGCGGGAAGATCACGTTGCGGTACAGGCGGTAGGTGCTCGCGCCGTCCACGGCCGCGGCCTCGCGCAACTCCTGCGGGATGCCGCGGAATCCGGCGAGGAAGAGCGCCATGACGTACCCGCTCAATTGCCAGACCGCCGGCATGGCCATCGAGGCCATGCCCCAATCGGGGTTGGTCCACCAGGTGCTCTGCAGAAAAGGCAGATGCAGATTGCCGAGTACGGCGTTGAGGCCCCCGGCATCGTCGCCCTTGAGCGGGTTCATCAGCCAGCGCCACACCACGCCGGAGGCGATGAAGCTGACCGCCATCGGGAAGAGATAGACCGTCCGGAAGAAGCCTTCCGCGCGCAGGCCGCGCTCCAGCAGGAACGCCCAGAGCAGGCCGAAGAACATCGCGCCGACCAGGAAGACCAGCGTGAAGATCAGCAGGTTCTTCAGCGAGTGGGTGAACCGGTCCTGGATGTCGTCGGTGAACAGCTTCTGGTAGTTGTCCAGCCCGACGTAGCCCTTCGACCCCAGGGCGGTGTGCTCGTCGGAGATCGAGACCTTCGTCGTCCAGGCGATCAGGCCGTAGACGAAGACGGCGAGCAGGATGAGCGAGGGGGAGAGCAGTAACAGGCCCGGTCCCCAGTGCCGGAGGCGGCGCATCAGGGCTCCTCGTGGGAAAGGGCGGGACGGCGCCGGCCGTCCCGCCCGACAATCCGGCTTACTTCTTGACGAACTGCGCGGCGGCCGAGGCCAGGGCCTTCTGCAGGCCGGCCACGTCCTGGTTGGTGGAGAAGGCGCCGAGCGCGGAGTTGGCCGCGCCCTGCCAGCCCTGCGAGCAGGCCGAGCCGTGCGCACACGACGGGACCTGGGTCGCCGACTTCCAGTCGGCCATGGCGGCCTGCTGGTACTTCGGGTAGTCGGCGGGGGCGGCATCCGTACGGGCCGGGATCGAGCCCTTCTTGGTGTTGAACGCCTTCTGGCCGTCGGCCGAACCGACTGTCTTCAGCCAGCACTTGGTGCCGTCGACGTTCTTGGCGCCCTTGGGCAGCACGAACGAGTCGGCCAGCCACTGGAACGTGGTGCCGTTGCCGGGGAAGGTGAACCAGGCGTAGTCGGTGAACTTCTTGGCGTCCAGGTCGGCGGCTTCCCAGTCGCCCATCAGCTGGTAACCGGCCTTGCCGTCCATGACCAGCTTCTCCGCGTCGGTCCAGTCCAGGGCGTCGCGGTCGGTGTTGGTGTAGGTCAGCAGCGTCTTGAAGTCGTTGATCGCCTTCGTGACGTCGGCGCCCGCCCAGTCGGTGGTGCCCTTCCACAGGCCGGTGAACTTGTCGGCGCCGAGGTCGGTGATCAGCACGGACTCGAACAGCATCAGCTGCGTCCAGTCCTTGCCGATGGCGAGCGGGGTCTTGATGCCCTTCGCCTTGACCTTCTCCAGGTCGGCGATGAAGCCGGCCAGGTCGGTCGGGTCGCTGGTGATGCCGGCGTCGGCGAGGACCTTCTTGTTGGTCCAGACCACGTTGGCGCGGTGAATGTTCGCCGGCACCGAGTAGATCTTGCCGTCGACCGTCAGGTTGTCGATCAGGCCCTGCGGGAACGCGGTCTTGAGGCCCCACGTGGCGTAGTCGGCGCTGAGGTCCTCGACCTGGCCGGCGTTGATGTAGTCCTGCAGTTCCGCGCCGGCGTGCGCCTGGAACGTGTCCGGCGGGTCCTTCTGCTGCAGGCGGGAGGCGAGCACCTGCTTGGCGTTGGCGCCGGCGCCACCGGCGACCGCGCCGTTCACGAACTCCTGGCCGGCGCAGGCGGTGCCGAACTGGGCGACGAGGCCGTCGAGACCGGCTTTCTCACCGCCGTCGGCCCACCACGTGAAGACTTCTACCTTCTTGGAGCCGGAGCCGCCGTTGCCGCCGTCGTCGCTCGACCCGCAGGCCGACGCGGTCAGCAGCGCAGCAACACCGACGACAGCGACCGCAGCCCGTCGAGTGAAGCGCATCTTGGTATCTCCCATCGAGATATTGACATCGTTGTCAAGTAAGTCGGGGAGTACGGTGCCGCCTAAACCGCACACGTGTCAACGAAAGTTTCCGTGTCGTTACGTGCGGACCTATGTGGATCGTTCGCCGCTTCCGCGGGCAATCAGGGATGTAGATATGACGATGGTCCGGGCCGGGCCAGTATGGCCGCTGATGCGTTCGTAGGCGAGCCTTGCCGCCTCCCGCCCGATCGCGCTCATGTCGTGCGCGACCACGGTCGTGCCGAGCACGTCGGCCAGATCGAAGTCGTCGAATCCCACCAAAGCGGGCGGATTGACCACGTCCCGCAGCGCGCGCAGGGCGCCCGTGGTCAGTCGGTTGTTCGTCGCGAAGATCGCCGTCGGCGGGGTGTCGAGCGCCACCAGCTCGCGGACCGTGCGCTCGGCGTGCCGGACGTCGTGCACATCGGTGCGCACGTACGGCTCCCAGGAAACGTTTCCGGCGGATTTCATCGCGCTCACAAAGCCGTCGATGCGGCCCCGCTGCGGCGCCATCCGGGCCAGGTCGGCGACCAGCGCGATCCGCCGGTGGCCGTGGGCGAGCAGGTGCTCGCCGGCACTTCGCGCGCCCCCGGCGTTGTCTATCAGCACGGCGTCGGCGGCCAGGCCGTCCGGCGGCCGGTCCAGGAAGACGAACGGGACGCCGCGGTTGCCCTCGATCGACAGGTACTCGTGCTCGTTGCCGCTCGGGATGACCAGCAGCGCCCGCACCCGCCGCTCCAGGAACGCGTCGACCAGGCTGCGCTCCAGTTCGGCGTCCTCGTCGTTGTTCGCGGTGATCAGCAGCAGGCCGTGCTGGCGCAGCTCACGCTCGATGCCGCTGGCCACCGCCGAGTAGAACGGGTTGGCCAGGTCGCCGCTGACCAGCCCGACCAGCGCGGACGTGGCGCCCCGGCGCAGCTCGCGGGCGATGCCGTTGAGGCGGTAACCGAGCGAGTCGGCGGCGTCCTGCACGCGGCGGCCGGTGGACGGGGCGACGTTGGGCTCACGGTTGAGTGCGCGGGACGCCGTCTTGAGGCTGACTCCGGCGAGCGCCGCCACCTCGGTCAGCGTCGGCCGGCGGACGGTCGATTCTCCGGGCATGTCGCTCCGCGGGTTCGGGCGGCGGGAAACGCAGCAAGTATGACATCGATGCCGCCGAGAACCTCACGTCCAGTCGCGAAACGATCACATCGACGTACTCGCATCCTTATCTTGCACACAGCGTCGGGACAGTGCGGCCTCAGCGCTCGTTGGTTCGCTGCTTGCTCACCACCGAACGACACTGGAGGCGAGCCTGCATGCCGGACCCAGACCTCGGCAACCCGGAATTCGACAATGCCGCGTACGTGCGCGAGGTGCACGACAAAGGCCTGCAATTCGACCTGAACACGATGAGCCGCCGGCGCATGCTGGCCGTGCTCGGCGGGGCCGGCGCCTTCGCGGTCGCCGGCGGGGCCCTGCTGGGCGGCGGCTCCGCTCTCGCCGACACCCTCGAGGAGGTCGAGTCGGAGACGGCCGGCCCCTATCCCGCGGACGGCTCCAACGGGCCGGACGTGCGCACCCTCGACGGGATCGTGCGTAAGGACATCCGCACCTCGTTCGGCACCGCGTCGGGCACGGCTTCCGGTGTCCCACTCGACTTCTCGCTGACCGTGCTCGACCTGGACGGCGCGCCGATCGTCGGGGCGGCGATCTACGCGTGGCACTGCGACCGGGACGGCAACTACTCGTTGTATTCGACCGGGGTGACCGATCAGAACTATCTGCGCGGCATCCAGGTGACCGACGCGACCGGCCAGGTCAGCTTCAACAGCATCTTCCCGGCCTGTTACTCGGGCCGGTGGCCGCACATCCACTTCGAGGTCTACTCGTCGCTGGCCAACGCGACCAGCGGCGACGGCCCGATCGTGAAGACGTCGCAGATCGCCATCGCCGAAGACGCCGCCGACCTCGTCTACGCGACCGACGGCTACAGCAAGAGCGTCACCAACCTCAGTCAGGTCAGTCTCGCCACCGACAACGTCTTCGGCGACGACTCGGCCGCCCGCGAACTGGCCACTATCGCCGGCAACGTGACCGACGGCTTCACCGCGGCGCTGACGATCGCGGTCGACCCGTCCGGGACCGAGGAGAGCGGCGGCACCCCACCCTCCGGCGGAACGCCGCCGTCCGGATCACCCCCATCCGGTACGCCGACGGCGTCCCCCACCGCCACCACCACTGCGTCAGCGTCGGCGTCGGCTTCCGTTTCGACCAGCGCCACGGTGTCTCCCTCGGCCACCGCGACCGCCGCCAAGCCGCCCGCTCCGCAGAAGCAGCAGCAAAAGAAGAAGAAGCACCACTGGTGGAACCCGTTCTCCTGGTAGCACCCGGTCTGCCTGCCCCCGCCCGGCCTGACACACATCCCGCGCGGCGGGCAGGCCCCGCGGTCGTATCCCGGCGCCACCATGCCCCCGGCGCCGGGATACGACCGTCTCACCACGCCCGGCTCCCGCAACGACCAGGGCAAGAACAGGCCGCCGCGGCCGAGACCGGACATGGAGCATTCAGGTCGGGCCTCCCGCAAGGCCCTTTGTTTTTGGGGTTTAACCACTCACGCAGAATGAAGGCCTCGGGCCAGCTCTGCTGGGCCCCAGGCCGGCCTCGGCGGGAGCAGCGGTCTGCACCATGCAACCAGGCACGACATGAATTAGATCTTGATCTTGCCGGTTATACTTCGATGTTGATTTCGTAGACTTCATTGGTCGGGTGGCCGGCGCGTTCGTGGATGCGCATGATGGCCTCTTTGCTCGGGCCGGTGCTGAGACAGAAGACCTTGCCGGATTCCGGGTCGAGCCAGGCGCGTTCGAAGTGCACGCCCTCTTCCGCCTCGATCTTCAGGTCGGCCTCGTGGGCGTCGGCGAGTTGCTCCGCGGTGACTCCGACGAATCCGCTGTGTACATCCATGAACTTGGCCATCTGACGGCGCTCCCTGCGGTTGCGATGTGTCTGACATGGGAAGACTGCCGGAGCGCGGGCAGTCGGACATCGGTCATTGCACCTAGGAAGGGCCGAGTCGGTGACCTAAAGTCGCGAGCGTGGAAAGCGCGCTGAGTAGTCCCGTGCTCGTCGGGCGGGACGATCTGGTGGCGCTCGCCTCGCGTCGGCTCGCCGCGGCCGCGGAGGGGAGCGGTGAGTTGCTGTTCCTCGCGGGTGAGGCGGGGATCGGCAAGACGCGGCTGCTCGCGGAGATCGTGCGGCAGGCGGCCGGGTTCACGGTGGTGGCGGCGGTCGCATCGCCGGGCGACGCGGAAGTGACCGGGGCCGTGCTCGCCGATCTGGGGGCGGAATTGCGGCGAAATCCGGCCACCGCGGCCGCGGGTGAGGGTGTTTCCCGGCGGCTGCGGGAATTCGCCGACGGCGATGCCGATCGGCAACGGCGGCTGCTCGTCGCCGATCTGGCCGAATTGATCGCCGCCGCCGTCTCCGGGCCGACTCTCGTGACGGTCGAGGATCTGCACTGGGCCGACGATCTGACCCTCGACGTGCTGGCCCGATTGGGTCGCCGGGCCGCCGATCTGCCATTGCTGGTGGTCGGCACCTACCGCAGTGACGAGCTTTATCCGCGGGTTCCGATGCGGTCCTGGCGCACCCGGCTGCTGACTCAGCGGCACGCCGAAGAGGTGCGGCTCACCCGGCTGAGCCTGGCCGACACCGCGGCCATGGCGGCGGCCATTTCCGGGGGTGCGCTGCCCGGCGCGGTCACCGGCGACGTCTTCGTGCGCAGTGATGGCATTCCGCTGCATGTCGAGGAATTCCTGGCCTCCCGGGAAAGCGTTCCGGACACCCTCGCCGACGCGGTTCTGGCTCGGGCCGATGCGCTTTCCGCGCCGGCCCGGGAACTCGCCGAGACCGCCTCGGTGCTGGGGCGGTCGTTCGACCTGGATCTGCTGACCGCCATCACCGGGGACGGGCCGGCCGCGGTGGACGACGGATTGCGCGAGCTGGGTGCGCGATTCTTCGTGCAGGCCCATCCGGACCGGTTGACGTTCGACTTCCGGCACGCGCTGATCCGGGACGCGCTCTACACCGATCTGCCGCCGCATCGGCGCCGGGAACTGCACGCCCGGGCCGCCGCCGCGGCCGTCACCGCGGGCTTCCCGGCCGCTTTCGTGAGCGACCAGTACGAGCGGGCCGCTTTGCCCGGGCCGGCCTTCGAATACGCCGTGTCGGCCGGGCGCTCGGCCGCCGAGATGTCGGCCCACCGGGAATCGGCCGAACTGTATTCGCGGGCCCGGCGAACGGCGCCGGAAACGCTGTCGATGGAGTCCCGGGCCTCGTTGCTGACCGCCCTCGCCGAGGAATTGGCGGCGGTCGACGACAGCGCGGCGGCGGTCTCCTGTTACGCGGAGGCCTACCGCCTGCGGATGCAACTCGACGACCGGCTCGCGGCGGCCGCGCTGGTCCCGGACTGGGTGGCGGCCCGGCATCTGCTCGGCGCCGGCCTGGAGGAACGGGCCGAAGCATTGCGCGGCGCCCTCCCGCTGATCGCCTTCCGCGACGATTCGCCGGCTCAGGAGGTGCGGGCGAATATCCACGCCGCGCTCGCCGCCGCCTACATGCTCGACCGCCGGCTGGCCGAGGCGATCGAGGACGGCGAATTCGCCCGGTCGATCGCGGTCGAGGATTGCGATCGGGCCATGCGGTGCAACCTCGACGCGACGCTCGGTTCGGTGTTTCTCTTCGCCGGCCGCCTCGACGAAGGGCGTCAACTGCTCGAGGCGTCGATTGCCCGGGCCCAGGGGTGGCGGTTCGAGGGGCAGACCGCCCGCGGCTATCGCATGATCGGCTCCAGCCTGTCGGTCCTCGTCGAATACGAATCGGCGCTGCGCTGGCTGCCCGAGGGAATCGCGTACGCCGAACGCGTCGAGCAGATCAACGACCGGAACTATCTGACCGCCCACCTCGCGCACGTGCTGTGGGCCACCGGCGACTGGGTGGGCGCGGAATCGGCCGCCCGGCAGGCCCTCGCCGACAGCGGCGGGATCACCACTCGGATCACCGCGCTGCACGCTCTCGGATTCGTCGAAATGGGACACGGCGCGATCGCCTCGGCGGTCGAGCATCTGTCCGAGGCGGCCTCGCTCGGATCGGGCATGCGGGAACTGCAGCGGGTGTCGCCGGCCTGGTGGGGCTTGGCCGAGGTGGCGCTGCTCGGCGGCGATTTCCGGACCGCGGTGCAACGGTGCGAGGAAGGGTTCGAGGCGTCGGCCCGGGTTCGCGATGCCGCCTATCTTTATCCCTATGTGCTCACCGGGGTGCGCGCTCATTTGGCGCTGTCCGGGCCGACTGCCGCGCGAGAATGGCTCGGCCGGGCTGGTGAGCTGATCGGCGAACGTGGCATTCCCGGCACTTTGGGCGCTCTCACTCATGCCCGCGGCCTGATTCATCTGCACGAAGGACAGACCGGAAAAGCGCGGGCGGAATTGGCCGAGGCGGCGGAATTCTGGGCCGGTCGGCTACGATTCTGGGAAGCGTCGGCGGCGTTGGTCGATCAGGCGCGGTGCGCTTCGCGCAGCCGCCGGGCGGGCGATGCGGCGGGATTCATGGCGGCGGCCCGGGAGGCGTACGGGCGGGTCGGCGCGACCATTCCTGGATATCTGTCCTCGCCGGACGTTGCCCCCTCGGCGCCTTCCTCGTCGCCCACGCTGCCCGCGTTGCCCGCGCGGTCGGCGCTTTCGGCTCGGGAGATCGAGGTCGCACGCCTGGTCGCGGCCGGGATGACCAACCGCGAGATCGCCGCGAAACTGGTGATCGCGCCCAAGACCGCGGCCGCCCACGTCGAGCACATCCGCACCAAGCTCGGCGTCTCCCGCCGAGCGCAGATCGCCGCGTGGGTCGCGACCCTCGGGTGAACCGCCACGATTTGTGGACCGTCTCGGCTGATCTGAAGTCTTACTTCCATCGGGGTACGTCA
This sequence comes from Actinoplanes sp. NPDC026619, assembly GCF_040638295.1. Taxonomy (NCBI): domain Bacteria; kingdom Bacillati; phylum Actinomycetota; class Actinomycetes; order Micromonosporales; family Micromonosporaceae; genus Actinoplanes; species Actinoplanes sp. NPDC026619. The sequence continues at coordinate 90,778 of NZ_JBEZYA010000018.1, forward strand.
AACGGGCCATAGCTGGTGATCGATCAAAGTGGCGACAATCGTTGCCATGAGCGCGCCCGGCAACTCACCCCTGATCTTCACCCTGCTGGCGGTTTTCGTGGCCTGCTGCGGTTACGCCGCCGGCCGGTTCCATCAGCGGCACCAGATGGAGGACGACCGCGAGGAGGCCTACCGGGACGGCTACGAGACGGCCACCCGCAGCGTGTTCAGCCTGGCGGCCCGAGCAATCTCACCACGCCGGGGGAACCGAACCACGCCACCGGGCGGCGCGGCAGCCGGCAAGGCATCGGTCCGCGCAGCGGAGCAGGTCGTCGTCGCACGCGCGGGCATGACCGGCCCGGCCACCTCGGGCTCGGCTGGGGCAGGCACCGCCGTTCCAGGCTCGGCTGGGTTGGGTTCGGCTGTGGGCGGCGTGGGCCGGACAGGGGCGGCCGGATCTGGCGCGGGCGCTGCGGGAGCGGCCGCGGCCGGCCCGGTTGCGTCTGGCGTAGGTCCGGCTACGTCCGGTGTAGGCCCGGCTGGGCCGGCCTTGGCCGGCACGGGCCTGGCGGTATCCGGTGCGGGAAGGGTTGGGGCGAGCAGGGATTCGGCTGGGGCCGGTATGGATTCGGCCGGGGCCGGGGCAGATGAGGGTTCGGCCGGTCGGCTGGTCGGCCCGTCTGTCGCGGTCGGGCCGGCGGAGACCGGTGAGCCGCTCGGGGCGGGCGCTCCCGAGCGGCTCACCCTTCCGGGACGGCTCGGGCACCCGCCGCTGCTGCGGAGATCGGCCACGCCCGGCGCGGCGTCGATTCCCGCTTCCCGCACGCCGTCGGCGGCGGAGAGCGACCCGGGCTCGCTCGGCTTCCCCGTTCCGCTGCCGCCACCGCCGCGCGTGGTCGCCGAGCCGGCCGCCCTGGGCGGAGTGGTCTACCGGCCGTTCCCCGACCCGCGAGCACCGCGCGACGCCGAGCTGCAGCCGGTCGAGGGGGCGTCTCGTCGGTCGTTCGTGGAGTCGCGCGATGGTGAGCTCTCGTCGGGCGATGGGTCTTCTCGGCGGATTCCGGCGCCGTTCGGGCCGAGCCAGATGCCGCGGTCGGCGCCGGTTCCGTCCAACAGCCTGCCCGGAATGCCGGGGTCTGCCCCTGGGGTGCCGGTTGACGTCACGCCGGGTGGGCCGGCTTCCTCGGGGCATTCGGTCTTCGCGCCGACCGGGGGCAGTCCGGTGGCCGCGTCGCCGGCGGGTTCCGGGGTGGAGGACGGGTGGGCTACCCCGGGCGATCGGCGGCGGGGGGCCTGGCCGGGGCGGTCGCGGGGTGCTTTCCGCCCGTCGGAGGAGGGGGCGGCGGCTGTGCGTTCGGGGGCGGCCGACGGCGTACCGTCCGAAGGCAGAGGGACCACCCCGCCGCCGTTCCTCGGCATGCCTGGGCCGGCCAGCGGCATGCCGGATGCCGTTGTCGGCGCGCTCGGCGCCGATGCCGTAATGCCGGCCGGCGCCGAGGTGGAGGTCGAGTCCACCGGGCGGCACACCGTGCCGGACGAGCTCGTCCAGGCGGCCACCTATCGCCTCCCGGCGGACCGGGTGTTCCGCGCGCGGGTGCCGGAGCCGGCCGAGGAGTCCACCGCCCGAGTCTCGGTGCCCAAGCCGCGGCAGTCCTGAATTTCTGTCACACCCCCGGCGTACGTTCTCGGCATGGTCAGCGTCGATGACGTGCGCCGGGTTTGCCGTGATCTGCCGCGCAGCTCGGAGCATTTGATACACGACCGGGTGAAATTCCGGGTCGGTGCGATCGTCTATGTCGCGTTTTCGCGGGACGAGACGGTAATGGGCTTCGGTTTCCCCAAAGAGGAGCGGGCGGCACTGGTTGCGAGCGAGCCTCACGTGTTCCATTTGCCTCGCGAGTCCGACCTGCGGTTCAACTGGGTGCAGGCCTGGCTGTCCGAGCTGGACGATGAGCGAATGACCGAGTTGGTCCTGGACGCTTGGCGCATGGTTGTGCCCAAAAAGGTGTGGTCGGCCTATCTTCCGCGTCTGGCCTAAGGATTCCGAACGAGGGAAGTTCTACCGCCAACGTGTCAACTAAACCGTTTAGGCATTGGCGCGACCCGGCCGACCCGCGAACCTGATCTCACGATGTTCCGGGCAGCCACCCCAGGGGAGAAGATGAAGCGCCTCAGCGCCTTTGCCGTTGTCTCGTTCGCCGCCGCGTTATCGCTCAGCGGTTGCGGCATTCTCGACGTCAAAACCAATGGCAATTCCGCGTCGGCGGCCGGCAACCAGCCGACACCGAGCGGCGATGCCGCCCAGCCGACGCCGACCGGCACGGCGGTGAGTGGCGTCGGGTCGGCGAAGGACGCCGGCGATCTGCCCGACCCGTGCACGCTGCTCAGCAAGGACGAGGTCGTCGACCTGACCGGCCGGCAGATCACCCAGATCGACGAGGACGGCGCTCAGCCGAGCGACAGCACCCGCTTCTGCCAGTGGCAGCAGGACAGCGGACAGCTGGCTCTCTTCATCTCCCGCACCACCGAGGACGAGTTCAAGACGGCGATCGCCGACGCGCAGGCGGTCGACGGGGTGGGGGAGAACGCATACGAGCGGGCCGGCCACCTCTATGTCCTCTATGGCACGGTGCAGGTCGACGTCTACACCCGGGGCGGTTCCGACGACGAGAACCTGACCGACTCCAAAGAGGTGGCCAACACCGTGATCCCGCGGATCTGAGGAGTCGTCACGGCCAGTGGTGGGCGGCGGCGCGGATCTCGGTGACGAAGAGTTCGGGCTGTTCGAAGGCGGCGAAGTGGCCTCCTCGGGGTGGCTCGTTCCAGTAGCGGATGTCGGGGAAGCGGCGCTGCGCCCAGCGGCGGGACGGGTGGGGTAGCTCGTGCGGGAAGACCGAGCAGGCCGTGGGGATGTCGATCACGTCGGTGGTGCCGGTGCGGAACAGCGCCTGCACCTCGGCGAAGCTCTCCCAGTAGACGCGGGCGGCGGACGCGCCGGTGGCGGGCAGCCAATAGAGCATGAGGTTGTCGAGCAGTTGCTCGTTGGTGAGCTCGGTGTCGGTCCAGGCGTGGAATTTCTCGACTATCCACGTGCACAGGGCGGCGGGGGAGTCGACCAGGGCGTAGCCGATGGTCTGCGGGCGGGTGGACTGCTCGAAGGAATAGCCGTCGCCCGCCGCGGCCGCCTCCAGATCCGCGGTCGCCCGGCGTTCCGATGGCGTCACGCTGTCGGACGGGGCCACCAGCGGGGGCATCAGGTGAATGCCGATCAGCCGGGCGGGATGGCGGACGGCCAGGGACGTGCTGATCGTGGTGCCCCAGTCGTGGCCCTGCGCGACGAAGCGCTGATGGCCCAGCCGGGTCATCAGCTCGGCCCAGGCGTCGGCGATGCGGTGCACCGTCCAGCCGGCGGCCGCGGGTTTGTCGCTGAAGCCATAACCCGGCAGGGACGGGCACACCACGTGGAAGGCGGGCTCGCCCGGCGGCGGATCGGTGAGCGGGCCGACCACCTCGGCGAACTCGACCACCGAGCCGGGCCAGCCGTGGGTCATCAGCAGCGGCGTCGCGTCGGCCCGGGGTGACCGGGCGTGGACGAAGTGGATCGCCAGCCCGTCGATCTCGGTGCGGAACTGCGGGTGCTGGTTGAGACGGGCGAGGGCGGCGTCGAAGTCGTAGGTGTCGGCCCAATAGGCGCAGAGCGACCGCGCGACCGCCAGCGGGGTGCCCTGCTCCCATCCGGGCGCCGTCGCTTCTTCCGGCCAGCGGGTGCGGCGCAGCCGGTCGCGCAGGTCGTCGACCGCGCCGGCTTCGAACGAGACTGTGAACGGGGTGATCATGAGCGTGGTGGCCCGGCGGCGATGCGGTCGCGGATCTCGTGCTTGGTCTCGGCCTGCCAGCGGGTCTCCATCCACCAGGTGCAGCCGGCCTCGGCCCAGGGCGCCACCTGCGAAGCGCCCTCGGCGGCCGAGGTCTCGCCCTCGGCCAGGATGTCGGCCGACGAGCCCTGCGCGGTGAGCCACTCGCGCATCTCGCGGGTCGCGCCGGGGCTCTGCTCGTGGCCGGGGATGACGCCGTCGCAGCGCAGCACCCGCCGCATCGATTTGAGCCGGGGCCACACGCCGACCACCCAGATCGGGACGCGCTCCTGCACCGGTCTCAGGTCGTTGCCGCCGGCCCGGTACGAATAGAAGTCGCCGGCGAACGTCGGCTCGCCCGCCCACAATGCCCGGATCAGGTCGATGCCCTCATCCATCCTCGCGGCCCGCTCACGCAGGTCGGTGGGCTCGCCGGTGACCGGCAGGCCGGCGTCGACCGCGCCGACGCCGATGCCGAGCACGGCCCGGCCGCCGGAGAGCTGGTCGAGGGTGGCGACCTGACTCGCCACCTTCCACGGGCGGCGCCACGGCAGCGGGGTCAGCATCGTGCCGAGCCGCACCCGGCTGGTGCCCACCGCCATCGCCGACAGCAGCGACCAGGCGTCGAGGCCGTAGGCCGCCTCCCACACGAACACGCCGTCCCACCCCGCCTCCTCGGCCAGCACCGCCTGCTCGAGCTGCTCGCGGGCGGTGCCGCCGGGAAGGACCACGCCGAATTTGAGGGCCATGCGTAATTCCTAACAGGCCCCTACGACAATTTTTGAGGGCAAGAGGCCGGGTCTCGGCCGAGAAGCAGCAGGATCTCGTCGAGCGGGTCGGTGCCGGCCGGGATGGGCAGGGCCGGAGCGAAGGCGGACCCCGCTTCCTGCCGCGCCGCGCCGTCCGGAACGGCCCGGGCGATCGGCAGGGTGAGAGCGAGAACGTCCGGCGCCGGGCGGAAAGGCACCCCGAGCGCCGCCGCCACATCCCAGCCGTGCACGACGTAGTCGACCAGGTGGAACCCGATCGCCTGCCGCCCCGGGAAGGTGATCGTGGGATGGATCTCCGGGAGGACGAAGGGTCGATCGAGCACCCCCGGCCCGGCGAACGCGGCGAGCACGAGGTCGGCGGCCTCGGCGTACGTCCGTACTGCTGGAACTTCTTCGCCCCGCGCCGCGGAAGCGAAGATCCGGTGCTGGTCCGTCATGTGCGTGACCAGCGCGCTCAGGTCCCAGCCCGCGCAGGGGGTGGGCAGCTGCCAGGAGGTGATCCGACCGACCAGCTCGACGGTGGCGGTCACCACGGCCGCGTCGGCCGCAACCAAATCTGTATGCATTCGCCTATCATCTACATGTGCTTACGATTATGCAAGGGTAGGAAGATCTGGGGATGGAGAGTGAGCGGCCCGACCTGGGCGCGATGGTGATGCGGCTGGGCCGCCGCCTGATCGCGATGGAGGAGCCGATCCTCGAGCGGCACGGCGTGACGATGTGGGCCTACGTCGTGCTGACCGCGCTGCGCGACGGCCCGACCCGCACCCAGGCCGCCCTCGCGCAGAGCATCGGCGCGGACAAGACCCGGCTCATCCCGATCCTCGACGACCTGCAGAAACGCGGCCTCATCGAGCGTGAACCCGACCCGGCCGACCGCCGGGTGCGCCTGCTCGGCCTGACCGCCGACGGGCGGGCGAAGCAGCGCGCGATCCAGGCCGAGATCCGGGTGGCGGAAAACGACCTTTTGGAACAGACCGAAGATCGGGAGGCGTTCATCCGGGCCTTACGAAGCCTTTAGGGCCTCCTGCATGCCCCGGGTGGCCAGACGGTCGGCGCGCTCGTTCTCCGGGTGGCCGGCGTGGCCCTTCACCCAGTGCCACTGCACGTCGTGACGCTGGACGGCGGCCTCCAGGCGCTGCCACAGATCCACGTTCTTGACCGGCTGCCTCGCGGAGGTCTGCCAGCCGTTGGCCTTCCACTTCGGCAGCCACTTGGTGATGCCGTCGCGCACGTAGATGCTGTCGGTGTAGAGCAGCACCTGCATCGGCGCCCGGTTCAGCGCCTCGAGCGCGCTGATCGGGGCGAGCAGCTCCATGCGGTTGTTGGTGGTGGAATCCGCCGTACCGCCGCAAAGGTCTTTTTCGCGGGAACCGTAGCGAAGGACGGCGCCCCAGCCGCCGGGGCCGGGGTTGGGGGCGCACGCCCCGTCGGTGTAGATCTCCACCACGCTCATGCGTGCACCCTACCGATGGGTGACAGTGAGGTCGGCCATGCCGAGGCGGGCGGTCACCGGCCGGCACGTAAAGTGGCCGGGGCGGAAGGGGTCTGACGGGTGAGTGACGGCGCGGTCGAGGTTCGTGACGTCGTCGTGCGCTACGGCGCCACGACCGCCGTCGACGGGGTGTCGCTGACCGTGCCCCGCGGCCGGGTCCTGGCGCTGCTGGGGCACAACGGCGCCGGCAAGACGAGCCTGCTCCAGGTGTGCGAGGGCTTCCGGCCGGCCGATGGCGGCCGATGCCGGGTGCTGGGTCTCGACCCGATCGCCGACCACGACGCGCTGATGCCGCGGCTGGGCATCATGCTGCAGTCCGGCGGCGTCTACCCGTGGGCGACGGCCGGCGAGATCCTCCGGCTTTTCGCCTCCTTCTCGGCCAATCCGCTGAGCCCCGACATGCTGATGGACCGCCTCGGCCTGCGGAAGTTCGAGCGCACCCGGTTCCGCCGCCTGTCCGGCGGCGAGCAGCAGCGGCTCTCCCTCGCCATCGCCCTGGTGGGCCGGCCCGAGTTGGTCTTCCTCGACGAGCCGACGGCCGGCATGGACACCGAGGCCCGCCACACCACCTGGCAGCTGATCGAGGAACTCCGCGCCGACGGCGTCTCCGTCCTGCTCACCACGCATCTGCTCGACGAAGCCGAACGGCTCGCCGACGACGTGGTGATCATGCGAGCGGGCCGCGTCGCGGTCACCGGAACCCCCGCGGAACTCACGGCCGCGGCGGGCATCGACCTTTTGGAAGTACGCGCTGACGCCGGCCTCCAACCGCGGAGCGCGCACTTCAGCGCGGTGGAGAAGACCCCGGGTGAATACGTCATCACCGGCAATCTGGACGCGGCCGCGATCGCCGAGGCGCTGACCTGGTTCGCCACGCAGGGCGCCCAGGTGACCGCGGTCAACTCGCGCCGGCGCACGCTGGAAGACGTCTACCTGGCGCTGACCACGGAGAACAAGGCAGGTGTGCGTCGATGACCGGCACGTTCGCCCCGGCGCCGGCCCGCGCCCCGATGCGTGCCGTCCTGCGCAGCCAGATCCGGATGGAACTGATCCTGACCGCCCGCCGCGGCGAGGCCGTCGTGCTGGCCATGGGCGTGCCGCTGCTGGTCCTGCTCGGCGCCGGCCTCACTCACGTCACGACCGTGCCCGGCGACGATCGCCTCGCCTTCGTGGTGCCGGGCGTGCTCGCGCTCACCGTGATGTCGACGGCCTTCACCGGCCAGGCGATCACGACCGGTTACGAGCGGGGGTACGGCGTCCTCAAGCGACTCGGCGCGTCCCCGCTGACCCGCCCCGGCCTGCTGGTGTCGAAGACCGCCGCGGTCCTCGGCCTGATCGTGGTCCAGCTGCTGGTGCTGTCCGCGGTCGGCGTCGCGGTCGGCTGGCGCCCGCACGCCGGTCAGCTGCTGCCGGCGATCGGCGCGACCGTGCTGGCGACCGCGGCCTACACCGGGCTCGCCCTGCTGCTGGCCAGCGTGCTCAAGCCGGAGACGACCACCGGCGCGGCCACCCTGATCTACGTTCTGATGCTGGCGGCCGGCGGCATCATGTTCACCACCCCCGACGTGGCGGTCGTGCTGCCTCTGGCCGCACACGCCGAGGTGCTGCGCGCGACCCTCTCGCACGCCACCGCCGCCCCGCTGTCGGCTTGGATCAGCCTCGCGGCGTGGGCGCTCGTCTGCGTCACGGCGGCCGTGAAGAAGATGCGCTGGGAATAGTCTGTCCATCGTTCGGTGGACACCGGGTGACGGTCCTCCGGTCCTATCGGCGGACCGTGATCAACACGCACGATGGCATGCATGGACGCCATTGAAGTCAGGGGACTTCGCAAGACCTACCGCGGGCACGACGCGGTCCGGGGCATAGATCTCAGTGTCATCCGCGGTGAGGTGTTCGCGCTGCTCGGCCCGAACGGCGCCGGCAAGACGACCACCGTGGAGATCCTCGAAGGCCACCGCAAGCGCACCGGCGGCGAGGTCAGCGTGCTCGGCGAGGACCCGGGCACGGCCGGGCGCAACTGGCGGGCCCGCATCGGCGTGGTGCTGCAGGACACCGACGACGCCGCCGACCTGACCGTCACCGAGATGGTCCGGCACGTGGCCGGCTTCTATCCCGGCCCGCGCCCGGCCGCCGAGGTGATCGACCTGGTCGGGCTGACCGAGAAGAAGTCCAGCAAGATCCGGGCGCTGTCCGGTGGGCAGCGGCGCCGCGTCGACGTAGCGCTCGGCATCGTCGGCCGCCCCGAACTGCTCTTCCTCGACGAGCCCACCACCGGTTTCGACCCGGCCGCCCGCCGCCAGTTCTGGGACCTGATCCGCACGCTGGCCACCGAGGGCACCACGATCCTGCTGACCACGCACTACCTCGAAGAGGCGGAGGCGCTCGCCGACCGGCTCGCGGTCCTGTCCGACGGCGTGATCGTCGCCGAGGGCACCCCCGCCACGCTGGGCGGCCGGTCCGCAGCCGGCGCGAAGGTCAGCTGGCGGCACGGGGGCGTGCAGCACACCGAGCAGGTGGCCGACCCGACCGAGCTGATCCGCAAGCTGGTCGCCGACGAGGCCGACCTCACCACGCTCACCGTGACCCGTCCGACGCTCGAGGACACCTACCTTCAGTTGATCGGAGCGAACCGATGACCGCCGCCACCGTTGCCCTGCCCTCGAATCTGACGATCGGCCTGAGCCGGGGCCGGGTCGAACTGCTCCAATTCATGCGGGACCGGACCGCGGTGATCTTCACGTTCGCGTTCCCGGCGATGCTGCTGCTCCTGTTCGGCACGATCTTCGGGGACTCCTACGACCAGACCGGCGTCAGCGCGAGCCAGGTCTACGCGGCCAGCATGATCGCGTACGGGATTCTCTCCACCTCTTTCGTCACGATGGGCTCCGGGCTGGCCATGGACCGCGAGGACGGCACCCTGAAGCGGCTGCACGGCACGCCGATCACCGCGACCGCGTACCTGATCGGGAAGTTGGTCCTGGTCCTGGTGCTGAGCGTCGCCGAGTCGGCCACCCTGATCCTGGTCGGCGCGCTGGTCTTCGACATGCCGCTGCCGGACGCCGCGCACTGGCTGACCTTCGCGTGGCTCTTCGTGCTGTCGACGACGGCCTGCGCACTCTGTGGCGTGGCGGTCAGCGCGATCGTCAAGCATGCCCGCTCGGCCGGCGCGATCCTCAACGTGCCGCTGGTGGCGTTGCAGTTCATCTCCGGCGTGTTCATCCACCCGATCACCCAGCTGCCTTCCTGGCTGATCACGGTGGCGTCGTTCTTCCCGGTCAAGTGGATGAGCCAGGGGTTCCGCCACGTCTTCCTGCCGGACAGCATGAAGGTCTACGAAGCGGCCGGGCAGTGGGAGCTCGGGCGCACGGCCTTGGTGCTCGGCGTGTGGTGTGTGGTCGGATTGGTGCTGTGCCTGATGACCTTCCGCTGGAGCGAGCGCGACCGGTGACCGATCGTCACGAGCACAGCAGCTACCTGCGGTGGTGGGAGGCCTATTTCGCCGTGGTCGCCGTCGCGGTCGCCGGGGCCGTGGTCGTCGCCGACGATCACGCGTTCTGGCGGCGGCTCGTGGCCGCGGCGGCCGTCGCGGCGATGGTGGCGCTCTATGCGGCGGTCGGGCACCGGGCGATCGTCAAGGGCCGCGAGGACTGGCTCAACGTGGTCGTCGTCGCCGGCGAGATCGGGTTCTTCGCGGTTGCGGTGGCCGCGGCGCCCTTCGTCACCTGGATGCTGTTCGCGATCATCCCGCTGTTCTTCCAGCTCGTGGAGATGCGCGTGGCCGTCCCGGCGGTGATCGCGGTCAACCTCGTCACCCCCACGGTCAACTTCTTCGAGGAGCCACGCCTGGTCCCGATGGACCTGCTGATCTCCGCGATCTCCATCGCCACCGGCATCTGGCTCGGCTTCTGGACGACCCGGGTGATCGCGCAGAGCATGGAGCGGGCCGACCTGATCGAGGAACTCGAGAAGAGCCGGGCCGAGAATGCCCGCCTGTCCCACCAGGCCGGTGTGGCGGCCGAGCGGGCCCGGCTGGCCGGCGAGATCCACGACACCCTGGCCCAGGGTTTCACCAGCATCATCACCCTGCTCCAGGCGGCCGACCCGGCGCTGCGCGACGAACGGCTGGCCCTCGCCGTGCGCACCGCAAAGGAAAACCTGGCCGAGTCGCGGGCCCTGGTGGCTGCCTTGACTCCGGCCGCGTTGGCCGAGGGCTCACTGCCCGATTCGGTACGCCGTCAAGCCGCTCGATTCACCGAAGAGACCGGCACCCCGGCGACCGTGCGCGTCACCGGTTCGGAGCGTGCGCTGCCGACCGCCGTCGAGGTGGTGCTGCTGCGGGCCGCCCAGGAGGCGCTCACCAACGTCCGCCGGCACGCCGCCGCGCAGGAAGCCGCCGTGCTCCTCGCCTATGCTCCCTCCTCGGTGCGGCTGGTCGTGCGCGACGACGGCCGCGGTTTCGACCCGGCCGCCGCCGACGGTTTCGGCCTGAACGGCATGCGCGCCCGCGCGTGCCAGGTCGAGGGCGCCCTGACCGTCCACAGCGACCCGGCCATGGGCACGACGATCGAGCTGGAGGTGCCGGCGTGACAGCCCGCGCCGCGCGGCGTCCCGCTCGCCCCGCGCCGCGCTCGCACCCCCCGGCGTCTCGCCCGCCTCGCGTGGCGTCCCGCACGCATTACCGGCAACAGCTCGAAGGAGAGCGCAGCGTGACGATTCGGATCGTGCTGGTGGACGACCATCCCGTGGTGCGGCTCGGGCTGCGCGGGATGCTCGACGCCGAACCGGACCTCACCGTCGTCGGCGAAGCCGGCTCCGGCGACGCCGGTGTCGAGCTCGCCGCGGCCGAGCGGCCCGACATCGTGCTCATGGACCTGCGCATGCCCGGCGGCGACGGCGTCTCCGCCACCGAGCGGATCCTCGCCACCGTTCCCGGCGTCCGGGTGATGGTGCTGACCACCTATGAGTCCGATCGCGACATCCTGCGCGCGATCGAGGCCGGGGCCAGCGGTTATCTGCTCAAGGACGCATCTCCTTCCGAACTGGCGAACGCCGTGCGCGCGGCCGCGCGCGGTGAGACCGTGCTGGCGCCGAGCGTGGCCTCCACCCTGGTGCGTCAGGTGCGGCAGCCGGCGCCGCCCGCGTTGTCGGCGCGGGAGGCCGAGGTGCTGCGCCTGGTCGCGCAGGGCCACACCAACGCCGACATCGGCAAGCAGCTCTTCATCGCCGAGGCCACGGTAAAGACGCACCTCCTGCGCGTCTTCAACAAGCTCGACGTCGCCGACCGCACCGCCGCGGTAACCACCGCAATGCGACACGGCCTGCTCTGACGCCAGCCGCGCCGCCCAGTCGCGCCGCCCAGTCGCGCCGCCCAGTCGCGCCGCCCAGCCGCGCCGCCCAGCCGCGCCGCCCAGCCTGGCCAGGCGGCTTGGCCGCATGGTGGTTAGCGCTCGGCGAAGCGCTGGACGAAGGCCAGCGACGTGTTGGCGACCTCGAGCCAGCCGCTGTCGATGGTCAGGGAGTGGCCGCGGCCGGGAATCTCGGCGAACTCGGTGATGCCGGTGTTCTTCTGCTGGATCTTGTAGTTGAACTCGGTGATCGCCGGCGGGACGGTGTGGTCCTTCTCGCCCGAGATGAGCAGCATCGGGCCCCGCTGCGGGTTGTCGTGGTCGACCTTGGTCTCGGACCACGGGTTGAAGTTGGCCACCGCGGCCTGGAACAGCGGCGCGCCCGGAGCCGGGACGGCGAACTCCTCATACAGCTTCTGTGCCTCGCCCTCGTCGACCGCATTGGCGAACGCGTAGCGGAACTGCTCGTAGGTCAGCGGGATCGCCTTGTGGTAGTTCGTCGGGTTGGACAGCACCGGCGACGCCGCGCGCAGCGCCGAGATCGGCAGTGGCAGCACGCCCTGGAACGGGGCCGCGTCGATCGCCACGGTCACATTGGACAGACCGCGACCCGCCAGGATCTGCGCGAGCAGACCGCCGAACGAGTGGCCAACCACGGCCGGCTGCTTGTCGAGCTTGCCGATGATCTCGTCGTAGTGGTCGGCGACCTGGCCGACCGTCTTGCCGGCGAACACCTCGGGGTGCTCCTTGGCCTCGGCGACCGTCTCCGGGTCGTCGGGCCAGCCGGGGGTGATCGGCGCGTAGCCCGCCGCCTTGAACACCTCGGCCCACCTGTCCCAGCTGCTCGGCAGCAGCCACAGGCCGTGGATGAAGACCACCGGGGTGAGCCCGGTCGCGTTGACTGCGGCGATCTCGTCAAGGGTGTGCTGCGGAATCTCGGACATCGGCGCGGCTCCTTAGTTCTGGCTTCGAGATTCAACCTAGAGAGTCGGGCCCCCGGGTCGGTAGGACCCAGGTATTAACTTTGGGCTTCACAGGAAGTGCGAAGGATCCGCACAGGTCTGGGCGAGAACCGGCGCGCACGCTTTGTTGAGCCATCAACGAAGGGGGAGCGTGCAGATGAAACGGGAAACCGGACTGCGGCGAACGTCGTTGCTCACCGGCGCACTGATCGCGGCCAGCCTGGCCGGCGCGGCCGGGATCGGCGTGGCCGCCTACGCGTCCGACAACACCTCGACCACCACGAGCACCACCACTTCCGACGCCGATTCCAGCAGCTCATCGTCGAGCAGCAGCACCAGCGACGACTACCCCACCCTCTCCGGGAACAGCGACAGCAGCAGCAGTAGCAGCAGCGGTGGCCAGGCCACCTCGGGAGGGTCGTGACATGCCGCTCGTGGAGACATTGCCGGTCGGCGCGGACACCGCGCAGTGGGGCGTCTGGGGCACCGTCGCCCGGATCGTGGTCACCGACCCGGCCCGGCTCGACGCCGCCGCCAACCTCGTCCGGGCCGAACTGGCCGCCGTCGACGCGGCCTGCAGCCGGTTCCGGGACGACTCCGAACTGCGTTATGCCTGCCGGGCCGGCGGCCACCCGGTCACGGTCAGCCCGTTACTCGCTCACCTGGTCGCGTCGGCCCTCGACGCGGCCCGGGAGACCGGCGGCGCCGTCGACCCGACCGTCGGCGGCGCGCTGTGCGGGCTCGGTTACGACCGGGACTTCGCCCTGCTCACCGGCAAGGAGGTGGCACCGGCCGTGCGGGTCTTCCCGACCCCGGACTGGCGGTCGGTGAAGCTCTCGGTGCGGGAACTGACCGTGCCCGACGGGGTGCTGCTCGACCTGGGCGCCACGGCCAAGGCGGTGGCGGCCGACCGGGCCGCCGCGCAGGTCGCCGCCGAGCTCGGCATCGGCGTGCTGGTCGCGCTGGGCGGCGACATCGCCACCGCCGGGATCGCGCCGGCCGGTGGCTGGCAGATCCTGGTCCAGGACCGGCCGGGCGATCCGGCCGACGTGATCCATCTGCCGGCCGGAGCGGCCCTGGCCACCTCGAGCACGGCCGGCCGCACCTGGGGCCGACCCGGCGAACAGCTGCACCACATCATCGACCCGTCGACCGGGCGGCCCGCGGCGCCGGTGTGGCGGACCGTGTCGGTGGCCGCCTACAGCTGCCTGCACGCCAACACCCTGAGCACGGCCGCGATCGTACGGGGCCACGCCGCCCCGGACCTGCTCGGCCGCGCGCCGAGCCGTCTCGTCACGCCGGACCTGGACGTCTTGCGGTTGGGATGGCCGTCATGACCGCCTGCACCGAGCGGCACTCAGCCGGAGTTGCGGACGGCCTCGCAGGCGAGGGCCAGAAGGGCATGACAAAGGAGGTTCCGTCATGACCGCCTGCACCGAGCGGCACTCAGCCGGAGTTGCGGACGGCCTCGCAGGCGAGGGCCAGAAGGGCATGACAAAGGAGGCCCAGCCGTCATGAGCGACGCGCTCTGGTACTTCGCTCGCGGCAGCGGGGTCGTCTCGCTCGTGCTGCTCACCGTGGTGGTGGCGCTCGGCATCGGCTCGCGTTCGGGCAAACCCGCGTTCGGCCTGCCCCGGTTCGCGGTCAGCCTGCTGCACCGCAACGCGGCCCTGCTCTCGGTCGTGTTCGTGGCCGGCCATGTGATCAGCCTGCTGTTCGACCCGTACGCGCAGCTTCGGCTCTTTGACTTCGTTCTGCCGTTCGTCGGCAACTACCGGCCGTTCTGGCAGGGGCTCGGCACCCTCGGCTTCGACCTGCTCGTCGCGATCATCGTGACCAGCCTGCTGCGGCAGCGCCTCGGCGCCCGCGCCTGGCGGGCCGTGCACTGGCTCGCCTACCTGTGCTGGCCGATCGCGCTCGCCCACGGGCTCGGCACCGGCTCGGACAACGGCACCTGGTGGCTGTGGGCCATCTCGATCGCCTGCACGCTCGTGGTGGTCGCCGCCCTGGCCTGGCGGATCTCGCCGAACTTCAGCCGGTTCCCGGCGCGGGCCGACCGGCAGGTATCCGCACGGCTGCGGCCGGACAAGCAGTTGGAGGAGGTCCGATGACCAGCGTGGCGCAAGCACCGGCCGGCCGGGTGGAACGGCGGCTGCTCGACGGGGAGGCGGGGCTCAGCGGGGAGGCGGGGATCAGCGGGGAGGCGGGGCTCAACGGGGAGGCGGGGCTCAACGGGGAGGCGGGGCTCGACGCCCACCTGGCCCGGCACGGTCGGCTGCCGATCCTGGACGGCAGCCAGATCATCGGGATGGCCCGGGACTCCGGTCTCACCGGCCGCGGCGGCGCCGGTTTCCCGGTGTGGCGCAAGCTCACCGCGGTCACGCCCGGCGGCGTGGTGATCGCCAACGGGGCCGAGGGCGAACCGGCCAGCGGCAAGGATCGCGCGCTCCTGACGTACCAGCCGAACCTCGTACTCGATGGGTTGCAGTTGGCCCTGGCCGCAACGAAAGCTCGCGCCGCCCGTCTCTATGCGCCGAAGGCGGCGCTCGCGCCGCTGAAAGCGCTGCTGGCCACCCGCCAGGCAGCCGGGCTCGACCGGATCAAAGTCGAGCTGCACGCCGCCCCCGACGCGTTCGTCGCCGGCGAGGAATCGGCCGTGGTGTCGGCGATCAATGGGAGCGGGGCGGTGCCGACCGACAAGCGGGTCCGGATCGTCGAAGCCGGATTTCTCGTGCAGAACGTGGAGACGCTCGCGCACCTCGCGCTGATCGCCCGCTACGGCGCCGGCTGGTTCCTGACCGCCGGCACACCCGATGAACCGGGCACGTTCCTGGCCACGGTCAGTGGCGCGGTGCGGCGGCCCGGCGTGGTCGAGGCCGGTTACGGCGTGCCGCTCGGCGATCTGATCGCGGCGGCCGGCGGCGCGACGATGGATCTGCAGGCCGTCCTGATCGGCGGCTACCACGGCGGATGGGCGCCGGCCGACCCGGCGCTGCCGGTGAGCCGGCGGGCGCTGGAGCCCTACGGAGCGTCGCCCGGTGCCGGGGTGGTGGTTGCGCTGCCGCGCAACGCCTGCGGTCTGGGTGAGACGGCGCGCATCGCCGGATACCTCGCCGACCAGGTGGCCGGCCAGTGTGGACCCTGCGTCAACGGCCTGCCCCGGATGGCCGGCACTCTCGCCGATCTGGCCGCGCGGCGCCCGCATCCGGGGCTGGCGACCGAAGTGGAACGACTGGCCCGGATGGTCACCGGGCGGGGTGCCTGCCGGCATCCGGACGGCACCGCCCGGCTGGTTCTCAGCGCGATGCGGGCCTTCGAGGCGGACGTGGTGGCGCACCTGCACGGACGCTGCCTGGCGACGGAGGGACTGCGATGAACCGGCTGCACATCGACTGGACGGCCTGCGACGGGCGCGGTGTCTGCACCGAGCTGCTCGAAGAGGTGCTGACCGAGGACGACTGGGGGTTCCCGGTGATCCGGGACGGGCAGGGCGCGATTCCGCCGGCCCTGGAGGGCGCGGCCCGGCAGGCCGTGGACCGCTGCCCGATGCTGGCGTTACGGCTGGTTCAAAAGTAGAAAGGGGGGCCACCCGGCCCCCCTTCCGATGACCGCAATTACCGCAGGCCCAGGGCCCGCTTCATGGTGAAGAAGAGGTCGGTCTGGTTGGTCACGCCGAGCACGTTGGCCGCCTGCGGGCCGCTGGCGGCGATCCGCACCTCGGTGCCGGTGTGCTGCTGCGAGCCGGTGATCTCCGCCGTGGCGTACGAGATCGTCATGTTGGCGTTGTCGTGCGTGATCAGCGTGGCCGTGTAACCGAGCGTGGTGGTCTCCACGATCTGGCTGGTGTGGCCGTGGTCGGCGGTGACGACCACCAGGGTGTCCGGGTGCGACTTCTGGTAGTCGAGAGCCTTCTTGATCGCGGCGTCGAACGCCACCGTCTCACCGATCTGGCCGCACGGGTTGGCGGCGTGGTCCTGCTTGTCGATCGAGGCGCCCTCCACCTGCAGGAAGAAGCCCTTCTTGCCGTGTCGGGTCTGCTTGTCCAGCACGTCCAGCGCCTTCGTGGTCATGTCGACCAGGTGCGGCTGCGTCGCCGTACGCGCGGAATTGGTTGCGCATTTTGCCGGGGTGGTGCCGGTCTTGGTCGGGGTCGGGCCGACCCACTCCACATCCATGTTGTTCTTGGCGAACGCGCCCAGGATCGGCTTGTTCGGGCTGGCCGCGGCGAGGCCGGCCGCGTCGGTGACGATCTGGTAGCCGTTGACCTGCGCCTGCTGCGTGACGGTCAGGCCCTGGTACTTTCCGGCCTTCACGGTCTGGTCGAAGTACTGCTTGCCGCCGCCCAGCAGGACATCCGGCTTCGTCTGCACCAGCTGCTCGGCGATCGAGCCCGCGCCGCCGTTGAGCTTGTCGTTGACGACGCACTCGGCCATCGCGTCCGGGCCCTTGCAGTTGCGGCTGATCACGTGCGAGCCGAGCACGGCCGGGGTGGCGTCCTGCAGTTCGGCGGTGGAGACGTCGCCGGTCTTGTAGCCTGCGGCCTTCGCCAGCTCCAGGATCGTCGGGACCGGCTTCTCGTTCGGCAGCACCGAGATCGCGCCGTTGTAGGACTTGTGCCCGGTGGCCCAGCCGGTGCCGGAGGCGGCCGAGTCGGTCACGTACTCAGGCAGCGCCGGGTTCGCCTTCTGCACCGCGTAGGTGGTGTATGCGCCGGTCAGCGGCAGTTTGTCCATGGCCAGCCGGCCGTTCGCGCCGACCTCGTAGTTGCGGGCGATGGTGATCTCGCTGTCGCCCATGCCGTCACCGATCAACAGGATGACGTTACGGGCCTGGCCACCCTTGATGGCCTGCTTGGCGGCCTGGGTGCGGTCCTGGTGCGCGTCAGAGGCCAGCGCGCCGGTCGGCACCGCGACCAGCGCGGTGGCGGCGACGGCCATGGCCACGCGTCCACGAACATTCATTGATGCGCACTCCAATATGTGTGAATGGGTGGTCACGTGCACGTCATCAGCTGTGAGTTGCCTGTGGGTGGACGCCGGTTGACGTGTCGGCGAACACGAGCGTGCGGCTTTTAAGATCGGCCGATGGCTCGGGTGCTGCGACTGCTGACGGCCGCGATGATCGGCGTGGTCGCGCTGGTCGGCGCGGTCCGGCTGGTTGCACCGCCGGACACCCCTGCTTCGGTACGGCGTCAGCTGACGTTCCTGCGATCCGCGCTGGAGGATGGCGCGGCCGAGAAGGCGCAGGGTCAGTTCCCGGAGGGCTATTTCTTTCTGTACGCCCTCTACGGCCTGACCGAAGTGGATCTCGGTGGCCTGGATGCCGCACGCTGGGCCCTGAGCCGGCTCGAATCGGATGCCGGGCGCGAGCCGTTCGATCCCGGGCTCGTCCCCGCCTACGGCGTCTTCTACCGCGGCTGGGTCAACTGGCTGCGTGGCAAGATTCTCGCCCGCCAGCCTGGTGATGCGGTCGAGACCGCCAAGTTCGAACGCGACTCCGCCGAACTGGCCGCGGCCTTCGATGCCTCGCCGACCCCGTTCCTGGCCGCCTACCCCGGTCAGGCCTGGCCGGTCGACTCCACCGTCGCGGTCGCCTCGCTCGCCTTGCACGACCGGCTGCTGACGCCTCGCTTCGGCGCGACCGTGTCACGGTGGCTGACCGGGGTGCGCGCCGACCTCGACCCGGCGACCGGGCTCATCCCGCACACGGCCGACGTCGGCACCGGCGCGCCCACCTCCGGGCCGCGCGGCACCTCGCAGAGCATGATCCACCGCTTCCTCGGTGAGATCGATCCGGACTTCGCCCGCCGGCAGTACCTCCGCTTCCGCGACCTGTTCCTGGTCACGCCGCTGGGGCTGGGGCCGGCGGTGCGGGAGTACCCGCGCGGGACCGACGGGCCGGCCGATGCCGACTCCGGGCCGCTGCCGCTCGGGATCAGCCTGTCGGCGACCGTGGTGACGGTCGGCGCGGCCAAGGTGCAGGGCGACGAGTCCGTCGCCGACGGGCTGGCCAACTTCGGCGAGGTGCTGGGCGTGCCGGCGGACACCTGGCACACGCGGCGCTACGCGCTCGGCCTGGTTCCGATCGGGGACGCGTTCCTGGCCTGGTCGAAGACCGCTCAGCCGTCGCCTTCGGCGGCGCCCCCGCGCGAGATCTCCCGGTGGTGGCGGCTGCCGTTGCTCACCTTCTTCCTACTGATGGGTACGGGGCCTTGGCTGGCTCGCGCCGTATCAGGTTGCCGCGGTCGAAAAACGCGTTCCGGATTTAATCCGATTTCTGGGGACTAGATTACGGACCGGCGCGCGTGGTTCTCCGCACGCCAGACATGTCACCTGGTGGCCGGTCAAGCGACGTACATCGTCGTCTTCGGTCGATTTGCACGGAAAAACGCATTCCGCCGGTAACGGGGCAATAGCCCGGTTAGATTACGGATGGCGCAGCATCCGGCCGGATCTTCACATTCGGTCCGCGCTGCCCCGCCGGTTCAACCGGCGCCCCGAGCCGCCCCTCAGGTGCGGTACCCGAACAGGCAAACCCGCGGCAACGCGGGGACGCAAAGCTAGGGGCCTCCCCGACGGAGGTAGCCCAGCCGCCGAAGGAGAAAGAAAAAACATGCGCTATCAAGAAGCCCATGCGGCCAAGAGCGGCTCGGTTCCGTTCACGCTGCGTGGCAAGAAGCTGAGCCGGACGGTCCTGGCGACCGCCGTGGCCGGCGCAATCGGCCTCGTGCCGGCAGTGATGGTCCCGTCACCGGCGTTCGCCGTGGTGGCCGGCGACCTCACGATCACGCCCAACACGCCGAGTGAGGGGTCGCCCCTCACCTTCAGCGTGACTTCCTCTACGGTGGCCGCCCCGACGGGCGTCACGTGGAGCACGAGCGATGGCACGGCCAAGGCGGGCTCGGACTACAACGCCGTGACCGGGCAGACGATCACGTGGGGTGGCGCGACCACAGCGTGGACGGCGACGCTCAGTGTCACGACGCTGAATGACAACCTCTACGAGGGCCCCGAGACCGTCAACCTCAACATCTATGACACTGCCACCAGCACCACCACGGCAGTGAAGACGTCGGTAGGCACCATCACCGATCTTCAGACCGCACCGACGGTGAACATCACGCCGGCTGCGGCTCCGGAAGGCAACAGCGGGTGGCACGCGCAGACCTACTCGGTGAATCTGTCGCCCGGCATGCAGGCCGCTACGTCGTTGCGCTGGACCGCG
This sequence comes from Actinoplanes sp. NPDC026619, assembly GCF_040638295.1. Classification (NCBI taxonomy): domain Bacteria; kingdom Bacillati; phylum Actinomycetota; class Actinomycetes; order Micromonosporales; family Micromonosporaceae; genus Actinoplanes; species Actinoplanes sp. NPDC026619. Next base: position 110,407 of record NZ_JBEZYA010000018.1, read on the forward strand.
GCAGTCGGCGCCGGCACGGCGACCGACGGCACGGACTTCAAGGGCGCTACCGGCACCCTCGACTTCGCCTCCGGTGAGACGTCGAAGACGTTCACCGTCGACGTCAACGGTGACACCTCCTACGAAGGAGATGAGACCTTCGAGATCGCGCTCGACCATTTCTACCTGGCAGGCACGACGAATGCCAGCGCCGTAGTAGCTCCGGGAGGGCCGTTCACCGAGACCATCACGGATGACGATGCGAAGCCGACCTACACCATCTCGGACATCAAGATGGATGAGGGCGACGGGCCGATGGCCGCACTGGTCGAGGTGAAGCTCTCGAACCCGACCAAGTCGACCGCGACCTTCACCGTCAGCTCTACTGACATCACTGCGGACTCGGGTCAGTTCGTCGTGACGAACGCGCCTTCGGGCGTCGGCACGAACGACTACGGTCTGGCGCTGACCACGGCCACCGTGGCGGCCGGCAAGGACACCGGCTACGGCTTCATCCTGATCAACGGCGACTCGATCTTCGAGCCGGACGAGACCGCGACCCTCTCGGTCGTGCCGAACGCCGGCACGATCGCGGCCAGCATCCTGGGCAGCCAGGCGGCGGTCAATAGCAAGCTCACGCTGGTGAACGACGACAAGGCGCCGCAGCTCGAGGTGGACAACGCCACGGTCGACCAGGGCGGCTCCGTCGCTCTGACCGGCACCACCACCGGCATCTCGCAGTCGGACACGCCGTTCAACCTGAGCTTCATGGGCGGCGGCGACCACCCGGCTTCGACCAGCGACTTCATGCCGCCGGCGAACATGTCGCCGATCGTTCCGGCTGGCACCGCCAGCGGTTCGAAGGTGCAGCTGGGCACGCTGACCGCGTCGAAGCCGAGCCACCCGCAGTCCGACAAGACCGTCATCGTTTCCGGCACCGGTTTCGGTGGGGCGACGGTCAAGGAAGGCTGGGTCACCATCAAGGGCAACGCGCCCGCGGTGGAGCTCACCCTCAAGGCTCCGACCTGGAGCACGGGTGGCGTAGACGTTCCGCTCTCCGGCACGGCTGAGGCCGGCGCCACGGTGGACCTCTGGGCCGCTCCGATCTCGGCGAGCGAGCCGGATCTGATGAAGGTCGCCAGCACCAAGGCGGACAAGGACGGCGAGTTCTGGTTCAAGCGGACCATCATGCAGGGCTACCGCTTCAAGGTTGCCTCGGGTGGAGACACCTCGGACGAGAAGTGGGTCCGCGTCACCCAGATGCCGGTGTTCTCGGCGGTCTCCAGCGCCAAGGGCATGGTCACCTTCACCGTCCAGGGCACGCCGAAGGGCGTCGGCCAGGTCGTCATCGTCCAGAAGTGGGTCGGTGGCAAGTGGGTCAACACCTGGAAGGGCGTTACCGCGAGCAACGGCCAGTTCAAGTGGAGCGGCAAGAACGCTTCCGGTGCGCTGACGGTCCGGGCGTTCGTCCAGGGCTACACGCCGAACGGCATCGCGGGCGGCTACTCCGCTCAGAAGAAGATCACCGTTAAGTAAGTGATCTAGCAACACCTGACCCGACGAAGACGGGGGCGGCCATTCGGCCGCCCCCGTCGCCTTTTGCCAAGAAATCAGTCGACCTCGGCCACGGCCTGGGCGAACTGGGCCGAGTAGAGCCGGGCGTACGCCCCACCGGCCTCGATCAGGCCGTCGTGGGTGCCCTGCTCGACGATGCTGCCCTGCTCCATCACCAGGATCACGTCGGCGTCGCGGATGGTGGACAGCCGGTGCGCGATGACGAAGCTGGTGCGGCCGCTGCGCAGGGTGTTCATCGCCTTCTGGATCAGCACCTCGGTGCGGGTGTCGACCGAGCTGGTGGCCTCGTCGAGGATCAGGATGCTCGGCTCGGCCAGGAACGCGCGGGCGATGGTGATCAGCTGCTTCTGCCCGGCGCTGACGTTCGAGCCTTCCTCGTCGATGATCGTGTCGTAGCCGTCCGGCAGCATCTTGACGAACGCGTCGACGTGCGCCGCCTCGGCCGCCCGCTTGACCGATTCCATGTCGAACGAGTCCGCGCCGTACGCAATGTTCTCCGCGATCGTGCCGCCGAAGAGCCAGGTGTCCTGCAGCACCATGCCCATGTGTTCGCGCAGTTCTTCGCGCGGCATCGCCGCGATGTCGGTTCCGTCCATCGTGATCCGGCCGGAGTCCACGTCGTAGAAGCGCATGAGCAGGTTGACCAGGGTGGTCTTGCCGGCGCCGGTGGGTCCGACGATGGCGACGGTCTGGCCGGGTTCGACCGACAGGGACAGGTCGTCGATGAGCGGCTTGTCCGGCAGGTAGCGGAACGACACGTCCTCGAACGCGATCCGGCCCTGCACCCGGTCGAGGCCGGCCACGGGCGGCTCGGGGCTCTGTTCCTTCGCGTCGAGCAGGTGGAACACCCGCTCGGCCGAGGCGACGCCGGACTGCACCAGGTTGGCCATCGACGCGACCTGGGTGAGTGGCTGGCTGAACTGGCGCGAGTACTGGATGAACGCCTGCACGTCACCGAGTGACAGCGAGCCGCTGGCCACCCGAAGGCCGCCGACGACCGCGACCAGCACGTAGTTCAGGTTGCCGATGAACATCATGGCCGGCTGGATCAGGCCGGAGATGAACTGGGCCCGGAAGCTGGACGCGAACAGCTTCTCGTTGTGCTGGTCGAAGGTCTCCTGCGCCTCGTCCTGCCGGCCGAACACCTTGACCAGCGAGTGGCCGGTGAACATCTCCTCGATGTGGCCGTTGAGCTGGCCGGTGGTCTTCCACTGGGACACGAAGTTGGGCTGGGCCCGCTTGCCGATCTGGGTGGTGATCAGGATCGAGACCGGCACCGTGACCAGCGCGATCAGGGCGAGGAGCCAGGAGATCCAGAACATGAAGGCGAGTACGCCGATGATCATCAGCAGTGAGTTGAGCAGCTGGGCGAACGTCTGCTGCAGGGTCTGCGCGATGTTGTCGGTGTCGTTGGTAGCCCGGCTGAGCACCTCGCCGCGCGGCTGCTGGTCGAAATAGGACAGTGGCAGCCGGGACAGCTTGGCCTCGACGTCCCGCCGCAGCCGGGACACGCTGCTCTGCACGATGGTCGCGATGAGCCGGCCCTGCAGCACGCCGAGCATCCACCCGACGAGGTAGACCACCACGACCCAGGCCAGCAGGTGCGCCAGCCGGGTGAAGTCGATGCCCTGCCCGGGGGTGAAGTCGACCGCGGAGAGCAGGTCGGCCTGGGTGTTGTTGCCGGCGGCGCGCATGGCGGCGACGGCTTCGGCTTTGCTCGTCCCGGGCTGGAACAGCTTGCCGATCACGCCGGAGAAGATGATGTCGGTGGCCTTGCCGAGCAGCTTGGGCCCCCACACCGTCAGGCCGACGCTGCCGATGCCGAACAGGAGCGCGGCGGTGAGCAGCGCCCGCTGTGGTTTGAGCAGCTTGAGCAGTCGCAGCGTGGAGCCACGGAAGTCCTCGAGCTTCTCGGTGGACTTGCCCCCAGCCATCATCATCCGAGCGGCCGGCGGCCCGCCTACGGGCGGCCCTGGCCTCCGAGTGGGCGCGGTCATACTCTGCCTCCGACAAAATTAGAAACCAGGACGCGATCAAGACACTCGCTGCGCTCGGTCATGCCGCGGCCTCCTGCTCCGTCAATTGCGAAAGAACGATTTCCCGGTACGTCGGGTTCGTGTCCATGAGTTCGGTGTGCGTGCCGGTGCCGACCACCTTGCCGTCGTCCAGCACGATGATGCGGTCGGCGTCGCGGATCGTGCTGACCCGCTGAGCGACGATCACCACGGTGGAGTCGGCGATGTAGTCGGTCAGCGCCGCCCGTAGCGCCGCGTCGGTGGCGTAGTCGAGCGCCGAGAACGAGTCGTCGAAGAGGTAGATCTCCGGCCGGTGCACCAGTGCCCGGGCGATCGCGAGCCGTTGCCGCTGCCCGCCGGAGACGTTGGTGCCGCCCTGCGCGATCGGCGCTTCCAGGCCGCCCTCCATCTTCTCGACGAAGCCCTTGGCCTGCGCGACCGTGAGCGCCTCCCACAGCTGATCGTCGGTGGCTTCCGGATTGCCGTAGCGCAGGTTGCTGGCGACCGTGCCGGTGAACAGGTACGGCTTCTGCGGGACGAGACCGACCGACCGGGACAGCAGGCCCGGCTCGAGCTCGCGCACGTTGACGCCGTCGACCAGCACCTCGCCGTCGCTGGCGTCGAAGAGCCGCGGGATGAGGTTGAGCAGCGTGGTCTTGCCACTGCCCGTACTCCCGATGATCGCGGTGACCTCGCGCGGCCGGGCCGTGAGGTTGATGTCGTGCAGCACCGACGCCTCGGCGCCGGGGTAGTGGTAGTCGACGTCGCGCAGTTCGAGGTAGCCGTGCCGGCTGAGCGTGGTGACCGGGGCGACCGGCGGGACGACGGTGGAGTCGGTGCCGAGCACCTCCTCGATCCGCTCGGCGCAGACCTCGGCGCGCGGGATCATGACGAACATGAAGGTCGCCATCATGATCGACATGAGGATCTGCATGAGGTAGCTGAGGAACGCGGTGAGCGCCCCGACCTGCATGTGCCCGGAGTCGATGCGGTGCCCGCCGAACCACAGCACCGCGATGCTGGAGATGTTCACGATCAGCATCACGGTCGGGAACATGATCGCCATGATCTTGCCGGCGCGCATCGACACGTCGGTCAGTTCGGCGTTGGCCCCGGCGTACCTCTCCTGCTCGCGGTCGTCGCGGACGAAGGCGCGGATGACCCGGATGCCGGTGATCTGCTCGCGCATGATCCGGTTGACCTTGTCGATGCGCACCTGCATCGAGCGGAACAGCGGCCGCATCGCCCGCACGATCAGGGTGACCACCCCGATCAGGATCGGCACGATGACCAGCAGCAGCGACGACAGCGGCACGTCCTGGTGCAGGGCGAGCGCGATGCCGCCGACGCACATGATCGGCGCCGACACCATCAGCGTGAACGTGAGCAGCACCAGCATCTGCACCTGCTGCACGTCATTGGTGGTGCGGGTGATCAGCGACGGGGCGCCGAACTGGCCGACCTCGCGGGCCGAGAAGGTCTGCACCCGGCGGAAGATCGAGGATCGCAGGTCGCGGCCGACCGCCATCGCGGTCCGGGCGCCGAAGTAGACCGCCACGATCTGCGTGGCGATCTGGCCGACCGTGATGACCAGCATCCAGATGCCGATCTTCATCACGTAGCCGGTGTCGCCCTTGATGACGCCGTTGTCGATGATGTCGGCGTTCAGCGTGGGCAGGTAGAGGGTGGCCAGGGTCTGCAGGAACTGGAAGAACACGACCAGCGCGATCGTGCCCTGATAGGGCGCCAGGTGGGCGCGAAGCAATTTCAGAAGCACGTCTACTGAGCCCCCCGCTTGAGAAAGCCGTCTAGTAGGAGCGAGACCAGGTCGGCCCCGATGAAGTTGTCCGGGTCGCCGAACGGCCCGTACGTATTGGCGCCGCAGAAGAGCAGGAGCATCGAAGCCACCGCCTCGGGCGACTGGCGCAGCAGCGCCGCGTCCGGCTCGATGACCTCGACCAGCGCGTCCTTGAGCCGTTCCCGGCTGGAGGCCATCCGCTTGGCTGTGTCGGGGTCGTTCTGCCCGGCGAGGATGAGTTTGCGTGCGGCGCTCATCAGCGCCGCGTTCTCCGCCATCCGGGCGTGGATCAGCTCGGCCGCCTCGGCCATCCGCTCGCGCAGCGGGAGCGACTGGTCGATCGCGGCCAGTCCGCCGAGGGTGTCCTGCGGGTCGAGCGCCTGGATCACCGAGCACACGACCAGCGAGTTCTTGCTTTCGAAGACGCCGAAGATGGTGCCCTCGGCGACGCCGGCGGCCGCGGCGATCTGCCGCGTGCTGACCTCGAGACCGTGCTCGTGCAGCAGCGGGATCGTCGCGGCGATCAGGGCCGCGCGGCGTTCCTCCGGCGCGAGCGCCGGAACTCTTCTGCGCCTGTTTTCCACGTGGGGAACCTTAACTGAGCGAGCACTCACTCAGCCACTGACATTTGTCATGGGTGTTCCGCTCAAGTGGGCGGCGGCCCGGCCGATGAAGCGCTCGTGCCGAGACTCGAGGTAGACGATCACACGGCGGACTACTGGGTTCGTCAGATCCGGATCGGCACCGTCATTGCCGCGCTCGGCACGCTGATCGGCGCCGTCCGGGTGGCGCTCAGCTGGGACTCGGACAGCCGATGGTGGCTGGTGCCGGTGTTCACCGCGGTGGTCGTCCAGATTGCCGCGATCAAGCTGCCCTGGCGCCGGCTGATCCGCAGCAAGAATATTCGCAAGCGGTTGCTGCTCTGGTGGTATGCCGAGATCCCGATCCTCGGGCTCTTCGCCGTCGCCGACCCGGCCGGGATGATGGTCTACGTCCCCGGCGCGCTGTTGCTGCTGATCACCCTGGCCGCCCTGTTCACCCCGCGTACCGTGGTCGTCTTCGGAGCGTTCTGCGTCCTGTGTTATGTGGTGCTGCTGCCGTGGCAGACCGGCGCCGGCCCGGCCACCACGTTCTTCCTGGCGGGCGAACTCGCCACCCTGGTCGGCCTGACCGCGATCACCGCGCAGAGCCGCCGCCGTCTGGAATCGCGCCGCCGCACGGCCGAGAAGCGTGCCGAGACCCTGCTCGAGGCATCCGCCGACACGGTCCTCGCGGTCGGCCGGGACGGCACTCTGAAGTACGTGAGCGGGTCGATCAAGCAGCTGCTCGGTCTCGATGCGGCCGAGCTGACCGGCACCCAGATCGCCCGGGTGATGACCGTCGACCGCCTGGCGGAGCTGCAGGACTTCCTGAACAAGATGCTGGCCCTGCCGATCGGGCAGAGCCTTCGGGTGGAGAGCCGGCTGCGCCACACGTCCGGCGAGTGGGTCTACGTCGACGTGATGGGCACCAACTGGATCAACAGCGTCGAGCTGCAGGCGATCGTGGTGAGCCTGCGCGACATCGGCGCTCGACGCGAGCTGGAGATGCAGCTCAGCCGGCAGGCGTTCACCGACTCGCTGACCGGCATGCCCAACCGGGTCAAGTTCCGCCAGAAGCTCGAGGAGGCGGTCGAGCGCGGCGGCGAGCTGCCGGTCACCGTCCTGCTGCTCGACCTCGACGACTTCAAGCTGGTCAACGACAACCTCGGGCACAGCGCCGGTGACGAGCTGCTCACCACCATCGCCGAGCGGCTGCGCGCGGTGGTGCGCCCCGACGACGTGCTGGCCCGCCTCGGCGGCGACGAGTTCGCCATCCTGCTGCACGATCTCGACCCGGCCGACGCCTCCGGTCTCGCCGAGCGGCTGCTGACCATCGCCCGCGAGCCGATCCGGCTGGGCAGCCGGGACGTCACCTGCTCCCTGAGCATCGGCATAGCCAGCACCAAGGGCGCCGGCGAAAGCAAAGACGCCGAGCAGCTTCTCGGCAACGCCGACCTGGCCATGTACGCGGCCAAGCGGAACGGCCGCAACGCGTACGCCGTCTTCGATCCGACGATGACCATGTCGGTGCTGGAGGAGGCGCAGCAGCGCGCCGACATCGAGCACGCGCTCGAGCACGACGAGTTCCTGGTGCTCTACCAGCCGGTCGTGGACATGAATTCGCAGCGGCTGATCGCGGTCGAGGCGCTCGTGCGGTGGCAGCATCCCCGCGATGGACTGCTCGGTCCGTACCACTTCATCGCCGGCGCCGAGGCGAACGGCCTGATCGTTCCGCTCGGCCGGTGGGTTCTCCGGCAGGCCTGCGCCCAGCTGGCCCGCTGGCGGGCCGAGTCGCCGGCCGCCGCCGGCCTGCACGTCAACGTCAACCTCTCGGCCCGGCAGTTCCAGGACCCCGGCCTGGTCGGCGACGTCGAGCAGGCCCTGGCCGACGCGGGTCTCGACGCCGGTTCGCTCACCCTGGAGATCACCGAGTCGATGCTGATGGCCGACATCGAGCTGGCCAAGGACACCCTGCACGCGCTGCGCGGGCTCGGCGTCCGGCTTGCCATCGACGACTTCGGCACCGGCTACTCGTCGCTGAGCTACCTGAAGCAGCTCCCGGTCGACGTCATCAAGATCGACAAGACGTTCGTCGACGAGGTGCACATCGACGAGGACGACGTCGCCCTGGTGGACGCGGTGGCCGGCCTCGGCGCGGCGCTGAAGATGCAGACCGTGGCCGAGGGCATCGAGACCGACGAGCAGTGGGCCACGCTGCGCCGGCTCGGCATCGACCACGGCCAGGGCTACCTGTTCGGCCGCCCGGCCGAGCCCGGCGGAATTCTGGACATGTTGCACGCTCCCGCCGCGCAGGGGTGAACCAAGCCCCCGCGCCCGCCGTTTACCTTGAGGCAAGTAGTAGTCGGCGGTAAGGAACCCGAGTTGTCCCAGATCATGCACCGATCGCGCCGTGTCGGCGGCGCGTTGGTCACCACACTGGCCGCGCTCCTGGTCTTCCTCGAGCTCGTCATGCCCGACCAGATCACCCGGCTCCCACCGGGCAATTTCTGGCTGAACGGGCTGGTCCGCATTCCCATCGAGGCGATCGTGGCGATCGCCGTGCTGCTCGCCCTGCCGGAGCGCATCCGGCGCATCGGCGCCACCCTCCTCGGTCTCACGCTCGGCCTGCTCACCGTCGTGAAGATCGTCGACATGGCGTTCTACGCGGTGCTGGCCCGCGAGTTCGACCCGGTTCTCGACTGGGTGCTGTTCCCCGACGGCTACCACTTCCTCGAGGACTCGATCAGCAAGCCCGGCGCGTTCGGGGTGGCGGCCGGCGCCCTCCTGCTCGTCGCCGCGCTGCTGACCTTCACCACCCTGTCGGTCCGGCGGCTGTCGCGGCTGCTCGCCGAGCACGCCCGCCCGACCAGGCACGCGGTCTTCGCGTTCGCCTCCGCGTGGGTCGTGCTCGCCGTCCTCGGCATTCAGATCATCGGCGGCATCCCGGTGGCCGCGCAGGCCGCCGCCGACCTGGCCCGCGACACCGCGCTCAAGGTGCCGCAGGACATCGCCGACAAGAAGGCCTTCGAACGCGAGGTCACGGTCGACGCGTTCCGCGACATGCCGGACGCCCAGATGCTCAACGCGCTGCGCGGCAAGGACGTGATCGTCAGCTTCGTCGAGAGCTACGGCCGGGACGCGGTCGAGAACCCGGACTTCAACTCGGCGGTGCTCACCCAGCTCAAAGCGGACGACACCAAGCTCGCGGCGAAGGGGTTCACCGCCCGCAGCGGCTTCCTCACCTCGTCGACCGCGGGCGGCGGCAGCTGGCTCGCCCACTCGACGTTCCTGTCCGGGCTGTGGATCGACAACCAGCAGCGTTACCGCAGCCTGGTCAACACCGACCGGCTCACCCTGACCCGGGCCTTCAAAAAGGCCGGCTTCCGTACGGTCGGAGTCGAGCCCGGCGTCACGTTCGCCTGGCCGGAGGGGCAGTTCTACGGCTACGACCAGGTGTGGGACTCGCACACGCTGGACTACCACGGCCCGGCGCTGAGCTGGTCGACCATGCCCGACCAGTACGTGATGAAGCAGTTCCAGCAGTTGGAGTACGCCAAGAAGAACCGCGGCCCGCTGCTCGCCGAGATCACCCTGACCTCCAGCCACACGCCGTGGGCGCCGCTGCCGACGATCTTGCCTTGGGAGCAGCTTGGCGACGGCTCGGTCTACGGCCCGATGATCAATTCGGCCGAGGGCGCCGGCAGCGTGTGGAAGGACAACGAGCGGATCAAGCAGGCGTACGCCACATCGATCGCCTACTCGGTCGACTCGCTCACCTCGTACGTCGAGAAGTACGGCAACGACAACCTGGTCATGGTGTTCCTCGGCGACCACCAGCCAGCCTCGGTGGTGGTCGGCCAGAACGCCAGCAAAGACGTGCCGATCTCGATCATCGCCAAGGACCCGAAGGTGTTCGACCGGATCGCCGGCTGGGGCTGGACGACCGGGCTCACACCGGCGCCGGATGCGCCGGTGTGGCCCATGAACGAGTTCCGCGACAACTTCCTGACCGCGTTCAGCCCGCAGGGCGGGCTGCACTGACCGTTAGTCGATCGTCCGCGGCAGCGTCGCGGCGGCCTGCTTCAGGGCGGCCGCGGCGCTGCTGTACGGGTTGTAGGTGTACGACCGCGACAGCGTCCCCGGCACCGTGAAGTACTCGGCCGACAGCTTCGCCGGGTCGGTCGCGATCTCCCCCCGGAGCGGCACGTCGTTGCCGTCGTCCCAGCCCCACGGCGCGTTGGCCGAGTTCGTGGTGCACGAATAGGTGCCGACGCCGCAGTCGCCCGAGGTGTCGCCCTTGAACGTGCCCAGCGACGCGAACAGGCTCGCGTTGTTGCGCTGCGCCCACATCCCGCCGTCGGCGAAGATGTCGATCAACTGATACTGCACGTCCCGGTCGTCCGCCCCGCTCGGCGCCTCCGACGCGGTCAGCGAGGGGTAATAGACGATCCCGTCACCGTTGATGTCGTACTGCGGCCAGGCCTTGAGCCCGTGTCCTTTCGCCTCCTGCGCGGTCACCGGGTGCGGGAACGAGTCGTGCGTGGACGCCTTGAGCTGCAGCGTCCCGTCGATCGTCTCCTTGCCGTTGGTCCACGTGCTGCCGGCCGGCGCGTAGGAGTAGAAGTCGCTGTGCGCGACCGTGACGGCGGCGCGCAGAACGCCGTACTCGGAGCCGTCCTTTTCAATGATCTCGGTGAGGCCCTCGCCGTCGTTCTCGTGCTCGCCCTCGAAGAACGGGTGATCGATCCAGTCGCGCGGGTGATAGAAGAAGTACGTGATGAACCAGTGGCTGCTGGTCTCGGCCACCGAGTAATAGGCGGCCGCGGTGATGCTCTGCCCGGCGTGATCCCAGTTGTCGGTGCCGATCAGGTTGTTGTCGTAGTCGTACCGGGTGATGAAGTCCGACTTGCCGCTCAATGCGTGGCTGCCGGTCGCATCCACGTCCTGGTAATGGATCGGCGCCCACCGCAGCGCCACCTCGGCCCGCGACGGCGCCGCCTGTGCCGGTGCCGCGAAAAAGCCGGTGACCACGACGACTGCCGCCGCCACGATTCTGACCCTCATGCCCGCTCCTTAGATCGATCAGGCTAAATCTTTTAAGAAGGTTCCGATCTATGGGCGGCCGAGAGGTGAAAATTGCCTGGACGGCAGACGTAGGCTTCCCGCGTGTACAGCGTCGATCTCGGGGACGGCGCCGCGCTGCGGCCCTTGGAGCCCTGGCAGGCCGAAGAATTCCTCGCCCACATGGACCGCGCCCGGGAAACCGTCGACCCGTGGATTCCCTGGGCCAGCCTCAGTTCCGATCTGGAGTCGGCTCGCGCCACCCTGCAGCGTTACGCCGACAAACAGGCTGCCGACAAGGGCCGCATCTACGGCATCTGGCTCGACGGCACCCTGGTCGGCGGCGTCATGTTCGTCTCCTTCGACCTCGTCTTCGGCGTCGCCGAGGTCGGCTGCTGGCTGGAACCGGCGGCCACCGGCCGCGGCCTGATCACCGCCGCGATCCGGCACCTGATCGACTGGGCCTTCCACACCCGCGGCCTGCACCGCATCGAGTGGCACTGCCGCCCCGACAACACGGCCAGCTCCAACGTCGCCCGCCGCGTCGGCCTTCAGCTCGACGGCACCCTGCGGCAGAGCTACCTCTGGAAGGACGTCCGGTACGACACCGAGATCTGGGCGGTTCTCGCGCCGGAGTGGAAAGGGTAAGCTCCCACGCATGTCACAGACACCGCCGTAGCGGCCGCTCCGCATCGAGCCGCCCCTACCCGTCGTGACATTCCCAGGAGCTTGCTGTGCCCGCCCACATCGAGGCGGGAAGTTACCGCGACGTCCTCCGCCTGCCATCTGCGCTGCGCATCTTCGCGCCCGCACTGGCCGGCCGCTTGGCGTACGGTCTCCTCCCGCTGGCCACCCTGTTCACCGTCCACCAGACCACCGGCTCGTTCGCCGCCGCCGGCCTGGCGCTGGCCCTCTTCGGCCTGACCTCGATCACCCTGCCCTTGAAGTCCCGCCTCGCCGACCGCCGCCCGGCCCGGCTGGCGTGGATGGCCCTCGCCTGCGCCGTCAGTCTCGCGGTCGCGGCCTTCGTCCCCTGGCCGGTGCCGTTCGTCGCGCTGGCCGGCCTCGCGGCTCCGCCTCTCGGCCCGGCCATGCGGTCGGCGTGGCGCCGGCTCACCGAGGGCACTGCTCTCAAGGAGCGGGCGTACGCGCTGGACGCGATCGCCGAGGAGACGCTCTACCTGGTCGGCCCGGTGCTGGCGGGCGCGCTGATCGCCATCGCCCCGGCCCGCTGGGCACTGCTGCTGACCGCCGTCCTGCTGCTGGCCGGCACCGTCGGCACGGTCCGGCGGGCGCAACCCGCGGTCGGTCTGCCGAAGGCGCGCGTCTTCGACCCCGGCCCGCTGCGCTCCGCCCGGCTGTGGGGCGTCCTGGCCGTGCTGGCGGCGGCCGGCGCCGGGATCAGCGTCGCCTACACCGCGATGGCCGTCACCGCCCAGCAGGCCGGGCATCCCGGCGCGGCCGGGCTGCTGGAGGCCGGCGTCGCCGCCGGCAGCGTGGCCGGCGGCCTGCTCTGGGCCCGCCGCAAGCACCGGCGCTCCCGGTCGCACCATTTCGCCGGCCTGCTGGCGATCTTCGCGGCCGGCCTGCTGACCGCCGCGGCCGCCCCTGGCCTGCTCGCCCTGGGCGTGGTGATGGCCCTGGCCGGCGTGGCGGTCTCCCCGCTCTACGTGGTCGCCTACCTGGCCGCCGACGACCTCACCCCACCCGAGCACCGCACCGAGGCCGGCACCTGGATCAACGTGGCCGCCAACGCCGGCAACGCACTCGGCGCCGCCTCCGCGGGCGTGCTGACCGACCGGCACGGCCCGTCCCCGGCGTTCCTGGCCGCCGGAATCCTGCTGACGGCCACGGCCCTGCTCTGCGGGGTCGGGGTGCGTCTCGAGCCGGCCCGACTTTTTCGGTCCTGGCGAGCCCGGGGCCATGATGACTAGAATTCTGGTCATGGACACGATCCCGTTGGCTGACGCGAAAGCTCGCCTGTCCGCGGTGCTGGACGAGGTGCGTGACACCCACGAGCGGGTGGTGATCACCCGCAACGGGCGGCCGGAGGCGGTGCTGATGGCCGTGAGCGACTTGCAGGCCTTGGAGGAGACTCTCGACCTGCTGTCCACGCCTGGGGCGATCGAGCAGATCCGCCAAGCCGAGGTGGATCTGGCCGCGGGCGAGGGCGTCGACGCTGACGAGCTACGTCGGCTCCTGGCTGTGCGAGCGGCGCGGGAGTCACGTGGCTGACGACGCCTACCGACTGTCGCTGGCGCCTGCCGCACGACGAGCGTTGACCGAGGCGCCCCCGGCGGGTCTGCCGATGGCTGTGGCGGCAGTGGTCGGCGAGTTCATCACCGGGCCGCTGCTCGATAGGCCACGCGTCGTTGGCAAGCCACTCGCCCGCGAGTTGGCCGGCTACCACAGCGCTCGACGCGGGACTTACCGGGTGATCTACCGCATCGACGACCGGACCCGGACGGTGCACGTGGTCCGAATCGACCACCGCGCCGACATCTACCACGCATAGAGGTCAGTGGCCGGCGGCCTGCTCAGGGCCCGCCGCAAGCACCATCGCTCCCGGTCGCACCATTTCGCCGGCCTGCTGGCGATCTTCGCGGCCGGCCTGCTGACCGCCGCGGCCGCCCCTGGCCTGCTCGCCCTGGGCGTGGTGATGGCCCTGGCCGGCGTGGCGGTCTCCCCGCTCTACGTGGTCGCCTACCTGGCCGCCGACGACCTCACCCGACCCGAGCACCGCACCGAGGCCGGCACCTGGATCAACGTGGCCGCCAACGCCGGCAACGCACTCGGCGCCGCCTCCGCGGGCGTGCTGACCGACCGGCACGGCCCGTCCCCGGCGTTCCTGGCCGCCGGAATCCTGCTGGCGGCCACGGCCCTGCTCTGCGGCGCCAGGGCCATCGGTGGTCCCGTCGATCGACGCCGGTAATCCCGCTATTCAGCCCAAAAGTGAATAACTTTTTTCTACGCTGAAGTGCCGGAGCCGCAGCCACACCGACGCCCAGACGCTGCGTGCACTGGCCCGAAGATCCACACTCAGCGAAGGATGAACCATCGATGAGAAAACGTCTCCTGCTCGCCTCGGCCGGCGCCATGGCCGCCGCCTTGGCCGGCGCCACCCCGGCGTTCGCCGCCAGCGGGACTGAGTCGGCCCGCACCGCGGTCCCCGCAGTGATCAAGGCTTGCGTAAACAGCAAGACCGGTGATCTGCGCTGGGTCAACTCGAATACCACGAAATGTCGTTCCGGTGAATGGATGACCTCGTGGAACTTGGCCGGTCCCGCCGGCCCCAAGGGACAGCCGGGGGCCCCCGGCCCGCAGGGCGAACCTGGTCCAGACGGTCCGAAGGGTGCCACTGGTCCGCAGGGTGCCCCTGGTGCCACGGGCGCGACGGGCGCGACGGGCGCGACGGGCGCGACGGGCGCGACGGGCGCGACGGGCGCTGCCGGCGCTGCGGGTGCCGCTGGTCCCGCTGGTCCCGCTGGTGCCGATGGTGCCGATGGAGTGATTCTCTCCTACGAACCCCAAGTGTTGACACCTAACGGGGGCACTGCATACGCATACAGCTGTGACTCCACTTTCGGCACTGCCATCGGCGGGACTGTCAGCCTGGATCAGGGCGACACGGCAGCGTTGACGGACAGTCGCCAGGACCCGAGCACCTCCAGGAACTGGCTGTTCACCTTCGATCAGGCGCCGGCTCCAGGCGGCAGTGTGAGTGTCACTTGCGTAACGCCGCCGATACCGTAAGGCACACGTAGGCGGCACCGAATGGCAGATGGCCGGCGAGTGAGAATCACCCGCCGGCCGCGCCAGAACGAGCGGCAAGCGTGACAGAGCCTTACCGTCCTACGTCATCGACCGGAGTCGCGGACAAATTGCGCCTGATTTAGGTAGCGCCGTCATCGAATGCCGACCGCAACGTGGCGCTCGTGGCGAGGCTGCTCTCTGACAGTGCTTCAGCCCTCAGTGGTAGGTCAGTTCCCCCGCCTCGATGGCGGCGGCCAGCCGGTTCTCTGGTGGGGCCAGGGGGCACAACCAGGCGTCGTTGTAAGCGCAGGACGGGTTGTAGAGGTAGTTGAAGTCGAGGCGCACCCGGTTGCCGCCGAGCGGTTCGACACCGCGCCCGTGCGTGCCCTTGACCGTGTCGGTCAGGTAGCGCCCACCGCCGTAGGTCGTCTTTCCGCAGGTGGCGTCGCGCACCGGCAGGAACAGGCCGCCCCCGTAGACCGCGAACCACCACAGCGACAACTCGCCGAAAGGCGTCGGCAGGATCCCGACCCGCCGGTAGTGGACCACGCCGTCCGGTCCGCCGGTGTCGATGTCGATCTCGCCGTCGGCCGGCACCAGGTCGACCTCGACGATGGCGTCATCGTTGGACGGGTAATAGCGCAGCCCGGTGAACGACCCCGCCGGCACCGGGGACTGCGGATGCGTTGAGAACAGCTCGTCGCGGCGGGCCCGAAAGTCCTTGAGATCGTTCGCCTCCAGGTAGATGCGGGAGTTCGCGGCGCGGTAATCGGACAGCTCGAGTGCCTCCATGCGGCCAACGCTAGCCGTCAGGCCGGGTAGGCGGTCGCCTCCGTGGCCTTTACCGTGGCCCACACCGCACGGCCGGGCGCCAGCTCCAACTGCACCGCCGCGGCTGGTGTGACGTCCGCCGCGACCTGGATCGGGCCGGTCAGCTCGATGCGCAGGGCGTCTCCGTGCCTGGCCACCGATGCCACCGTCGCCGGCCAGGTGTTGCGCGGGCTGCCTTGCGGCCGGGCCGCGAACAGCGACACCGCGGACGGCGGAAACGCAACAAAGACCGCACCCGCTTGCGGTACGGCGGTGACCAGCGAAAATCCGTCGGGGAGCAGGACGGTCGTGCCGTCCGCGCGGCCACGGTAGAGGTTGAGGCCGACCAGGCGGGCCACGTAATCGGTACGCGGGCGGGCGGTGATCTCGGCGGCGTCGCCGGACTGCACGATCCGGCCGTCCTCGACGATCACCAGGCGGTCGGCCAGCATGAGGGCGTCGAGCGGGTCGTGCGTGACCAGCACGGTCGCGCCGGGGAACGAGGTGAGGTGGCCGCGCAGCGCGGCCCGGGTGTCGAGGCGGGTGCGGGCGTCGAGGGCGGCGAGCGGCTCGTCGAGCAGCAGCAGTTTCGGCTCGGCGGCGAGCGCGCGGGCCAGGGCGACCCGCTGGGCCTGACCGCCGGAGAGCTGGCGCGGCTTCTTGCGTACGTGCTCGGTCAAACCGACCCGGCTGAGCCATTCGCCGGCCTTCTCCCGCGCTTCCCGGCGTGGCACGCGTCGGCAGCGCGGCCCGAAAGCGACGTTGTCGAGCGCCGTGAGGTGCGGAAAGAGCAGGTAGTCCTGGAAGACGACGCCGATCCGGCGGTGTTCGGGCGGTTCGTCGTCGAGTCGGGTGCCGTCAAGCGTGACGTGCCCGCCGTCGAGCGCGGTGAGCCCGGCGAGGGCCCGCAGCGCGGTGGTCTTCCCCGCGCCGTTCGGCCCGAGCAGCGCGACGACTTCGCCGGGCGCGGCGGTCAGGGTGATGTCGAGGGCGAAGCCCGGCCGCCGCACGACCAGCCGAGCGTCGAGGCTCACTCGGCACCTCCCTGCGGCGTGCCGTTTCTGCCTTCGCCGGCGCGGCCGCGCGCCGGCGCGATGGGGCGTCGTTCGGCGCGGTCGCCCGCACGTGTGGCGAGGTGCCGCTCGTTGCCGGCGGTCACGGCGCGACCCACTTGTCCCGCAGGGCGGCCAGGATGACGATCGAGACGACCAGGAGCAGGAGACTGAGCACGATCGCGGCGTCGACGTCCTGCTCGAGGGCGAGATAAACGGCCAACGGCATCGTTTGGGTACGCCCGGGGAAGTTGCCGGCAAACGTGATCGTCGCGCCGAACTCGCCGAGCGCGCGCGCCCAGCAGAGCACCCCGCCGGCCGCGATCCCGGGCGCGATCAGCGGCAGTGTGACCCGGCGGAACGCCGTCCAGCGGCCGGCGCCGAGGGTGGCCGCGGCCTCCTCGTAGCGGGCGTCGGCGCCGCGCAGCGCGCCCTCCACGCTGATCACCAGGAACGGCATGGCCACGAACGCCTCGGCCACCACCACGCCGGCCGTGGTGAACGGCAGGCTCACCCCGAACGTGGCGTCGAGCCAGCCGCCGAGCAGACCGCGCCGGCCGAAGACCAGCAGCAGCGCGACCCCGCCGACCACCGGTGGCAGCACGAGCGGCACGGTGACCAGGGCGCGCACGAACCGGCGGCCGGGGAAGTCGGTGCGGGCCAGCATCCAGGCCAGCGGCACGCCGAGGACCAGGCTCACCGCGGTGGCCAGGGTCGCGGTCAGCACCGACAGGCGCAGCGCGGCGAGGATGCCGGGTTCGGCGAGCCGTTCCGGCAGGGTCGACCAGGGCGCCCGCCAGAGCAGCCCGAACAGCGGCAGGACGAGGAACGCCAGCCCGGCGATCGCGGGGATCGCCAGGGCCGGCGGGATCTTCGAGCGCTGCTTCTTTATGGCTTCTGGAACCCTGCGTCGATGAGCACGTCGAGCTCGGGGCCGCTCTGCACGAAGGCGACGAACGCGGCGGCCGCGGACGGGTTGGGGGCGCTCTTGAGGGTCACGATCGGATAGTCGTTGATCGCCCCGGCCGACTCCGGGAACTCGATGCCCTCGACGTCGGTGGCGGCGGCCTTGGCGTCGGTGCGGTAGACCAGCGCGGCGTCGACCTCGCCCAGCTTGACCTTGGACAGTGCCGACTTGACGTCCTGCTCCAGGGTGACCGGGGTCAGCTTGACGTTGGCGGCGGCGAGCGCCTTCTTCGCGGCCGCGCCGCACGGCACCTGCTCGGCGCAGAGCGCGACCTTCAGGCCCGGCGCGGTGAGGTCGGACAGCGCCTTGATGCCCTTCGGGTTGCCCTTGGCGACCGCGATGACCAGTTGGTTCTTCACGAAGACGGCGGCTTCGCCGTTGGCGTCGCCGGCGTCGGTGACGGTCTTCATGGTGGCCGGGCTGGCCGACGCGAACACGTCGGCGGGAGCGCCCGAGGTGATCTGCTGGGCGAGACCGGAGCTGCCCCCGTACGAGAAAGTGACCTTGACGCCGGGGTTGGCGGTTTCGAAGTCCTTCCCGATCTTGTTGAAGGACTCGGTCAGCGACGCCGCGGCCAGCACGGTGAGGTTGCCGGAGACGCCAGCGCCGCTGGACGCGCCGGCTGCCGGGGTGGAGGTGTCGGTGGAGTCGCTGCAGCCGGACAGGGCCAGGGCGGCGATGGCCACCCCGGTGAGGATTTGCTTCACTTCTCGTCTCCTCGTTCCACGACCACCGTGGTCGATTTGATCACGGCAACTGCCGTCGAGCCGACTTCCAGGCCCATCTCGTCGACCGCTTCGCGGCTCATCAGCGAGACCACGCGGAACGGACCGGCCTGGATGTCGACCTGCGCCATCACCGAGTCGCGGGTGATCGCGGTGACGATGCCGCGCAACCGGTTGCGCGCCGACGACCGGCGAACGCCCGGATCGGGCTCGTCGGCCGCCGATCGGGCGAAGCCGGCGAGGTCGGCGCCGCCGATGGTGCGGTGCCCGTGGTCGTCGCGGCCGGCCGGAAGCCGGCCCGCGTCGACCCAGCGCCGCACGGTGTCCACGCTGACGCCGAGGAGATCGGCGGCTTCCCCGATGCGGTAGGTCGTCACATGGTCACCTTAGGGCCGCAAAAACCAGGCAAGAAAGCCGATACGGGTCGCAGATGCGTAACCGTTGCACGGGTCACATCGGCGACGGCATGCTGGTGGCGTGCCGGAACGGATCCACGAGGTCACCACCTTTCTCGCCGAGCTGCTGGCTCCCCGCGCGCCACTCACCGTGATCGTCGATGGGGGTGACCACGGCGCCGCGGCCACTTTCGCGTCCCGGCTCGCCGCGGCCTTCCCGCCCTCGGCCCGGGCCTGGACGGTCGACGCGGTGCTCGGGCTCAGCGGCCCCGCCGGCGGCCTCTCCGATTCGGCGCTCAACGTGCTCGAGCCGGCCGCCGACCGGGTCATCGTCTATCTGCGCAGCGGGCCGCGCGGCCGCACGCTCGGCAACGGCGAGGGGGAGCGGCGCGCCCAGGTGGTGATCGACCACCACGATCCGCAGTGGCCGGTCATCCGGCACGTGCACCCCCGGCTCGCCGACCCCGAGAGGTGGTATTTGACCGAGAGCCGAGCGTTCTTCGCCGCCCGGGCGGCCGGGTGGGACGCGAAGTTCGGCGACGACCTCCCGGCGTACGCGCAAGCCATCGAGACCGCCGCGCCGCGCCCCGGTGACCTCGCCCTCGACGTCGGTTGCGGCACCGGCCGTGCGTTACCCGCGCTGGCCGCCGCGGTCGGGCCGAAGGGCCGGGTGATCGGCCTCGACCTGACCCCGGCGATGCTGCAGGCGGCCCGCGACGCCGGCCGCGGCGAGTGCGCCGAGCTCCTGATCGCCGACGCCCGCCGGCTGCCGTTGCCGGACGCGGTGGCCGGCCTGGTCTTCGCGGCCGGGCTGGTGCAGCACCTGCCCGACCCCGGCGCCGGCCTGACTGAGCTGGCCCGGGTGACCCGCGACGACGGCCGGCTGATGATCTTCCACCCGTCCGGCCGGGCGGCCCTGGCGGCTCGGCACGGCCGCACGCTGCGCCCGGACGAGCCCCTGAACAGGGAGAACCTGGAGCCGCTGATGGCGGGCTCCGGTTGGCGGCTGCTGCGCTACGACGACGCCGAGGACCACTTCCTGGCCCTGGCCGAGCGGCAGTAAGCGTCCGCCCCGCCCTGTTTTCCGCGGCTCGGGCGACCCCGGCGTCCCCGTTTCCAGGAAATGAGGCCCCGATTTTCAAGGAAATCGGGGCCGGAGCACCGAGGAGGGCCGATTTCAAGAATTTTGGGCCGGCAGCGTGAGGACGATGCGGCCGAAGACCTCGCCGGCGTCCATCCGGCGGTGGGCCTCGGCGGCCTCGGCGAGCGGAAGCACGTCCTGCACCACCGGCCGTAGCTCACCGCGGGCGGCCGCGGCGAACTGGGCGGTCCGCACCCGGTTCCGCTCGCCCTCGTCCACGGTATTGAGACTGAACGTCGCGAACGACCGCGACCGCTGGAACGACCGCAGCAGCGCCATGCCGAAATCCGCCGGCGGATGCCCGGCGACCACGCCGATCGTGACCATCCGCCCGTTGTCGGCGAGCCGGTCGATGAACGCCGGCATCGCTGCGCCACCGACGATGTCGATGACGACGTCGAACTCCCTGGGCGCGCCGTCCTCGGCCGCCACCTGCCCGCCCGAAATCCTTGATGTCGGGGCCTCATCCCGCCTTCCAGACCCGGATTTCAAGGAAATCGGGGTCTGCACCTCGGCCGCGGCGCCCTCGCGGCCTTCGCGGTTGAGCACGATCATCGCGCCGAGTTCCTGGAGGCGCTTTCCGCGGTCGGCCGACGAGGTCGTCACCGCGATCACGCTCGCCCCGCCGAGTGCGGCGAGCTGGACGGCCATGATGCCTAGACTGCCGGCCGCGCCCCGGACCAGGACCGACTCGCCGGGGGCGAAGCGGGCGTGGGCCAGCGCGAAGTGGGCGACCGGCCCGGCGCTGCCGAGCGTGACCGCGTCGACCGGCGAGAGGCCGTCGGGCAGCGGGGTCACGTCCTCGACCCGGGCAACCGCCCGCTCGGCGTAGGCCCCGCCGACCCCGGTGAATGCCCACACCCGGCGCCCGATCCACGCGGCGTCGCCGCCGATCACCCGGCCGGCCACCTCGCTGCCCGGGATCAGGCCTTCCTCGAAGCCGTAGCCGCTGAGCGTGCCGCGCCGGACGACCGCGTCGACGCCGCCGACGCCGATCGCCTCGGTCGCGATGAGCACCTGACCGGGTGCCGGCTCGGGCGCCGGCGCGTCGACCAACGCCATGCCGCTGGGGTCGCCGAACGACTGGATACGCACTGCTCTCATGGCGCCGACGCTAGCGGACGCGCCCGTCCACTTGGCTAAAGTGAGAGCTTGTGACCGACCAATTGCCTCACCTGCTGCGCGCCGACGCCCAGGACAACCGGGATCGCGTGCTCGAGGCCGCCCGCGCGCTCTTCGCCGAGCGCGGCCTCGACGTGCCGATGCGCGAGATCGCCCGCCGCGCACAGGTGGGCCCGGCCACGCTCTACCGGCGCTTCCCGACGAAGCAGTCACTCATCGACGAGGCGTTCACCGACGAGCTGCGCACCTGCGGCGCGATCGTGCAGGCCGGCTGCGCCGACCCGGACCCGTGGCGCGGGCTGTGCTCGGTCGTGCACGAGATCACCGAGCTCAACGCCCGCAACCAGGGGTTCGTCGACGCCTTCACGTCGTCGTTCCCGGCCGCGGTCGACTTCGGCGCGCACCGGGCAAGCCTGCTCCGGTCGCTCGCCGACCTATGCCGGCGGGCGAAGGAGGCCGGCGCGCTCCGCCCGGACTTCGTCCTCGACGACCTGATCCTCGTGCTCATGGCCGGCCGCGGGTTGTCGGCCGCCCCGCCCGAGGCGCGGGCCGCGGCCGCGCGCCGGTTCGCCGCGCTGGCGCTCGAGGCGTTCCGCGGCACGACCGCCCTCCCACCGCCGGCCCGGATCGCGCTGTAGCCCGGCCGGCCCCGGTCTGAGCGCCGCCGGCCCGGATCGGGCTATAGGCCGGCCAGTTCCGCTTCGAGCAGCCCGATCAGGTAGTCGTGCCGGCCCTCGGAGCGTTCGATGCCGCGGCTCGGGCCTTCGGCGATCATCAGCGTGTAGAGGTGGACGCGGTAGAGCGACAGCCGGGTGCGGGCCGACTCGTCGAACGGCTCCGGCCGATAGCCGGCCAGGAACGGGTGGTCCGGGATCTCCTCGATGCGGCGGAACAGTGCGGGGGAGACGAAGTCGAGCAGCGGATCGCCGTAGAGGTAGCGCTCGCCGTCGACCAGGCCGGTCATCGCGCCGTCCGGGCCGACCAGGACGTTTCCGTCCCACAGGTCGAAGTGCAGCAGCGCCGGGCGGGTCACCGTGGCGAGCACGTCGTGGTGTCGCTCGACCACGCCGGAAAGCGGCGGCAGCGGAACGTTCCAGTCGGCGGCGTCGGCCCGCAGCGCCTCGATGATCCCGTGGAACGCGGTCGGCCAGTCCGGCCCGGTGGCGCGGTCGCCGGTGTAGCCGAAGTGCGCACCGGTGATCGTGTGCACCTGGCGGATCGCGGCACCCAGCTCGGTGCGGGCGCGGGCCGAGTCGTTGCTCGCCAGCGGCGCCCCCGGCAGCAGCGACGTGATGATCCACTCAGCGGAAACGGCCAGGACCTCCGGCACCGGTACGCCGGGGGCCTGCTCGCGGACCATCGAGAAGTACTCCGCCTCGGCCGGGATGATGCCCGACTCGTACCGCAGCATGCGAGCCGACGCCGGCGGGGCCACCTTGACCACCACCTGCCGGCCGTCGTCGAGGCCGGCCCGCCAGACGGCGGCGAAGGTGCCGCCGCTCAGCTCCTCGGCGCCGGCCAGACCGGCGCCGAGAGCTTCCGAGACGATCGCGGCGATGTCCTTCTCGGACAGCGTGGGCTGGGTGGGACTGCGCATCCCGCGAATCTAGACAACTTTCCGGGCCAGGGTGACCCCGCCGGTCGTCAGACCGGCACCGCCTGCCCGAACCGGCCGCCCAGCGTGTGCTCGCCGAAGGCGCGGTAGCGCGCCAGCTCGATGAACAGCCAGCCGACGCTGATCAGACCCAGAATGATGTACGCCCACAGGTTGGTGAACGTGTCCCAGCAGGTGTGCAGGATGACCGCGCCGACGAAGGTGAGCGCGAACTGGATCACGCGCTTGCCGGACGGCGAGGCGATCAGTGCCCACAGCGCGCCCGCGGTGAGGCCGGTCCACGCGGTGTGCCCGGCCGGTGAGGTCAGGCCGCGGACGAACAGTGTCTGCTCGACGCTGCCGATGTTGCCGTTGGAGGAGAGCAGCGCGGTGAATGCGTACCCCATCGTCTCCAAAGCGGCGAAGCCCATGCCGGAAGCCACTCCGATGATCAGGCCGTCCGAGGGGAGCCGGCGGCCGTGCCGCGACAGGATCCAGAAGAGCAGGATCACCGGCACGATCAGCTTCGCCGACTCCTCGATGATCGCGACCAGCACCATCGGCAGCACGCCGAGCCCGCGCAGCGTGTTGTATTCGAGGGTGCCGGCCACCACGATGCCGATCACGCCGCCGAAGAACGCCGCGGTGACCAGGCTCGACGCCGGCACCTCCCAGCGGCCGGTGCGGGCCTGGGCGAAGGTGAGGAACGCCAGCGGCACGACCGTCGCGCCGAGCAGGATCAGGGCGGGCACGAAGTTGGGGTTCTGCGTGTGGACCAGGGTCCGCAGCACAATGACGTAGAGAATGAGGCCGGTGACCAGGACACCGAGCCACGCCCACCGGCGAGATCGATCGCGCATGGTCAGAGTCTTTTTCCCCGGCGCGACTTCGTCAATCCGTGATGGCTGCGACACGCGTCTGATCACGCCAGCCCGTTGATCATCAGGTTGATGGTGAAGTCGAAGCGGTCGTGGCCGGCGCCCGCGGTGAGCTCGGCCGCATAGCGCTTGGTCTGCGGGAACGTGTCGGGCAGAGCCCGGAACCGGCTCAGCAGCTCGTCGCGGCTGACCACCCAGGCGTCGTGCGGGGCGGTGCGGCGGCCGTCGCGCAACGAGACCTCGAAGCAGTAGCCGTTGACATAGAGCGTCAGCGCGTCCGCGGTCCAGGCGGCGGTCTGCGGGGCGACGCCGCCGGCCAGCAGGATCGCGAAGATCCCCTCGCTGATCCGCAGCGTCTCGAGGTTGGTGGGCACGATCGCGAGGGCGGCCCGGGTGATGCCGGGGCAGCGCAGGTACTGATCGCGTAGCTGACCGCAGACGCTGCTGAGCTGCTGCCGCCAGGTCGCCGGATCGGGGTCCGGGATCTCGACGCCGGCGCAGAGCCGGCCGATGAGCAGCTCGTCCAGGTCGTCCTTGTTGACCACGTGGGCGTAGAGCGACGCCGGACCGGTATCCAGAGCGGTGGCCAGCCGGCGCATCGTCAGCGCCTCGTAACCCTCGGCGGCCACCAGCTCGAACGCGGCGTCGACGATGGCGTCGACCGTGATCGGCTTTTTCGTGCCGCCCGAGGGCCCCCGCCGGACCCTCGGGGCGTCGACCGCGGGCTGCTGGTGACGTTCGTTACGTCGCTGCTGAGGGTTCCGAGCCATGCGACCACTTTACAACCCATGGGAACGACGTTCTATGGTGTAGGAACATCGTTCGTACCAATGCGAACGATGTTCCTAAGGAGTTGGCTCTTGACCGTCACACCACGTTCACTCCGCGAAGCCTGGGTCGCCCTGGCCGGATTGTCGGCAGTGTTCCTGTTCGAGATGCTGGACAACTCGATCCTCAACGTCGCGCTGCCCACCATCGGCCGCGAACTGCACGCCTCGACCATCGCCCTGCAGTGGGCGACCGGCGCGTACGCCGTCGTGTTCGGTGGTCTGATGCTGGCGTTCGGCGCGATCGCCGACCGGTTCGGCCGCCGCCGGCTCATGCTCATCGGCCTGGCCCTGCTCGGCATCGCCAGCCTGGCGACCGCGTTCGTCACCACCGCCGAGCAGCTGATCGCCGTCCGGGCGCTGATGGGCGTGGCGGCCGCGATGACCACACCCGGCTCCGCCGCGCTGGCGTTCCGCCTGTTCTCCGACGACGGCCTGCGCGTCCGGGCGATGACCCTGATCTCGACCATCGGCCTGGTCGGTCTCGCGATCGGCCCGACCACCGGCGGCTTCGTGCTCGCGATCGCGCCCTGGCAGGCCCTGCTGCTGATCAACGTGCCGGTCGCGGTCTTCGCGATCATCGGCGTGCGCACCGGCATCGCCGCCGACGAACCCGCCGACCTGCACCGCGACCCGATCGACGTGCTCGGGGCGGCGCTCGGCACCGCGACGATCGTGCTCGCCCTGGTCGCGCCCACCCTGTTCGTCAACGAGGGCACCGGCTCGTGGGCGCCGTGGGCGATCACCGCCGCGGCCGTCGCCGGCGCGGTTCTCTTCGTCCGGCGCGAGCGCTCCGCGCGATACCCGCTCATCGACCTCGGGATGGTCGGCCGCCCGCTGGTCTCGGCCGGCCTGGCCTACAAGGCCGCGGCCGGGCTCGCGACCGCCGGTCTCGGCTACCTGGTGACGCTGCAACTGCAGCTCGACTGGGGCTGGTCACCGGCGCTGGCCGCGATCGGCATGCTGCCGCAGGTCATCGTGCTGGTCGCCGGCGGCGCGTTCGTCAACCCGTTCGTCGAGCGGGTCGGCCTCGAACGGGCTGCCTGGATCAGCGCCTCCGCGGTCGTGCTCGGTCTGGCCGTCTACGGCCTGCTGGGCGGTTACGGCTACGTCTGGGTCGCGCTCGCCCTGGTCATCGAGGCCGCCGGCATGCGGGTGGTCGGCGTGGTCGCCGCCGTCAACGTGATGCGCGGCCTGCCGCAGAACCGCACCACGATCGGCGCGGCCCTCACCGACACCGCCACCGAGGTCGCTTCCGGCGTCGGCCTGGCCGTCACCGGCACCATCCTGGCCGCCATGTTCGCCGGCGACATCGCCACGTCACACTGGAGCCCGCAGCAGACCACCCAGTTCCACCACGCGGTCACCCTCGGCGGCCTCGTCCTCACCGTGGTGGCGGGCGCACTCGTCGGCTGGGCGACGCTTCGCACGCGGAGCGCCGTGGAGGCGCCGCCGGTCAAGACTTCTGCCGTTCGGTGATCGCGGCCTGGATGCGGCGGAGCGTGCGCAGGGCCTTCTTCGCCGCCACCCGAACCTCCCCGTCGAACACGGTCACCCCGCGGTCGCCGGCCATCAGCCGCTCCAAGGTCGGCACCGCCTGATCATCGCCCGTCGACCCGAGCGCGACCGCGGCCCAGTAGCGCTGATCCGGATCCGGGCTGTCGGCCGCGGCCAGCAGCCGGGGCATCACCTCCGGCGTGAACAGGGCCAGCGTGCTGGCGAGATAGCCGATCCGGGGGAAACGCCGATTCTCGAACTCGTACCAGAGCGCCTCCATCGCCTCCTCGCCACCGATCCGGGCCAGGGCATCGGCGGTCCGCTGGCGCAGCCAGTCGGCCTCGTCGCCGAGCAGCGGCCGCAGCGCGCTCACGACCGTGGCGTCGCCGAGGCGGCCGAGTGCGATCACCGTCTCGTCCCGGACGATCCACTGCGTGTGGTCGAGGAGCGTGACCAGCTGCGGCACGGCGGCCCGGATGTCCATCGCCGCGCAACCCTTGGCGGCCCAGGCCTGGCAGTTGTACCGGGTGTCGCCGAGCGCGGCGAGCAACGGCTCCTGCAGCCCGGCGTCGGCGAAGGCGGCCGCCTGGTTCATCGCCCGCGAATACAGCGACCGGTGGAAATCCCGGTAGTCGCGGACGAGCACGTGCAGCGCCGCGATGGCCGACTCGTCACCGTGCTTCCCGGCCCGCTCGAGCAGTTGGTGCACATGTGCTTCGCGGGTCTCGAGGTCGCCCGATCGAAGGCCCTGCAGGTCAGCGGGATTCACCGCACGACCATACGCGCCACCGTGCCGATGGCCGCCGGTGGCAACCCGCGAGGGCTGGGAGGTATTGCCTACGATCACTGTCCAACGGCCGCCGCATCGGAGGAGATTCGCATGACCGATCCCCAGATCGACGCAAGCCGGCCGAGCAGCGCCCGGGTGTGGAACTACCTTCTGGGCGGCAAGGACAACTTCGCGGTCGACCAGGAGCTGGGCGAGGCGCTGCGCGCGGCGAACCCGGGGATCGCGGCGGTCGCCCGGGCGCAGCGGCGGTTCCTCGACCAGGCGGTCGCGCTCCTGGCCGGCGAGGCGGGCATCCGGCAGTTCCTGGACATCGGCGCCGGTCTCCCGACGGCCGACAACACGCACGAGGTCGCGCAGCGGGTGGCCCCCGATTCCCGGATCGTCTACGTCGACAACGATCCGCTCGTGCTGACGCACGCCCGCGCGCTGCTGACCAGTTCGCCCGAGGGCGGGACCGCGTACATCGACTCCGATGTGGAGAACCCGGAACGGATCCTGAGCGAGGCGGCCCGCACACTCGACCTCAGCAAGCCGGTCGCGCTGACCATGATCGGCATCCTGGGCAACGTCGCCGACTACGCCGAGGCGCGCTCGATCGTCGAGCGGCTGCTCGCCGCCGTGCCGTCCGGCAGTTACCTGGCGGTGAGCGACGGGACGAGCACCAGCGTGCAGAGCGTGGAGAGCGAGCGGGTCGCCAAGGGCGGCGGCCACCCGTACAACCTGCGTACGCCGGCGGAGATCGGCGGTTATTTCCAGGGCTTGGAGCTGCTCGAGCCCGGCCTGGTGCCGACGTCGCAGTGGCGGCCGGCGCCGGGAACCGAACCGGCCGCCCTCGACGTGTACTGCGCGGTGGGTCGCAAGCCTTGATCCGCCACGAGGCGCTTTGTCATATCCCCGGTTCAGCCGGGAGGGATTCGGAAGGAGGTCTCTGGGTCTAATGGCTTACCTGGATCCGAAAGGTGAAGGGGACAGTAGCATGCCAGGAAAGCAATGATCGTGCCCAGGCGTAAGGGGCGAGGCGTTGCGAGACCCGCGCGATACGGTGAAAGCTTGATTGCCTGAACCCCAATCTCCAGTCGATGGAATGCGGCATCCACCGGAAAGACGTCTGAAACCGGTGCCCACTCTGCGCCGCAGTATTAGGGTCTGCGGCGCACCTTCCGGAGTGTGGAACGATATCCAGTGAGGGTATTCAAGGGGATATGTGGGGCACCTAAGTCGCGCTATCACGTATGACGAAGACGAACGTGGGATCGCCTAAGGGGCGCGAGCCCTATGGTGACGGAGGCCTCGTAGTAGTCGTGGGAGTAACGCCCCACCAAGGGGGACGGGAAATCCGTCCACAGGGCGAAGGGGGCCAGGTGACTGGACACTCACAACCCGCGAGGTATGCGTAATGCAGAACGCCGAAACGGTACTGGATGTCCTGCGTGAACGTGGCAGGCGTGGCCTGCTGGTAGACGAACTGTATCGGCAACTGTTCAACCCCGGACTGTATCTGCTGGCCATCGGCCGTCTGTACGCCAACCACGGCGCCATGACTCCCGGGGTCGACGGAGAGACCGTGGACGGCACGTCCCTGGCGACGATCGACCGCATCATCGACGCGGTGCGCCACGAGCGCTACCGATTCCAGCCGGTCAAGCGGATCCACATCCCGAAAAAGAACGGGAAGAGGAGACCGCTAGGATTGCCGACCTGGACGGACAAACTCGTCGGTGAAGTGATTCGCCTTCTCCTCGAAGCGTATTACGAGCCACGATTCTCCGATCAATCCCACGGGTTCCGACCCGGACGGGGATGCCACACCGCCTTACGCGACGTGGCCAATACCTGGACCGGGACGACCTGGTTCATCGAGGGTGACATCTCCGACTGCTTCGGGACACTGGATCACACTGTGATGCTGTCAACCCTGGCCCGGAACATCCACGACAACCGGTTTCTCCGGCTCCTGCGAAACATGCTCCGAGCCGGATACCTTGAGGAATGGACATGGAACGCCACGCTTTCCGGCGCGCCGCAAGGCGGAGTGGTCTCGCCTATCCTCTCGAACATCTACCTGGACCGGATGGACAGATTCGTCGAGACGGTTCTCATCCCGGAATACACCCGAGGCAGGATCAGAGCAAACAATCCCGCCTACAAACGGGTTGGATCGGCACTGCGGCGTGCCCGCAACCTGGGCGACCGCACCGCAGCGCGGACACTGCGCCAGCAGATGCACAGCATGCCCAGCATGGATCCCCGAGACCCCAGCTACCGGCGGCTGCGCTACACCCGCTACGCCGATGACACCCTACTCGGGTTCACCGGACCCAAGGCCGAAGCCGAGCAGATCAAGGCCCGCCTCGCGGCGTTCCTGCGTGACGACCTCGCGCTGCAACTGTCCCCCGAGAAGACCCTGATCACCCACGCCCGCACCGAGAAGGCGGCGTTCCTCGGCTACCAGATCACCGTCAAGCACGACGACCGCAAGGTCACCCGGGGCTACCGCAGGCTCAACGGCACCATCGGCCTGCACATCCCACCGGCGGTCATCGCGGCCAACAGCGCTCCCTACCTACGCCGTGGCAAACCCACGCACCGGCCCGAACTGGCCAACCACGACGACCACACCATCGTCGGCATCTTCGGGTCGCGGTATCGGGGCATCGTCCAGTACTACCTGCTCGCCGGCGACGTCTCCCGACTCGGCCGGCTGGAATGGGTCATGAAGACCTCCATGCTCAAAACGCTGGCAGCGAAGCACCGCTCGACAGTGACGAAGATGGCCGACAAACACAAGACCACCATCGTCACTCCCCACGGGCCACGCAGATGCTTCGAAGCCACCGTCGAACGAGCAGGCAGGAAACCACTGGTCGCACGGTTCGGTGGCATTCCACTACGACGGCAGAGAACAGCGGTCCTCACCGACCGCGACCCCGCCCCCTCCGCGCCCCGCCCCAAAGAACTGGTCACCCGGCTACGGGCAGGACGATGCGAGCTCTGCGAACAACGGGCCAAAGTTGAGATCCACCAAGTCCCCAAACTCGCCGACCTCGCACGGACAGGGCAGCCACCGCCCGCGTGGGCACAAATCATGGCAGAAAGACGACGCAAAACCCTGATCGTCTGCACACCCTGCCACGACCTGATCCACGCACCGCAACCAGCCGCATCAACCACGCCATAGTCACTGGAGAGCCGGATGCGAGGAAACCCGCACGTCCGGTTCGGGCCGGGGGCCGTCGGAAAAGGACCCGAACCTCAGCGGTCACCTCGCCGACGGCCTACCGGTGCATCCGCGGGCTTACTTGGCGACGATGCTCCCGGCCGGGCCGGGAGCAGCCGTGATGTTCTGCCAGTCGGTGGCGTCGATCTCGAGCGCCTTTCGCAGGAACGCCCAGGACGCCCGCCGGATGAGGTCGACGCGCTCGGGGCTCTCGTCGGTGGTGTCGGCCGCCCGGTAACCGTGGATGCCGCCGAGCGAGTGCTCGCCGCCGAACACGGTCAGCAGGCTTTCGGCGCCGGGGCTCAGCGCGTAGACGTCGGTGAACCAGTCCGGGCCGCGGGTGGACAGCTGCGACTGGTCGTGGTCGCCGGCCACCACGAGCGTGGGCGTGTTCAGCTGGGTGAAGTCCGGGCTCATGAACGGGAAGTTGTCCCGCGCGAACGGCGTGAGATCGGCGCCGCCGACGCCGGTCGTGGCCAGCAGCACGCCGGCCTTGACCCGCTTGTCGGTCGCGTCCTCGCCTTCGCCGGCCACCCGGGCTCCCAGCAGCATCCCTGCCGACTGGCCGCCCCAGGAGTGCCCGGCCACGGCAAGGCGTTCCCGGTCGACGCGCCCGGCGAGACCGGGGATCGCGGCCAGGATCGGGTCGAGGTCGTCGATCACTCGCTCGAGGTCGGCGACGCGGGTCCGCCAGATCTCCGGGTACCGCGGGTCGGCCGGGGTGAGCCCGAGCGTGGCCGAGTCGAGGAAGGTGGGCTGGACGACGACGAATCCGTTGGCGGCCCAGAAGTCGACGAGCGGGTCGTAGGAGTCCATGGCCTGCCCGAAACCATGGGCGAACACGATGACCGGCAGGTCACGCCCGGTGGCCGGCGCCGAGATGCGGACCTGGAGGTCGTCGCCGCGCTGAGGCGCCGGCAGCACGACCGGTTTGGCCGACAGGATCTGAGTAGGCATGGGGGAGTCCTCTCGAGTAAAGCGGAGCGTTGTTCCGTCTCGACGCTACGGAGCGCCGCTCCGTTTCGCAATGAGAGGTGGAACACTGCTCCGCTTCGGCTCGTGTGAGATGATCCGCCGATGCCCGCTCCGAAACGCCGCGCGGACGTGGAACGCAACGAACGCGCCCTGCTCGACGCGGCAGCGAAGGTGTTCGCCACCTCCGGCGTCGACGCGACCGTGCGCGAGGTCGCGGCGGCTGCAGGCGTGGGGATGGGCACGCTCTACCGGCACTTCCCGACCCGGGCCGATCTGGTGGTCGCGGTCTACCGGCACCAGATCGACGCGTGCGCCGACGCCGGCCCGGCACTGCTGGCCTCGGCGTCGTCACCGTTCGCGGCGCTGCTCGCCTGGATCCATCTGTTCGTCGACTTCCTCGGCACCAAGCACGGCCTGGCCGCCGTGATGCAGGGCGACCAGACCGGCTTCTCGGCGCTGCACACCCTGTTCCTCGACCGCCTGGTGCCGGTCCTGTCCGACCTGCTGACCACCGCCCGCGCCGCCGGCGAGGTCAGCGCCGACATCAGCGCGTACGAACTCATCCGAGCGGTCGGCGATCTATGCGCGTGGGCGGTGCCGGACGAGAACTACGACGTCCGGCGAATAGTCACCCTCCTGATCACCGGCCTCCGCCAGGAACAGCCCCAGCCGATGGACTAGTGCGCGACCACCACCGCGGTGTCGAGCTGCTCCACCGGCAGCTCCCGGGGCCGCACGACCAGGTACAGCGTCAAGGTCGCCGCCGTCATCCCGCCGAACACCACGATCGCCATCGGAACCGCCCCGGTGCCGAGCATCCCGACCAGCGGCGCAGCGAGCGCTCCGATGCCGAACTGCACCGCGCCGAGCAGCGCCGCCGCCGTCCCGGCCGCCTCGCCGTGCCGCCCCAGCGCGAGAGCCGGCGCGTTCGGCATGGCCAGACCGACCATGGCCAGCACGAACCACAGCGGCACGAGTACGCCGACCAGCCCACCGGTCTTCGTCGAGGCGAGAACCAGCAGCACCAGACCACCGGCCATCCCGGCCAGCAGCGACCCGCTCAGGATCTGCTGCGGCGACCAGCGGCGCAGCAGCCGCACGTTGAGCTGGGTGGCGCCGATCAGCCCGATCGCGCCGCCGGCGAAGACGTACGCGAACTGCTGCTCGCTCAGCCCGTACACCTCCTGGAAAACAAAGCTGGAGCCGCTGACGTAGGCGAAGAGCGCCGAGAACGCGAACCCGGCCACCAGGATCAGCCCGACGTAGACCCGATCGGTGAACAGCCGTCCGTAGTCACGCAGCACCTGCCCGCCACGCCGCGCGGCCGGCGGCAGCGTCTCCGGCAACACCAGAGCGGTGGCCGCCATGATCGCCACCCCGACGACGGTCAGCACCACGAACACCCCCCGCCAGGACGTCCACTCCAGCACCAGCCCGCCGATGGTCGGCGCGAGAATCGGCGCCACCCCGACGACCAGCATCAGCCGGGAGAACAGGCGAGCCGCGGCCATCCCGTTGAACAGGTCACGGACGATCGCCATCGCCACCACGGCGGCCGCCGCCGCGCCGAGCCCCTGCAGCACCCGCAGCGTGCCGAGCAGCGCCAGGTTGGGCGCGATCACGCACAGCACGGAGGCGAGGATGTGCACCGCGATGCCGGCCAGCAGCGGCAACCGCCGGCCGAGCGAGTCGGAGAGCGGCCCCACGATCAGCTGCCCGAACGCCAGCCCGATCAGCGTTCCGGTCAGGGTGAGCTGCACGGACGCGGCGCTCGCGTGCAGGTCGGCGGTGATCGTCGGAAGCGACGGAAGGTACATGTCGATCGTGAGCGGCCCGAGCGCGGTCAGGAACCCGAGCACGAGCACGATCCGGAAACGGCGCCCGGCCGGGATCAACTCCCCCGGGGAAAGATCGACGGCGGGCGGACTGCTGCGGATCTCGGTCTCTGCCACGACTGGTGACAAGTTGTTTGCCACCCACAAGATTCCGCCGGGTCATCCTCCTCACACCAAGACCATTCTCTGGGAGTACGCGGAGCATCGCCCCCAACCGCAGCGACGCCCGAACCCGGCGACTTATGCCTTTCCATCGAGAAATGTCGATGTACGGTCCCGACATGTCATTTGGGATGAAACGCGCACCGGCAAGCTGACCAACCTGACCGGCGGCCGGGCGCTCGCCGGCGACCCGGCCGGCCCGGACGGGCACTTTCGCCCCTCGTGGTCGCCGGACGGCCGCCTGATCGTCTTCACCCGCCGCACCGGTGGGGCCAACTTCGACATCTGCACGATCCGTCCGGACGGCACCGGTCTCCGCGTGCTGACCAGCAGCGGCGCCAACGACGCCCACGCCGTCTGGACCCACGACGGACGGATCCTCTACAACAGCGGCATGTACGGCTTCCGGGAGGAAGCCGCGCTCTACGACGACACCTTCCAGTCGTACGGGCAGATCTTCAGCATGAACGCCGACGGCACCGGCAAGCGGATGCTCACCGACAGCCTGACCGAGGATTCGATGCCGCTCTACCTCCCGCAGGAGTTGCTGGCGTGACACGGAAGGAGCCCCGGACCATCCGGCCCGGGGCTCCTGGGGTGAAGAGGATCAGAACGGGGTCATCGTGATGATGGCCTCGCGCGGGTCGCCGTCGTGCACCAGGGATTCCTGGTTCTGCACGTCGTCGAAGGCGAACGCGTACGCCTTGCCGTCGATCATGTTTTCGTGGATGACCTTGGCGTACACATCGGCCAGGTTGTTCTTGTAGAAGTCGGTGGCGGTGCCGCTCGGCTGGGTGTCCAGGGTGCCGAGCGTGCCGCGGGTCAGCGCCGCGCACAGGGTGCGGGCGATCGGGCCGACCACCTGGTCGTTCGGGGCGCCCAGCGCGCCGTCGCAGCCCCACACGTTGGCGGTGGACGGCTTGGTGAACGACGCCACCGTCTTGCCGGTGGTGTCGGTGAAGTTCATGACGTTGCCGCTGGTCCGGCCGGAGAACTTGTTGCTGGGCTGGTCGCCGAACGGCACGACGGTGAGCGTCTTGCTGCTGTAGGCGTTCCAGGCGCTGTTGATGTACGAGTCCAGGTAGGTCGGGCTCATCAGGCCGGCGTCGGCCGCCTTGCCGGGGGCGAGCACGCGCAGGACGGTGCCGTCGGCGCGGGTGACGACGCTCTTCGCGAAGTCGGCGTTGCCCTTGACGGCGTTGATGACGTTCTGCCGGCCGCCCGGCTTGAGCTCACCGGTCTTCAGCGTGGCGCCGGCGCCGTTGGTGATGCTGACGATGTGCGGCACCGCGAACATGTCGACCTGCGAGCTGTTCAGGAACAGGCCGCCGGCGTCGAGGGTGAACTCGCTCCAGTCGAACAGGATGTCGTGGTTGGGGTCGCCGCCGGCCCACGGCGCGGGCTGCACCAGGCCGTCGGTGGTGAGGCGGAAGTCGAGCTTCTGCCCGAACGACATGTACAGCCGGCCGGAGAGGCCCTTCGGCATCTTGATCGTGGTGCTGTTGCCGTTCGTCGGCCCGGCGATGGAAACATCCGGCGCCGGTACGGGCGTGGACGCGCCCCCGGTCCAGGCGGTGAAGGTGCCGGCCGCGTTGACGTACCCGAGCTTGCCGGTCGCCAGGTTGACGCCGAGCAGGTAGAGGAAGACCGCGTCGTTGCGGCCGGTGTTGTTCTTCACGATGACCGGCAGCAGGTTGGAGGCGGGCGGAACGTCGGCTTTTGTGGTGGGTGCAGCGGTGGGCGCGGTGGTCGTGGGAGCGACGGTGGTGGGCGCAACCGTCGTCGGTTTGACCGTGGGCGTCGTAACCGTCGTGGTGGGAGCGGTGACAACCACACCGTTGCACGGCAGCCCGTTGATCTTGCAGTTCGAGGGCTGGCCGCCGGAGCCGACGAACCCGAAGGTCGTCTTGGCCCCGACGGCCAGCGTCCCGTTCCACCCCTGGTTCGCGAAGGTGACATGCCGCCCCGAGGTTGTCATCTGCGTGTCCCAGAAGCTGCCGACCGTGGCACCCGCCGGCAGATCGAACTCCACCTTCCAGGCCGTCATGCCCGCCGCCCCGGTGTTGCTGACGGTCACTTCGTCCTGCCAGCCGCTGCCCCAGTCCGACACCGTGCGCAGGGATGCGGTCGGTGCTGCGGCCGAGGCGGGCAGGGCGATCCAGGTCGTCGTCGCGGCCGCCACCGCAGCGACGACAGTGAAGATGAGAGTTCGTTTCCGCATCGTCGGGATACTCCAAAGATCGGCTAGGGGGACCTGGCCATCCTCTGGAGCAGCCCGCCGATGCGCCCAGTCGAACCTGATCTTTTACGGTTCCTTTAAGGTGCTTCTGCCCGTTTGCCCGCGCCGGATTACCCGCGGTGCCACTTCTGGTTGGCGGTGCCCGCGCAGTCCCACAGCTGCAGCCCGGCGCCGTCGTTGCCGTTCCAGTCCTTGATGTCGATGCACTTGTTGGCCTGCGGGTTTACCAGGTCACCGGCGGCCGACAGGACGAACTGCTGGGCCGCGTTGCCGCTGCAGCCGACGATCTGGATGACCGCGCCGCTGGCCGTCGAGCCCCAGGCCACGTCCATACACTTGCCGTTCGACGTCTGCAGCGTCCCGTTCACGAACGTCCACTTCTGCGCGCCCGAGCCGTTGCAGTTCCACGTCTGCAGCGCCACCCCGTCGGAGAAGTTGGAGTTGGGCACGTCGATGCACTTGCCGTTCCAGTCGCTGATCAGCGAACTGGTGCTGCCGCCGCTGGTGGTCAGCGACAGACCGTAGGCGCCGAGGATCTCGTTCACCGGCTGGAACCACATCGTGCCGCCGGACGAGCAGTTGCCGGTGCCGCCGGAGGTCACGCCCTGTGCCTGGTTGCCGGAGATCCATGACCCACCGGAGTCGCCCGGCTCGGCGCAGGCGTTGCTGCGCGACAGCCCGGAGACGGAGCCCTGGGCGTACACGATCGTCTCGTCGCGGCCCAGCAGGGTGCCGCAGCGCCAGCCGGAGGTGCGGCCGGAGCGGCAGATCGAGCTGCCGATCGCGGCGTCCGCCGAGCCCGCCACCACGACGTTGCCACCGGAGTAGTTGTTCACCCACGGTTGCGACGTCCAGTTGCTGTTCGTGCGGATCCACGAGTAGTCATTGCCCGGGAACGACGAGCCGGCGAACGTGCCCTGGCTGACGTTGTTGTAACCGAGCGTGGGGCTGCCGGTGCCGCCGCAGTGGCCCGCGCTGACGAACCCGCCGGCGACCGCGAACCCGATCGAGCACAGCGTGTTGCCGTTGATCACGTACTGGTCGCCGCCGCGCACGTCATACATCGGTCGCGGCTGCTCGGCCAAGGCCTGAACGGATACGTCGGCGGCTCCGGCGGCCTCAGCGAATCGTGAAGCCGCACGCTCCGCGCCCGGCTTCGCCAGGACGACGACGCGATTGTTCGGGACATCGACATACCAGCCACGGACGTTTGCTTGCGCCGCGTGCGACGCATTGCGGTCCAATTGTGTACGGGTGGCAGCAAGGTCACCGGCGCCACGGCGTACGACGATCGGGTCGGCGCCTTCCGCCCGTACCGAAGCCTCGGCAGTCGCTGAAGTCACCGCGACCGTGAGTTTCGACGCACCCGCCGGAATCCACGCGCCGGCGAAGGCGGAGCCGAGCCGGGCGCGCAACCGCTTCTCCACCACCGGCGCCGCCGCCTCGGTGCGCAGCCGCACCGCGATCTGGCCGTCGTCGAGCTTGAGGTCGCGGCGCATGGCGGCGAGCATTCCGGGCGCGATGTCCGGGTTCGGCGGCGCCGCGGACGCCGGTGGTGGGGTCAGAGTGGCCGCCGTGATCGCCGCAGCCGCGATCGCCAGCAATTTTCGACGCATGGGGGAGTCCTTCCACGCAGGGGATATGTGCGGAAGGAGAGCGCTCTCCTAATCGGAGTTTGTCTATGTGTGACAACGCTGTCAAGAAACCTTTCAGAAACATGCCCGAAGGCGCCAGAAGGTGCCCTCGCCGCCGACGGGCACCTCGTGCAAGGCTGGTGCTTTCGGGGTGGCGGAGGAGTACGCATGGGCATGATCAAGGTCGTCGGGCTGGTGCTGCACCCGCGCCGCGACTGTGGGTCGGCGATCAATGCCATCGTCGAGTGGGCCATCCGTCGCGAGGTGACCGTCCTCGGGCTGCACGACGAGATCAACCGGATCGACTGCGAGGCCGTCGCGGTCACCTCGGAGGAGATGGTCGAGCGGGCCGGGCTGCTGGTCAGCCTGGGCGGCGACGGCACCATGCTGCGCACCATGCGGCTGGTCGAGGGGCGCAAGACGCCGGTGCTCGGGGTCAACGTGGGCCGGCTCGGCTTCCTCGCCGAGGTCGACCTGCCCGACCTG
This sequence comes from Actinoplanes sp. NPDC026619, assembly GCF_040638295.1. Taxonomy (NCBI): domain Bacteria; kingdom Bacillati; phylum Actinomycetota; class Actinomycetes; order Micromonosporales; family Micromonosporaceae; genus Actinoplanes; species Actinoplanes sp. NPDC026619. The sequence continues at coordinate 147,515 of NZ_JBEZYA010000018.1, forward strand.
GCCGGCGCGCTGTCCGCCATCGACGAGCACCGGTTCACCATCGAGTCGCGCACCGCGGTGCGCACCACCTTGCCCGACGGCCGTGAGGTGTCGGCGTTCAACGACATCGCCATGGTGCGGGTGCCCGGCGACGGCCTCGCCGCGGTCGGCATCACGGTCGAAGGCAAAAACTTCGTGAACTATGCGGCCGACGCGGTCATCGTGTCGACGCCGACCGGTTCCACCGCCTATTCCTTCTCGGCCGGCGGCCCGATCGTCTCGCCCAACGTCGAGGGCCTGATCGTCAGCGCCTCGGCCGCGCACTCGTCCTTCAACCGCTCCCTGGTGCTCGCGATCACCGAGCGCCTCGAGCTCGATGTGCTCGCCCCCAGCGGGCGGCTCGCCATCGAGGTCGACGGCATCATCGAGGGCTATGCCGGCCCGGCCGACAAGCTCGAGATCGAGCCGGTGCCGGCCGCCGCCCAGGTCGTGCGCCTGGGCAACACGTCGTTCTACGAACGGGCCCGCCGCAAGCTGCGGGTCGAGGGCAGCGCCCAGGTCGGCGTGCCCGACTCGGCCGAGGCCACCGTGGTCGACAGCTTCGAGCGGCAGCGCTACGAGATCGTGCTCGGTGGCGAGATCGCCGGGGTGCTGCACTACCGGCGGCACGGCGGCAACATCGAACTGATGCACACCGAGATCGAACAGACCTTCTCCGGTCGTGGCCTGGCCTCCCGGCTCGCCTCGGCCGCGCTCGAGGACGCCCGTGTCCGGGCCACGCCGGTCAAGGCCACCTGCCCGTTCGTCACCGGCTTCCTCGACCGCCACCCGGAATACAGCGACCTGCTATCAGATGGGGTTTGACAGCATGGGCCATCCCGCCATCCTGACCGTTGACGACGACCCATCGGTGTCCCGGGCGATCGCCCGGGACCTGCGCCGCAAGTACGGCGAGCAGTACCGGATTGTGCGCGCCTCCTCGGCCTCCGAAGCCCTCGAGGCGCTCAAGGAGCTGAAACTGCGTGGTGGCCGGGTCGCCGTCATCCTAGCCGACTATCGGATGCCGCAGATGAACGGCATCGAGTTCCTCGAACAGGCGATGGACCTGTTCCCCAACGCCCGCCGCGCGCTGCTGACGGCCTACGCCGACACGGACGCGGCGATCCAGGCGATCAACCTGGTGGACGTCGATCACTACCTGCTCAAGCCGTGGGACCCGCCGGAGGAGAAGCTCTATCCGGTGCTCGACGCGCTGCTCGACGCGTGGCAGGCCACCGGCGACCGGGAGATCGAGGACATCCGGGTCGTCGGCCACCGCTGGTCCGAGCCGTCGTACGCGATCCGCGACTTCCTGGCCCGCAACCTGGTGCCTTACCGCTGGTTCGCGGCCGACGAGCCGGAGGGCCGCCGCCTGCTCGAGGCGGCCGGCACCGGGCCGGAATCCATCCCGCTGGTGGTCACCACCGACGGCCGGGCGCTGGCCAAGCCGACCACCGCCGAGGTCGCCGAGGCGGCCGGCCTGTCCACCACCCCCGGCCGCGACTTCTACGACCTGATCATCGTGGGCGGTGGTCCGGCCGGGCTCGGCGCGGCCGTCTACGGCGCCTCCGAGGGCCTCAAGACCCTGCTGGTCGAGCGCACCGCGGTGGGCGGCCAGGCCGGGCAGAGCTCGCGGATCGAAAACTACCTGGGCTTCCCGGACGGCATCTCCGGCGCGCAGCTCGCCGACCGGGCGCGCCGGCAGGCCAGCAAGTTCGAGGCCGAGGTGGTCAACACCCGCGAGGTGACCGGGCTGCGGCTGGACGGCTCGGCCCGCACGCTCACCTTCGCCGACGGCGGCGAGATCTCCGCGCACTCGATCGTGCTGGCCACCGGCGTGGCCTACCGCCCGCTGGTAGCCGACGGCATCGCCCGGCTCACCGGTTCCGGCGTCTATTACGGCTCTGCCTCCACCGAGGGCCCGGCCTGCTCCGGCGCCGACGTCTTCATCGTCGGCGGCGCCAACTCGGCCGGCCAGGCCGCGCTGTTCTTCGCCCGCTACGCCAAGCGGGTCACCCTGCTCGTGCGGGGCGAGTCGCTCGAGGCGTCGATGTCCTATTACCTGATCCAGCAGCTCGCCCAGATCGACAACATCGAGGTGCGCACCAGCTGCGAGGTGATCGCCGCGCACGGCGAGGGCCACCTGCAGGCGATCACCATTTGCAAGAGCCCGGACCGGATGGAGACCACGGTCGAGTGCGGCGCGCTGTTCGTCTTCATCGGCGCCGAGCCCCGCACCGACTGGCTCGGCGAGACCGTCGCCCGTGACGAGCGAGGCTTCGTCTACACCGGGCCCGATCTGCTGGCCGGCGGAACCCGTCCGAAGGGATGGGATCGGGACCGCGATCCGTTCTACCTGGAGTGCAGTGTTCCCGGCATCTTCGCCGCCGGCGACGTCCGGGCCAACTCGGTCAAACGAGTGGCCTCGGCGGTCGGCGAGGGCGCGATGGCCGTCACGCTGGTTCATCGTTACCTGGAGGCGCAGTAATGTCCGACATCCCTACCCTCGCCCCGTGTGACCCCGGCGCCCTCACCCCGGACGAGCTGCGCACACTGTTCCTGTTCGAGAAGCTGACCGACGAGCAGCTGCAATGGATCTCCGATCACGGCTGCACGATGCACATGCCGGCTGGCGGCATGGTGCTCCGTGAGGGCGATCCGGCCACTCAGTTCTTCGTGCTGCTCAGCGGCACCATCGCGCTGTCCCGCCGGGTCGGCCAGGACGACGTGCAGACCTCCCGCACCGAGCAGCGCGGCGTCTACATGGGCGCCACCCAGTCCTACCTGCGTGACGACGGCGTGCCCCGCACCTACATGGGGAGCATGCGGGCGCTCGACGACTCCGACTTCTTCGTCATGTCGGCCGAAGACTTCGGCTGGATGATGCGCGAGTGGTTCCCGATGGCGATCCACCTGCTCGAAGGCCTGGTCATGGGCATGCGCAGCTCGGCCGCCGCGATCAGCGAGCGGCAGCGCCTGCAGGCCCTCGGCGCGCTGTCGGCCGGCCTCATGCACGAGCTCAACAACCCGGCCGCGGCCGCCTCCCGGGCCACCGCCGTGCTCCGCCAGCGGGTCGCCGGCATGCGGCACAAGCTCGGCAAGCTCGCCTCCGGCAAGGTCCCGGCCGACCGGCTCGACGCGCTCGTCGAACTGCAGGAAGAGGTCATCGAGAAGGCGTCGAAGGCGCCCGCGCTGACCGCCATGCAGGCCTCCGACCGGGAGGACGAGCTCGGCGACTGGATGGACGAGCACCAGGTCACCGGCGGCTGGGACATCGCACCCGTGTTCGCCCAGGCCGGCATCGACATCGACTGCCTCGACGACATCGTGGTCAAGGTCGGCTCGCCCGAGCTGCTCGACCAGGCCATCCACTGGATCGGCTACGCCCTCGAGACCGAGCAGCTGATGACCGACATCGAGGACGCCACCGGCCGGGTGTCGTCGCTGGTCAACGCGGCCAAGCAGTACTCACAGATGGACCGTGCCGCGCACCAGTGGATCGACGTGCACGGCGGCCTCAAGTCGACCCTGGTCATGCTCAACCACAAGATCGGCACCGGGATCACCGTCGTCAAGGACTTCGACCGCACGCTCCCGCAGATCCCGGCGCACCCGGCCGAGCTCAACCAGGTGTGGACCAACCTGATCGACAACGCGGTGCAGGCCATGAACGGCGTCGGCACGCTGACGATCAAGACGTACCGGGAGGACGACCACGTGATCGTCTCGATCGGCGACACCGGCCCCGGCGTGCCCGAGGAGTTGAAGAAGCGGGTCTTCGAGCCGTTCTTCACTACCAAGCCGGTGGGCCAGGGGACGGGCCTGGGCCTGGACATCTCCTACCGAATCGTGGTCAACGGCCATGGCGGCGACATCGTGCTGAAGTCGCAGCCGGGCGACACCCGCTTCCTGGTCCGCCTGCCCCTTGTCGAACCGGCGTCCGCGTGACGTTCTAGACCAACGCCGCCTCCGCCTCGAGCCATGTTTTGGTGTGCCGCACCCAGGCGGGTGGCGGCGTGCGTTGCGGGCCGAAGAGGTAGCGGTGCTCGACGACGCCGCGTAACGCCTCGTGGACGTCGAGCTTGTCGTCGACGAAGTGGGTGATCCCCAGCTCGGCGCAGTGGATGGCCTTGTCCGGCCGGGTGCGGCAGAACCGCAGGTGATCGCGCGGAATGCCGGTCCGGGCGAAGAAGTCGTGGTGGTCTGGCCACCGTCCGCAACGGCCAGGCCCACCTCGGCGTGGGCGTGCTCGACGTCCTGCCCGACGACCTGACCGCCACCGAGCTGGCATCCTTCCCGCAGGTTCTGCTGATGCCGGCCGACCACCGCCTGGCCGGGCGCGACTCGGTGACGCTGGGGGACCTGGCCGGCGCCCGCCTGGTCGTCCCGCCCCAGCCCCGGCCCCACCGGGCGCTGCTGGAACGGGCCCTCCGCGTCGCCGGTGCGAATGGGACGGTGGCAGTCGAGGCCGAGGGCTGGCCCCTGATCACCCACTTCGTCACGCTCGGGGTGGGCCTGGCGATCGTCAACGGTTGCGTGCCCGCCCCGCCCGGCCTGGTCGCCCGCCCGGTGGCCGACCTGCCGCCGGTCACTTACCACGTGGTGCACCGGCCGGCCGCGCTGTCCGACCTCCGGGTCGCCACGCTCCTCGAACGCCTTCTCCCCGGCCGGACCGGCGCCGGTCAATAGGTCGCGACCGGGAAGCGCGGTCACGCCGTACCCGACATCGTGGCCCATGGAAAAAGCGGGCACGCGGCACTTTCACCGCGTACCCGCAAGGAAAATCGCTCAGAGCAAGCCGCGGACGTAGGCCGCCTGGCCCGCGTGCTGGGCGTCGTCGTCGATGACGCTGATCAGCCGGACGCCCAGCGTGACCGGGGGATCCCAGGCCTTGTCCACCACCCGGTCCAGGTCGTCGGCCGTCAGGCCGGCGACGAAGTCCAGCGTGCGCTCGTGCACCGCCCGGTAGTAGTCCTCCAGCGCCTGCGCGCTCTCCGGGGCGACGGCCGCGACCTCGTCGGCCGAGTGGCCGTAACCGGTGTCGGACGAGTCGGCGGGCAGGCCGAACCGCTTCGCCCAGTCGCCGGTGGCGTAGAGCTGGTCGGTGCCGATCAGGTCGGCCACGTGGTCGTCCTGCACCCTTGTCAGGTGCCAGACCAGCCAGCCGATCGAGTTGGCGCCGGGCGCGGGCGCCCAGCGCAACTGCTCGGGGGTCAGGCCGTGCACGGCTGCGTGCACCAGGTCGGGCAGGCGCCCGAGGGCGTCGGTCAGGATGTCCTTGGCGTCCATGCTGCTTACTCCGTCCCGTCGTTCAGGTTCTGAGTATCCGCGCCGCCAGCGCCCGACTTCTGAGAGTTGTCAGCATTTCCGGAGCCGCTGTCAGTCCCGGAGTCGGTGTTCCCGCTATCGCCGGTGGGAGCCTGGGTGGCCGATGTGGCCGGGGCTTCGGTGGGCTGCTGGTCGGTCGGCGCGGTGGTCGGGTCGGTGGTCGCCTGCTGGGTCGGCTGGTCGGTGGTGCTCTGGTCGGTCGGGGACGACGACGGCGTGGTCGCCGGGGTCGTCTCTTCCGAATTACCGCTCTTGTCGCTGAAGAAGCTGGACACCGTCGACGAGTCGCCGCTGCCGCCCCGGGTGACGTCCGCGACGGACTTGCCCGCGAACAGCTCGGCGACCGTCAGTGTGCCCATGGCCAGCACGAACAGCGCCCCGGCCACCATCGCCACCCGGCCCCAGCGGATCTTCTTGGGCGTGGGCGGCTCCGACGGTGACTCCTCGACAGCCGCCTCCACCGGTGGCGTGCCGACCGCGGCCGGCGCCAGGAACGTACCGGTGATCTTCTTGTGGCTCCGGTGAATGAAGCGTTGGTAGATCTCGGTGCCTACCGAGCCGATCAAGCTCGCCACCGCGGCGCCCACGAGCGTGCCCGCGACGCCGAGGAACGACCCGACAACGGCCGCCGAGAGCGCAGCAAGCACTCCGGCAATGGTCTTCGGGATGTCGATTCCGGCCAATATGCGGTCCGGTGCGTGCTCGGCCATGTCCTCCTCAACCCTGCCTATCGGTGTCTCCGCGGAAGAGTCTCCGCACGGACTTTTGCTAAACCCCGCCGCTCCGCCAGCACCACCCGCAAGGGGCGCACCACGACGCCCTCGGTGGCCAGGCGCACCCGGGCCAGCCTGCGATTACGCAAGATTCCGAACAGTCCGATCGCGAAAATGAGATATTGCACCGACATCGCGATCTTGAAGTCGCCGATATCGTAGTCGGCACCGCCGCCGGTGCGCGCGTCCAGGATCAGGCCGATCAGCTCGATGCACACCAGCGAGGCGACGAAGCCGCCCACGTTGACCACTCCGGTCGCGGTGCCGAGCCGGCTGGGCGGGTTGAACGTGCGGGCGTAGTCGAAGCCGATCATCGAGCCGGGGCCGCCGAGCCCGAGCGCCACGATGAGCAGCACCAGCACCGGCATCGGCGCATGACCCGGCCAGAGCAGCACCACGCCCCAGGCCAGTGCGTTCGCCCCGATGATGCCGAGCACCAGGTTGGAGCGGCGCAGCGGATAGCGCTGCACCAGGGTCCCGATGATCGGGCCGGCAGCCATGCCGACCAGCACGAACAGGGTCAGCAGCACGCTCGCGGTCGGCCGTTGCAGGCCCTCGCCGGCGATCAGGAACGGGAAGCCCCACATCAGCGCGAACACGGTGCCGGTGAACTGGGTGGTGAAGTGGCTCCACAGCCCGAGCCGGGTGCCGGGGTGCCGCCACGCGCCGGTCAGGTCGGCGCCGAGCTGGCGCATCCTGATCGGCGCGCCGCTGGAGATCCGCTGCTGCGGGGTGTCCCGCAAGGCCGCGAGCGCGGCGATCGCGACGAAGACGCCGGCGCCGGCGGCGCCGAGGAACGCGGTGGTCCAGCCCGGTCCGGCGAGCAGGGCAGCCAGGGGTACGGCGGAGAGCACCTGCCCGGCCTGGCCGACGAGACCGGTCACCTGGGTCAGCACCGGCACCCGCCGCGCCGGGAACCACTGCGGCACCAGGCGCAGGACGCTGATGAACGTCATCGCGTCGCCCGCGCCGACCAGGACGCGGGCGATGACCGCACCCTCGACGCCGTGCGTGGTGGCCATCAGGGCCTGCCCGGCCGCCATGATCAGCCCACCGCTGACCACCAGCCGCAGCGACCCGAACCGGTCCAGCAACAGCCCGACCGGCACCTGAAGACCGGCGTAGACCAGCAATTGGAGTACGGCGAACGAGGCGAGCGCTCCGGCCCCGACATGGAACCGGTCCTGCGCGTCCAGCCCCGCCACCCCGAGTGAGGTGCGGTGCAGCACGGCCATGATGTACGCGGCGAGACCGACGGCCCACACCGCCCAGGCTCGCTTAGACATGACCTACCTTCCGTCCGCTCCTTACCAGTGCGTACGGAAGTCAACACTTCTCCGTGCGGCGTGGCCGCGACAATGAATCGCGGCCAAGCCCACACGTGCGTCTGGTCACCTAAAAGAGATCAAATCCGTCGCCGCCGCCGAACATCCCCGGCCCGCCGTGGTGTCCTCCGAAGAGCGTGTCGAAGATCAGCATCCCGCCGACCGTGCCGGCCGCTGCCCCGAGAGCCGTCTTCCACCAGGGCGTCGAGTACCACCCGGCCGGCACCGGCCGCCCCTGCACGTATCCGCCGGGGTAGTAGTAGGGCGTCGCGGCGCTGGAGCGCGGCCCCATCTGGTAGCCGTTCACCTCGCGCTCCTCGGTGATCGTCCCGACGCCGCGGGTGGCCGCGAGCGGCGGCAGCTCCGGTCCGGGGTCGAACCCGAGCGCGGTGCGCGCCGCCCGCACATAGGCGAGCCCTTCCAGCGCGGTCTCCCGCGCCAGTTGGTACTGCACCACCGTGGTCGCCTGCGCGAGTTGCGAACCGGCGGCCTGGTGCCGCTCGGCCGCGTCGGCGAGCGCCTGCCGGGCGACGGGACTGTCCTCCTGCAGGTTGACCAGCTGCCCGCCCAGCCGCTCGTACCACCGCTGTGCCTCGGCCCGCGCGTCCGCCACCGACTGGTCGTCCCGGATCGTGGCGCCGCGGCGCCCGCCGCCGACCAGCGCCGCCACCCCGATCCCCAGCATCACGAAAAGCACCAGAATCAACATGTTCCGACGGTAGGTCCGCGCTCTGAGTCACCCCCATGGGCCCGCTGTGGGCCTGCTGTGCGGCTATATTCAGCGTCGTGACCGAGCGTCGCGCCAGCCGCACGGCCGTCCTGGTCTGCCAGAGCCGGGCGGCGGCGCACGGCCGCATCGCGCCGGACCGCTTCGCGGACCCGACAGCCATGACGCTCCTGCGCCCGGCGGAGCAGGATCAAGTCGCTGGTGTACGCGATGAGCAGCCCCCCAAAGGCATGACCGACCGCATGGCGTACGAGATGATCCGCGCCGGCCGCGAGGTCGTCGTGGCCCGCACGGTCGCGATCGACGACGCCGTGCTCGCCGTCCCGGTCCCGCAGGTGGTGATCCTCGGCGCCGGTCTCGACGGCCGCGCCTGGCGCCTCGACCTGGCCGGCGCGACCGTCTTCGAGGTCGACCACCCCGCCTCCCAGCAGGAGAAACGCGATCGCGCTGCTGCCCTCGCGGGCGAGCCGCCGCGGTTCGTGCCGGTCGACTTCGCTCGCGACCGGCTCACCGACGCGCTGGCGTCGGCCGGCCACCGTGACGACCAGCCCACCACCTGGATCTGGGAGGGCGTCGTGCCCTACCTGACCCGGCCCGAGGTCGCCGCCACGGTCGCCTCGATCACCGCCCGCTCGGCGCCCGGCAGCCGCCTGATCGTCAATTACCAGGCCCCGTCGCTGCTCGGCGGCCTGACCCGCAAGGTGATCGGCGCCCTGCTCCGCCGCACCAACCCGTGGGCGGCCGAGCCCTGGCGCTCGACCTGGACCCCGGCGGCCATGGCCCGTCTGCTGGCCACCCACGGCTTCGCCGTCCGGAGCGACCACGACCTGCAGGTGACGGCAACGGCCCTGGGCGTACGCCCCGATCAGCCGACGTCGTTGCGCAACGGCCGCGTGGCGCTGGCCGAGCACTGAGCTCGCGTCGCCTCAGAAGATCTGTTCGGCGGGCCATCGCTCCGGCTGCCCGGCGATGGCGCACGCCTGCGCGGCCAGCTCCGGATCCACCTCGCACCGGCCGGGCATCTGGTCGGGGGTTCGCAGCTGTCGTCCGACGAAGGCGGCGACGCGATGGTGCACCGCCGCGGACGGGTCGGCCAGGAGGGCGGGGGCTTCCGCGTTGACCTGCGGACCGGCGAGGCGGAGAGCGGCCTCGGCTAGGCACGCGCGCGCCCGCTCATCCCGCTCGTCGGTGCCGAGCAGGCGCAGGAGCGCGCGGTCCGCGGTCGTCTCGGTGGAGATCCAGCCCAGCGGCAGCGCCGCCATCGACCTCGTCTCGGCGTCCGGATCAATCAGCAGATCTCGTACGAGCTCGTCGAAGCCGGCCAGGGCCTCGAAGACCGCGAGTTCCCCGGCGATCTGCGTGTCGTCGGCCCGTCGAGCCGCCGACCGCAGCGCCTCGAGCGCCGCCTCCGCCCGGGCATCCCGCCAGGTCACCTCGTGCTGATCCGTGGCGGTCAATCTAGATGTCGGCATGCGGCCTCAGGCCGTCCAGGAGGAGTTGCAGGCTGCGGTCCAGGACGGCGGCCGGGTAGTCGCCGGTCTCTGCCGCCATTGTTGCTCCGCGTAGCAGGGCCAGGATTTCGGGGAGTGCGGCGTCCCGGCGTACGGCTGCGGTCTGTTGGGCGTTGCGCAGGAGGTCGTCGATGGCCTGCCGCATCCGGGCCGCCTGGGCTGCCTGTTCCGATTTCAGGTCGATGCCGGCCGTGCGCAGGGCGTCCGTGTAGGCCTTCTTGCCGGTGGCGTCGGCGACGATCCGGGTGAAGAACGTGAAGAACGCGGTGCGCGGGTCACCGGACTCGCGTAACTGGTCCGCCTCGGCCAGCAGCACGTCCACACGCGCGGTGACGATCGCCTGGTAGAGGGCCTCCTTGGTGGCGAAGTGGCGATACACCGTGCCCACCCCGACCCCGGCCCGCCGGGCGATCTCGTCCATCCGGGCCGACAGGCCCTGCTCGCTCAGCACCGTTTCGGCCGCCTGGCGGACCTTCTCGCGGTTACGCACCGCGTCCGAGCGTGCCATGCCACTCCTTTGACAAGCGGAATGCAGGTTCCGTATGTTCAAGCGGAATCCAGATTCCGATTATAGCGAGGTACGCATGCCGCACTCGCCGCTGGGCCGCTCCGGGCTGCAGGTGTCCCGCGCCTGCCTGGGCACGATGAACTTCGGCGCCGACCCGCAGGCGCCCACACCGGAGACCGAGGCCCGCCGGATCGTCGGCGCGTTCTTCGACGCCGGGCACAACCTCGTCGACACCGCCGACACCTATCGCGGCGGCGCCAGCGAGGAGATCGTCGGGCGGGCGATCGCGCACCGGCGGGCCGACGTCGTGCTGGCCACCAAAGGCGCGGCGCCGCAGGGTGACGGGCCCAACCATCGCGGGCTGTCCCGGGCGCACCTCACCCGCGCGCTGGAGGCCAGCCTGCGCCGGCTCGGCACCGACTACGTCGACCTCTACCAGTGCCACCTGCCCGACCCGCACACCCCGATCGACGAGACGATGGCCACGCTGGACGGGTTCGTCCGGGCCGGCAAGGTGCGCTACCTCGGCTGTTCGAACTTCACCGCGGCCGGCATCGTCGGCGCGCAGTGGGCGGCGCAGCGCCAGGCCGGAACCCCGTTCGTCAGCCTGCAGGCGAGCTATTCGCTGCTCGACCGGGACATCGAGGGGGAGACCACGGCGATCTGCCGGGAGCACGGGCTCGGCATCCTGGCCTACAGCCCGCTGGGCGGCGGCGTGCTGGCCGGGCGGTACCGGCGCGGCGCCCCGCCCGAGCCCGGTTCGCGGCTGGCCGAGTGGGCCGCGATGCCGAGCCCGCGGGCCCGCGCCTATGTGGACGGCCTGCTGACCGGCGAGCACTTCGACGTCGCGGAGCGGGCGGCCGCGATCGCCGGCGACCTGGGCACGACGGCCGCGGCGGTCGCGCTGGCGTGGATCGGCGCGCGGCCCGGCGTCACCTCGGTGATCCTCGGCCCGCGCACCACCGATCAGCTGACGGCCAACCTGGCCGCCCTGGATTTCACCCTGCCCGCCGAGTCACTGCAGGCGGTAGGTGGACACGTGTGACGGGGAGTCGGCGGTGAACGGGGTGCCGACCCAGTCGGCGTGCCGCGACTCCAGCTCGAAGCCGGCCAGCTGGGCCATCAGGTCGAGCTCGGCCGGCCAGATGTAGCGATGCGGGCTGCGGCCGAGCGTGGCCTGCCGGCCGTCGTCGAACCGGAAGTGGTGCGAGACGACATGCTGGTTGAGCACGTCGTAGGTGTCCAGCAGGATGTAGCCGGGCTCCACGATCCCGACCGTGGCGCCACGCCCCGGCGGCAGCGCCCGCAGCTCCGGGACCCACAGCTCGATCACGAATCGCCCGCCCGGCGTCAGGTGGCGGGCCGCGTTGCGGAAGCACTCCACCTGCTCGGCCTGGGTGAGCAGGTTGGAGATCGTGTTGTAGACGAGGTAGACCAGCGCGAACTCGCCCGGCACCCGCGTGCCGGCCATGTCACCGACCTCGACCCGAAACTCCGGATCCTTGGCGTGCAGCCGCTCGATCATCGGCCGCGACATCTCGATCCCGACGACCGGCACCCCGCGCGCCGCAAGCGGCAGCGCAACCCGCCCGGTGCCCACCGCGAACTCCACCGCCGCCCCACCCCCGGCCAGCGCCGCGAGCCGGTCAACGGTCGGATCGAGCACTTCGGACGAGAACACGCCTTCACCAGGCGTGTCATAGGAAGCAGCGGTCTCGGCATCCCACAGCATGCCGCCGACCCTACGACCGCCCGGGCCCACTCGCATCCTGTTTTTATCAAGCGAAAGGTGGGTCTCAGTGCCGGAAAGCCGGTGATGGTCTTGACTAATTTATACGTCGCACCACGGGGTCCAGAACTTGCTTCAACATTGTAATATCAGTGGTATTAAGATGAATTCTGCATGCTCAATTTTTCGGCCTTGCTGAGTTCCGACCAGTCGAGTTGGAAGCCGGCCGCAGCGCCCAGCTGCCGCAGAAAAGCGCGTATCGTTCGTCCATTTCCTTCACGAAATGGATGCCTTGCATTCAGTTCTCCGTAGAAGTGCGCCAGGCCAGAAAGGAATGCCTCCCGATTGAAGCCGACCAGGTATCCCTCGGTGGCGAGTTCGGCTAACACGGCGCCAGCCTCGTCGTCTACGTAGCGCCAATGGCAAAAACGTGCGCCGGGCTTGCTGATGTCGACGGTTCGAGTTCGGCCTGCCCAGGCGTACACATCTTGAAAGAGGAAGCGATGGAAATTTTGGAGGTGAGTAAGGCCGAAGTTCCCTGGTATGGAGATGCGTGATGCCTGAATATCACGGATTGAACAATACGAAATTCGGCATCGCTCAGGACGACCGTGTCGGTTAGGCCGAGTTTATTGATCAGGCCGTCTGAGCCGGGTTGTGTATACGGATCATCCACCGGTTATCCGCGCTATTTCCTCGGCCACGAGATCGTCGGCAGAGACCAAGCCGGTTGCTACGTCGCGAAGGCGGTCTTGCCAGTCATCGTCAAACTCAACGCCCTCCAATGCAGCGTTGGCAGTGGCGAGAGCAACGGCAGTCTCGGGGTCTGTCAGCTGGCGTGAGTAATACGTTCTCATGATGTCGATGCTCAGCGGGGCTGCCGAGGATGCAGAATCGGGAAGGGCTCCACGGGCCGCACGCCAAGGCAATTCGCTGTGAGTCATGTGGGAAAGCTCAATGGCGGAGAACTTGCCGTACTCTGCTGTCACCCAATCGACGGTATCGCGCTGGGATGAATCCAGCTGCGTAAGATCGCCGTCAGGCCAAGCCGACACGTTATTTTGCTGGCGGTGCTGGCGGTAAAGTGCCGGAACGACCGGACCTCGTCGCCATGCTTGAATATCTTCGCGGAACAGCGGAACTCCGTGTCGAGCAAGGTGCCAGCCCTGGCAGTAATAGACAAGCTTTTCGAGCTTCATTGCATTCATGCTGCCGAGCCGGTCTATCACTGCCGCAGCAACGTCGTGTACCGAACTCAATTGGCACCCCCTTCCACGTTTGTCGTGAGACTAGCGACCTAGGTCCGCGAACGCCGGGACCCCAGATGGGCGTGTCGCTTGACTTCGGATTCTACAGGTGTAGGCGTGGCAGCGCATAGAACATATGTACTAATGATCTCTTGCGTGCCGACGGCGGGATTCAGGAGAGGTGGTCGGTGAGCCAGGTGACTGTTTCGTGCAGGTAGTCGGCTCGGGAGGTGCTGTGCAGGAAGGTGTGGCCCTCGTTGGGGAAGAGCAGGTAGCGGTGTTCGACGCCGCGTTCGGTCAGGGCGGCGGCCACCTGTTCGGCCTCGATCACCGGGACGTTGGTGTCGTTCTCGCCGTGGACGATCATCAGCGGGGTCGTCAGCCGGTCGATGCGGGTGATCGGGGAGAGGTCGGCCAGCAGGGCGGCGTCCTCGACCGGGTCGCCGTATTTCGAGATGGCGGCGGCGGCGATCCAGGGCTCGGTGTGCTGGTAGAACGTGGAGAAGTTGGACATGCCGCAGACGTCGATGCCGACCGCGAACAGGTCGGGGAAGCGGGTCAGCGCGGCCAGCGTCAGGTAACCGCCGTAGGAGCGGCCCATGCAGCCCATCCGTGACTCGTCGGAGACGCCGGTCGCGACCAGGTGACGGACGCAGGAGCGGACGTCCTCGATGCCGGCGTAGCGCAGCACGCCGTTGTCGGCGTTGACGAAGCTCTTGCCGAAGCCGGACGAGCCGCGCACGTTCGGTGCGAAGACCGCGATGCCCCGGTCGACCAGCGACTGGAACAGCGGCGAGTGGCCGGGGCGCTCCTGAGCCTCGGGGCCGCCGTGGAACCACAGCACGGTCGGGTGCGGGCCGTCGCCGGCCGGGCGGAACAGCCAGCCACTGAGTTCGAGGCCGTCGTGGGCCGCGAAGACCTCCAGCGTCGGCTGCACCGAGCCGGGTGCGGGGCGCGCGGCCGAGACGGGGCGCACCTCGTCGCCCGCGAAAACCCAGACGCCGTGCGGCTGACCGGGCCCCTCGGCGGTGAAGGCCAGCCCGGACCCGTCGAAGCTCCAGGCGAGTTCGGAGATCACGCTGGCGGGGAGCGGCTCGACCCGGCGCCGGGTGCCGTCACGCAGGTCGACGACCTCGATCTCGGATTCGCCGCCGCGCACGTTCCACAGCACCGCGGCCGCGGTGGCGTCGGCGGTCAGCGTGAACGCCTCGACCTCGGCGCGGGCGGCGGCCGCGATGACGCTCACGCCGCCGTCCGGGGCGACCCGGATCAGGGCCGGGAACTCGCCGGCCTCGGAGCGGGCGAAGACCGCGCCGTCGGGGGCGAAGATCGCCTGCTCGCCCAGCGCGACCATGGTGTCGGCGCCGGTGGTCAGGTCGCGGGTGACGATCTGGCGGTCGCCGCGCGGGCCGATCCGCAGCAGCGCGTGGGTGGCGGACACGTCGAGCAGGACGGTCAGCGAACCCTTGGCGACGACCGAGCGGGTGTTGTGCACCGGGTCGATGAGCAGGCCGGTGGTCAGGTTCTCGGTGAGCGCCAGCAGCGAGCGGCCGGGCAGCCAGCGCATGTTGTCGGCGTCGTCGGCGCCGAAGCCGGCCACCTGGTGCAGCTCCGAGCCGTCCGGCCGGATCAGCCACACCTCGTGCCGGGGGCCGCCGCCGGGGGCGAGCTGGCAGGCCAGCCAGCCGCCGCCGGTGGACCACTGCACGCAGGTGACCGGTTCCGGCCCGGTGTCGACCAGGAAGTCGAGTTCGGTGCCGACCGGCTGCACCCACACCTGCGGACGACCGCCGCGGTCGGAGATGTAGGCGCAGTGCCGGCCGTCCGGGGAGAGCGCCGGTGACCAGCTGCCACCGGCCTCGGGAGGAAGCGGTTTCGTCCAGCTCAGCGGGAGCACGGTGACGTCGATCCGGTTGAGCTGTCCGGTCATGCAAACCCCCAAAAGAAGCCTTAGATGCCTTTGTCCTGCAACCACATCTCCAACAGGGCCAGCTGCCATAGCTGGTTGGCGCCGAGTGTCGTGCGCGCCGTGTTCGGATCGGCGAGCAGCCGATCCACGTATTCCTTACGGAACAGCCCTCGCGAACGGGCGGCCGGTGCGTGGAGCGCGTCCCGCACCTTGTCGAACATCGGGCCTTCGAGGTGCCGGATGCCCGGGACCGGGAAGTAGCCCTTGGTGCGGTCGATCACCTCGTCGGGCACGACACCGCGGGCCGCCTGCTTGAGAACCCCCTTGCCGCCGTGCGCCAGCTTGAGCTCGGGCGGGCAGGCCGCAGCCAGCTCCACGAGCTCGTGATCCAGGAACGGTACGCGAGCCTCCAGCCCCCACGCCATGGTCATGTTGTCGACCCGCTTGACCGGGTCGTCCACGAGCATCACCTGGGAGTCGAGCCGCAACGCTGCGTCGACCGCGGTGTCGGCGCCGTGCCGGCCGAAACTCGCCGCGACGAACTCGCGGCTGACATCGTCGTCGATGAGCCACTCGGGGTTGAGCTGCTGGGCCAGGTCAGCGTGCGGGCGGTCGAAGAACTCCGCAGCGTACGCGTCGACCGCCTCGGAGTACGGAACGTGGGCCAGCGGCGGATACCAGCTGTAGCCGGCCAGGATCTCGTCCGCTCCCTGCCCCGACTGTACAACTTTCACCGACTTTGAGACGTCTTCGCTCAAAAGGTTGAACGCGATGCAGTCGTGCGAAACCATCGGCTCGCTCATCGCGGCCACCGTCCGGTCGACGGCCGGCAGGAAGCGGTCGCGGCCGATCCGGATCTGGTGGTGCACGGTGTCGAACTGCTTGGCGACGATGTCGGAGTAGGCGAACTCGTCGCCGCTCTCCCCGCCACCGGCCTCGAACCCGATGCTGAACGTGGTCAGGCCGCGCTGCCCCTGCTCGGCCAGCAGCGCCACGATGTAACTGGAGTCGATGCCGCCGGAGAGCAGCACCCCGACCGGCACGTCGGCGACCATCCGCCGCTCGACCGCGAGCGCGAGCTTCTCGTGGATCAGCGCGGGCCACTCGTCGGCCGGGATATCAGTGCGCCGGGTGTGCGACGGCTCCCAGTAGAGCTCGTCGGTGAACGACCCGTCGGCGCTGATCATCCGTACCGTCGCGGGTGGCAGTTTGCGGACCCCGGAGATGATCGTTCGCGGCGCCGGCACCACCGAGTGGAACGTCATGTAGTGCTGCAACGCCACCTTGTCGATCGACTTGTCGACGTCGCCGGCCGCGAGCAGCGCGGGCAACGTGGAGGCGAACCGCAGCCGGTCACCGGAGGCGGACAGGTACATCGGCTTGATCCCGAGCCGGTCGCGGGCCAGCATCACCTCGCCGGTGTCGTGCCGGAGTAGAGCAAACGCGAACATCCCGAGAAAGCGGCGTACGCACGACGAACCCCACCGGTGGTACGCCTTGATGATCACCTCGGTGTCGGAGGTGGAGAAGAACCGGTAGCCGTACGACTGGAGCTCGTCCCGCAGTTGCTTGTAGTTGTAGATGCAGCCGTTGAAGACCAGGGTCAGCCCGAGCTCGTCGTCGGTCATCGGCTGGCCGCCGGCCTCGGAGAGGTCGATGATCTTCAGGCGGCGGTGGCCGAACGCGACCGGTCCGCGGCGGAAGAGGCCCTCGCCGTCCGGGCCGCGCGATTCGAGGCACGGCAGCATCCGCCGGATCGCCCCCTCATCCGCGGCGTTTCCGTCGTACCGAATTTCCCCGGCGATCCCACACATCGCTGCCAATCTCCTCTAGCTCGATTTCCGGCCTGTTAAGAACAGCTACGACCCCAGCAACCAGGTGTCTTTCGAGCCTCCCCCGCGCGAGGAGTTGACGATCATGCTGCCCGCCGGGGCGACCCGGGTGAGCGCGGCCGGGGCCACCACCGACTCGGCGCCGCTGAAGACGAAGGCCCGCAGGTCGACGTGGCGGGCGGCGAGCTGGTGGCCGTCGAAGACCGGGTGGGTGGAGAGCCGCACGACCTCCTGGGCGACCCAGCGGTGCGGGGCGGTGACGATCTGCCGGCGCACGGCGGCCAGGTCCTCGGGCGAGGCGTGCGGGCCGATCACGATCCGGTCGCCGCCGTAGCCGTCGACCGGCTTGCAGACCAGCTCGTCCAGTCGGCCGAGCACCTCCTCCCGCTGTTCACGGATGCCGCACAGATAGGTCGGCACGTCCGCGAGCAGCGGCTTCTCGCCCAGGTAGTACTCGATCAGCTTGGGCACGTAGGCGTACACCGCCTTGTCGTCGCCGATGCCGTTGCCCAGCGCGTTGGCGAGGGTGACGGTGTCCGCGTGCAGCGCCGCGACCAGGCTCGGCCCGAGCGGCATGCCGTCCGCGCCCGGCGAGTGCACCAGGCTGTCCTCGCCCATCCGCAGGTAGATCACGTCGACCGGGTAGCGCTTGCCGTTGCGCATCCGGAAGACCCGGGTGCCCTCGACGAACAGCTCGGTGCTGCGCACCACCGGCACGCCCATCTCCTCGGCGAGCATCCGGTGCTCGAACCAGGCCGAGTCGTCCGGCCCCTGGCTGAGCACCACGATCGACGGGTCGTCGCCGGCCGACGGGCGGGCCGCCTCGCGCAGCACCTTCAGCAGCATCTTCGGCGTGCCCTCGACCGACAGCAGGTGCTCGGGCACCGGCAGTTCGGGCAGGACGCTCTCGGTGAGCCGGCGGTTCTGCATGGCGTACGCGATGCCGGACGGCACCCGCAGGTTGTCCTCCAGCACGCACCAGTCGCCGTCCACGTCGAGCACCAGGTCGACGCCGGCCACCTGGGCCCGCACGCCGTCGTGAGCGACCAGGGCGCCGCTGGGCCGCAGCTCCGGCGAACCGTCGATGACCCACTCCGGCACGATGCCGTCGCGCACGACCGCGCGTTCGCCGTAGACGTCGGTCACGAACCGGTCGAGAGCCCGGACCCGCTGCACCAGCCCCGCGCTCAGCCGGGTCCAGTCATCGGCCGGCACGATCCGCGGCACCAGGTCGAACGGGAACAGCCTGGTCGCGGCCTCGCCGGCCACGCTGAACGTGTTGCCGCGGGCCCGCTGTTCGTCGTCCCGCACGTCCTCACGACGGCGCAGACCCCCCGACCCAAGAGCATTCAAGACATTCAAGATGCCTGCGTACGCCGGGGAGACGTCCCCGCCGTCGAAAGCCTCGTCGCCATCCACCGCGTACGGGAAAAGCCCCGCCGGAATCGTTTGACCTTCCGGCCCGATGCCGGTGGCGCCGCCCCGGGTGTCCGCCACGACCAGGTCGACCACGTCGGAGATGCGGCCGCGCCGGGCCATTGCCCGGCGCTGGCGGGCGGCCGAGCTGCCCCGGCTGAGCGCCCGCACCGAAAGGTCGAAGACCTGCTCCCAGTCGCCCAGTTCCTCGAGCTGCGGGCGCAGGTCGCCGACCAGGCGTTCGACCGCGGCCGCCGCCGGGACCGGCGAGGGCGAGTGCGGCAGGTCGAGCAGGTCGCCCTCGAGGCCCGAGCGGGCGGCCCGCCACATGGCGGCTCGGTGCAGCGGCGGCCGGCTGACCGGCAGCGGGCGGCCGGCGCGGTGCTCGTCGCGGGCGCGCAGGGCGAGGGCGCGGAACAGGCCGGCCAGCAGCACGACGGTGTCGGCGTCCGGCGACGAGTCGGTGACCCGCAGCTCCACGGTCGGCAGGTGCGCCGACGGGCGGACGTCGAAATAGACCATCTTGGGGTCGGTGATCGTGCCGGAGGCGATCAGGTCGTCGACCAGCGCATCGTGTTCGGCGGCCGAGTTGAGCACACCGGGGTCGCCGGCGGTCGGCCAGCGCATCCACACCAGCGAGCGCACGCTGGCATACCCGGAGTCCTCACCCATCCAGTACGGCGAGCTCGCCGACAGCGCCAGCAGCACCGGCAGAATCGGGGTGACCCGCTGCGCCACCGCGACCGCCTCGTCCCGGTCGGGGACGCCGACGTGCACCTGAGCGCCGCAGATCAGCTGCTCACGGGCGAGCAATTGGTAGTCGTCCAGCATCCGGCGGTATCGCGACGTCGGCGTCACGGGGAGTGACTCCAGGTCGACGAGGGGGACCGTGCCGGTGGCGGCCAGGCCGAGCCCGAGCGACTCGGCGACCGTGATCGCGGCCCGCCTGCGGCCGACGATCCCGTCCCGCAGCTCGTCGAGCGTCGCGGCCACCGGGGTGTTGGTCTCGACCACCGAGCGATGCAGCTCGGCCGAGAAGTGTTCGGGGTCGAGCCGGGCGAGCACCTCGGGCGCGCGCGGCACGAGCTCGCGAGTGGCCAGGTCGACGACGTGCAGTTCCTCTTCGACACCGAGCGTGAGGCCTTGCGCCGCGGCGACTTGTTCCGCCGTGACCGGGAGAGACTCCGTCATGAAGACCGCCTATGTCCGTGTTGATGGCTGTCCCTGGACCCGGAGCCTCGCCATCGGATGTGCCGAATACGTGACGTGCCCATTTCACCTCGGGACCAAGCATGACCTTCGCGACAGGTTGTCCGGTTCTTACCAGGAGTGCATACACCCTGTAACCTCGGGCCGTTCCGACCAAGCTTTTCGCGGAGGTCTTGATGAGCAGCAGTGTTGTCGTGGTCACCGGTTCGGCCGGTCTGATCGGTTCCGAGTCGGTGCGGCATTTTGCCGGTCTCGGCATGGACGTGGTCGGCGTCGACAACGACATGCGTGGCTACTTCTTCGGCAAGGACGGTTCCACCAAATGGAACCTGGATCGGCTGACGAAGGAGGTGGGGGAGCGGTACACCCACCACGATATCGACATCCGCGACCGGGACGGACTCAACAAGCTCTTCGCGGGCCTCGGCCGGAACGTCGGCCTGGTCATCCACTGCGCCGCGCAGCCGTCGCACGACTGGGCGGCCCGCGAGCCGTTCACCGACTTCGACGTGAACGCGGTCGGCACGATCAACATGCTCGAGGCCGTCCGGTTGAACACCCCGGACACCCCGTTCATCTTCACCTCCACCAACAAGGTGTACGGCGATCTGCCCAACTCGTTGCCGCTGGTCGAGCAGGAGACCCGGTACGAGATGCCGGCGGACCACCGGTGGTACGACGGCATCGACGAGACCATGTCGATCGACCAGAGCATGCACTCGGTGTTCGGGGCCAGCAAGGTCGCCGCCGACGTGATGGTGCAGGAGTACGGCCGCTACTTCTCGATGCCCACCTCGGTCTTCCGCGGCGGCACGCTGACCGGGCCGGGTCACTCGGCGGCGGAGTTGCACGGCTTCCTGGCGTACGTCATGCGTTGCGTCATGGAGCAGCGGCAGTACCACATCTACGGCTACAAGGGGAAAATGGTCCGCGACGCCATCCACTCGCACGACCTGGTGTCGGCGTTCGAGGCGTTCCACCGCGCGCCGCGGGTCGCCGAGGTCTACAACATGGGCGGCGGGCGTTTCTCGAACTGCAGTCACATCGAGGCTTTCAAGATCGCTGAAGAGATCACCGGTCTCGAGGCGCGGACCGATTATGTCGACCAGGCCCGGGCCGGCGACCACCAGTGGTGGATCAGCAGCACGGCCCGGTTCGAGGAGCACTACCCCGACTGGAAGCTCACCTACGACGTGCCGGCGATCCTGCGCGAGATGTACGAGGCGAACCAGGAGCTGTGGAAGCCCCAGTCGTAGCATCTGGTTGATCATGCTGCCGCCCGCTGTGTAGTGGGCGGCAGTTTGCTGTGGCTTGCCTGAAGAAGCACGCGGCGTAACGCCCCTTTAACTCTTCTTCGCTATTTTTCGGACATGTCCGTCATGAGGCTTCTACGGCATGACCTTCCCGCGTCGATCGTGGTCTTCCTGATCGCCATCCCGCTCTCACTCGGCATCGCGGCCGCCTGCGGCGCGCCCCTTCTCGCCGGACTCATCGCCGCCGTGGTCGGCGGCATCGTCGCCGGCGCGCTCAGCGGCGCTCCGCTGCAGGTCAGTGGCCCGGCCGCCGGCCTCACCGTGATCGTGGCCGGCACCATCGCCAGCTACGGCCCGGCCGGCACCGCCGCGATCGTCGCGGTCGCCGGCCTGGTCCAGATCGTGCTCGGCGCGTCCCGGCTCGGCCGGGCCGCGCTCGCCCTGTCACCGGCCGTGGTGCACGGCATGCTCGCCGGCATCGGCCTGGTCATCGCGCTCAGCCAGGTGCACGTGCTGCTCGGCGGCGACCCGCAGAGCTCCGCCTGGCACAACCTGCGCGACCTGCCCGCCCAGATCGCCGGCCACCACGGCGTCTCCGCGCTGCTCGGCCTGCTCACCATCGCCGTGCTGCTGCTCTGGCCGCGCTTGAAGAAAGTCGCGATGATCCCGGCCGCGCTGGTCGCGGTCGTCGTGGTGACCGTGCCGGCCGCCGCGATGGGCGCCGACGTCGAGCGGGTCGACCTGCCCGACGCGCCGCTGTCCGCCCTCATCCTGCCGGTCTGGCCGAACGCCCCGCTCGGCGAGATCGCCGTCGCCGTGTTCACCATCGCCCTGGTCGCCAGCGTCGAGTCGCTGCTGTCCGCGGTCGCCGTCGACCGGATGCACGACGGCCCGCGCGCCGATCTCAACCGGGAGCTGGTCGCCCAGGGCTGCGCCAACACGGTCAGCGGTCTGCTCGGCGGCCTGCCGGTCACCGGCGTCATCGTGCGCAGCTCGGCCAACGTGGCGGCGGGCGCCCGCACCCGCGCGTCGGCCATCCTGCACGGCGTCTGGATCGCCGCAGTCGTGCTGCTCGGCGCGTGGATGCTCGAGGCCATCCCGCTGGCGGTGCTGGCCGCCGTCCTGGTCGTGGTCGGCCTGCGGCTGATCAGCCTGGCCCAGATCCGCACCTACGCCCGGCACCGGGAACTGCCCACCTACCTGGTCACCGCGGTCGGCGTGGTGGCCACCGACCTGCTCACCGGGGTCGCGGCCGGGCTCGCCTGCGCCGTGGCGATGATGCTGTGGCGGCTGGCCCGTTGCGAGATCCACACCGACGGCACGACCGTCACGATCAGCGGGAGCCTGGCGTTCGTCGGCTCCGGCCGGGTCGCCCGCGCCCTGGCCACGCTGCCGGCCGGCCAGCACGTGACGGTCGAGCTGCACCTCGACTATCTGGATCACGGTGCTTTTCAGGTCATCGAGGACTGGCGGGAGGCGTACGTCAAAAGCGGCGGAACCGTCGACGTCAGAGAAACCCACGACGGTTGGTTCGGCCGCGCCTCGCGCGGGCGCCTCGGCGCCGGAAAGAGCACGCCGCGGCGGTTCGGCTCCTGGTCGCAGTGGCAGGACATGGACCGGCAGCGCCGGAACGCGATGGCCGCCGGCATCCATGAGTTCGAACGCAGCGTCGCCCCGCTCGTGCAACCGCACCTGGCCGGCCTGGCCCGCGACGGCCAGCAGCCCGAACAGCTCTTCATCACCTGCGCCGACTCGCGCCTCGTGCCCAACCTGATCACCACGAGCGGCCCCGGCGACCTGTTCTGCGTCCGCAACATCGGCAACGTGGTGCCACCGCACGGCGGCCCCGACTCATCGGTCGGAGCCGCCATCGAGTACGCGGTGGGCGTCCTCGGCGTCCGCACGATCACCGTCTGCGGCCACTCCGGCTGCGGCGCCGTGCGCGCCATGATGGCCGGCGGCAACACCGGTGACCTGGGCCGCTGGCTGACCTGGTCGACCAACGACTTCACCGGCGAGATCGACGAGACCCGCTGCGTGACCGACAACGTGACCCGCCAGCTGGCCAACCTGCGCACCTACCCGGTGGTCCGGGACGCCGAGGAGGCCGGCCGGCTGACGCTGACCGGCATGTACTTCGACCTGTCCGAAGCCAAGATGTACGCGGTCGACCGCCTGGGCCTACGCCCGGTCGCCGCCGCTTGAGAACCCGTCCAACCGCCCCGCCGCCGCCCTTAACCGGCCTGAAGCAGTTCTTGAAGCGAGGTGGCCGGGTGGCCGGTGAGGGTCTCCACATCGCCGGAGACCCGGTCCAGCTCACCGGCCGCGATCGCGGTGTAGGTGCTGACCCACGCGTCGACCTGCCATTTCGGCGCCTGATAGCGCTCGCGTGACGCATAAGCCTCGTCGAGGGTCTCGTCGTAGTAGGTGGTCGAGCCACCGATGATCGCCGCGACCTCGGCGAGGCCGAGCGCTTCCGGCCCGGTCATCTCGTACGTCTTCCCGGCGTGCGGCGCCGGATCCCGCAGCACCGCGACGATCGCGTCGGCGATGTCGTCCTGCGCCACCACGGCGGCTTTCCCGTCACCGGCCGGCCCGCGGATCACCCCGTCCTCGCCGACCATGAACGGCAGGAAGTCGGCATAGAGGTTGTCACGCAGGAACGTGAACGCGAGCCCGCTCTCCCGGATGTGCTGCTCGGTGTGCCAGTGGTCGCGCGCAAGCGTGAACGTGGCATCGGGCGAGGCCCCGGCGAACGAGGTGTAGACCAACTGCCGCACGCCGGCCGCCCTGGCCGCGTCGACGAAGCTGCGATGCTGCCCGACCCGGTCCGGAGTCTCGGCCGCGGAGACCATCAGCACGGTCTCGGCCCCGTCGAGCGCCCGCCGCACGGCCGCACCATCGGCGTAGTCGGCCACCGCGACATCGGCCCCCTCCGGAGCCCGCTTCGGATCACGCACAAGAAGCCGCGGCGCCCCGCCGACGAGCCGAGCCACCCGCCCACCGAGCCGCCCGGTGGCCCCGGAAACAACGATCAATCCCATACCTCTTTTGTACGCCGCCGTCAGCGTGGCCGGCGACGCAGCAAGGACGCTGCTTCGACGCGGAGAGCAAAGGGCTCATCCGAAGCCAGCGTCTGGCCGAGGCCCGCTACGGCGAAGGGCGCGTAGTGATCGCCGGCCAGCCTGTGCAGGTGCAGTTCGACCGAATCCGGAGGTTGTTCCACTCGCAGGTACCAATCGATCCCGGCGGCCGCGTACAGCTGAGGCTTGAGCAGCCGATCCGTTCCGGCGTTGCTCGGCGAGACGACCTCGATCACCAGCTTCGCCTCGCCGGCCTCGACCGTCGTGCCGACGTCGTCGGTGTCGGCCACGACGAGGTCCGGTTGCACGATGCGTCCACTGGCCAACCGAAGATTGACGTCCTGGAGCACCAGAAGTCCGGCGTCTTCGGCCGGACCGTAGAGGTCCATGGCAAGCAGGAGCGCGATGTGCTGATGACGCTTACTCGGTGCCGGGCTCACCCACAGGCTCCCATCGATCAGCTCGACCCGGTTCGGGGTCTCGCCGAGCGCGAAGTACTCGTCCTCGCTCCATGGTTCGGGGTGTTCCAGCATGGCCACGCTCATCGGATCGCCTCACCTCTCGGCGGATGCTGCGCCAAGCGTCCCATGTCAAGCCCTGCCAATGCGACAGCAGCCGGCGAGGTCATACCGCTGACCTGCCGCCTCCCGACGCATCCGACCTGAAGGAGATTGTCATGAAGCATCTTGTCATGAGACCAGGGTGAAGCCAACCCGCAATCCTATGCGTTCCTTCTAGGGTCCTCTTCCAGGTGCGGGAAGATCGAGAAGTCGACGACGCCCAGCGCGCGGTCGTCGCCGGTGGGCGGCTTCCAGCCGACGAAGTCGGAGCCGATGCGGGGCGTCAGCGCCATGCTCCCGGCGCTGAGGCCCACCCAGACCTGGTCGGTCAGCGACGGCAGCAAGTCGGCCAGCCCGGACTCCCGCAGCCAGTGGCTCAGATAGAGCGCGTCGCCACCGCCCACCAGCAGGACGTCCGCCTCCCGCACCCACGGGACCCAGTGTTCCGCGCCGATGCTGGGCAGCGCGGTCAGCTCCAGCACGCCCACCGATTTCCATCCCAGACCGCACATCTGCAGGGGCGAGCGTCCGGCGATGAAACGCCAGGCATTCTCCGGCCGGGCCATCGGATGCCCATAACCTGCCGTCGGGATGCAGAGTGCGGCGGCCTCAGCGAGCGGCTTGCCGAGCAGTTCGACCAAAGCGCTGTGGATGCTCGGGTTCTTGACCCCGGCAGACGTGAGAAGAAGCCTCATGAGCCGCAACCTACCGCCTGCGCGACGCGGAGGCCGCCCGCCGTCAATCGGGCCATGACGTGCCCGGCCGCCGTATCCTCAACTCGCCGGGGAAAGGCTCGCCGGGGGAAGGGGAGCCATGCGGATCACCGTGCTGGGTGCGGGTTCCTGGGGCACCACGGTCGCGTCCGTGCTGACCCGCCGGGATCACGAGTCGTTGATCTGGGCGCGCAGCGCGGCCTCGGCGGAGGAGATCAACGCCAAGCACACCAACGAGCATTATCTCGCCGGCTTTCCGCTGCCGAGCCGGCTTCGGGCCACCGCGGACCTCGCCGAGGCGGCCGCCCATGCCGAGTTGCTCGTGGTCGGCGTGCCAACCGGGGCGTTCCGCGCCACCCTGGAGCAGGTGCGGCCGGACCTGCATCCGTGGATCCCGGTGGTCAGCCTCAGCAAGGGTCTGGAGCGCGACTCCCTGCTGCGGATGACCGAAGTGATCAAGGACGTGCTGCCGGGGCATCCGGCCGCCGCGCTCACCGGGCCCAATCTGGCCAAGGAGATCATGGCGGGCATGGCGGCGGCCACGGTGATCGCGACCGAGGACCTCACCGTTGCCGCGGAGATCCAGCGGGTGTTCCGCCGCGGTCTGCTGCGGGTCTACACCAACCACGACGTGATCGGCTGCGAGGTCGGTGGGGCGCTGAAGAACGTCGTGGCGATCGCCACCGGCATCGCCCAGGGCCTCGGCGTCGGTGACAACACCCGGGCCGGGGTGATCTCGCGTGGCCTTGCCGAGCTGACCACGCTGGCGGTCGCGATGGGCGGCGAGCCGAGCACGCTGGCCGGGCTGGCCGGGATGGGTGACCTGGTGGCGACGTGCATCAGTCCGCACAGCCGCAACCGTTACGTCGGCGAGCAGCTCGGCCGCGGGCGGAGCCTGGAGGACATCCTCGCCGAGATGGGGCAGGTCGCCGAGGGGGTCAAGACCGTGCACGCCGCGGTTCGGCTGGCCGACCAGCACGGGCTGGCCATGCCGATCACCCGCACGATCCACCGGGTCGTCACCGGCGACCTCACCGCCGAGCGGGCCTACGACGGCCTGCTGCGCGCCCATCCGGCCGGGCACGAGTCCGAGCCCGGCTGAGCCCTCAGGATCGTGGGCGGACCGCGTCGTCGAGGACCCGGGCGGTGGCCAGGACGTCGGCGAAGCGGGCCGGGTCGAGGTCGAGGCCGGCCGGGATCCACGTGACGCCGGGGCCGGTCATCGACTGGAGGATGTCGTTCGGGGTCAGGCCGGCCTGTTGCAACGCTCGGATCTCGCGCGGGTTCACGCCCGGGATCAGGGGGCCGTTGCCGAGGTCGGTGCCGTAGCGGACGCTTCCGCCGTACTCCAGGAAGCGCCGCAGGTTGCCGACGGCCGTGACCAGCTCGGGGGTGGGGGTGCCCCAGCCGTGGATGTCGAGGGTGCTGATCCAGCGCATGCGCTCGGCGCAGGCCCGCACCAGGCCGCGGTCCAGCGGCTCGGTCCACGGCGTGTGCGCGAGCAGGTCAGCGCCGGCCTCGTAGGCCATCGCGACCGTGCCCGGGCCCTCGGCGTGGACCACCACCGGCAGGTCGCGGTCGTGGGCGGCGTCGACCACCGCGGTCATCGTGAACAGGCGCAGTTGCGGGCCGCCGGCGTGGGCGGTCACCTTGATCAGCTCCGCGCCGAGGGTAGCGGCCTCCTCGACCGCCTCGGTCGCCTGAGCCGCCGAGTCGATCTCGCGCCAGCTACCGGGCGTCGCCCACGACCGGTCGCTCGGATAGCCGCCGGGGGCGATCAAAAACGGTCCGGCGAAGCGAATGCGCGGAAGGCCGCGATCGGCGGCGGCCAGCGACGCCACCTGGGACGGCACCGAGCCGAGGTCCCAGACGCCGGCGATGCCGCCGGCCCGCACCGTGGCCAGGTCGACCAGGCCGGAGTGCACGTGCGCGTCGACCAGGCCGGGCAGCAGGGTGCCGGGCAGGGTGCGGACCGGCGCCGATTCCGGCACCTCGGCGACCGGGGTGGCCGCGCCGGACGGATCGAGGCGCAGGGCGACGCCGGTGTGTAGCCGGCCGTCCCACCAGAGGGTGGCCGCCCGGACGAACGACGTCACTTCTCGAGGAGGTCGCGCAGCGTCGCCAGGCCGCGGTGGACCTCGCCGAAACTGGTGCTCAGCGGGGCCGGGCCGATCCGCAGGCCGTCCGGCTGCCGGTAGTCGGGGATCACCCCGGCGGACCACAGCGGGTCGAGCAGCTTCTCGAAGCCGGGCTTGCTCAGCGTGACGTGACCGCCTCGGCGCGACGGGTCGCGCGGGCCGGCCACCTCGACGCCGAACGGCGCCAGCCACTCGTCGGCCAGGTCGAGCACATAGCTGGTGAGCAGCAGCGACTTGGCCCGCACCGCCTCGATGCCGGCCGCGGCGAGCATGTCCAGGTTGGCGTGCAGCGGCACCATCCCGAGGATCGGCGGGGTGCCACTGAGCAGGGCGCGGCGGCCGGCCGCGGGCAGGTAACCAGGGCCCATCTCGAACGACGCCTGGTGGCCCATCCAGCCCTGGATCGGCTGGCGCAGGGTTTCCTGCAAACCCTTCCGGAGGTACGCGAAAGCCGGCGCTCCCGGTCCACCGTTGAGGTATTTGTAGGTGCAGCCGACCGCGAGATCGACGCCCCAGGCATCGAGCTGAATCGGCACCGAGCCGGCCGAATGGCACAGGTCCCACATGGTCAGCGCGCCGGCCTCGTGCGCGATCCGGTTGATCTCGGCGACGTCGGCGAGCCAGCCGGAGCGGTAGGCGACATGGCTGAACAGGACGAGGGCGGTCCGCTCGTCGATCACCTCGGCGACCTGGGCCGGGCGGATCCCCGAAGCCGGATCGGTCGAGATCCAGACCAGTTCGAGATCCTGCTCGGCGGCGATGCCTTCGAGGACGTACCGATCGGTGGGGAAATTGTCGGTATCGAGAATGACCCGGTTCCGGCCCGGGGAGCCGGAAAGGGCGGCCCGGGCCAGCTTGTAGATCAGCACCGTCGTCGAGTCGGCGATCACGACCTGGCCGGCGGCGGCGCCCAGCGCGACTGATCCAAGTCGGTCACCGAGCTCCAGCGGCCAGGAGAGCCAGCCGTCCGTCCAGCCCCGGATCAGCCGCCCGCCCCACTGCTCGCGGATGAACTGCTCCATCAGCGCCGCGGTCGCGATCAGCGGCCGGCCCAGCGAGTTGCCGTCCAGGTAGGACACGACGTCGAAGTCGGCCGGCGCCAGGAACTGCTCGCGGTAACCGGCCAGCGGATCGGCCGAGTCGAGCGCGTCGGCGCGGGCGCTCAAGCTGATCAACGGGGGGCTCCGATCTCGGTGCGTACGGCGTACAGCTCCGGGAAGAACGTCAGGTCGAGGGCGGCCTTCAGATAGGAGACCCCGCTGGAGCCGCCGGTGCCGCGCTTGAACCCGATCGTGCGCTCCACCGTCTTGAGGTGCCGGAACCGCCAGAGCTGGAAGTTTTCCTCCAGGTCGACGAGCTCCTCGCAGGTCTCGTAGGCGGCCCAGTGTTTCTCCGGGTCGGAGTAGATCCCCACGAACACCGGCACGAGATCCTCGTTGAACTCATACGGCCGCGTCACGTCGCGTTGCAGCAGCTCGACCGGCACGTCGTAACCGTGGCGGTGGAGGTAGCGCAGGAACTCGTCGTAGACGCTGGGCGCCTCGAGCGCGTCGGTCAGCAGGGCGAGCGCGGACGGGTCGTTCTGGAAGATCGACAGCATCCGGCGGTCCTTGTTGCCGAGCATGAACTCGACCGCCCGGTATTGGTACGACTGGAAGCCGCTCGACGTGCCGAGGAAGCTGCGGAACTCGGCGTATTCGCTCGGGGTCAGGGTGGCCAGCACCGACCACTGCTCGGTCAGCGTGCGCTGGATGTGCTTGACCCGGGCCAGGCCCTTGAGCGCCGGGCGCAGGTCGTCGCCGGCGATCTGCCGCCGCACCGCGCGCAGCTCGTGCAGCACCAGCTTGAGCCACAGCTCGGAGGTCTGGTGCTGCAGGATGAACAGCAGCTCGTCATGGTGCTCGGGCACGCTTACCGGGTGCTGGGCTTCGAGGATCTCGTCGAGGTGCAGGTATTGCCCGTACGACAAATTGATCTTGAAGTCCAGGGGTCGCTCTTCACTGGCCACCCGGCAAGCAGATCACACCGGTCAGATGTTGGCGAGCGAGCCGTCGGTAAGGATCGGACCCCAGTACACCCACTGACCGTCATGCCGGACGAAACGGCTGCGCTCGACCATGTCGCCGCGTTTGCCGTGGTCGCGGTAGTGGGCCCGGAACTCGACCACGCCCTCGGCGTCGAACAGGCCGCCGCCGGTGGACTCGAGGATGTCGAGGCCCTCCCAGCGCAGGTGCGAATCGGGCTCGACGAGGGCCGGCCGGGTGTCCGGGTGCCAGGAGCTCAGCACGTACGCGTCGTCGTCCATCGCGTACGCCGAATAGCGCGACCGCATCAGCGCCTCGGCGGTGGAAGGGGCGTGCCCCTGGTGGGCGGGAGCGCAGCACTCGTCGTACGCCATGCCGAGATTTCCGCAGGGGCAGACGGTAGCGACCTTGGTTCGTCGAGCCATGCGTCAATTCTCTCAGCAGCTCACGCGCTCGGCCACGAAACCCCTCTGCAAGTACAGCCAGCGCTTGCAAGAGCGGCAGCAAGTCCAGGTTCGGAATTTGCAGAGAACTGACGTAGGATTCCGGCGTGACCAAACGTCTGGCCGAGGTGGCGAAGAAGGCGGGCGTCAGCGAGGCGACCGTCAGCCGGGTGCTCAACGGACGCAGCGGCGTCTCCGAGGCCACCCGGGCGTCGGTGCTGACCGCGCTCGATGTCCTCGGATATGAGCGACCCACGAAACTGCGGGGTGAGCGCGGCCGGCTGGTCGGCCTCGTCCTGCCCGAGCTGCAGAACCCGATCTTCCCGGCGCTGGCCGAGGTGGTGACGGCGTCGCTGGCCCAGCGCGGCTTCACCCCGCTGCTGGCGGCCCGCACGATCGGTGGTGTGCCCGAGCGCGACTACATCGAGATGCTGCTCGACCACCAGGTCTCCGGCGTCGTCTTCGCCGGTGGCTCGTACGCTTTGGCCGACGCCGAGCACGGCCACTACCGCGCGCTGACCGACCGCCGGATGCCGGTCGTGATGGTCAACGCCGGCGTCGACGACCTGGGCTTCCCGCACATCTCGACCGACGACGCGGTGGCCGTCGAGCAGGCGTACGGACATCTGAAATCCCTTGGCCACCAACGGATCGGCATGGTCATGGGCCCGGAGGACCACGTGCCGTCGCGCCGCAAGCTGGCCGCCCTCGAGAAGATCGCGGGCGACGACTGGTTCGTCGAGCGCACGACGTTCTCGATGGAGAGCGCCCGGCTCGCCGCGGGCCGGCTGATCGGGCGCGGCGTGACCGGCATGATCTGCGCCAGTGACGTGCTCGCGCTCGGATCGATCCGGGCGGCGCGGCGGCTCGGACTGGACGTGCCGCGGGACGTCTCGATCGTCGGCTTCGACGACTCGGCGCTGATGACGTGCACCGACCCGCCACTCACGACGGTGCGGCAGCCGATCGAGATGATGGGACAGGCGGCCGTCGATCTGCTGGTCAACCAGATCGAGGGCAGCGGCGTACAGCCGGATGAGCTGTTGTTCGAACCGGAGCTGGTGGTGCGCGGCTCGACCGGGCCGGCACCTAGCTGACCAGCTAATACTCCTGACAAAGGGCGGGCCTTCGGGCCCGCCCTTTTTGTCGGAACCGCTAGTCGAGTTTTTTCTTCCTTCAGTCGCCTTCTTGCGGGTTGCCGTTTGTCTTTGTATCGTCACCTCCACGAAACATGACGGCGAGACCCAGGTCACACCGACTGCCGTCAGTGACGAATGCGCAGCTCACCGAGGTCAGACATAAGAAGGGTTGGACAAGATGTCCGTACCGCAGTACCGGAAGGTTGCGGCGCTAGCGCTCGTGGCCGGCCTGGGATTCAGCCTCACCGCCTGCTCCACCAAGGGCGACGACGACTCCGGTAAGAGCGCCGCCGGCAAGACCGTCATCACGGTCGACTGCCAGCCGGACGGCTCGCAGAAAGACCTGTTGAAGAACTGGAACGACGACGTCGCGGCGTTCGAGAAGGCCAACCCGGACATCACGATCAAGAGCGTCAGCGTCGGCCAGCAGTGCGACAACCCGCCGGACTTCACCGCCCGGCTCACCGGCGGCACGATGACCGACGTCTTCTACGGCTATATGACCGACCTCCAGCAGGTGCTGGACTCGGGTCAGGCGATGGACATCACCCAGTACGTCAACAAGGACACCGTCCCGACCTGGGACAGCGTCGACCCGGCGCTCAAGGCCGTCTTCACCGACGACAGCAAGGTGTACGCGGTCCCGTCGAAGAACTACTCGATGGGCCTGCTCTACAACAAGACGCTCTTCGCCAAGGCCGGCCTCGACGTCGCCAACCCGCCCAAGACCTGGGCCGACGTCCGCACCGCGGCCAAGAAGATCTCGGCGCTCGGCGGCGGCGTCGCCGGTTACGCGGACTACAGCGCCGGCAACACCGGTGGCTGGCACTTCACCGCCGAGCTCTACTCGCAGGGCGGTCAGATCCTCTCGCCCGACGGCAAGAAGGCCGACTTCAACAACGCCCAGGGCAAGCAGGTCCTGCAGAACATCAAGGACATGCGGTACGGCGACAACAGCATGGGCAGCCGCCAGCTGCTGCAGTGGGGCGACCTGCTGACCAACGCCGCCGGTGGCAAGGTGGGCATGTTCGTCGGCGCCCCCGACGCCACCACCGCGATCGTGCAGACCTTCCAGGGCAAGTACGACGAGTGGGCGATGGCACCGCTGCCCGGCCAGGACGGCGCGGCCAAGGGCACGCTCGGCGGTGGCGAGGGCTACTTCTTCCGCAAGGACCTCACTCCGGAGCAGGTCAAGGCCGGTCTGAAGTGGATCGCCTTCGAGAAGCTGACGCCGGGCAAGGGCCAGTTCGACTACGCCCGGGCCAAGCCGCAGAACCAGCCGGTCGGCCTGCCGCAGCCGCTGCTGTTCGCGGGCGGCAGCGACGCCCAGAAGCAGGAGGTCGACCTGCGTAAGGCCAACCAGAACCTGCCGACCGAGAACTTCGCGCTCTTCGAGGCGACCCCGGTCCCGATCAAGGGTGAGCCGGCCAACGCGCAGGCCATCTACGCGGTGCTCGACAGCGCGATGTCCGGGGTGCTGACCAACCCCAACGCCAACATCGACGAACTGCTCAAGACCGCCGAGACCAAGACCAACCAGCTCCTGGCCTCGAGTAAGTAACCGGACGGGTGCGGGGGCCGGCATGGCCCCCGCACCCTTGGAAAGCGGGAGTTTTCGTTGGCGACGATGACCAGCGTGCCGGAGACCAGGAAGCCGAGCAGGTTCCCGGCGCCGGTGCGCACGAAAAAGGGCCGCAAGCTGCGGGACAACCTCACCGGTTACGCGTTCCTGATCGGGGCGATCTTCTGCTTCGCCCTGTTCTCCTGGTTCCCGATGATCCGCGGCATCGTGATGAGCTTCCAGCACACCCGGCGCGGCGTGACGAGCTGGGTGGGCCTCGACAACTACGTGCGGATCGTCCAGGACCCGAGCTTCTGGACCGCGTGGAAGAACACCGCGTACTTCACCGGTCTCGCCCTGGTCTTCGGTTATGTCCTGCCGTTCGTGGTGGCGATCCTGCTCAACGAGCTGCGGCACGCCAAGGGCTACCTGCGGATCCTGGTCTACCTGCCGGTCATCCTGCCGCCGGCCTCGGCGCTGTTCCTCTTCAAGTACTACGCCTACGACCCGAGCGACGCCGGCCTGTTCAACGCCATCCTCAAGTTTTTGCACCTGCCCACGTCGGAGTGGATGCAGTCGCCGCACATGACGATGCCGGCCATGGTGCTCGCGTCGACCTGGATGAACATGGGCAGCGCGGTTCTGGTTTATCTCGCCGCCTTGCAGAACATCCCCGGCGAGTTGTACGAGGCGGCCGAGCTCGACGGCGCCGGGATCTTCCGGCGGATCTGGAACGTGACGATCCCGCAGACCCGGCTCATCCTCGCGCTGCTGGCGATGCTGCAGATCGTCGCCACCATGCAGGTTTTCATCGAGCCCCTGATCCTCGCCAACGGCGCCGGCACCCAGGATTCGGCGACCACCGTGGCGTACCTGATCTACCAGCACGGCTTCTTCCAGAACGATCTCAACGGCGCCGCGGCGCTGGGCGTGATCATGCTGCTGGTGCTCGCCGCCTTCTCCGCCGTATACGTGCGGCTGACCACGAAACAGGACTGAGACGATGTCCCGAACTCTCATCTCGCAGGCTCAGCTGCGCCGAGGCCGCGGCCGGTTCGCCTACTGGGCCGTGCTCGCCGCCGTCGTCATCGGCTTCACGCTCGTCTTCATCGGGCCGCTCTACTGGATGGTCACCGGCGCGCTGAAGAGCGGGCAGGAGATCGCGCAGACCCCGCCCACGCTGTTCCCGAAGGATCCGAAGCCGCAGAACTACAGCGACGCGTGGAACAACCTGAACCTCGCCAAGCTGATGTTCAACACCTTCTACTACGCGGTCGGGGCGGTCTTCTTCCAGCTCGTCTTCGACACCGCCGCGGCGTACGCGTTGTCGAAGCTCCGCCCGATCTTCGGCAACGTGGTCCTCGGCGCGATGCTGGCGACCCTGATGATCCCGGCGATGGTGCTGATCGTCCCGCAGTACGTGACCGCGATCGACCTCCCGTTCATCCACGTCAGCATGCTCGACTCGCCGTTCGCGATCTGGCTGCCGCTGGTCGCCAACGCGTTCAACATCTTCCTGTTGAAACGGTTCTTCGATTCCATTCCGGAGGACCTGATCGCGGCCGCGATGGTGGACGGCGCGTCGCCGCTGCGCACGCTCTGGTCGATCATCCTGCCGATGTCGCGGCCCATTCTCGGCGTCGTCTCGATCTTCGCGGTGACGTACGTCTGGAAGGACTTCCTCTGGCCGAAGCTGGTGATGCCGTCACCGGAGACGCGCACGCTCAGCGTCGGTATCTACGCCTTTTCCGGCGGCACCCCGATGAACGTGGTCGTCGCCGCCTCGGTCATCGCCGCCATTCCCACGGTGGTCATTTTCTTGATCTTCCAGCGGAACATCATGGCGGGTTTGACCACCGGCAGCCTCAAGGGCTGAACAATCAGATTGTATTTGGGTCCGGGAAATGCCGGGCCGACTCACCCATGCGAGAAAGCAGGTGCTCGTGTCCACAACCGAGTGGTGGCGTAGCGCGGTCATTTACCAGGTGTACCCGCGGAGCTTCGCCGACGCCGACGGCGACGGCATCGGGGACGTCGACGGCATCCGCGCTCACCTGGGACACCTGCGTGACCTGGGCGTCGACGCGATCTGGATGAGTCCGTGGTACCCCTCGCCGATGGCCGACGCCGGCTACGACGTGGCCGACTTCCGCGACATCGACCCGGTCTTCGGCACGCTCGCCGAGGCCGAGGCGCTGATCGAGGAAGCGCACGCGGTCGGCATTCGGATGATCGTCGACATCGTGCCGAACCACATCTCCAGCGAGCACCCGTGGTTCAAGGCCGCTCTGCATAACCCCGACGCCCCGGAACGCGACTATTTCTGGTTCCGAGAGGGCCGCGGGGACGAGATGCCGACGAACTGGAGGGGGGAGTTCGGCGGCACCACCTGG
Source organism: Actinoplanes sp. NPDC026619 (assembly GCF_040638295.1). Taxonomy (NCBI): domain Bacteria; kingdom Bacillati; phylum Actinomycetota; class Actinomycetes; order Micromonosporales; family Micromonosporaceae; genus Actinoplanes; species Actinoplanes sp. NPDC026619. Next base: position 182,354 of record NZ_JBEZYA010000018.1, read on the forward strand.
ACCCGTACACCTGATGGCCTTTGGTATTTGCATCTGTTCACGCCCGAGCAGCCTGATTTGAACTGGGACCACCCGGACGTGCGGGCCGAGTTCGAGAGCATTCTCCGATTCTGGTTCGACCGGGGCGTCGACGGCATTCGTATCGATTCGGCGGCGCTGCTCTTCAAGGATCCTTCGTTGCCGGAAGTCGTCGACGGCGAAAAGCACCCGTTCCACGACCTCGACGAAGTGCACGACGTCTATCGCGCGTGGCGGCGGGTGGCCGAGTCCTATGGCGGCGACCGCGCCCTGATCGGCGAGGTGTGGATGCCGGAGGTGGAGCGGTTCGCCAATTACCTACGGCCGGACGAGCTGCATGCCGCGTTCAACTTCGACTTCCTCGGCTGTGCCTGGGATCCGCGGCTCATGCGCGAATGCGTGGACCGCACCCTCGACGCCCACCGTGCCGTCGGCGCCCCGGCCACCTGGGTGCTGTCGAATCACGACGTCACCCGGCACGTCACCCGTTACGGCCGGGCCGACACCACGTTCAGCTTCGACAACAACCTCGACGGCACCCCGGTCGACCTGGAGCTCGGCACCCGCCGGGCCCGGGCCGCCGCGCTGCTGTCGCTGTCGCTGCCCGGTGGCGCCTACATCTACCAGGGCGAGGAGCTCGGACTCTGGGAGAACGAGAACATCCCGCCGGCTTCCTATCAGGACCCGATGTGGGCCCGGCGCGGGCACAGCCGCGACGGCTGCCGGGTGCCGCTGCCGTGGAGCGGCGACGAGGAGTCGTTCGGTTTCAGCACCGGCTTGCCCTGGCTTCCCCAACCGAGCGAGTGGAAGGGCCTGACCGTCGAGGCGCAGGCCGGTGACCCCAACTCGATGCTCGCGCTCTACCGGCAGGCGATCGCGTTGCGCCGCCTCGAACAAGGGCTCCACCAGGGCGCTATGACCTGGCTCGACCTTCATCCCCAAGTTCTCGCCTACACCCGAGGCGAGCGTTTCGCCTTCGTCCTCAACATGTCCGGCGCCCCGATTCCCCTGCCGGACCACGAGACCTCCCTGCTCGCCAGTGGCCCACTCGACGGTGACCGCCTCCCCCAGGACACCGCCGTCTGGCTGCGATTGACGGCCTGACAGGGAGTCCGGGGGCTTTTTCACGGAAGAAAGGCTCGCTCCCGATGCCTCTCACCAAGAGACGACTGCTTGCCGTAGCGGTAGTCGTCGCCGCCACCCTTTCCGTCCCCACCGCAGCGTCCGCCGCCGGCCCCAACCTGGCCGCCGGCAAAACCTTCAGCGCCAGCAGCTATTCCGACGTCTACCAGGCCGGCAACGCCGGCGACGGTAACGCCAGCACCTACTGGGAAAGCAGCAACAACGCGTTCCCGCAGTGGCTGCAGGTTGACCTGGGCGCCGCCACCCAGGTCAACCAGGCAGTCCTCAAGCTGCCGCCGGCCACCGCGTGGGCCACTCGCACCGAGACCCTGACCGTCCAGGGCAGCACCGACGGCTCGTCGTTCGCCACCCTCAAGGCTTCGGCCGGCTACACCTTCAACCCGGCCTCGGGCAACAGCGTGACCATCGACTTCACCGCGGCCGCGGCCCGCTTCGTCCGGCTGTCGTTCACCGGCAACACCGGCTGGCCGGCCGGGCAGCTGTCCGAGCTGGAGGTCTACGGCGCGGCCACCGGGGGCGACACCCAGGCGCCCACCGCGCCCGGCAACCTCGCTTTCACCCAGCCGGCCGCCGGGCAGATCAAGCTGACCTGGTCGGCGTCGACCGACAACGTCGGCGTGACCGGCTACGACGTCTACGCCAACGGGGTGCTGCGCACCAGCCTCGGCGCGGGCGTGCTGACCTGGACCGACAGCCAGCCGGACACCGCCACCGTCGCCTACTACGTGCAGGCCAAGGATGCGGCCGGCAACGTGTCGGCGGCCAGTGCCACCGTCACGCGTAACGGCACCGGCGGGACCGGCACCAACCTGGCCCTCAACCAGCCGATCGACGCGTCGTCGACGGTCTTCACGTTCGTGGCCGGCAACGCCAACGACGGCAACACCGCCACTTACTGGGAGGGCAGCGCCTATCCCGCTCTGCTCACCGCGAAGCTGGGCGCCAACGCCTCGCTGCAGCAGGTGGTCGTCAAGCTCAACCCGGACAGCTCGTGGGGCACCCGGCAGCAGACGTTCTCGATCCTCGGCCGGGAGCAGAGCTCGACGGCGTTCACCACGCTCGTCGGGTCGGCCACCTACACGTTCAACCCGGCCTCCGGGAACACCGTCACCATTCCGGTCAGCGGGACGGCGGCGGACGTGCGGCTGTCGTTCACGGCCAACAGTGGGGCGCCGAGCGGGCAGGTCGCGGAGTTCCAGGTGCTCGGGGTCGCGGCCCCGAACCCGGATCTGACGGTCACTGGCCTGACGTTCTCGCCGTCGGCCCCGGTCGAGACGGACGCGGTGACGTTGACGGCCACGGTGAAGAACATCGGAACCGCCACGGCCGCCGCCACGACCGTCAACTTCTACGTTGGCGCCACTAACGTTGGTGCGGCTAACGTTAGTGCGACTAACGTTAGTGGCACTAACGTTGTCTCGCTGACCATCCCGGCTCGGGATGCCGGCAGCTACGCGCTGTCCGCCAAGGTCGACGAGGCGAACACGGTGGTCGAGACCAACGAGGCCAACAACTCGTACACCTCGCCGACCAACCTCGTGGTGACCCCGGTCAGCAGCTCCGACCTGGTCGCCTCCGCGGTCACCTGGTCGCCGGGCAACCCGGCCGCCGGCAACACCGTGACGTTCTCGGTGACGATCAAGAACCAGGGCTCCGCCGCCTCCGCCTCGGGCGCGCACGGCGTCACGCTGACCGTCCTGAACGGCTCGACCGTCGTGAAGACCCTGACCGGCTCCTACAGCGGCACCCTGGCCGCCGGTGCTTCCTCGCCGGCGCTCAACCTCGGCACCTGGACCGCCGTGAACGGCAAGTACACGGTCCGGACCGTGCTCGCGGTCGACGCCAACGAACTGGCGGTCAAGCAGGCGAACAACACCTCCGACAAGCCGTTCTTCGTCGGCCGGGGCGCCAACATGCCTTACGACATGTACGAGGCCGAGGACGGCGCCACCGGCGGCGGCGCGGCCGTCGTCGGGCCCAACCGCACGGTCGGCGACCTGGCCGGCGAGGCGTCCGGGCGCAAGGCCGTGACGCTCAACCAGACCGGTTCCTACGTGCAGTGGACCACCCGGGGCGCCACCAACTCGATCGTCGCCCGGTTCTCCATCCCGGACGGCACGACCAGCTCGATCAACGTGTACGTCAACGGCACCCTCAACAAGACCCTGCCGCTCACCTCGAAGTACGCCTGGTTGTACGGCGACGAGACCGCACCGCAGAACTCCGGCTCGAACCCGCGGCACATCTACGACGAGGCGAACATCCTGCTGACCGGCTCGTTCCCGGCCGGCAGCACGGTCAAGCTCCAGAAGGACTCGGCCAACTCGGGCAACATCGCGATCGACTTCATCAACACCGAGCAGGTCGCGCCGGTCGCAAATCCCGATACGACCAAGTACGTCGTGCCGACCGGCTTCGACCAGCAGTCGGTGCAGAACGCCCTGGACACCGCCCGGCAGGACACCACCAAGCTGGGCGTCTACCTTCCGGCCGGGGACTACTCGACCTCCAGCAAGCTGCAGGTCTACGGCCGGCCGATCGTGGTGACCGGCGCGGGCCCGTGGTACACCCGCTTCCGCACCCCGGACACCCAGACCGAGACCGACGCCGGCTTCCGGGCCGACGCGGGCGCGAACGGCTCGACCTTCAAGAACTTCGCGTTCTTCGGCAACTACACGACCCGGATCGACGGGCCGGGCAAGGTGTTCGACTTCGCGAACGTCTCCGGCATCACGATCGACAACATCTGGGCCGAGCACGTGGTGTGCCTCTACTGGGGCGCGAACACCGACAACATGGTCATCAAGAACGCGCGGATCCGCGACACCTTCGCGGACGGCATCAACATGACCAACGGCAGCACCGGCAACCTGGTCGACAACAACGAGGCCCGAGCCACCGGTGACGACAGTTTCGCGCTGTTCTCGGCGATCGACGCCGGCGGCTCGGACGAGATCAACAACACCTTCTCGAACCTGACGTCGATCCTGACCTGGCGGGCCGCCGGCGTCGCGGTCTACGGCGGGTACGCCAACACGTTCAAGAACATCTACATCGCCGACACCCTGGTCTACTCCGGCATCACGATCAGCTCGCTGGACTTCGGCTACCCGATGAACGGGTTCGGCGCCAGCCCGCCGACGGTGTTCGACAACATCTCGATCGTCCGGGCCGGCGGCCACTTCTGGGGCCAGCAGGTCTTCCCGGCGATCTGGGTGTTCAGCGCGTCGAAGGTCTTCCAGGGCATCCGGGTGAGCAACGTCGACATCGTCGACCCGACCTACTCCGGAATCATGTTCCAGACCAACTACGTGGGTGGCCAGCCGCAGAACCCGGTCAAGGACACGATCTTCACCAACGTGACGATCACCGGCGCGCAGAAGAGCGGTGACGCCTTCGACGCCAAGTCCGGTTACGCCATCTGGGCCAACCCGCTGCCCGAGCCCGGTCAGGGCCCGGCGGTCGGCACCGCGACCTTCACCAACCTGCAGCTGAGCAACAACTACCGGGACATCGAGAACACGACCAGCACGTTCACCATCGTGCGCAACTAGAACCCCGCTCCCATCCCCAAAAGGAAGGGCCCGTGCCACGTCCGGCACGGGCCCTTCCGCTCGTATGGTTGTCGCCATGGAAAGCGTGGTTCTGCCCGACGGGCGCGTGCTCGAATACCTGATCGACGGCCCGGCGGACGGCCTGCCGCTGGTGCTGCACCACGGCACCCCCGGTGGGGCGGTGCAGCGCGAGGGCCTCTTCCCGCCCGGTGTGCGGGCGGTGCTGATCAGCCGGCCGGGCTATGCGACCTCGACGTCGCTTCCCGGCCGCGACGTCGCCTCCGCCGCCGCCGACACGGCCGCCGTCCTCGACGCGGCCGGCATCGCCGAGTTCGTCACGGCCGGTTGGTCCGGTGGCGGCCCGCACGCGCTGGCCTGCGCGGCGTTGCTTCCCGGCCGGTGCCTCGCGGCGGCGACCATCGCCGGCGTGGCGCCCTACGACGCCGAGGGGCTCGACTGGCTCGACGGCATGGGCGCGGAGAACATCGAGGAGTTCGGCCTGGCCGTGGCCGGCGCCGGCCCGCTGGAAGATTTCCTGACGAAGGCCGAAGCCACGATGGCGAACGTGCAGCCGACCGACGTGGTGGCCGCCTTCGGCGATCTGATCTCCGAGGTCGACCGGCGGGCGCTGGAGGCGGGCTTCGCCGACTATCTGGCGGCGTCCCTGCGGCACGCGCTGTCCGGCGGGATCGCCGGCTGGCGGGACGACGATCTGGCCTTCTGCAAGCCATGGGGGTTCGCGGTCAGGGACATCGAGACGCCGGTCTCGCTCTGGCAGGGCGACCAGGACCGGATGGTGCCGTTCGGGCACGGCCGGTGGCTGGCCGACCACCTGCCGGAGCCGGAGGTGCACCTGGTCCCCGGCGAGGGCCACATCTCCCTGATCAGCAGCTTCGGGCAGATCGTCGACACGCTCCGCCGGCAGGCGGCCGTCTGAGGGACGGCCGCCCGGCGGTGCTCAAGCCTGGGGCTCGACGGCCTCGGGCTCGAGGGCCTCGGGTGCGAGCTGCGGCACCTCGCGCAGGTGGCGGTTGTGACGCGGCTCCTGCTTGTTCTTGGAGTCGTTGAGGCGGCGGCGCAGGTCGTCGCGGCAATCCATGACCGCCGCGTGCAGCTCCTCCTCCGAGGAGGTGGTGACGATCTTGTCGCGGCCGCCGATCCAGCACTCGAGGGTGACCTTCTGACCGCGGGCGTCGCGGTCCTTCACCGAGATCTCGATCTCCGTCGCGTCCGCGTGGAACGAGGCGAGCCGGGCGTCCAGGGTGGCGAACAGCTCGGTGAGCCAGTTCAGGTCGCCTTGGGTGAAACCGGTTCCGACCCGAAGGCAGTCCTCGACGGTGGCCGGGTTGCTGACGGCGCTCATCAGATCTCCTCGCTGTGGACAAGTGGGACAAGCCGACCTGTACCCGAGACCGCGATCCGAAAACCCGGGGACGCTGTCGCTTCACAAACTCGAAACGAAACTGTTCAATGTCTGGGAGCGCTCCCATCGCCACCGAAGGGGCATCCCCATGCGCCGTGTCCTGCTCGTGTTCGTCGCCCTGCTCACCGCGGTCGCCGGCTTCGCCTTCGCCAACGGGACGGCCTCGGCCGCCGGCGCCTACAACTACGGCGAGGCCCTGCAGAAGTCGATGTTCTTCTACCAGGCTCAGATCGCCGGCCAGAAACCGTCCTGGGACCAGGTCTCCTGGCGTGGCGACGCCGCCATGAACGACGGATCCGACGCCGGCCTCGACCTCACCGGCGGCTGGTTCGACGCCGGCGACCACGTGAAGTTCGGCTTCCCGATGGCGTTCTCGACCACGATGCTGGCGTGGGGTGCGGTCGAGTACCGCGACGCGTACGCGGCCAGTGGGCAGTTGACGTCGTTCCTCAACAACCTGCGGGTCCCGAACGATTACTTCATCAAGGCCCATCCCTCGGCCAACGTGCTTTACGGGCAGGTCGGCAAGGGCGATGACGACCACAAATGGTGGGGGCCCGCCGAAGTGATGCCGATGGCCCGGCCCGCCTACAAGATCGATGCCACGTGCGGCGGGTCCGACCTGGCCGGCGAGACCGCGGCCGCGATGGCCGCCAGCTCCATGGTTTTCCGGCCCACCGATGCCGCCTACGCCGACAAGCTTCTCGGCCACGCCAAGCAGCTCTATTCCTTCGCCGACAGTGTGCGTAAGGCCTACAGCGACTGCATCACCGACGCCGCCTCCTATTACAAATCCTGGAGCGGCTATCAGGACGAGCTCGTCTGGGGCGCGATCTGGCTCTACCGCGCCACCGGCGATGCCACCTATCTCGCCAAGGCGGAGAGCGAATACGACGCGCTCGGCACCGAACCGCAGACCACCACCCACTCCTACAAGTGGACGATCGCCTGGGACAACAAACAATTCGGCGCGTACGTGCTGCTGGCCAACCTGACCGGTAAGCAGAAGTACATCGACGACGCCAACCGCTGGCTCGACTGGTGGACGGTCGGCGTCAACGGGGAGAAGGTGCGCTACTCGCCGGGTGGTGAGGCCGTTCTCGACAGTTGGGGATCGCTGCGTTACGCCGCCAATACCGCGTTCGTCGCGCTCGTCTACAGCGACAAGACCGGCGACGCCACCCGCAAGACCCGCTATCACGACTTCGCTGTGCGGCAGATCAATTACGCGCTCGGCGACAACCCGCGGCAGTCCAGCTATCTGATCGGGTTCGGCGCCAATTCCCCGAAGAATCCCCATCACCGTACGGCTCATGGGTCGTGGTGGGACAACATGACCGTGCCGACCGAGACGCGGCACGTGCTCTACGGCGCCCTGGTCGGCGGGCCGTCCACGAACGACGACGCCTATGCCGATCAGCGCAGCGATTATGTGATGAACGAGGTGGCCACCGACTACAACGCCGGCTTCACCTCGGCGGTGGCCCGGCTCTATGCCGAATACGGCGGCGCGCCGCTCGCGGGCTTCCCGACGGCGGAGACGCCGGACATGGACGAGATCACGGTCGAGACGACCGTGATGCAGGACGAGCCGCGGGACACCGCGCTCAAGGTGATGATCTACAACAAGTCCGCCTATCCGGCGCGGGCGCTCACCAGCTCCTCCTACCGCTACTTCTTCCGGCGGGAGGGGACGGCCGCGCTCGTCGTCACCCCGGGCTACACACAGGGCTGTCCGTCGCCGTCGGCGGCCAAGCAGTGGTCGGGCGACATCTGGTACGTCGAGGTGAACTGCGCCGGCTACTCGATCACGCCGGCCGGGCAGTCGGCATACCGGATGGAGGTGCAGTTCAAGGTGGGGGTGGCCGACGGCGGCACCTGGGATTCGTCGAACGATCCGTCCTATCTGGCCGGAACGGCGATCAACAAGAGCGTGCCTTTGTACGAGGCGGGAAAGCTGATCTGGGGTCAGGAGCCGGGGGCCTCGTCGCCGTCGCCGACGGTTTCGCCGACAGTCTCACCGACCGTTTCGCCAACTGTCTCGCCGACCGTTTCGCCTACTGCTTCGCCTACTGCTTCGCCCACGGTTTCGCCGACGGCCTCGGCCGGCTGCAAGGTCACTTACGCCGTCAACGACTGGGGGAGTGGGTTCACCGGCACCGTCACGATCGCCAACACCGGGACCACGCCGTGGACCAGCTGGAATCTTGGCTTCACGTTCCCCGGTAATCAGAAGATCAGCCAGGGCTGGTCGGCGAACTGGACCCAGAGCGGCGCGACGGTGGCCGCTACCAGCCTGTCCTACAACGGCGCGGTTCCGGCGGGCGGCTCGACCAGCGCCGGTTTCCAGGCGACCTACACCGGTAGCAATGCGGCGCCCACGGCGTACACCATCAATGGTTTGACCTGCACCAAAGGGTGAGCTCATCCGGAGCTCACCCTTCGGATCGGGAGAGGTCAGACCTCGACCGGGGTGAGCTCCGGAAGGACCTGCGGCGTGTGCTCGACCACCCGCTTGGCCGCCGGGACGAGGAAGGCGACGCCGATCGCCGCCACCGCGACGACGCCGAGGATCAGGAACGACTCGGTGAAGCCGGACTCGGCGGGCAGGCCGGCCACGCCGGGGTGGCTGGTGACGATCGAGCTGACGATCGCGGTGCCGATGCTGGCGCCGATCGTGCGGATGTTGGTGTTCATGCCGGAGGCGACGCCGGTCTGGTGCATCGGGACGCTCTGCACGATCAGGCTGACCAGCGACGAGTAGACCAGACCCATGCCGATCCCGAACACTCCGCCGGCGACGGCCACCGCCGCCTGGCTGCCGTGCTCGAGCGCGATCGAGAAGCAGGACGCCGCGGCCAGCACCGAGCCGATGATCAGCTGTGCCTTGCCCGGCACCCAGCGGGTCAGCGGTCCGCTCAGCGAGCCGAAGACCGCCATGGTCACCAGCATCGGCAGCATCAGCAGGCCGGCGCTGGTGACGCTGGCGCCGAAGCCGTAACCGGAGGCTTTCGGCACCTGGACGAGCTGCGGCAGGAAGGCGAAGATGCCGAACATCGCGGCCCCGAACAGCAGCGCGACCAGGTTGGTGGTCCAGACCGCGGGCAGGCGCATCATGCGCATGTCGATCAGCGGGTTGGCCGAGCGGAGTTCGACGAGGAACCAGCAGGCGAACAGGGCCGCGGCCGCGATCAGCAGGCCGATGGTGCGGCCGGAACCCCAGCCCCACGCGGTGGCCTTGCTGAGCGGGAGGAGAAGAGCGACGAGCCAGGCCGACAGGAGTACGGCGGAGAACCAGTTCACCTTGCCCGGGGTTCGCACCGGTGAGGCCGGGACCACTCGCCAGGCCAGCACCCCGACCAGGGTGACCACGGCCATCGGGATCCAGAACAGCCAGCGCCAGTCGAGCGCGCTGACGATCGGGCCGGCCAGGACGATGCCGAGGCCGCTGCCGGTGGCGATGACTGCGGCCATGATGCCGACCGCCGAGGTGACCCGCGCGGGCGGGAACTCGTCGCGGATGATGCCGAACGACACCGGGAACACCGCGCCGCCCAGGCCCTGCAGGACGCGGGCCACGATGAGGACGCCGATGTTCGGGGCAAGCGCCGCCACCAGGCAGCCGGCCGCGATGGCGGCCAGCGCGACCAGCAGGGCGCGATCTTTGCCGACCATGTCGGCGATGCGGCCGACCAGTGGAGTCGCCACCGAGGCCGCGAGCAGCCAGGCGGTCAGCACCCAGGTGACCGTGCCGGTGCTCGTGTGCAGGTCCTGCTGGATCGTCGGCAGCACCGGCGTGACCAGCGACTGCATCAGTGAGAACGCGGCTGCCGCAGCGGCGAGCACCGTGAAGGTGGCGCGCGGCGAGGACTGATAAAGTCGAGGCATGCCTCCAGATTATCGGAGGGGGGCCTCCGGTTCGCAAGGCCTTTGCATGTGTTGGGAGTCACCATGGTTACCGTGCGTCGTCCGCAGCGGGCGGATGCTCGTCGCAACTTCGACGCGTTGCTCGCCGCCGCGCGTGACGCGTTCGCCGCCAACGGCACCGAGGCGTCGCTGGAGGACATCGCCCGGCGCGCCGGGGTGGGCATCGGGACGCTCTATCGCAACTTCCCGACCCGGCGTGATCTGTTCGAGGCGGTCTACGTCGAAGAGGTCAACCAGTTGGGCGAGGTCGCGGCGGCGGTCGCTTCGCTTCCGCCGTGGGAGGCGCTCACCGCGTGGCTGAAGCGTTTCGTGGCCTACGCGGTGACCAAGCGGGCCATCATCGAGGCGCTCAACCGGGAGTCGGAGATGTTCGCCGTCTGCCGCCGCACCATGTATGACGCGGGCGAGCCGTTGCTGGAACGCGCCCAGAAGGAGGGCATCGTCCGGCCCGACCTGACCTTCGACGACCTGCTGCGGATGGTGTCCGGCCTGACCTCGGGGGCATACGTCGACGATGCCCAGCGCGACCGGGTGGTCGCGCTGGCTCTGGACGGCCTGCGGCGCTTCTAGTTTTTCTTTTAGAGGCGGATTGCTTCGCCGGTGCGGGCGCTCTGCCGGGCCGCGTCGAGCACCGCCATCACGCGCAGGGTGTCGACCGGCTCGACCGGCACCGGGCCGTCGCCGCGCACCGCCTGGGCGAACGCGGGGTAGAACGTGTCCCACCGGCCGCGCTCGCTCGGCACCGGCGCGCTCGTCTCGCCACGGTGGATCCGGCCCCACAGGTGCTCGTGCTCCACGCCCCAGCGCTCGCCCAGGCCGGCGGGCGACTTGCCCGCCTTGAGCAGCGCCTCCTGCCCGTCCATGCCGTTGTCGATGACGTAGGCGGCGGTCGAGCCGGAGACCCGGAACCGCGGGCCCGGCGCGGCCTGCCGCCAGCTGCCCCACAGGTGCGACTCGACGCCGCCCACGTGGTGCAGGGCCGCGAAGAAGTCGTCGTCGAGCTCGCCGCCGCGCAGCTCCGCGTAGACCCGGGCGACCGGGCCGTGCAGCAGCAGCGCCTGATCCACCAGGTGTGACCCGAAGTCCAGCAGGGTGCCGCCGCCGGCGGCGCCGATCTTGCGCTCCGGCGCCCAGCGCTCGAAGCGCGACTCGAACCGCCGGACCGTGCCCAGTGCCCCCTCGGCGAGCAGCTTCTGCACGGTGCGGAAATCGGAGTCCCAGCGCCGGTTCTGGTACGCGCTGAGCAGCGTGCCCTTCTCGGCGGCCGCGTCGACCACACTCTTGGCCTGCTCGACGTCGAGCGCGAACGGCTTGTCGACCACCACGGCCAGACCCAGCGCGATCGCCTCCCGGGCCAGCTCGGCGTGGGTGGCGGCCGGCGTCGAGATCGCCACCGCCTCCGCGCCGGCCTCGGCGATCGCCGCGATCGAGTCGAACGCGGTCAGCCCCGGCCGCTCGGTGGCCAGCTCGGCGCGCCGCTCCGGCGATTTCGTGACCACGCCGACAAAGTCGACGTTCTTCGCCGAGGCCAGCAGCGGGGCGTGGAAGATCCGCCCACCGGAGCCGAAACCGACAAGCCCGAAACGCACCGCGTCGCTCATGCCGAAAGCGTGCCACACGACCGCCCGGCATGCCGATCAAGGGGGCTCAGGGGATGACCTTGTGCTCCTTGCAAAGGGCCTGGTAGCTGTCGGCGCAGAGCTGGGCGGCACTGACGAAACCGTCGGAGACCACGTCCTTGATCTCGTCGACCGTGATCGGCAGGGGCACGAGCCCGACGAAGGGAACCTCCCGGTTGGTTTCCGGGTCCCGCATCGACCCGCTGATCGCCGGGCGCTTGCCCTTGACCAGTTGGGTGGCGATGTTGGCGGCCGACTGCGCCTCGAGCTTGGTCCGCTTGTAGACCGTCATGCACTGGTCGCCGGTCATGATGTTGCGCAGGCCGTCGATCGAGGCGTTCTGCCCGGTCACCGGGATCTCGCCGTTGCGCTTGAGCCCGCGCAGGACGTCGATGGCGGCGTCGGCGATGCCGTCGTCGGCCGCCAGCACACCGCCGATCCGCGGCTGCTGGCCGATCATCTGGGCGAAGATGTCCCGGGCCTGGGTGGGCGCCCAGGCCGGCACGTTCTGCGACGGCCCCTTGGTGTACTCGGCGCTGTCGTACTTCGGCTCCAGCACGACCTCGTGCCCGGCCGAGAGCTGATCGGCGTTGTGGTCGGCCACCGCCCCGTTCAACTCGGCGACGACCGGGTTCGTCATACGCCTCGCGTCCAGGCACTTCATCAGGCCGTAGCCCTGCATCCGGCCGATCTCGGTGGGATCGAAGCTGACCAGATAGTCCGCGGCGCCGCCGACGGTGAGCCGGTCGTAGTCGATGACCGGGATCCGCTCCTGATGGGCGCCGGCGATGACCGCCTTTCCGGCGTCGGCGTCGGGGCTGGTGATGATCAGCACCTGGGCGCCGTTCCGGATCATCTCCGTACCGACCTGCTGGAACGTCTCGTTCGAGGCGTTCCGCACGTCGGCGGTGATGCCGGCGCTCCGGAACGCCTCCCGGAAGTACACCGGGTCCTGGGACTTCCAGCGCGATTCGCTCGTCGCGTTCGTGATGATCACGCCGACGCTCGCGCCGTCCGCCCCGGTCCCGGCGGCGGCCGATCCGGAGTCGTCCGGGCCGGTGCAGGCGGTCAGAAGTGTGATGGCCAGAACGCCGGCACCGGCCTTTTTCATCATGCGGCTCAGCCCAGCACGATCGGTTCGAAGATCTTCTGGAAGTTCTGTTGCTCCTCGGCGGTCTCGAAGGAGACGTAGTAGTGCAACTTCGCGTATTCCACCTGGGACGGGAACACCAGCTTCGAGTTGGCCACGTCGAGCAGGCCGGCCCGGTCGTCGCCGGTCAGCTTCGCGGCGTCCTTCTTGATCTGCGCCTGGGCGCTCGGCACCGGGGCGACGTAGTTGATGTACTCGGCCAGCGACGCCGCGATGTCGGTGCGGTAGAAGAAGTCGATCAGCGTGATCGCATCGAGCGGGGCCTTCGCGGTGATCGGGATCGTCATGTTGTCGGTCCAGATCGTGCCGCCCTCGGCCGGGATCACGAACTGGTAGTTCGTGCCCTCCGACAGGTTCTTCTGGAAGATGTCACCCGACCAGGCCTGGGTGATCCAGACCTCGCCCTTGCCGAGCGCATCGACGTACGACTGATCGTAGTAATTGCGGACGATCCCGGCGCTCTTCTGCTTCTCGAGGTGATCGGCGGCCTTCTGCCAGTCGTCGGCGGTCGACTCCGACGGCTTCAGCCCCAGCGCCAGCAACCCGAAGTTGGCCAGCTCCTGGGTGTCGGAGAACATGCCGACCTTGCCCTTGAACGCCGGGTCCCACAGATCCGCCAGCTTGGTGATCTTCCGCCCACCGAGCTTGTCCGGGTCGTACGCGATGCCGGTCATCCCGGACGCCCACGGCACGCTGTAGACGTTGTCCGGGTCGAACGCCTCCTTCTTGTACGCCGCGGCGGCGTTCTTGGTGAAGTTCGGCAGCAACGAATGGTCCAGCGGCGCCAGGAAGCCGGAGTCGCGGAACTGAGTGAATTGGTAGGAGTTGGTGATGACCATCAGGTCGTACCCGATCGACTGCCCGGCGGCCATCTGCGGCTGCACCTTGGCGAACCAGGGGCCCATCTCCTGGATTACTTCCTGGTAAGTAACCGAGATGCCGGTCTCGGCGGTGAACTTCTTCAGTTCCGGCTTCTTCGGGTCCATGTAGAGCGGCCAGTTGGCGAAGTCGACATGGCCGGTCTTGGTCTTGCCGGACCAGAATTTCTCGGCGGCGTCCGGGGCGGCGCTGGCACCGGGGCTGCCCTGCCCCTGCACACCGCACGCGGCCAGGGCAGCGCTCATGGCGGTGAGGCCGGAAAGTCGAAGGGCGTCACGCCGACCGAACCGGCGCTGCGTCATGCCACGAAGAAGTAACGGGTCAGAAATATTCGCAGACATCCTTCAGACTCCGAAATCATGTAAGAGCGCGATTTATGAAGGAAAGTGTCGGAATCCGGTAGGGCCCCGGAATGGATCACGTCGCTGGCGAAGATTATTTTCTTCGCTCCGATGTGTCAACGCCTGTGCGCTGCGTAACCGAATTTGGTGCCACGCTCGTTCCGGAATATAAAAAGATTACTTTCCTGTTCGAGTGTCCGGTCTCGCGATCCGATGTGGACCATTTTCTGACCCGGCGTGGCCGCGTTGCGTCAGGCGGCGGAGCGGCTCTTGCCGGCCGTCTTCGCGGTGTACATCGCCGCGTCGGCCCGGTTGGTCAGCTCGGTGACCGTGATGCCGGGCTCGGCCATGGCGACACCCACGCTCGCCCCGACCGTCACGGTCGCGACCGTCAGCGCCATCGGGGCCGTCAGGTGGGCGCGGACCTCGGCGGCGATCTCGTCCGCCTCGTGCCGGCCCGACAGGCCGGTCAGCAGCAGCGCGAACTCGTCGCCGCCGTAACGGGCCGCCAGCCCGCGGCCACGCACGGCCGTCATCAGGCGCGACGCCACCGCGACCAGCAGCTCGTCGCCGGCCGCGTGGCCGTAGCCGTCGTTCACCTGCTTGAAGTCGTCCAGGTCGATGTTCAACAGGGCCACCGTGCCACCCGGGTTGCGGTTGAGCGCATCGGCGATGGCGCCCTGCAGCTTCGCCCTGGTCGGCAGCGCGGTCAGCTCGTCGTGGTGGGCGCGGTGCTCCAGCTCGGCGTGCGCGTGGCAGCCGTTCTCGGCCAGCACGACCTGGTGCGACAGGTTACGGAACGAGTCCACCACATCGGTGTGGACGCGGCGCCGGCCACCGACAGCGATATAGACCTCGGCCGTTTCCGGGTCGGCGCCCAGCGCATCGACGTGCCACTCCCGCATGCCGGGCACCAGCTCGGTCAACCGGGCCGGCTCGGCGACCGCTCGCAGCTCAAGACGAGAGCCACGCACCCCGTCCAGTACACCGGCGGCGGTGCTCACCACGAGACCGCCCCGACTGCGGCGCAACACCAGAAGAACCACGCCGGGGCTGAGCGCGACCAGGCCGTCCGCGGTGCGACGGCCCACCTCACGCACCTGCTCGACATCGGTCACGCCAAGCATGGCGTGGCCGGCCCGGGCCAGCAGCGACTCGCGGGCGGCGGTGCGTTCCTGCCGCCGCAGGGACAGGTAGATGCCGCGGGTCAGCACCGCCATCAACAAGATCTGCGGCAGCACGCCGAGAACGGTCGGGGAGTTCCAGGTCATCAACCGGCCACCGGAATCGGGGGAGATGGCGACCGCGGCCGGGACGGCGATCACCGCGCCGATCACGCGGGCCGCCCACAGCCTCGTCGAGCCGTACAGCGACAGCACCACGGTCGTCGCCAGCGCCAGAGCGGTGCCGGCCACCGGATCCTTCAGGCCGGCTCCGCCGATCGTGACGAGAACCGGGAGGACGGCCGCGCTCCACCAGCTCGTCCGGCCGCGCACGTAGACGCCGAGCAGCACCAGGAGCGTCAAGACTATGCAGGCGGCGGACAGGCGGAGGTACTCCGGCGAGCGCAGCGCATTGCCGATCTGGGCCATCTCACTGAGCACGGCCAGACCGCCGATGGCGAGTGCCACCAGCCTGGTCCGCTCGAGGCTGCTCTCCGGGAGCCGCCGCCATTTCCACACCGAGGCATCTTCGGCCGTACCGGGCCGAACCTGAGTGCGCGCAGTGATCCCTCTTGTCGGATGAGTGACCGCTACCAGTGAAAAGCTCGTTCCATGGGTAAATATTTGCCCCATGAAGCCCGCGCAGATGGAACGCACCCCCTTCTCCGACCTGGACAGCCAGTCCAGCGAGATGACGACCATGCTGCTCGCCGCGCTCGAGGCGATGGGCCGCCACCCGGAGATCAGGCGGGTGCGCCGCACCGCGATGGAGGCGCTGCACCCCGAGCCGGGCGCCCGCCTGCTGGACGCCGGCTCCGGCGCAGGCGACGTGTCACGCTGGCTGGCCACGAAGGTCGGCCCGGCCGGCGAGGTGATCGCGCTGGACCACTCGGCCGCCACGATTGCCGCAGCGTTGCAGCAGCACGACGGCAGCAACGTGCACTACCTGACCGGCGACGTCTGCGCGATGAAGCTCCCGGCCGACAGCGTCGACGGCGTCTGGTGCGAACGAGTGCTACAGCACGTAACCAGCGCCGACGCGGCAATAACCGAGCTGATCCGGGTAACCCGCCCAGGCGGCCGCATCTGCCTGATAGACACCGACTGGGAGTCCCTGTCCTTCGACGGCGTACCGCCCCGCCTGGCCGCTAGGGTCGTTCAGTCGAGCCACGGCAAACTGACCCCAAAGCACCTGGACATGGGCCGCACCCTGCGCCGCCGCCTGGTAGACGCTCACCTGACAAACGTAACGGCCACCCCCGTAACCTGCCTCTTCAGCGACCCAGCCTCAGCCGCCGTGGTCCTGCCCATGGTCAACCCCTCAGTCCCAGCCGAAACCTGGCCCACCCCACCCGGCATACGCGCCAAATGGTTCACCCAGGTAGAAGCAGCCGGCACCCGAGGCGACTTCCTGGCAGTACTGACAATCTGGGTAGTAACCGCAACCGTGGCCTAACCCACCCCTCCCGCGCCGCCTCTCCCGCGCCGCCTCTCCCGCGCCGCCTCTCCCGCGCCGCCTCTCCCGCGCCGCCTCTCCCGCGCCGCCTCTCCCGCGCCGCCTCTCCCGCGCCGC
>NZ_JBEZYA010000018.1:199241-232932 GCF_040638295.1 Actinoplanes sp. NPDC026619
GCCTCTCCCGCGGGCAGCTCCCGCACTGCACCTCCCACGCCCCCGGCTCTTGTGCCGCGCCTTTCGCGCCCGGCCCTCCGCGCCGAACCTCCCACGGCATCCGCGTTCCGCAGTTTTCCGCCTTCCGCGGTTCTCCGGCTTCCACGGTCTCCGAGGTCTCCGTTCTCCGGCTTCCTCGGCCAGCGGCTCCCTGCTTCCCCTCCTTTCGCGGTCGCCTGCCTGGCGGTTCCCAGTGCCTGTTGCCTGCCGCCGGTTTTGCGGGGGAGTGTCCGCTGTCGCTGAAAGCGCTCTCTCTCGCAGAATTCCAACCGGTTCGGCTCCTACGGTCCGCCCCGCCGTAGGGCGAACTCCGCCAGGGAACGGCCCCTGCTGGCTCGAGCTGAACTGCAGCTCGGCGCAGCGACAAATATCCGCACGTCTCACTCGCTGTCAGGAGCGGTTTCCGTCGTCCCTTGCGAGGCGTGGCCGAGGTCGGCCCACCGGTCGCGGATACGCATCGACGCGAGCCGGTGGAAAGGCAATTGGCGCCCGGGCGGTGAGCGCGCATTTATCCGAGTGCTGCTCTGGTTGACAGCACGAAGCTTCCGGCTGGTTTTACCGAGTGATCCTCGCGACTGCGGTGTGGCCGATACTGCGTATCCGGTGTGCGCCGCGACGGCAATGTCGGCGCCCGTCAGCCGCCCGACGAGGATCGGGCGCCGCCGGTGACGTCGCATTGCCGGCTGCTGGGGCGCGGCTGGCGGCTGCTGATCTCGGGGAGAGCCGGAGGCGGCGGCCGGACCCGGCCGTGCGGCGGCCACCGGCGGTCGGCGCCATTCGCCGTGCACTGCAGATCCACAATGGCCGTCCGGCTCGCGCCGAGATGTCGACTCCGCAAGGTCGGCTGCTCCTGCTTGGTCAACCGCCTGTGTCTGGCTCTCGACCAACGCCCGACCGGTCGCCTGCGCCTGGCTCGTTCCCAAGGCCCGATCGGCCGCTTTCGCCTGCTGGGCCGCTTTCGCTTGGTTCGTTGCCAAGCCTTGGGCGGATGCTCGTGCCTGGTCGGTCGCCTGCGCTTGATCCTTTGCTAAGACCCGATCGGCGACTTCCGCTTGGTCGACCCGTTGCGCGTGGCCCGCTGCCAAGGCTGGACCGGCCGCTTTCGCCTCGCGCGCAGACTTGACCCGCGCTTCCCGTTCGGCCCGGCGGGCGACGGGTGCCTGGTCGATGCGGCCGGCGTCGCCGGGCTGTTGCTCGCGGCTCGGCGACACATCCCGCACGACCCGGACCTCACCGCCCGGCACGCGCCGCGGCGGCCGCACGACAGTGGCCTCGCCGTCCCAGACCAACGGCGGAACCTCCTCGAAGACATCATGCAGACCCACCGCCCCGCACTCGGCCGAACAACCATGCGACCGGCACAGCTTTTGAGCATGCCGCCGTGCAAGACCCCAATGCCGATGACGCGCGTGCTCACGGCGAAACTCATCCGCAGCCGCCGAATAATTACGAGCCTTCGTTCGGTCACGCATAGCGGCGAGTTCAGAGTTGGTTAATAACTGAAGCTGCCGCTGTCGCATGAATACATTCTTTCGCACTGTGGAGATCAACACAAAACGATTTATAATGCTGATCTCGGATCGGTCGGCTGGATGAAAATGGCAGCCGTAGGACTACTCAATTTGGTCGAAGATAAGTGTTCTAGCGGCCGCAGTCAGGGGTCGATGGGTCAATTTTGGGTGTGGCTTCGCCAGGCGTAGCAAGGGCGAGCTGATCCCTTGGTTGCGGCGGGCTGTGGTTGTGCCTTTCTCAGCCATCGGCGTGCCTCCAGTACTGACGCTTGCGGTCGTCGCGGATTACGAAGCCGAGGCGGCCCAGTTCGGCGCGTAACTCGCGCTGGTCGATCTCATCGCCCGAGGCCAGTGCCGTCTGCCTTGCGGCGAGAAGCGCATGGGCAGTGGCCGGGATCTCGGGCAGGCCGGGCACCCAGCGGCTGTAGGCCGACAGGTACGGGTCTTGGTCGGCCCAGGCGATGCCGCGCTCCGTGAACGCCGCTTGCAGCCGGCCGGCGGACAGGAGAGAGGGCTCGCGGGCCAGCTCGCGACCGGTGCGGCCGAGCAGGACGAGCTGGTCACGGTCGGAGAAGGCGACGGCCACCTCGGCGCGTGGCACCCTGCTCTCCGTGCCGGGGCGGGTCAGCACCACCTCGGCCGGGTCGATCCGGACGCTGAGGGACTCGCGGTCGACCAACGCCGCCAGCACCAGGCCGAGCAGCACGCCCAGCGAGATCGTCGTGGCGGTGGCCGCGGGCACGGGCAGTTTCCTGATCAGGGCAAGAGGCCCTGGCAGCGGCAGCCACCAGGCTGCCCGCACGGCCAGCGTCAGCAGCGCGCCGCCGGCCAGCGGAAGGCCGAGCCAGGTGAGCACCCGGACCAAGCGTGGGGTCGGAACGATCGTCGTCTGTTCGAACACGGGTCTGAGTCTTCGCGGCCGGCGGCCCGTCGCGATACCTACTCAAGTCGATGCTCCATAGACCAAAGTCGACTGCCCTCGGCGTCCGCCCGCCGGTAGCGTCGAGCCATGCCTCAGCGACTTCCGACCAGGTCATGGCTGCTGGAGATCCTTCTTGCAGCGCTCGCCATGCTGCTCGGGCTCTTCTTCGTCGCCAATTCGGTTTCGGAGGGCGACGGCGCCCCGATCGCGCTCGAAGCCGCAGCGGCGGCGGTGTCTTTGACCGGCCTGGTGCTCTTTCGCCGCTCTCATCCGGTGGCACTGACCCTCTTCCTCATTCCCTGCGGCATCCTCCTCGGCATGCCGATGGGGGCGACGCCGGTCGCGCTCTTCGCGGTGGCTCTGCACCGCCGGGCCCGGGTCGCGATCGCCCTCGCCGCTCTGCACGCCGCGGCGGCCGCGGTGATCTATGGTCTGGTGCTGGGACTGACCCGCGCATATTTCGAGTCGGTCGCCTTCCTGGTGCTGCTGCACGTCAGCCTGGTGGCGGTGGCGATGGTGATTCGCGCGCACCGGCAGTTGGTCGCCTCCTGGGCCGAGCGGGTGCGGCAGGCCGAGGAAGGGCAGCGGCTACGCGTCGAGCAGGCCCGGCACGCGGAGCGCGAGCAGATCGCGCGCGAGATGCACGACGTCCTGGCCCACCGCATCTCACTGCTTGCCGTGCACGCGGGTGCGCTGTCGGTGCAGCGCGATGCGTCGGAGGACGAGCGGCAGGCGGCCGGTGTGATCCGGCAGTGCGCGCACGACGCCCTGGAAGACCTACGGTCACTGCTCGGCATGCTGCGGGCGCCGGCGGTCGACCACCCGTTGCCGACTCTCGACGATGTGCCGGCGCTGGTGGAGCAGTCCCGTGGGGCCGGCGCCAACGTCAGCCTGTCCCTGACCAACACCGACGACCCGGAGACCGTGCCCGACCAGATCGGCAGACACGCCTACCGGATCATCCAGGAGGCGCTGACCAACGCGCTGAAGCACGCGCCGGGCTCGCCGGTCCGTGTCGCCATCGACGTGCGCCACATGGAGGGCCTCTCCGTGCACGTGGTCAACGACCTCGGATGGCATCGCCGCCCAGACAAATCACGCACCGACGCGCGGCTGGACCGGTCGAGCGCATCGCGGAGCGATGCCCGGCCCGGCCGATCGAGTGCAGCAAGCGGCGCTGCGCGGCTCGGTCGGCCGGGTGCGTCACTCAGCGGCGCGGGGCTCGACGGGCCGAGCGCATCGCGGAGCGACGCCCGGCCCGGCCGATCGAGTGCAGCAAGCGGCGCTGCGCAGCTTGACCAGCCGGGTGCGTCAGTCAGCGGTGCGGGGCCCGACCGGCCGGGTGCGTCACTCAGCGATGGGCGGCTCGACCGGCCGGGCGTGTCACGCGGTGCTGCGCGGCTCGACCGGCCGGGTGCGTCACTCAGCGGTGCGCGGCTCGATCGGCCGGGTGCGTCACTCAGCGGTGCGGGGCTCGACCGGCCGGGTGCGTCACTCAGCGGTGCGCGGCTCGATCGGCCGGGCGTGTTACGCGGCGCGGCGCAGCTCGACCAGCCGGGTGCAGGGTCCGGCGCGGACTGGGTCTTTCCTGGGGTGCCACGCGCGGAGCCGGCACTGGCCGGAGCGATCCCCGGCACTGGGCCGATCAACGGCACCCGCGTCGGCTGGGCCGAGTGGGGCGAAGGGTCAGCAGTCGAACCGATCCCGGGAGCCGGCGCCGGGTTGGCCGGTCTGCGCGAGAGGGTGCAGTTGGTCGGAGGGCGACTGGAGCACGGACCGACCGCGTCCGGAGAGTTCGACGTCAAGGCGTGGCTGCCGTGGCACACGTGACGGCTGAAAGGCGCCCACCGCAGCCTCCGGAGGAGTTGGTTGCCGGGCACACCGAGAACGTCGAGCCGACGGGAGAGGCGGCGCGGCCGGTTCGGGTGTTGATCGTCGATGACGATGCGATGGTGCGGCAGGGGCTGGAGATGATGCTGCGCGCGTTCGACGAGATCGAGGTGGTGGGGGCGGTCTCGGACGGGACCGAGGTGGCTGCGGCGGTCAACAGCTATCGGCCCGAGGTCGTGTTGATGGACATTCGGATGCCGGGGATGGACGGGCTCACCGCCACGGCGGATCTGCGCCGGCGGCGGGATGCGCCGGAGGTGTTGGTGCTGACGACGTTCGACACGGATGAGCATGTGCGGCGGGCCATGCAGGTGGGGGCGAGCGGGTTTCTGCTCAAGCACGAACCGCCTGCGGACATCGCGCGGGCGATTTGCCGGGCGGCGGCGGGGGAGCCGATGTTCACGCCGTCGGTGCTGCGGCAGGTGATGGGGCTGGCTGCCGGTGGCGCGGAGGATCCGGTGCGGCGTCGGGCCAGAGCAGCACTCGCGCAATTGACGCCCAGCGAGCGCAACGTCGCCGAGCTGATTGCCGAGGGCTTCGCCAACCAGGAGATCGGCGGCCGGCTGCTGATGAGCACGCCCACGGTGAAGGCCTACGTCACCCGCATCTTCGCGAAACTCGACCTGACCAACCGGGTCCAGGTGGCCGCACTGGTCCTGCAGGCCCGCTGACGAGCAACCGCCGAGGCGCGGGGCGGACAGAGGCGACCTCGGTAGGGGTGGCGCCGTCCTCCTTGCTCGCGGCGGTGCCACACGGCGTGGGCCACACGGCGTGGGCCACACGGCGTGGGCCACACGGCGTGGGCCACACGGCGTGAGCCGGGCGGCGTGAGCCGGGCGAACGGCAGCTCGGCGGTGGAGGGCGCGGTCGGGCGTGGGAACGGCGCGCCTTGGCATGTGAGCCGCACGGCCTGGCGCGGCGACGGCGCGGGCGGGTTTGGGGATGGCCCGGGCGGGTTTGGGAGGGGCGGGGGTGGGTGTGGGGGTGTGGAGACGGCGCGGCCCGCCGCTGTCGGGGACGGGCGGCGGGCCGGGTGTGGGTGGGTCAGTAGCCGGTTGGGACCATGCGGCTCAGGAGTTGGTCCAGAGCCACGCTGGCGAAGCCGACTCGGACGTCGCTGGCGCCGTAGGGCATCCATAGGCGGCCGTCGTGGATCATGCCGCCGCAGGAGTAGACGACGTTGGGGACGTAGCCCTCGCGTTCCACCTCGTCCGGGTCCAGTAGGCCCTCGGGCAGGTCGGCGATCACCCGCTCGGGATTCTCCAGGTCCAGGAGCATGGCGCCGATGGCGTAGCGGCGCATCGGGCCTACGCCGTGGGTCAGGACCAGCCAGCCCTGTTCGGTTTCCAGCGGGGAACCGCAGTTTCCCACCTGGATCAGGTCCCAGCCGCGGTGCGGGACCAGCAACGGCACGGCCTGCTGCCAGCGGTGCTGGTCGTCGCGGACGCTCAGGCCCAGGGTCTCTCCGTCCGAGCGGCACAGCGCCAGCTTCTGGCCGCCGACGTAGCGCGGGAACAGCGCCATGCCTTTGTTCCTCGCGGCCGGGCCGTGCAGGCGGGACACGTCGAAATGGCGGAGATCCCGGGTGAAGATGACCCGTCCGGAGATGCGCCGGCCGTCGTACGCCGTGTAGGTGGCCTGATAGGCGAGGCGGCCGTCCGGGTCCAGGGTCTGGACGAAGCGGGCGTCCTCCATGCCGTTGCTCTCGGCCGGTGTGGCCGGCCACATGATTCGCTGGTGGAGCGGGGACGCGCAGGGGAACGAAACCGCATAGTCCTCGGCCACGATGTGCCGGATGTTGTCCACCGTTTCCTGCGTGGTCGGCCGGGTGAGGAGTTCGGCCGGCAGGTGGCCGATGACGTCTTCGAACTCCTCGTCGGTGTAGCGCTCCGGCAGCGTGGCCAGGACGTAGGCCGACGCCTCGTTGTCGATCGCGTCGTCGATGAGGGCGGCCGACAGCTGGAACCGGTAGTGCTGCGCGCCGACCCGCTGGCCGATGACGAGTGGGCCGCCGCGGTCCTCGAGGCGGATCCGGTCGCCGGGGCCGATGACCGCCGAGCAGAAGCCGATCGACGAGATGTGGCCCTCGCCGATCTGGCGCAGGCTGATCGCCACCCGGAACTCGCCGGGATCCAGCCCTTCCTGATCGGGGTGCGCCACCATCGAGGGGTTGCACAGGGCCGCCGCCTCGACCGAGAACTCGTGGCTGAAGTACGCCCCGATCAGCGTGCGGGCCGTCGGCGACAGCTCGATCTCCGGGGGCACCCGGTGCTGCACCAGTTCGTAGTGGTGCTGGAAGGTGGCCAGCAGATCGTGGTGCCGGCCGGCGAACCGGGTCAGCACGTCGTCGAGGAGGCGGCTGGTTTCCGCCTCGTCGAGCTGAAGGATGCGTTCGATCAGGCGGGATGCCCGATTTTGCACGGTCTGGTCGTCCTCGCCGGGCACGAACAGCTTGATCACCACGCGCCGATCGTCCGGCTGCATGACGATTTCATGTCGGGTGTAAAACGTCTGCGCATTCATCGTTGCGGTCACGCTAGGCCGCCTGACGGTCGGGTCGCGCTCCGGGTCACCAACGTGCGTGCGTGCTGCAGCGTGGAGACCAGCGCGAGGGTGGATTCGGCTCCTTGGTTCACATTAGGACCATCTGCCGTTAATCCGTCATAACATCCGCCGGTTAGGGGGTCGTACATGACTGTCTGGGTGTCGTTGTCGCCCAGAAACCAGGCGATCGCCCGAAATAAGGGCTCTTCCCACCGCTGGTCGCCGGTGACCGCGATCGCGGTGGCGCAGGCGTCGGCGGTGGCGGCGGCCTCGATCGGCTGCTGGTCGAAGCGGTGTTTCGGCCGGCCGCGGGCCCATCCGCCGACCGGCACGGTGGACAGGTGGCCCGCGTTGTCCTGCTCGCGGCACAGCCAGGCCAGCATGCGCAGCCCGGACCGCAACTGCGACTCGTCGCCGAGCAGGTCGCCGGCCGCGATGACGACCTCGGCCATCGTCGGGTTCGCGTAGGTGAGCTCGGTGGCCGGCCACGCCCACGCCGGGTCGGGGCCGGGCAGGCCGACGGCGGTAGCCGCGTCGGCGAGCAGCTCGGCCGCGTCGTTGTCGTGCGGGTCGGAACGCACGACCTCGGCGGCGCCCAGTCCGGCGTACGCCATCGCCCTCGGCCAAGGAGAGCGTTGCCGCGCTCCCAGGCGGAAGGCCACGCCGGCCTCGCGCCTGATCCACGGCACCGTGGATCGCGCCGCCGCCGTGCCCAGGCCCCACAGCGCGCGTCCCCACCAGTCGCCCAGGCCGGGCTCGTCGGTCCAGCGCCGGTCGAAGCTCATCCGGTTGCGGAACGCGCCGTCCGGGCCCTGCGCGTGGGTGAGGAACGCCAGATAGCGCTCGGCCAGCCCGACCACCTGCGCGGTGGGCCGCTGTTCCCGGCTGGCGACCAGCAGGCCGCGGCCGACGTCGTCGACGCAGTAGCCGTGCTCGCGCCGGACGATGCCGTTGCGCGCGTGCTCGAGCAGGCCGGTGTCGTCGGAGAGCCGGACGATGTGGTGCCAGTTCGGCGCGGGCGCGTCGGCGAGCTGAATGGGCGGCGGAACAAGCCGCAGGCCGATGCTCATGCCGCGTCCCCGGCCCGCGGTTCGAAGGCCGGGCGCAGGATGGGGGCGATCATGCGGGCACGGAAGCGGCGACGGGCGCCCGGTCGGCGAGCAGACGCCCGGCGAGGCTCTGGTAGCGCGCGGCGACGGCCGGCCAGCGCAGCGTGGGGCCACCGGCGAGGCCGGTGAGACGCCCGGCGATGCCTGGCTCGGTGAGCAGGTGACGGATGGCCGCGGCCATCGCCTCCGGATCCTGATGGGGTACGAGGAGGCCAGGCCCGTCGGCGAGCAGTTCGACCGCGTGCGGGAACTCGGTCGCGACCACCGGCACGCCGGCGCCGACCGCCTCGATGAGCACGCCGGAAGTGACCTGCTCGGTCGAGTCGTAGGGCAGCACGACCACGTCGGCGGAGCGGATCAGGCGCGACAAATCGGCCTGGTCCAGGTAGACGTCGAGCCAGCGGACGGCGTCGGTCACCCCGAGCGCGGCGGCGAGGGCTTTCAAGGAGTCCCGGTACGCGTCCCCGAACTGCTCGAGGACCTTCGGGTGGGTGCGGCCGGCCACCGTGTAGGCGGGCGCCGGGTCGAGGTCGTCGAGCAGCGCGAGCGACCGCAGCGCCCATTCGATGCCCTTGCCGGGGCCGAGCAGCCCCCAGGTGAGCAGGTGCGGGCGGTCGTGATCCGGCCGAGGGGTGAGGGTGTCGTGGCTGCCGGCGCCGTGCGGGATCACCGAGATCTTGCGAGGGTCGACCTGATAGCCGGCGGTCAGCCGCTGCCGGGCGGTGTCGGTCATGGTGACCAGGGCGTCGGCGGTGGCGGCGATGCGTTCGAGGACCTGCCGCTGGAGCGGGTCGGGGTGGCTGAGCACGGTGTGCAGCACGACTATCGACGGGACTTTGAGGGCGCGCAGCAGCGGCAGGATCTCGGCGCCGGCGTCGCCCGGGTAGATGCCGTACTCATGCTGGATGATCGCCGCGTCGTACCGGTTGAGCGCGTTGGCCGCCGCTGCCCAGCCACCCGGATTGTCGGTGTGCCAGGTGTGCACGACCCGCGGCGCGGTCCGCTCGACGTCGATTCCGCCACTGACGTTGTCGCTCGCGAGAAGGCGCACCACTCCGGCGCTGCCACCCGCATTGAGCTGGGTCGCGAGTGCCGCATTGAATGTCGCCAAACCGCATTGAGTGGGCGGGTATGTGCTCAGAAATCCGTAGGTGGCGGGCATGACAGGCCTTTCTCGCTTTGCGGCTGCCTCCCCGCAGCACACCTCACTGCACGTGCGCAGACGTCATTACGACGAGCCGGGGAATTGCTCCGCTTAACGTGCAATTCACATTGCGACGTTAACAAGTCGGACCATTCAACTGACGATTTTTCGGTAAATCGCCAAGTAGTCGTCGACCATGCGCTCGGAGGAGAAGCGCTGCCGCGCCCGGGCCGCGCAAGCGAGCCGGTCGAAAGAGTCGATTGCGGCCACCGCGGCGGCCGCTTCGTCCACGTCTGAAACCAGGCGTCCGGTCACGCCCTCGTCGACCACTTCCGGCATCGAGCCCTTCCGGTACGCGATCACCGGCGTCCCGCAGACCATGGCCTCCACCACGGAGAGCCCGAACGGCTCGGCGAACCGGATCGGATGCAGCAGCGCCGCGCCCGACCCGAGGATCCGCACCCGCTCGGCGGGGCCGACCGACCCGAGGTAGACGACCCGGTCGCCGTCGATGTGCGGCTCGACGTCCCGGGCGAAGAACTCGGCGTCCTGCACGATCCCGCAGATGATCAGCCGGCGGCCGGCCCGGCGGGCGATCTCGATGGCGAGATCGGTGCCCTTGTCCGGGTGGATCCGCCCGAATGCGATGAGGTCGTCGCCGCCGGCGCCGGCGGCGAAATCGGCGAGATCGATGCCGTGGTACACGGTGCCGGCGTAGGTGAGATCGGGGGAGCGGTCGGCGTCCGAGATCGAGACGTAGTGCGACCGCGCATGGCGGTAGGCCGGCAGGATGTTCGACCCGGAGAAGCCGTGGATGGTGGTGACCAGCGGTGCGGCGCAGTGCTGCGAGAACGCCAGCGGCAGCCAGTCGAGGTGGTTGTGGACCAGGTCGAACTCGCCCGAGCGGGCCAGCGCGTGCGAGACGTGCAGTGCCTCCCAGACCCGGCCGTCGAGGTCGGCGCTCTCCTCGTACCCGGTTGGGCTGACGCCGTCGAGCGTCGCTTTGGTGACCGAGTCGAGCGTCGCGAAGAGCGTGACGTCGATGCCGCGTGCGGTCAGCCCCTCGGCGAGCAGGCTGGTGATCAGTTCCCAGGGGCCGTAGTGGAGCGGTGGCGTACGCCAGGCGATCGGCCCCAGCAGCGCCACCCTCATGACAAAATTCGCAGAAAGGGAGTTAGCACTCGGTAAGTATGCCCAGGCGTTTCGATCCGCGTTCTCGTGTTAGAGAAGACGCATGACGGAACTCTGGTGGAAAAGTGCGGTCGTTTACCAGATCTACCCGCGCAGCTTCGCGGACGCCGACGGCGACGGCATGGGCGACCTGCAGGGCATCATCGACCATCTCGACCACCTGGCCGAGTTGGGCGTCGACGTCATCTGGCTGTCCCCGATCCACAAGTCACCGCAGGACGACAACGGCTACGACATCAGCGACTACCAGGACATCGACCCGCTCTTCGGCGACCTGGCCACGTTCGACGCGCTGATGAAGGGGGTCCATCAGCGAGGAATGAAGCTGATCATGGACCTGGTGGTGAACCACAGCTCCGACGAGCACGCCTGGTTCCAGGAGAGTCGCTCCAGCAAGGACAACCCGAAGCGGGACTGGTACTGGTGGCGGCCGGCCCGCGACGGCATGGAACCGGGCACGCCCGGCGCCGAGCCGACCAACTGGGGCGCCGCGTTCGGCGGGCCGGCCTGGGCGTACGACGAGAAGACCGGCGAGTACTACCTGCACCTGTTCTCGCCGAAGCAGCCCGACCTCAACTGGGAGAACCCCGAGGTCCGGCAGGCCGTCTACGCGATGATGAACTGGTGGCTGGACCGGGGTGTGGACGGCTTCCGGATGGACGTCATCAACATGATCTCCAAGGTTCTCCCGCTGGCCGACGGCCGTCTCACGGCCGGGCAGGCGTACGCGGACGGTTCGGCCGGCTACATCAACGGGCCGCGTAACCACGAGTTCCTGCACGAGATGTACGAGCAGGTCTTCGCCGGCCGCGAGGACATGCTGACCGTCGGCGAGATGCCGGGCGTGACGGTGGACGAGGCGATCCTCTTCACCGACCAGGAGCGCCAGGAAGTCGACATGGTCTTCCAGTTCGACCACGTCTGGGCCGACCGCGGCGGCGACCCGTGGCGGGTCTTCCCGCTGCAGCTCACCGTCCTGAAGGGGATCTTCGGCCGGTGGCAGGCGGGGCTGGCCGAGGAGGGCTGGAACAGTCTCTACTGGAACAACCACGACCAGCCGCGGGTGGTCTCCCGTTACGGTGACGACAGCCCCGAGTTCCGCTCGGCGTCGGCGAAGATGCTCGGCACCGTGCTGCACCTGCATCGGGGCACGCCGTACGTCTATCAGGGCGAAGAGCTCGGCATGACCAACTACCCCTTCAGGAGCATCACCGACTTCCGGGACATCGAGGCGCTCGGCCAGTTCCGGCAGGCCACCGAGATCGAGGGCCGCGCGCCCGAGGACGTGCTGACCGTGCTGCGCGCCCGGGGGCGGGACAACGCGCGCACCCCGATGCAGTGGGACGACTCGCCGAACGGGGGCTTCAGCTCCACCACGCCGTGGCTCGCGGTCAACCCGAACTACCGGGAGATCAACGCGACGGCCGAGCGGGCGAACCCGGATTCGGTCTTCCATTACTACCGGCAGCTGATCAAACTGCGGCACGACGAGCCGGCCGTGGTCGACGGCGACTTCACCATGCTGCTGCCGAACGACGAGCGGCTGTACGCCTTCACCCGGCGGCTCGCAAGCACGGAGCTGCTGGTGATCGGCAACTTCACCGGCGAGACGGTGCGGGCCGAGATCGACGGCTGGGAGGAGTCCGAGCTGCTGCTCAACAACCTGCCGGAAGCGCCGGACGGTCTCACGATGGCGCCGTGGCAGGCGGTGGTGCTGCGAAGGACGCGATGAACGGTTCGAGGCCGTCGAGCAGCCGGGCCAGGCCGAACTCGAAGAGCTGGGCCAGGTCGAAGTCGAACGGCTGAGTGGTCAGCGCGCGGAAGTGCGGCATCCCGCCGTCGTTCATCACCGCCGTCAACACTTCGGTCTGCGTCTCGATCCACTGATCGGCGGTCAGTCCGCTGTCCCGGATCGCGTCGGCCTCCGGTTCCAGGCCGCTGGCCACTCCGCGAACGAACGAGAAGATGAGGACCTGGATGTACATCCGGTCGGGCAGCGGGACCCGGGTGCCGTCGAAGGCCGCCATCACCCACTCGCTGAGCCGCATCGCGTTCGGCGCCATCTGCGGCCGGTTGAGTGACATGGTCGGCGCGAGCCAGGGATGGCGCTGAAACGCCGCCCACTCCAGCCGGGCGCACAGCTCGACACCGGCCCGCCAGCCCAGGGGATGGCGGGCCGGCAGCGGCAGCTCGCCGATCGCCGAGTCGATCATCGCGAGGATCAGTTCCTCCCGGCTCGGCACGTGCCGGTAGAGCGACATGGTGGAGACGCCGAGCCGGCTCGCGATGTGCCGCATGGACAGCTCGGCCATGCCGTCGGTGTCGGCGATCTCGATCGCCGCCTCGACGATGCGGCCCCGGGTCAGCTCGTGGTCGCGGCGCGGCGCCGGCCCGGCCACGACGGTACCGACGCCCGGGCGGGCGACGGTCAGACCCTCCTCCTGCAGGGCGGCGTGCGCCTTGGTGGCGGTGGCGATCGCGACACCCCAGTCGCGCACCAGCGCCCGGGCGGACGGCACCCGGTCGCCGGGGCGCAGTTCGCCGGCCTCGATCCGGCCGCGAATGTCCTGCACGATCTGCCGGTAAAGGGCGTCCAAAGCTAGTACACCTGCCTCTGCTGAAAGAACCGTACTAGTACAGTTTGCCAGCCTAGAACACCGACCCTACCCTGGCTAGTACATCGATATACGGAGTACGCAGGAGGACGGGGATATGCGGGTTCTGATTTCCGGCGCGGGGATCGCCGGGCCGGCGCTGGCGCTCTGGCTGCAACGGGCCGGCGCCGACGTGACGGTGGTGGAGAAGGCCAAGTCGCCGCGCCCGGGCGGGCACGCCGTGGACGTTCGCGGGGTGGCGAAGGGGGTGATCGAAAAGATGGGCGTGCGCGAGGCCATCCGGGCCGAGCAGATCGACGACCGCGGCTTCGCCCTGGTCGACGCCCGCAACCGCCGGATGGCCGAGTTGCCGGCCGACATGTTCGGCGGCGAGGGCATCGTCGCCGAGATCGAGATCGCCCGCGGCAACCTGGCACGCGTCCTCTACGACGCCACCGCTGCGGGCGTGACCTACCGCTTCGGCGACAAGGTCGCCGCTCTGACCGAGCGCGGCGACGTGACGTTCGCGAGCGGCGGAACAGCGAAGTTCGACGTGGTGGTCGGCGCCGACGGCGTCCGCTCCGGGGTCCGGGCCCTGGCCTTCGGGCCGCACACCGAGTTCGTCCGCCCGCTCGGCGGCTACAGCTCGTACTTCACCGTGGAAGACCCCGGCGACCTCGGCAACTGGTCGACGATGTTCAACGCGCCGGGCGGCCGGGCCGTCGTGGTCCGCCCCGAGGCCGGCGGCACCGCGAAGGCCAGCCTCAGCTTCCGCTCGCCCGCGATCTACGACCGGATCTCCCGCGACGAGCAGGTGCGGGTGCTGACCGAGCGGTTCGCCGGTGTCGGCTGGCGGGTGCCGTCGCTGCTGGCGGCCCTGCCGGCGGCGGACGACCTCTACTTCGACGAGGTCGCCCAGGTGCACGTCGGGAAGTGGGCACGCGGCCGGGTGGTGCTGCTCGGCGACGCCGGTTACTGCGGATCACCGCTGGCCGGCATGGGCACCAGCATGAGCCTGGTCGGCGCGTACGTCCTCGGCGGCGAGCTGGCGGCCGCGAAGGATCCGGCCGACGCGTTCGCGGCCTACCAGGAGCAGATGGCCGACTACGTCGCGCAGGGCACGCAGCTGCCGCCGGGTGGGATCGCGATGTCGGCGCCGAACAGCCGGTGGATGATCCGGGCGCGGGCCATGTCGATGTCGATGATGGGCCACTGGCCGATGAAGCAGATGCTGGCCAAGCAATTCCTCAAGGCCGACGCGATCACCCTGAAGGAGTACGCGCCGGCCCTCACCAACTAGCTGCGGATGCAGAGGTCGAACGGCTGGCCGCCCGGGTCGAGCAGCACCCGCCAGCGATCCGGCTGCGGCTGCTCGGCCGGCTTGGTGGCGCCGAGCGCGATCGCCTGCTCCTCGGCCTTGTCCAGGTCGTCGACGTAGAAGTCGAGGTGGTAGCGCTTCGGTGCGGCCTCGGCCGGCCAGCCCGGCCCGGCGTAACCGGGCACCTGACCGAAGCCGATGCTGGTGGAGCCGTCGCCGACCATGGCGTACTCCGCCTGGCTGTGCAGCACCTCCCAGCCGAGCAGTTGCGCGTAGAAGGATGCCTGCGCGGCCGGATCGGCGGCGTCGAGGTTGATCATTGCCAGAGAGGCGATTCCTGTCATGACACCCATCCTGGTCCGCAGAGGCTGACATCTTGTGTCAGGTTCATCGCAGGTAGACGAGCCCGTCCAGAACCACGCCCGGCCGGCCCGGAGTGCCCTCCACTTCCACCCGTACCGTGTGATCGCCGCTGGTGGGCCACGACCGTGACCAGATCGCCTGGCGGTAGACGGTCTTCGGTGATCCCAGGTCGATGACGCCCAGGTCGTCGCCGTCCACGATGACCCGCATCCGTCCGGACTGCGCCGCCCGGCTCACCGCGATCGCCGCCGAGCTTCCGCTGAAATGCCAGGTGGCGGACGATCCGGCGGCGGTGGCGCCGAGCGCCACCCCGCCGAGATAACCGGGGTTGCTCAGCGTGCGCCACGTTCCGGTCCGCTGTGCCGCGGCCTCCGAGACGACCACTGGTGTACGGGTGACCGACCCGTCCACGGTGTTGCCGGCCCGGTCGGCCGCCCGCAGCGCGAAGGTGGCCGACCGCCCGGGAGCAAGCGTGCCGTTGCGGCTGTGCACGACGGTCCCGAGGTTGATCGTCGACGGGCTGGTCATGGCCACGGCGGCGACGCCGTTCGCGTCGTCGGCGGTCCACTGCAGCTGGATCGGCACCGAGCCGTCGAGCGAGCCGGTCCGCAGCGCCAGCGTCGGCCCGGAGACGAACTCGGGGGCGACCGCGTCCGAGACGACCTTGGCGCCGACCATCTTCACCTTGCCGGACAGATGCTCGGCCTTGATCGTGACGACGTGATCGCCGGGCGCCAGTCGCAGCGCCGTGGTGCGGTGGGTGCCGGGCGTGGCCACTTCGAGGTTCCCGTCGACGTACATCTCGAAGCGGTTGATCAGGGCGCTCGGGGTGGTGACGTTCCAGAGCGGGCGGATCAGCCCCTTCGTGTACAGCGTCGTGCCGTACCGCGAGGCGCCGGGCATGCGCAGGTAGCGCAGGCCGGCCGTGGCCGCGCCGGCGATCGCCCGGATCGCCGGCAGCTGGCGGTAGAGGCTGTCGCCGGGGCAGGCGGTGCGGCCGGCGTCGCGGTGGCCGGAGATCCGCCAGAGCGTGGCCCGGGCGCCGGCCGCATAGCGGGGCCCGCCGCCGGAGGTGATCACGACCTTGCCGTCCGGCGGGTTGCCGGCGGCGCCCAGCTTGTAGGCGGCCACGGTGGCGATCGCGGTGCGCACGGTCGGCGAGACGCCGACGCCGTCGAAGGTGCCGATCACGGCGATCGCGCTGGCGTTGGAGTTGAAGCCCATCGTGTGCGCGCCGAGCACCGACCGGTTCACGCCGCCGCCGCGGCCCTCGAAGATCCGGCCGCACTTGTCGACCAGGAAGTTGTAGCCGATGTCGTCCCAGCCCTTGGTGCGCACCTGGTAGGCCTGGATGCCGCGGACGATCGCGGCCGAGTCGGCGCAGCTGTAGCCGTTGCCGGTGGCCGTGTGGTGCACGAAGAAGACGCCGACCGGGCCGGTGTAGGTCGGCGCGGCCCGCACGATCGCCTCGTTCGCGTGCCAGCCGGCCCGGGTGACCATGCGCGGGACCGGCCGGGTCGGCAGCGGCACGTCGGCCGTGGCACGGCGTGACATCGACGCCGCGAATCGTTCGGGCGATAAACGTTCGTCGCCCCAACGTTCGTCGCCCCAACGTTCGTCGCCCCAACGTTCGTCGCCCCAACGTTCGTCGCCCCAACGTTCGTCGCCCCAACGTTCGTCGCCCGAACGTTTATCGCCCGAACGTTCGTCCGACGAACGTTTATCGGACGAACGGTTTTCGGCGTCGGGGTTGATCAGGTCGACTCGCAAGCCGGTCGGAAGCGCGCGGCGGCCGCCGGCGATCCGGGCCTCGACCGCGTCGGAGGCGCCCACCCAGATCGGGTCGCTGGCGCCACGGCGGTCGTCGGCGGCGCTGCCGTCCGCCTCGAGCGCCTGCCACGCTGTCCACCGCCGGGTGCCGGCGGCGCGCGTGCGCACCTGGATCGCGCCGTCGACGGTCGCGCCCGGGTCGGCCCAGGTCACGCCGAGCATGCTGAACGGTCTGGTCGTCCGCCCGTGAGCGGCGTCCGGGAACGGGATGGTCTGCAGCGCCGGGTCGGCCGGAGCGGCGGACGCGGGCGGGACCGGGGCCGCGACGATGGCGGCGAGGAAAAGGGCGGCGCGGAGCTTCGTCCGATTCCGGTGCACGTGAACCCCCGTGATACAGGTTGATCGGGCCACCAGTCACGTTGCCGGTCTGACGTCGCATCCGTCCCGGAAATCACCAACTACATGAGGATATTTCTCATGACAAAAACGACATAAAGGATTAATAGGCGTAGCTGTCGTCACAGACGGTTTGGTAAAGATCGTCAAGTGGATGCCGATGGCAGGGGCGTGACCACAGCCGACGCCGTCGCCGGGAGAGCAGCGCCGCTACGCGCGCGCTGGGCCTGGTTGCATGTCGCGGCCGGCCTGCCCCTGGTCGCGATCTACTGCGCCGGGCCGGCCTGGGTGCAGACCCCGGCCTCGGTCATCGCGATGGTGGCCGGCATGGCGTCGCTCTACCTCGGTCCCCAGCGCAATCTCGAGGCGGCCGACCGGCAGCCGTGGCGGCTGATCCGCGTCGGCGGCTGGCTGTTCATCGTCGCCACCGTCATCCGTGCGCTCGTGCCGAGCACCATGTCCACGCCGCCGACGGCCATCGCGCTCATCCCGAACTCGTTCATCGTCCCGGCGTACCTCTGCCTCGGTTATGCGTTCTTGATGATGTTGCGCCGCCGCCGGGCGGCGGACGACGATCCGGCTCGGGTCGACGCGATTCTGGTCGGCCTGGCCGCGGCGTTCCTGACCTGGACGTTCGTGATCTCGCCGGCCGTGCATTCGTCGAACCTCTCCGGCTATCAGGTGCTCGACGCGCTGTTCCCGATCTTCGACGTGGTCATGCTGATCCTGGTCGCGCAGCTCATGCTGGCCGGCGGGGTGCAGCAGGCCGCCCTCTGGCTGATGATCGTCGCCGCGGCCTGCATGTTCGCCGGCGATCTGCTGTTCAGCCTGCGCGACGCCGGGCTGATCGCGATCTCCCAGACGCCGAGCAACGCGGCGTTCCTGCTGATGTTCGTGCTCATCCCGGCGGCGGCGCTGCATCCGTCGACCCGGACGCTGATGGAGCCGCAGAAGATCGTCGTACGGACCATGAGCAAGCTGCGGATGACCGTGATCGCGCTGGTCGTGGTCGTGCCCACGGTGATCACGTCGCTGATGCCGGTCGGCGCTCCGCTCAACGACCTGGTGCGGGCCGGGCTGTGCGCGCTGATCGTGCTGAGCGTGCTCGGCCGGGTGGTGCGCTCCAACAACTCCCGGGTCAAGGCCGAGCGGATGACCCGGCGGCGGGCCACCCACGACGCGCTCACCGACCTGCCCAACCGGGAGCTGCTCTCCGAGACGGTAGCCGCCTGGGCCGGCCGGGCCACCGGTGAGCACCTCGAGATCAGCCTGCTCTTCATCGACCTCGACCGGTTCAAGATGATCAACGACCACTGGGGCCCGGCGGTCGGCGACGAGTTGCTGTGCGCGGTCGCCGGCCGGCTCGGCGAGCAGGTCCGCGCCGAGGACGTGGTGGCCCGCATCGGTGGCGACGAGTTCGTGATCGCTCTGGCCAGCGCGTCGCACCTGCGGCTCGCCGAGTCGCTCGCGGACCGGCTGTTGGTCGAGTTCGCCAAGCCGTTCGCGCTGTCGGTCGGCAAAGTGGTCGTGTCGGCGTCGATCGGAGTGGCCAAGTCGACCGGCGGGGCGCACGCGATCGAGCTGATCCGGGACGCCGACACCGCCATGTACAAGGCCAAGGGCGCCGGGCGCAACGCGTACGCGCTGTTCGACACGTCGCTGCGCGAGCAGGTCCGCGACCGGGTCAAGCTGGAGCAGGCGCTGCGCGGCGCGCTGGAACGGCGCGAGCTGGCCGTGCACTTCCAGCCGATCGTCGACGTGGCCACCGACGAGCTGGACGGCTTCGAGGCGCTGATGCGCTGGTCCTCGCCCGAGCTCGGGTTCGTCTCGCCGGTCGAGTTCATCCCGATCGCCGAGGAGACCGGGATGATCACCGAGATGGGCGCCTGGATGCTGCGCGAATCGGTGACCCAGTTGCAGGAATGGATCGCGCTGCGCGGCCCGCACGCGCGCCCGCTGCACGTCTCGGTCAACGTGGCGGTCCGGCAGCTGCGCGACGGCTCGCTGGTCACGCTGGTCGACGACGTGCTGCGCGAGACCGGCCTGCCGCCGGAGGCGCTCTGGCTGGAGATCACCGAGTCCGGCGTCATGGAGGACATCGAGGCCGCGCTGCTCACCCTGAACGCCCTGCACTCGCTGGGCGTCACGCTCTGCATCGACGACTTCGGCACCGGTTACTCGTCGCTCAGCTACCTGCACCGCCTGCCGGTCGGCATCGTGAAGATCGACCGCTCGTTCATCGACGACGTCGGCGAGATCGGCACCAACGAGCCGATCGTCCGCGCGGTCCTGGCGATGACCCACGCCATGGGCCACCGCGTGGTGGCCGAGGGCGTGGAGACGGCGGTCCAGCGCGACTGGCTGCGCGAACAGGGCTGCGACCTGATCCAGGGCTGGTTCTACGGCAAGGCCGAACGCGCCGAGAACCTCACGAACTGGATCGAGCGCCCGGTCCCGGCCTGACCGCCTGTGTCACCAGGCCGGTGATCATCTCTTCATCGGCGGCGCCCAGGAGTGGCGCGACCTGTCGTCGTGGCCGCCGCCGGGCGTCGTGGGACGACTTTCCGGTACGACCCGGCCGATCCGACCCCGTCGATCGGCGGACCGCTGCAGTCACCGACGCAGGGCCAGCGCGACAACGCCCCGCTCGAGGGACGCTCCGACGTGGTCGTCTTCACCGGCGAGGCGCTGGTGGAGGGCGTCGAGATCACCGGCCCGGTGCGCGCCGAGTTCGACGTCTCCACCACCGCCGCCTGCGGCGATCTGTTCGCCCGGCTCTGCGACGTCGACCCGGCCGGCAAGGCGATCAACATCTGCGACGGGCTGACCCGCTTCTCAGGCGGCGGGCGGGTCATCGTCGACATGGGACCGGCCGGCCACCGGTTCCAGCCCGGCCACCGCATCCGGCTGCAGGTCAGCGGCGGCGCCCACCCGCGTTTCCTGCGCAATTACGGCACCGGCGAGCCGCCCGGACCGGCCACCCGGATGGTTTCCACCGACACCACGGTGCGGCACACGTCAACGCTGGTGCTGCCGGTGGTTTAGCGCTCTTGATCAGTGGGGTATTGCGTCGCCGCACCCCCCACTGATCGAGGAGTAACAATGTCCATTCAGGGACTTCTTTACGTGATCGCCGTCATCCTGCTGGTCCTCGCGGCCCTGCCGATCGGCACCCGTGGCATCAGCCTCGCGCTGCTCGGCGCCGCCTGCGCCCTGCTGGCCTTCTCCTGGGACACCATCACCGCTTAGGCCGCCTAGGGTTCCACGACCAGAACGACCTTGCCGCGGCCGTGCCGGGACTCGACCACCCGGTGCGCCGCGACCACGTCGGACAGCGGATAGGCGCGCACCGGCATGACGACCTGGCCCTCCCCGGCCAGCTCGATCACCTCGGCCAGGCGGCGCGGATCGCGGCCGGCGCGCACCACCCGGGCGCCGTGCTCGGCCGCGGCCTTGTCGTCCACGATGGTGCCGACTCGATCGGGTGAGATTCCGAGCGTCACCGACTGTGTGATCGCGTCACCGCCGGCCGCGTCGAGCGCCACGGTCGGCGTGTGCCCCGTGGCGCGTACCCCCGCCGGCAGTTGATCGCCGTAGGCGACCGGAATCGCACCCAGCTGCCGCAGGTAATCGTGATTGCCGGGCGACGCCGTGCCGATCACCGTGGCCCCCGCCCGCCGGGCGAGCTGCACCGCGATCGTGCCCACGCTCCCGGCCGCGGCGTGCACCAGCAGCACGTCGTCCGCACCCACCGCGAGCTCGGCGAGAGCCCCGGTCGCCGTCTGCGACGCCGCGACGAACGCGGCAGCGGCCGGGAGATCCAGGCGGTCCGGCTTACGCACCACCTGGGGTACGGGCACGCAGAGCAACTCGGCGCAGGCGTTGAACATGGTCGAGCCCAGCACCGCGTCACCTACCGCCAGCTCGGTGACGCCCTCGCCCAGCCGATCGACCACCCCCGAGTACTCCTGGCCGATCTGCTGCGGGAAGCTCGCCGGGGCCCAGGACATGACGCCCTGCCGAAATCCGACATCGAACGGCTGCACGCCCGCCGCCCGCACCCGGATCCGCACCTCACCCGGCCCCGGCTCCGGGTCGGGCAGAGTCGCAATACGCAGCACATCGGGCGAACCGAAGCGGTCGAACACCACAGCTCTCATGAGGTTCACTCTGCAAGCTGAACCGAGGTTGAGGTCAAGGGTGGCAGGCCCTTATCCTTTGCCCTCGCCGATCATGGGGAGCAAACGTGTACCCGCAGCAACCACAGCAGCAGGCGTCGCAGGGAAGCGGCATCTCGCTGACTACTAAATACAACTGGATGACCTTCCTGCTGGCGCTCTTCAAGCCAGTGATCGAGATCAACGGCCAGCGGGTCGGCAACACCTGGGGCCAGCAGTTCATCCCGCTGCAGCCGGGTCAGTACCAGCTGCACGTGCACGTTCCGTACCTGTGGAAGCTCGGCTCGGCCGACCTGCCGGTCAACATCTACGCCGGCCAGGTCGTCGAGCTGGAGTACCGCGCGCCGGTGATCGCCTTCATCGGTGGCGCGCTGGGCGCACCCCCGCAGAAGTGGCCGGGCATGGTCGTCATGATCATCCTGTACGCCGTCATCGGTGTGCTGTTCCTCTGCGTCTGCGGCGGCGTCGTCGTGGCCGCGCTGAGCTCGAACTCCACCAGCGCCGACGTCTTCACCGCGGTGCCGGCCCTGCTGCGCTGAGCGTCACCGCCGGGTCGACGGGGAGCGACGCGGATGACCGGTCGGCCCGGCATCGCTACGGTTATCGCGTGTCTCAGATCCCATGGTGGGGGCTACCCCTCATCGCCGTGGTGTTTGCCCTGGTCGGGGCAGTCACGGCACAGCTAGTGACGGCCCGGACCGAACATGCGCGCAACACCCGGCGAAAGACCCGGCGGTGGTACGAGGAGCGCAAGGACGCGTACGTCGCCCTGCTCTCCGTCTTCGAACGTGACACCTACCGGCTGCGGGCCGCGTACGACTCCGGTGACAAGGCCGGTTCGGCGCTCGCCTATGTCGACGAGGTGGCCCCGGCGCTGATGCGAGTGCGGCTGCTCGCATCAGGGCCGGTGCGTAGTGCTGCCCTCGCCGTACACGTTCTGTTGCAGAAGCTGCACGGAGAGATGAACCCGGCATCCGTGTCGGGGGTGCAGCCGCAGATTCATTTCCGTGAGCTGCTGACCCAGGTTCCGCTGGTCATGCAGCATCTCGAGGAGGCAATCCGGGACGAGTTGCACATGGCGACCGCCGCCCCGGCCCGGCCCGAACTGTCCAATGGAGACCGGCGCGGCCGGGCTCGCCTGTTGATGCGCCGTCCGTCACGTGGACCAGCACTGGATGATCTTGCGGACATCGGGCAGGATCTAAGTCGTGACCGATGAGAAGCTCGACGATGTGACTGCCGCGGTGGTCCGCAGCGGGATCGTGGCGATCCTGCGGGCACCGACCTCCGATGGATTCGCCGCCGTGGCCGAGGTGCTGCTCGAGTCCGGCATCACCGCCCTCGAGGTAACGCTGACCTCCCGGGGAGCCATCGATGCCCTGGCCGGCGTGCGCCGCCAGCTGCCGTCCTCGGTGACGGTCGGCGCGGGCACGGTGCTGAGCGCCGACGACGCGAAACGCGCGGTCGACGCGGGCGCCGAGTTCCTGGTGTCGCCGCACCTCGACGAGGAGCTCGTCCGGTCCTCCCCGGTGCCCTTCTATCCGGGCACGGCCACTCCCACCGAGATGTTCCGGGCATACCGGGCCGGCGCTCCGCTGGTCAAGGTGTTCCCGGCGGCCAACCTCGGCCCCGGCTTCCTGCGCAACGTGCGCGGCCCGCTCCCGCAGATCAACGTGATGCCCACCGGTGGCATCAAGATCGAAGACATCGCCGACTGGCTGTTCGCCGGGGCGAAGGCGGTCGGGCTCGGCGGCCCGCTGATCGGCGACGCCGCCTCCGGCGGCAGCATGGCGGCCCTGGCCGCGCGGGCACGGCACGCGGTCAGTGCGGTCAAGTTCGCCCGGTCATGACCGGGGGCCTCTTCACCTTCGGTGAGACGATGGGGCTGGTCGCGGCGGACGGCATCGGCCCTTTGGCGTACGCCCGCGGTTTCTCGTTCGGCATCGGCGGCGCCGAGAGCAATGTCGCCGTCGGGGTGGCCCGCCTCGGCGGATCCGCCACCTGGCTCGGCCGGGTCGGGCCGGATGCCACCGGTGCCCTGATCAAGGCCCGGCTCGAGGCCGCCGGGGTGCGCGCCCTGGTCGTGCCGGACGAGACGTTCACCGGGCTGATGGTGCGTTACCGCCGGTCGGGCGAGTTCGCGCACGTCGACTACCACCGGGCCGGCAGCGCCGGCTCCCGGCTGTCGCCCGCCGACATCCCGACGGCCGAGGTGCGCGAGGCCGGTGTCCTGCACGTCACCGGCATCACCCCGGCGCTCAGCGAGACCTGCCGGTCCGCCGTGTTCCAGGCGGTCGAGACGGCGCGCGCCGCGGGCGTACCGGTGTCGATCGACATCAACTACCGCTCCAAGCTGTGGTCCCGTTACGACGCCGCCCCGGTGTTCCGCGACCTGGTCGGCATGGCCGACATCGTGTTCGCGAGCCCCGACGAGGCGGCGCTGTTCGTCGACGCCGACGACCTGCTCGGCGGCCTGGCGAAACTCGGGCCGGCCGAGGTGATCCTCAAGGACGGCGGCAACGGCTGCACCGCGCAGATCGGCGGCGAGCGGCTCAGCGCCCCCGCGCTGCCGGTGACCGTGGTCGATCCGGTCGGCGCGGGGGACGCGTTCGTGGCCGGTTACCTCGCCGACCGGCTGGCCGGCGCCGCCCCCGTGCAGCGCCTGACCACCGCGATCGCGGCGGGCGCGTTCGCGGTCACCGTCTCCGGTGACTGCGAGGGCGCGCCCGACCGCTCGGAACTGGCCGCTTTGACCGGCGGCGACCTCCGTCGCTAGGTCCTACTCCTACGCGGTGCCGAACAGTTCCGAGTAGACCGCGAAGGCCATCGCGATGTCGGCCTGCGCCCAGAAGCGGTGGTAGGTGAACGACGGCGCCGCGCCGCCGTCCAGGTAGGCCTGCACCTTTGCGAAGTCCGGGTCGTCCTCGTAGAAGGATCGGATCGACAGGAACGTCGAGTCCGAGCTGATCGGATCGCCGTTGGGCATGGTGCCGGTCCAGCCGGCCGGGATGTAGACCGGGTCGGTGAACCGCTTGTAGTCGGTGCGCGTCTCGGCGACCGAGATGCCCTTGTCGGTGGTGTGCACCGACAGCGCGTCCAGCAGGTTCTTGGCCAGGGTCTGGGTGGCCGTGTCGCCGGCCGCGGCGGCGTAATAGAGCAGGGTCTTGACCAGCGCCGCGGTGACACCGACGTCCTGGCTGTAGTCGGCGACCGACACGTGCAGGCCCGCGTTGCTGCCGGGGCTCGCCGGGTCCCAGGTGTCCGGCTGACCGGTCCAGGCCAGCGTGGACGGGATCTTGAAGTCGCCGGTGGCCGGGTCGGCGGTGATCTCGCTCGAGACCCACGCCACCCACTTGTCCAGGACCGGCTTCACCGTCGCGTCCTTGGACAGGTAGTAGTACTCGGCCCAGCGCTCCATGCCCCACGCCTGCATGCCGAACCAGTTGTTGCTCGGCGGGTCGTGGTAGACCGGCTGCCAGTCGTACGCCATGCCGTAGAAGGTCGGCGTGCCGGCCGGCGGGGTGGCGTACGCGCCGTCCCAGCTGTTGGTGGCGCCGCCGGCGATCGCCCCGTCCGCCGACTGCAGCCACTGCAGGAACTCGATCTGCCGGGTGAGGCTGGTCGACCAGTCCGTCTTGCCGGTGGCCGACTTCGGGGCGAGCGAGGCCTGCGTCGACATCGCCCAAGCGGCCACCGGGTTCTGGTAGCCGTGGTGCGCCGCGCCGTCGCCGATCCGCCACGCCCAGCCGCCGCCCGGCTCGGCGCCGCCCCAGGCGAAGTACCACCCGAGCAGATAATGCGCCGAGTTCTTGCCGCTGCCGGC
The DNA here is from genome assembly GCF_040638295.1 of Actinoplanes sp. NPDC026619. Lineage (NCBI taxonomy): Bacteria > Bacillati > Actinomycetota > Actinomycetes > Micromonosporales > Micromonosporaceae > Actinoplanes > Actinoplanes sp. NPDC026619. The sequence continues at coordinate 224,034 of NZ_JBEZYA010000018.1, forward strand.
CGCGCAGCCGGTCGGGCTGGTGCAGTCGCCGACCTGCTTGAAGTACTTGTCGAAGAACGCGTACCGCAGGTAGTCGCCCATCTTGGCGGCCTTCGCCACCGAGGCCGAGATCGCGCTCGCGTTGCCCTGGTCGGTCGCCCACTTGAGCGCCCAGTACGCCGCCTGCACCGCACGCGCGTCGGCGTCCGGCGCGTTGGTGTACTTCCACTGCTGGGCGTAGCTGCTGTCACCGGTGAACAGGTCGAGGTAGCCGTTCGGGCCGCCGTACTTGAACAGGTCGGTGCTGGGCTGCGGCACCGTCTCCCACACCGACTCCTGCGACCCGCGCTGGTAGCTGTTGATGTAGCAGGGACCGGAGGCGGACGGCCCGTTCTCGCCGCCGCTGCCGGCGGTGGTGCCGTAGCCGTAGACGTTGTCCACGTCGAGCAGCCAGTGCATCGCGTACATGTCGGCGGTGCCGTAGGCCGACTTCAGCTCGTTGGCGATCGGGTCCTGACCCACCGGCACGCTCTTGTCGAGCGCGCTCGGGTAGTCCGAGACCGCGGGGTGCTCGGGAGCGTAGGTGGCCGGGGCGGCCGGGTTGTAGGACGTGTTGCTGGGCTGGTCGGCAGCGGTCGGGATGATGAACTTCTCGGCGGCGGCCCAGCTGGCGTTGAACGGCGCCCAGTCACCGGTCACCCGGCCGTAGGTCGCCTCCAGCCACATCCAGTAGCTGAACGCCTCCGAAGTGGTCTCGTGACCGTGGTCCGGCGCCTCGACCATCAACGTCTCGACCGAGTGGTAGGGCACGCCCTGCGGGCTGAAGTAACCGCTCGCGGCGGCCTTGATCTTGGCGTACTGGTCGAGGAACTTCTGCGAGTACTCGTCCGCGACGAGCGCCGGCGCCTCGGCGGCGGAGGCGAGTTTCGCGCCGCCGACGGCAACGCCGGCGATCGTGCCGCCGACGGCGACGACGAATCCTCTACGAGATAGGGGAGCCATGCAATCCTCCTAGCGGGGCGGCCGACGTGGTTACCGGGGATCGTCGGTGTGACCGCTCATCGGGTCTCTGGCGGGAGACGGTGGGGCGGCGTCCCGGCCGGACAATCGGACGAAACGCCGTAGAAACATCGATGCCGATCGTTACATGGGAGCGCTCCCATTGCAACCGGACCGGATCGTTTCGCCGAAGGTTGTACGCTGCGTGACGCCTCCAGGGTGGTGAGTTACGCGGATGTCGGTACGCCTTCACCGGGATTGCCCTGCTCGATTTCCTGGCAGGACTGCGCGGCCAGGCGACCCGCGGCGGCGCTCGACTGCACACGTACGAGTTTCCTGCACGCCACGTTCGGCGAATACCTCATCGCCCGCCTGATCGTGCGGCTGCTGACCGAGTTGGCCGAGGAGGAGGCGTTCGGCGCCGCCGGTTGCCGCGACGGACGGCTGCACGCGTTGTTGTCGTTCGCCCCGTTGACCGACCGCGAGCCGATCCTGGACTTCGTCGGCGAACTGGCAGCCCAGCAGTGCACCGACGGCGCCCGGGCCAGCACCGCCGTGGTATCACGGCGGTGCTGGCGCTGATCAATGTGATTGTCGGACAAGTGCCGCCGGACGTGACCGCGCAGTGGGCCCTGGTCTTGAGTCCGCTCTCCGCTGATCGCCGTCAGGTGCCGTCCGCGCAGGACGTGCCACGCGGCGGCACGGTCAGCGAGATCAGGTAGGCGTCGGCGACGGCGCGCATGCAGGGGCTGATCGAGTACGAGCCATGGCCGGCGCCCTCGTAGGTGACCAGCACGCCGTGGCGGCCCAGCTGGCGTTCCACGTTGCGTGCCCAGTTCCAGCCGGTGGCCGGGTCGTGCCGCGAGTTGAGCAGCAGCAGCGGCGTCGCGGTGTGCACGTGCAGGTCGTGCTGTGGGTAGGCGACGCGCGGCCAGCCGAGGCAGGCGGTCAGCGCGAACACCTGCGCCGGGAAGTGGGTGTGCGGCGCCACCCTGGCCGCTTGACGCAGCAGTGAGGCGTACTCGCGGTAGTCGCGCACCGGCAGCGACCAGTCCGCGCAGAACGCCGGCAGCACCACTGGTGGCAGTCCGACCGACATGCCGTCGGCGCCCCCGTCGACCGCGGCGAGGTAGTCCGCGAGTCTGCCGTACTGGACGTCCTTGGTGGATTTGAAGGTGAGCGCGACCAGGTCGAAGGGTGTCTGGGCGGTCGACTCGTAGACCCGGTTCCACACCGCGGCCACGTCCTTGCCGTGGAGCTTGCACGCCGTCGTGCCGTTGCACCAGGTCACGAACGCGTCGAACGCGTCCTCGGACGCCTGCGTCTGTGCGATCAGGAACTCGGCGGTGGACCGGCTGCTGTGGTCGTCGACGCTCTCCAGCACGATGGCGCGGGTGCGGTCCGGATAGCGTTCCGCGTACGCCTCGCCGAGCAGCGTGCCGTAGGAGCTGCCCTGGAAGGTGAGCTGACGTTCGCCGAGGGCGGCCCGTAGCGCGTCCAGATCGCGCACGTTGCTGGTCATGTCCGCGTGGTTCCACAGATCGCCGGTGAGCTGCTCGCACCCGGCCCAGTAGTCGTGGTTGAACTTCAGCGTGGCGTCGAAGTCCTGCTGGCTGCTCAGCACCGGATAGGGCGCCTTCTCGGCGGGGCAGCTGACGGGATGGCTGCCGGTGGAGCCGCGCGGATCGAAGCTGACGATGTCGAACCTGTCGAGCAGGGTGTCGCTGAACCGGTCGTAGCCGTCGGTCACCCGGGAGACGCCCGGATCCCACGGACCGCCCGGCCCGAACACCAGCGTCCCGACCTTGTGGTCCTGGTCGTGGGCGAGCCGCCGGCCGACCGCGATGTCGATCTTCTCGCCGGCCGGGTGCGACCAGTCGACCGGAACGGTGAGAAAGGCGCACTGGGCATCCATGGCCTTGCCGCAGGTGTGCCAGTCGAGTTCGGTGGCCGGCGGTGGCGCCGGAATCGGCAGCGCGGCGGCCAGGAGAACGGAGAGCAACATGTTCATGGCCTCGATGCTGGTCGATGAGAGCCGGGTGGTTAATCGGGAAAGCCCCCGAGACGACCCTGAGATCCGGCGGGCACGAAACTGACCGGATCGTTCCTCTCCAGGCCCGGATGATGCCTATCGGCGGAGCGGTCCGGCGGCGAAGAATCTAGGTATGACCAACGCTCTGATCGTGATCGACGCGCAGGAGTCCTTCCGGGCCCGGCCGCTGTGGCAGACCCTCGACAACCCGGACCTGATCGGCAACGTGCAGCGGCTCGTCGACGACGCCCGCGCCAAGGGCGAGCTGGTGGTGTGGGTGCTGCACAACGAGCCGGGTTCCGGTGGGCTCTTCGATGCGGCGAACGGCTACGTGCGAATCGTGGACGAGCTCAAGGCCCTCGCGGACGAGCCGACCATCGTCAAGACCTCGCACAACGCGTTCTCCACCACCAATCTCGGGCAGACGCTGACGGTGGCCGGGGTGCGGTCGGTGACCGTCTGCGGGCTGCGCACCGAGCAGTGCGTGGAGACCACCGCCCGGGTCGCCTCCGATTTCGGGTACGACGTCACCTACGTCACCGATGCCACCGGAACGTTCCCGATCCCGCATTGGGAGGCGCCGGCCGACCAGTCCGTGGCGGAGTTGCTGGCCGATCCGCGTACGCTTTCCGCGGCGGACGTAAAGACCCGCACCGAATACGCTCTGGCCGGCCGTTTCGCCACTGTCACCACCACGGGAGGTGTGACCGGATCGTGAGCCGGGTGGTTTTCGTGCTGACCCCGCAGGTGCACCTGCTCGACCTGGCCGGGCCGGCGCAGGTGTTCGGCACCGCCGACGGCTACGACCTCTCCTACGTCGCCGAGGCCACCCCGGTGCCGACCTGGCAGGGCGTGGCCCTGCACGCCGACCGTGACTGGCCGTCACTGACCGCCGACGACCTGGTCGTGGTTCCGGGCTGGCGCACTGGTTACGGAGCGTTCGGCGATGCGACCCTGCAACGGCTCGCCGACCACCACACGGCGGGCGGCACGGTGGCCAGCGTGTGCGCCGGGGCCGACGCGCTCGGGCGCGCCGGCCTGCTCGACGGCCGCCGCTGCACCACCCACCACGACCTGCAGGACCAACTGGCTCGCTCCTTCCCCCGGGCCACCGTGGTGCGCGACGTGCTCTACGTCAGCGACGACCGGGTGGTGACCTCGGCCGGCATCGCCAGCGGCATCGACCTGGCCCTGCACCTGGTGGCGCTACGTCACGGTCCCGCGGTCGCGGCGCGGGTGGCTCGCGAGATGGTCGTCTACGCGCGGCGTAACGGTGACGAGCGGCAGGCCAGCGCGATGCTGCGGCACCGCGCCCACCTGTCCGATGTGGTGCATCGGGTGCAGGACCGGATCGACGCCGACTTCGCCGCACCGCTGCCCCTGCCCGAGCTGGCGACCGCGGCCGGCGTCAGCGAACGCACGCTGACCAGGCTTTTCTCTGCCGCCACCGGCCGCACCCCGCTGCGTTACCAGCAACTCCTGCGAGTGGAACGCGCCGAATACCTGATCGGCCACGGCACCACGGTCGACGCCGCGGCCCGGGCGGTCGGCTTCACCGACGCCCGCATGCTCCGCCGCCTGCGCCCGCCCGTAGTCTGGCGCCATGCTGCGCGGCGTCCTGCTCGATCTCGACAACACCCTCGTCGACCAGGAGACCGCGACAGCCGAAGCGCTGCGTCGCTGGCTGCCATCACTCGGCGTGACCTGCACGCCATCACTGATCACCCGCTGGGACGAAATTCAAGAACGCCACATGGTGGCCTGGCGCGAGCGCACCGTGACCTTCCGCGAGCAGCGGCGGCGCCGGCTCCGCGACTTCCTCCCGACCATCAGGATTGCGTACGCCGAGGAAGCGCTCGACGAAATCTTCGACGGATACCTGGCCGCGTACGAGTCGTCCTGGCGCGCCTTCCCCGACGTCGACGACGCGCTCGCCGCCATCGCCGCCGCCGGCCTCGAGGTGGCCGTGCTGACCAACGGCTCCACCGAGCAGCAGCACAGCAAGCTGGCCCGCACCGGGCTGGCCGGCCGGGTGGGCCCGGTCTTCACGGTCGAGGACGTGGGCGCGGCCAAGCCCGACGCAGCCGCGTTCCTCGGCGCTTGCGAGCGGTGGGGCCTGCCACCGGTCTCGGTGCTCAGCGTCGGCGACCGCCACGACCTGGACGTGCTGGCCGCCCGGGCAGCCGGCCTGCAGGCGGTCCACCTGGACCGCCGCGACGAGGGCCCGCACGACGAGCCGCACCGCATCCGCTCCTTGGCCGACCTGCCGCTCAACGCTTGATCACGTCCCACTTCGGCCACTTCGGCCACTTCGGCCCTTTGGTTGCGCCCCGCGTTTGGTCGCGCTCAGCCTGTGGTCGCGCTCAGCCTTTGGTTACGCGGCTGAGCCACTCCGCGGTGAGCGCCTTCTCGGCGTCGGTGAGCGCCGGCAGCTGATCGATGATCGCTGCGAACGCGACCGTGACAGCCATCGTGTCGTTCGCCGGCACGGCCGGCGCGTCGATGAGGATCGCCGCGGTGACCGCGTCGAACATCGCGTCGCCCAGGCCGCGATCGTCGTGGGCCGGCGAGGTGCCGTGGGCCAGCAACGTCAGGACGGTGCCCCGGCCGGCGGCCTGGATCATCTCGACCGCCCGCTCCTCGCTGACTCGCAGCCGGCCGGCCGCGGCCAGCCGGTGTACCCGCCGTCGCAGGACCGCGTCGCCCGCCGCCACGGCCGGTGAGTTGCGCCGCCGCGGGTCGCTGAGCTGCCGGAACAGATCAGCGTTGGCCAGCCCGAACGCGATATGGCTGCGCCAGCCGACCTGAAGATCCGTCAGCGGGTCAAGCTCGGTCTCGATCGACTTCTCGCCGACGTAGGCCGCCATCGCGTGCTCGGCGAGCGCGTCGAGCAGGCCGTCCTTGTCACCGAAGAGCCGGTAGATGGTCGGCGGCTGCACCCCGGCCGCCTGGGAGACCGCGCGGGTGGTGACCCCGCGGGCCCCTTCCTCGGTCAGCAACCGACTGGCCGCCGCGATGATCGCGGCCCGCACCTCGTCCATGTAACGACGATAACAGCTCTTGCGTAACGCCGGAAAATCAGTGCTAACGTTCCGGTGTTACCAACGTTAAGGAGAAATCATGATCGTCGTTACCGGCGCTACCGGCAAGCTCGGCTCCCAGATCGTCGACCTGCTCCAGGGGCAGGAGCTGGGCGTCAGCGTCCGCGACCCGGGCAAGGCGGCCCACCTGGCCGACCGTGGCGTGCGCGTCCGCCGGGGCGATTTCACCGACCCGGCCTCGCTGGCGAACGCATTCGAGGGTGCCGACCAGGTCTTGATCGTCTCGGCCTCGATCCGCGACTCCGCCACCGCCATCGCCGCGAACCGCACCGCCATCAACGCCGCGGTCGCCGCCGGCGCCCAGCGGATCCTTTACACCGGCCACCAGGCAGCCGCGCACGACTCCGAGTTCGGCCCGATGGCGGTGCACGCCGCAACCGAGGACTACCTGGCCGAAGCGGGCGTCCCGTTCACGGTCCTGCGCAACGGCTTCTACGTCACCACACTCGGCTTCTACCTGCCCCGAGCCCTCGAGGCCGGCGTGCTGGCGCTGCCCGCCGACGGCCCGGTGTCGTGGACCGCCCACACCGACCTGGCCGAGGCAGCCGCAGCCGCCGTCACGACGGAGGGCCTGCTCGACGGCATCACCGCGCCACTGACCGGCCCGTCCCTGGTCGACTTCACCGAGGTGGCCCGCATCCTGACCGAGATCACCGGCCGCCCGATCACCCGAGTGGTGCTCGACGACGAGGAGTTTCGGGCAGCCGCGGGCGAGTTCGCCGACTTCACCCTCGGGATGTTCCGCGCCGCCCGCCGCGGCGAATTCGCCGTAACCGACCCGACCATCGAAAAGGTCATCGGCCGTCCCGCCACCCCCACCCGAGACTTCATCGAACGCTTTGTAGCCACATCCTCCTGACCAACGTCGCAGCCGCCCCGCAGCCGTGCGCAGGCCGGGCGGCATCACTGAGCGCCGTCCAGCCGCATCGCGCCTATTCTTGGGTTGTCCGCAGCTAGCCGCTCTCTTTTTCGCCAGCATTCCAACCGGGCCGGAATCGCGCTTCCGGCTCACCGCAGGGGCAAATTCCGCGCGCGCTCAATCGTTGTCAGGAAGCGGTTTCTGCTGGCCCGCACGAGGCCCGCGAAAATGTTGTCAGTGCCTTTCTCCGGACGGGCGGTGCCCGCGCATTTTCCCGATTTCTGTTACGATCGACAGGGCGGCGCATCCGGCTGTTTCGACGCGGTGATGTCCGGATATGCCGCGCCGAGCCGGCTGCGTTTTCGGCGCGTGCCGTGACGCGATATCGGCGACGACCGTCCGGCTGCCGCAATTCGGAAACCCTCGTCGGCGTCGCACTGCCCACCTCCCGCACGCGGCGGGAGGTGGCTGCCGGTCCCGGGGAAGGCCGCAGGCGCCGGCCGCGCCCGGACCGGGTAGTTGCCCCGGCCGGTCGACGCCGCTCACTCTGCACCTCAGATCCACAGTTGCCGCCGAGCTTTTGCCGCCGTGCCGCCCCCTCCTGGCCAGCTGCTTCAGCCGCACCAACAGCTTGCGCATGGTCGACCGCTTGCGCCTGCTCGACCGCTTCGGCTCGGCCGGCCCCTTCCGCCTGGGCTGCTTCCGCCTGCGCTGCACGGTCTGCCTGCGCTGCACGGTCTGCCTGCGCTGCACGGTCTGCCTGCGCTGCACGGTCTGCCTGCGCTGCACGGTCTGCCTGCGCTGCGCGGTCTGCTTGCGCTGTGCGGTTGGCTTGCGCTGTGCGGTTGGCTTGCGCTGTGCGGTTGGCTTGCGCTGTGCGGTTGGCCTGCGCTGTGCGGTCTGCCTGCTCTGTCTGGTCGGGCTGGCGGACCGTCTTCGCCGGATTGGCGGGACCAGAGCGGCTGAGCTGTTGTTCACGACTCGGTGGCAAGTCCCGTGCGACCCGGGCCTTGCAACCCGGCGCACGCCGCGGTGGCCGCATCACGGTTTCGTCGTTCCAGATCAACGGTGGAATCTCTTCGAAGTCGTCATGCAGGCCCACCGCCCCGCACTCGGCTGAGCAACCCTGCGACCGGCACAGCTTCCGGGCGTGGCGCCGTGCAAGGCCCCAACGCCGATGACGCTCGTGCTCGCGGCGAAAGTCATCCGCCTGCGCCGAATAATTGCGAGCTTTGGTTCGATCACGCATGGCGGCAAGCTCGGAGTTGTTGAATAACTGGAGCTGCCGCAGTCGCATGAATACATTCTTCCGCACCGTGGAGAGCGGGCGCCAAGGGTTGATTATGCCAATCCCAGAAAAGGTAGATCGGGTAGTTGCGTGACCAATCAACAACTATTGTTTACTGCCGGACAGAGCGATCCGGCGGTCGACGCCGGCGGATGAAAGGTACAAGCTATTGGTTGGCGCCGGGGAGCGGAGAAAAAATGATTCCGTAATTGACAGATAAATCGCCCAAAATTGGTGATATCCAGCATCCGTGTGACGGATACTCTGCCGGAGTCGCGTGTCGGCGGTGTGTTGCGTTACTGGTTAGCCTCGGCCCTTCAGCAAGGGGCGCTGGTGACGGCGTCCGGGAACGCGAAAGTGCCTTCTGATCTGGGATGATCTGGCTTGTCTAGAGTCAAGATCGTCCCGCACGGAAGGCACTCTCAAGGTGCAGAGTACCGGCACGCGTCCGAAGGTTGTCGTCACCGGTGGTGCTCGGGGCGTGGTCGGTCACGCCGGCACCCGACTGCTCACCGACCTCGCCGATAAGACCGGTCTGACCAGGGGTTTCATTCAAGCGTTGGGGCTGGACCGGCTGCGTCGTTCCGCGCATGAGCCGGGCCGGGTCGCGGTTGATCTGGCGGTGTTACTGGCCGACGGCG
>NZ_JBEZYA010000019.1:0-232760 GCF_040638295.1 Actinoplanes sp. NPDC026619
TAGTCGTCTTACTCTCAGAGTGACCAGGTGGCCGTCTCACACCCATCCCTCCGTCGAGGGACAAAACCCCAACCGACCTTAAAAGCCGAGTCAAGAAAAGTGGCCCCTCCCGGGTGCACCGAAGGCCCTACATGCAGGAAAGCGGCCTCTCCTGCCGCCCGGCGAGGCTCGCTGATCGCGTGGTGGGGCCGGTCCGGCGAGGTCGCGGTTGCCGTGGCCCGTGCGGGGAAACGGCCTGGCTCGCCCGCCCCGACCGTGACCCGAGAGCCGCCGGTAGGTCCGTGGGGCTGAAGGTCTGCCGCGGCGTCGCGCGTTTCGCTCACGCTCTTTTTTGCGTACGTGGTGCCCCACTCCCGTGCCGGCCGGTCCCGGTAGGTGCAGCTCACCCTCCGCGCGCCCGCTACGGGCGGGCCCGGCCCCGACGCCTTCCCGGCCGCCGACAGGCTTTGAAATCCTTCACATTGACAGGCAGGTCCGGGGCAACCGAGGCAGGCGCGCGCTCCGAGCTCCGGATCCGCCGCTGAAGGGCTGGAGGTTCCGGATGTCGGGTTCTGCCAGCCGGCAAGCCGCCAGCCGTGGTCATACCCGCTCGAAGGGCGCATAACCGACATCCGGAACTAAAGCCATTCTTTCCGCGAAAGCCTACGAGTTGACAGAGCCGAACGTCCCGAGTGGAGCTGACCAACGCCTCTGGTCCGGTAGCCGGGCGGAGGAGGCAACTTGTCGGATAAGATCGAATTGTTGGAATCGCGCACGCGCCCGCCGTTGATGATCTAGACTCCGCGGGCCGCGAGGGCGGCCGGACCGCGGATCTGACGCCGGGTGGCGCCCACCGTTGCCGCCGCCGTCAGGGCCACCGCGATCGCGACGATCACGGCGTACGCAAGCGGGGTTGCCTGTGGCCAGAGGCGATCCGCCCGGGCCGAGCCGAACGGGACGACCGTGAAGAGCGAGGCCAGCGTCCCGCCGAGCGCCCCGGTGATCGTGACGAGCAGGCCCTCGAGCGCGACCATCGCGGTCAGCTGCCCGCGGGTGGCGCCGGCCAGGCGGTGCTGGGCGAACTCGCGGCGCCGGGCCGCGGTGGCTGCGACGAGTGTGTTGACGAGCATGACCGCGACGAACAGCGTGATCATGCCGATCACCACGAAGTTGAGCGTCTTGACGTCCTGGGCGTAGTCCGGCTCGATCTGCCCGGCCGCCGCCTTGTTCTCGATGAACTGCATGTAGATGGTGCCGGTCGCGATGCCGGTGAACAGCAGCACCGGCATGACCGCGCCGGCCAGCTGCCGGGTGCGCGCGCGAACCCCGGCGACCGCGAGTTCGCCGGCGGCCCGGCCGAGCGTGCGGACCGGGCCGCCCAGCACCGCCGTGACCAGCCGCAGCAGCTCCGGCGCGAGCAGGGCCAGCCCGAGCGAGGCCCAGATGCCGGCCTGCCCGGCCGTCTGCATCGCGTCGATGCCCTTGCCGTCCATCAGCGTCGCGGTCAGTGTGGCGCAGCTGGTGGCGGCGAGCAGGAAGATCACCGCGCCGATCCGCCGGGCCCGTGGCCGCTCGGGCTTGCCGCCCGGGGGCGCCGCGGTGCGCCGGGCGGTGGCGACGCCGGCGACGATCGAGCCGAGCAGCGTGACGCCGAACCCGATGCCGAGCGCGACCGCCCCGAAGGCGGCCGGCACCGGCTCCGCGACCTGCCCGGTGTTGCGCATGAGATCCACCAGGACGCGACCGAGGGCCAGCCCGACCGGCACCGCCGCCGCCGAGGCGACCAGGGCGACGACCGCGGCCTCTCCGACGATCATGCGGCGTAGCTGCGGGCCGGTCGCGCCGATGCGGCGCAGCAGTTGCACCTGCTCGGCGCGCTGCCGGACGGACAGGCTCATGGTGGACGTGACGGCGAACGCCACGATGACCAGGCACCAGCCGCCGCCGACGCCGGCCGTGGTGGACAGTGAGTCGGCGCTCCCGGGGTCCGCGCCGGCCGCGGTGTCGATCAGCGACGCGAACGCCATCAGCAGCGCCGCGCCCAGCAGGGCGGTGAGGAAGGTGGCGACGAAACCGCCGGGGCGGTGCCGCAGGTTGCGCAGGGCGACGGCGATCATGCCGCCACCTCCCCGAGGTGGGCCAGGCGTTCGGCGACGGCGTCGGCGGTGGGCGCGCTGAGCGCGCCGGCCAGGCAGCCGTCGGCCAGGAAGAGGACCGAGTCGGCGTACGCCGCGGCAGTCGGATCATGGGTGACCATCACGACCGTCCGGCCGTGCTCGTGCACCACCGCCCGCAACAGCGTCAGCACCTCGCGGGCGGAGCGCAGGTCGAGGGCGCCGGTCGGCTCGTCGGCGAAGATCACGGCGGGCTCGGTGACCAGGGCCCGGCCGATCGCGACCCGCTGCCGCTGCCCGCCGGACAGCTTCTCCGGCCGGTCATGCAACCGCTCGCCGAGGCCGAGCTGACCGAGGACGGAGCGGCAGCGCGCCCGATCGGCCCGGAGGCCGGCCAGCCGCAGCGGCAGCAGCACGTTCTGCTCGACGGTCAGGGCCGGCAGCAGGTTGTAGTCCTGGAAGACGAAGCCGACCCGGCGGCGCCGGAACTTCGTCATCGGGGTGTCCTTGACCGCGGTGAGCTCGGTGCCGTCGATGAACACGCGGCCGGAGGTGGGCCGGTCGAGCCCGGCCGCGCACTGCAGCAGGGTGCTCTTGCCGGAGCCGGACGGCCCCATCACCGCGGTGAAGCTGCCGGCGGCGAAGGTGGCGGTGACGCCGCCCAGCGCGGTGACGCCGCCGTCGTAGGTCTTGTGGAGGGACTCCAATCGAACCGCGTCAGTCATTGGTACAGCGTACAAGTGCACTACACGGCGAGTAAGTAGTGCTAGCACTACTATTCCACAGTGCACTAGACTGCGGTGCACTAGTGCACTAGGGGGTGTTGTGGACGAGCCGGTCTTTCGCCGCATCGCCGGGGAGATCGCGGAGCGGATCACCTCCGGCGAGCTCGCGCCGGGCGCGCGGGTGATGTCGACCCGCCAGATCGTCGAGCACTACGGGGTGGCGATGGCGACCGCCACCAAGGTCATCACCGAGCTGCGCCTGCGCGGCCTGGTGCAGTCGACCCCGGGCATCGGCACCGTGGTGACGCACCGTTCCGCGCCACCGCGGAGCGCGCCCGGCCGCGACCGCGTGGTGCGCGCCGCCATCGCTGTCGCCGACGCCGAAGGACTGGCCGGCCTGTCCATGCGTCGGCTGGCCGCCGAGCTGGGCCTGCCGACGATGTCGCTCTACCGGCACGTCGAGGACAAGGATGAGCTGCTGCTGCTGATGATGGACGAGGTGATGGGGGCCAACCCGCCGCCGGCGCTGTCGCCGGAGCGGGACGGCTGGCGGGCCTGCGTCGAGGCCCTCGCCCGCCTGCAGTGGTCGATGTATAGGCGGCACACCTGGCTCGCCCAGGCGGTCTCCTTCACCCGGCCGCTGCTGGCCCCGAACGCCATGGCGCACACCGAGTGGGCGATGCAGGCCCTGGACAATCTCGGCCTCGCTCCGGAACTGCAGTTCCGGGCCGCGGTGACGGTCGCCAACTACGTCCGCGGAACGGCCGTCGGCCTGGAGGAGGAAGCCCAGGCCGAGCAGGAGACCGGGATGACCGACCACGACTGGTTCGCCACCCAGCAGAGGCGATTCGATGCCGTCCTGGCCACCGGCAGGCTCCCGATGATGGCCCGTTTCGCCGCTTCCGGCAGCGACTTCGGCCTGGACATGCTGCTGGACTTCGGCCTCCAGCGACTTCTCGACGGCCTGGCGTGGGCGATCCGCGAAGAGCGGATCACCCACGCTCCCGATCAGGCCGCGCCGTAGACGCCCACCTCCACGGTGTCGACGTACGAGCAGCCGGTGAACTCGCCGGGGCAGGTGCCGCCCTCGTCGGCGACCTGCGTGCCGAGCATCGTGTAGCGGACGAACCGCACCCCGGTGGTGCCGGCGGACAGCGGGACCGCGTTCATCCGGTCCCGGTCGGCCGGGCCGAAGTGGCCGGTCGCGGCGACCGTCCAGGCGGCGCCGTCCGGTGACGTCTCCACCCGGTAGTCGCCGGTCGACGAGCTCGCGTCGTCACCGCAGTTGCCGGTCGGGTTGACCTCGATCGACGTGACGGCGACCGCTTTCGGCAGCTGGATGGTGACGAAGCGGGGCTCGATCGCCGTGCCGCCGGTGAGCACTGCGTCGGAGCTCCAGCCGGTGCCCTGCGACATGTCGATCGTCTGGCCCGGCCCGCAGCCGAAGCCGCTGTAGTCGTCGCCGTTGAAGCCGGCCAGCTGGGCGCCGCCCGCCGACGCGGCCCAGTCACGGCGGACCGACCAGTCGACCGTGCCCGGCGTCCTGGTCACGGTGACCGTCTTGACCTGTCGTTCGTACCCGGAGCCGCTGGCCGCGACCTTGGGATACGTACCCACGAAGATGTTTTTGATCTGGTAGTGCCCGGCGCCGTCGGTGACCGTGGCGTAGGAGCCGGCGAAGCCGGAGCTGTGCCCGCCGAAGGTGACCGCGACCCCGGCGGCCGGCAGTCCGGTGCTCTGATCGATGACGGTGCCGGTGATCGAGCTCCGGGCCGAGCCGGGCGCGGGCGGCGTCGAGAAGTCCTCGATCGGCTCGGTGTCCGAGCCGTCCACGGTGGCCGCGAAGAAGCCCATGCCGCGGGTCGCGAAGACCTTCCAGATGTCCTTGTTGTGCTTGGCGCCGGCCACCACGCGATCGGCGATCAGGATGGCGTTGCGCATGTCGAGGTAGGAGGGGTCGGCGGGGGACAGCTCCATCGCCCGGGTCACCAGCGACTCGGTGAGCTTGACGCCGAGCTTGGCGCGCAGGTCCCACAGCGTCTGCGCCCAGATCTCACCGTCGGCGTGCACCTCGGCGCCGCGGCGGGAGATCTTGCCGAAGTCGCCGTAGGTGTAACCGCCCGAGCCCGCCGTCGCGGTGCCGGGGCACACGGTGGCGGAAGCGCCGACCGGGCAGTCCAGCGGCTCGGTGCGGATGGTGTTCGCCCCGGCCGTCGAGTACTCGAAGACCACCAGCTCCCCGGGCGCCCGGGTGTCCTTCTCCAGGCCCTCCTTCTGCAGGTAGTCGTAGGCGTACCAGTCGCTCCACGCCTCGCCCATCGCCCCGGACTGCGGGCCGTTGAGGGTGGACACCCCGGTCGCGTCGACGACCAGCCGGTTGGACAGACCATGGGTGTACTCGTGGTAGACCGAGGACGCCTCGTTGCCGACGTCGGACGGCACCCACGGGTCCTCCTCCGGCGTCGTGTTCGCGGCCGGCTGCAGGTACATCTGCATGGTCGGCGGGGTGCCGTCCGGCGGCGTGGCCATGTTGGCGTTGTCGACGTGGTTGCCGTCCGGGAAGCCGTTGTCGGTGTTCGCCCCGTCCAGGTCGTTGACCTCGACCTGATCGCCGTCGCGGGTCTCGAAGTTGCCGGCGGCCCGGGTGAACCCGATCGGCGCGGCCAGCAGGTGGTCGTGGAAGACCGAGGTGAAGTAGAGCAGCTGGGTGGCGTCCATCGCCCGGTTCGCGTCCCACGAATAGGCCACCGCCGGGTCCCACGTGCACTGGAACTGCGCCGAGCACAGCGGGCCGGTGAACTGCTTCAACGGATAGGCGAAGCGCCCCGGCGAGCTCGGCCCGACCTCTTCGCCCGCGTCGGCGGCGTCGTTGTCGTTCAGGTCGGAGAACACGTGCGCGGAGTTGCCGGTCAGCGTCGTCGCGTTCGGCGAGATCCACTTGCCCAGCGAGACCCGCTTCTGCTTGCCCCCGGCGGGCGCACCCGGATAGTTGTCCCACACCAGGGCGTCCGGCCCGGCGTCGTGATCGGTCAGGCTCTGCCGGTAGAGGATGCGGCCGTTCTGCGCGTCGACGACGTGCAGGTAACCGGCCTGCATGGTGAGCGTCTGGTAGCCCAGGCGCAGGCCGCCGCCGGTCGGGAAGGCGACCAGCTTCGCGTTGTCGCTGGTGGTCGGCCGGGTCTCGCGCGCGTCCTTGCGGGCGGTGTCGAGGGCCTGCGCGCCGGTCAGCCGGGCGCCGGCGAGCGAGGCCGGGACCTGACGCACCGGCGAGCCGGTCATCTGGATCAGCGAGCCGTCGCGGGCCACGTCGGCCCGGATGCCGTTGCCGAACACCGGCACGTCACCGACCTGCTGCAGGAAGCTCAGGTGGTGGGTGCCCTCGATGTCCTTGTAGTCGCGGCCCAGCTTCAGCGTCGCCGGGTCGACGCCGAACAGGTCGGCGTGCGCCTTGAGGTAGTCGCGGGCGACCTGCACGGCCGGCTTGCGGGACGGCCCGGTCAGGAAGCCGTCGAGCTTGGCCACCTGCCGAGGCGTGCCGGTGAACGAGTCGATGTCGACGATGCCCTGCTGACCGAGCGAGTCGCGCAGGCTGTCGGCCCCGGCCGCCTTGGTCTTCCGAGAGCCGGCCACGGCCGGGTCGCGGCGCGCGTCGTAGTTGTCCGGAGCAGCGGTCGCTCCCGGGCGGGTCGCAGGGGGAGCGGCCTTCGCCGGACCCGCGCCGGCCGGAATCAATCCCACGACCAGGACCGAGGCCCCGGCGATGAGCGTACGTCTGAAGTGTGTCACCCGGTCAGACTGGCGCAGCCATCGACGCAGATCAACAACACAATTGACTCATATCAACGTGAGTCCGGGTCGTATCTCCGATACAAGCCGTCCGGATCGAGTCGCCGGAGCATCGCCTCGGTGATCTCGCCGAGCTGGGTGACCTGCTCCGGGGTGAGCGCGTCCACCACGTACTCCCGGACTGTCTCGACGTGCCCCGGCGCCGTCGCCTGCACTTTCGCCCAGCCGTCGGCGGTCAGCCGGGCGTTGGTGGCGCGGCGGTCCGCAGGGCACGGGAAGCGCTCCAGCAGCCCGCGCTGCTCCAGGCGCGCCACCACGTGCGACAGTCGGGCCAGGGTGGCGGTGGTGCGCTCGGCCAGCGCGGTCATCCGCAGGGTGCGCTCCGGTGCCTCGGAGAGCATCGCGAGCACGTAGTAGTCGAAGTGGGTCAGCTGGGCGTCGCGCCGCAACTGACTGTCGAGCGCCGCCGGCAGGAGCTCGAGCACGGCGGTGAGCCGCACCCAGGCGGCCAGCTGCTCCGGGGTGAGCCATCGCGTGTCCACGCTCACAGGTTAGTTGTTTCTACAACCATTGTCGAGTAGGTTGTAGCTACAACCAATTGCTCGGCTATTCGAGGAGACCGACATGGCGCACATCAGCATCATCGGCAGCGGAAACATGGGACAGGCGATCTCCGGGCTGGTCGCCAAGGGTGGCCACACCGTCGAGCTGGTCGGCAGCGCCGACGGCGGCACCGCGGTGACCGGCGACATCGTGGTGCTCGCCGTGCCGTACCCGAAGGTGGCCGAGGTCATCGCCGAGCGCGGCGCGCAGCTCGCCGGCAAGGTCGTCGTCGACATCACCAACCCGCTCAACTTCGAGACCTTCGACGGCCTCACCGTCCCGGCCGACGGCTCGGCCGCCGCCGAGATCGCCGCCGCCCTGCCCGGCTCGACCGTGCTCAAGGCGTTCAACACCAACTTCGCGGGCACGCTGGTTGCCGGCTCCGTCGGCGGCGCGCCCACCACGGTGCTGATCGCCGGCGACGACGCGGACGCCAAGGCGCTGCTCGCCGGCGTGGTCGGTGCGGCCGGCCTGCGGGCGGTCGACGCGGGCGGCCTCAACCGGGCCCGCGAGCTGGAGTCGATCGGCTTCCTGCAGATCACCCTGGCCGCCGGCGAGAAGGTCAGCTGGACCGGCGGCTTCGCGGTCGCTCAGTGAGCTTCGCTTCTCCGGTCGTCGCTGCCGCCGGCAGCGACGACCCGGCGGCGCCTCTGGTGGTCCTGCTGCACGGCCGCGGCTCCCACGAACGCGAGATTCTCACCCTGGCCGATCATCTCCCGGCCGATTTGGCGTACGCCGCGGTCCGCGCCCCGATCGCCGAGGGCGGCGGGTTCGCCTGGTTCGCCAACCGCGGCATCGGCCGGCCGGTCGCCTCGTCGCTGCGCGAGACGATGGACTGGTTCCGGAAGTGGCTCGACTCCGTCGACCGCCCGGTGATCCTGGTCGGCTTCAGCGGCGGCGCGGCCTTCGCCGGCGGCCTCGTGCTCGACGACCCGTCCCGCTACGCCGGCGCCGCGATCCTCTACGGCACCCTGCCGTTCGACGCGGGCGTCCCGGTCGAGGCCGGCCGGCTGTCCGGGCTGCCGGTGTTCGTGGCCGAGGGCGAGCACGACACCGTCATCCCACGCCAGCTGCTCGATCGCACGTGGACCTATCTGTCGGACGAGTCCGGCGCGGTCACGACAGCCCGCCGCGACCCGGTCGGGCACGGCCTGGCGGCCCCCGCCCTGGCGGCGTTGGCCGAATGGCTGCGCTTGAACAGGGCCGAATGACCTGATGCCCGCGCGGTGCGCTGTCGTAGTGTGATGGCTACCGAGCGTAAGACAGGGTGTGGATGGAACACAGTGCGCCGGCCGCCTGGGTGTCGGCCGACCTCGACGAGATCATCGAGTGGTATGCCAAACACGCTCACGTCAAACTGTCCGCCTCGTCGCCGGCCTTCGCCGCGCCCGGCCTGCACCTGGACGACCGGTCGGTCGGCCGGATCCGTGTCGCCCGCTCGCAGATCCCGGCCGACCTGACCCTCACGACAACCAGCACCGAGGTGTACGCGGTGGCCACCGTCCACCGAGGCAGCCTGCACGTCGACGAGGCGCCGGGCCGGTGGCGGATCACTCCCGAGGTGGCCGGCATCTACGGCCCGGTCCGCGCGCCCCGGCGCAACCACGTCCTGCCCCACACCGACATGACCTACCTGCAGATCCGCCGCGACGACCTGGAACGGCAGCTGGAAGGCCTGATCGACCAATACATCCCGGGCCCGGTCGACTTCCGCCCGTCGCTGCCGACCGGGGGCGAGCCGGCCTGGCTGCGCCTGTTCCGGGTCTTCACCGACGTCTTCGACGACCTGCGCAGCGCCCTGCACAGCCCGCTGATCACCAGACCCCTGTCCGAAGCAATGATCACCACCTTGCTGTACGCCGCCGACAACCCCTACCGCGAACTGCTCCGCCGCCCGGTCCGCCCGGCCCGGCCCCGCCACGTCCGGGTCGCCATCGACGCCATCCGGTCCGAGCCGGAGCGCCCTTACACGGTCGCGTCGCTGGCCGCGCTGTCCGGCGTGAGCGTGTGCTCGCTGCAGCAGGGCTTCCGGGAGCACCTGGGCATGTCGCCACTGGCCTACCTGCGCCGGGTCCGCCTCCACCGGGTCCACGACCAGCTCGAACGCGGCGAGGGCGCCACCGTGGCCGAGGCCGCCCACCGCTGGGGCTTCACACACCTGGGCCGCTTCGCCGCGGCCTACGCCGACGTCTACGGCGTGGCCCCGTCGGTGACCCGCTCCGCAGCCCGCTGACTCGGCGCTTCTGCAATTGGCTCGGGCCCCGGACTCCGTGTATAGTTCGGCTCAGATCGCAAAGGCCCTCGCCATTTGGCTGGGGCCTTTGCTTTTCCCGAGATTTTCCGGCCGCTGTCGGCGGGGTTCGAGGAGATCGGCCACGGTCAGGCCGGTCTCACCTCCGACCAGTTTCAATCCGACCTCAGCCCGGGCGGCGAGGTTGAGCGGTGCAAGGCCTTCGGCGAGTGTGCCGTAAGTGATCCGGTTGAGCCCGGCGCCCACCAAGGGCGCCGCGATGCGCAGCGCGGCCTTCAGAGCCACTCCCTGGGTGGAGCCACCGTGAAGAACGATGTTGCGGGTCCGGTACAGACGCCTCATCGCGATCCGGAAGACGGCGACGGCAGTAGCAAGTTCGCCCGTGGGGTTGGCGACGACTCGTCGCATTCGGTGCACCGCCGCAATGTCCGAGTTTCCCCGGAAGCAGTCGGCCATTTCTGGCCCGTTGCCCGCCGTCAGAGCCTCCACCATTACGAACGCTCGTTCTCGGCTGCTCGTGCAGGTTGCCAGCGCATCGGCGAGTGAGTCAGAGGTATCAGATCGATACCGGTAGGCGAGAGTGGTCAGTTCCGCGCGAGGCCACGAGCAGGCGATGATGGCGGCCAGCCGGTCGGCCGCGACAGCCTTGCCGGAGCGTTCCTCCTCGCTGGGATCGTCCGGATGTGACAGCAGCGATTCGACCGCGGCCCACGCCCCGGCCACCGCGGGACCGAGAGCACCGTGGTTGACCGGCGCGGCCAGCTCCAGGGCATCGTCGATTACCGTGCGCGGCCCCTCGACCTGGTAGAGGCGCCCGCCGTTCACCAGATTTCGCAGGTCAGCGCCCCTGGCCGGGGTGGCGAACGGAATCGGTTCCGCGTGTTGATCAACCCACAGCTGTGAGGCGGGCCTGATCACGCCCCCGTCGCTTCGTATGAAAGACGATCGCGCCACCATGCGCTCGACGAACTCGCGTGCCTGGCTCGCTGCGCCGAACGGATCTCGCGCGACAACCCGATAGACAAACCCGCCGGCGGCGCGGACGCCGCTGGTGGGATGCCCCCGCTGCCGCAGCCAGTCCACGACTTCCCGGCCAGAGACCCATACTTCATGTTTCTGAGCCTGCTTCAGATCGGGCGCACTATCCAGCACGGCGAGCACGGTGAACTCCGACGGTGCGGCCGCATCGAGCGTGACCGCAGCCTGGAGGACGTCCTCAGCGGTCGCCCTCCGCCGGGCCAGCTCTCCCATCCATCCCGCCAGGTGGCTCACGTCGTAGCCGAGATCGAGCAGATGTGCCGCGACGACGCGGGCGATCCGTTCCGGGCGCGGGCGCTGCTCCGGTGGCCGGGCGGCCGCGGCTGCCCAGCGAGTCAGGTAGCCACCGCGGGCGTGCTCGACCACCTCGCGGAGCCGGCGGTGAGCGGGGCTGGGATCGGACAGCGGATTCTTCAGCAGCGCGGTGAGCTCGGCGCGCAAGTCGCGGTCGCCAAGGCCGAGGTCGGGGCCGATGACCTTCAACAATTCGTAGCGCTGCCAGT
Organism: Actinoplanes sp. NPDC026619; assembly: GCF_040638295.1. Classification (NCBI taxonomy): domain Bacteria; kingdom Bacillati; phylum Actinomycetota; class Actinomycetes; order Micromonosporales; family Micromonosporaceae; genus Actinoplanes; species Actinoplanes sp. NPDC026619. The sequence goes on from NZ_JBEZYA010000019.1 coordinate 11,000, forward strand.
CGACCGCGCCGACGGACAGCACGCGATGCCGGGCCCAGGTGCACGCCTCCAGCAGTTCCTCCAGCGCGAGCAACGAGCCCACGTCCCACAGTCGGCGCGTCCATAGCTGCCCGCCGAGTGTGAAGAAGTCGATCATGCGAGCACGAATATGGCTGTCGTACATATCAATCGGATTTTCGGGCATCACCGCTACACAGTAGAGCGATGCCACTCGGCAATGCCTCGCCGATCTGCTGGGAACCGCCTTTTGTTATGCCAAATTCGGACGATCACGTGGAGCATTCCACGATGGAATGTTGTTAATACGCTCGGCGTATCAGGTCAGTACGCGCAGTGGTGTTCCGGAGCGCCACGCGGTGATCGACTCGACGACCTGTTCGTACATGACGCGATAGGTGCGGTCGGTTACGTAGCCGAGGTGGGGCAGCAGCACCGTGTTGGGGGCGCCGCGCAGTGGGTCGCCCGGCGGGAGCGGCTCGACGTCGTACACGTCCAGGCCGGCGCCGGCGATCTTGCCGGTGGTCAGCGCCGTGGCCAGTGCGCCGCGGTCGACGATCGGGCCGCGCGACGTGTTGACCAGGATGGCGGAGGGCTTCATGGTGGCGAGGTCGGCCGCGCCCACCAGGCCGGTCGTGCGGGCGCTGAGCTTGAGGTGGACCGTCAGGACGTCGCTGGTGGCGAACAGCTCGGCCCTGCTCACCAGGGTCGCGCCGGCCTCGGCCGCCCGCTCCGGCGTGAGGTTCTGGCTCCAGGCGATCACCCGCATGTCGAAGGCCCGGCCGATCCGCGCCACCTGCGTGCCGAGCCGCCCCAGACCGAGTACGCCCAGCGTGCTGCCGTTCAGGTCGGTGCCGATCGTGGTCTGCCAGCGGCCGTCGCGCAGCGCCCGGTCCTCGGCCACCACGTGCCGCTGCACGGCGAGGATGAGCGCCCAGGTCAGCTCGGTGGTGTTCGAGCTCAGCGCGGAACCGCTCATGCCGGTGCCGCTGACCGTGACGCCGTGCGCCGCGGCCGCTGCCAGGTCGATGGACGCATTGGCCATCCCGGTCGTGACCAGCAGCCGCAGGTCGGGCAGTTGGTCGAAGATCTCGGCCGGGAACGGCGTTCGCTCCCGCATCGCCACCACGACCTCGGCGCCACGCAGCGCGGCGACCGGATCGGCGAGGTGCTCGTGCAGCACCTCCACCTCGGCGTCCGGCAGCGAGTCGAACGGCCCGTACGCCCGCGCGACCCGCTGATAGTCATCCAACACGACGATCTTCATATTCGGACCGTACGCCGCATCGTCAGCCCGGGATCGGCGCGTCCCGGCAGACGGTCCCGGCCGGTGGAAGCGTGAGCCGCAGCAGGTATTCGTACATGTAATTCTCGATGCAGGCGCTCTTACGCCGGGCCGTGTGCCCCTCGCCCTGCCAGGTGATCAGATGGCCGTTCTCCAGGGTGTGCGAAAGGGCGACCGAATCGGCGTACGGAGTATCCGGATCGCCGGTGTTCCCGGAGACGAGAATGGGCGCCGACCCGTGCGCCGCATACGAACCGGCATAACGGCTGAGTTGCGCGGCCGGCCATTGCAGACAGGCCGGCGCGTGCGTCTGGTCGTAGGCCGGCGGCCCGTAAACCATTCCCGGCGCGGTGAGCGGGAAGTCGGCCGCGACCTTGGCCAGCCGGGCCTGCAGTTCGGTGCGGCTGGCCGGGAAGAGGCGGTCGGCGCATTCGACCGCGACGTTGACCGCGTTGAAAGTGGCGTCGGACGGGGCGATCGCGTACATCAGCGGCCCGGTGCGGGACTCCGCGAGATGCAGGTCCGTTCCCAGCGCGGTCCACCGCCGGGTGCCACTGTTGAGCCGGGCCGTCAGTTCGGCCAGCATCGTCGCGCCGTTGACCGTGACGTTCCCGGCGGCGTCGCGCAGCGGGCGGGCGTCGAGCGAATCCAGCACGGCCCGCAGTTTCGCCACCGGATCGCCCGTCCCGAACGCGCACTGATCGGTGTGGGCGGCACACCATTCCAGGAAACGGTGCGTCGCCGACTCGGTCGCACGGTACTGCCCGTAGTCGTACGCGTATGGGTCGTCGGCGTATTTCCGCGGGTCATAACCGGAATCCAAAACCATTGCCCGGGTACGTTGCGGGAACATCGCGGCATAGACAGTGCCGACGTAGGTGGCGTAGGACCCGCCGAAATACGTCAGTTTGTCGTCGCCCACGGCCGCCCGCAGCAGGTCGAGATCGCGAGCCTGAAATGCGGTGCCGACATACGGCAACAGCCCACCGGAATGCGCCTGGCAGGCGGCATCCCACTCCCGCGCGAGCCGAACGGTGGTGGCGAACGAGTGCGGCACCGCCCGCCCCCACTGCGCCGCATAATCCGGCTGATCCAGGCAGCTGACCGGCTGACTGCGGTGCACCCCACGCGGATCGAACCCGACGATGTCGAACCGATCGCTGATCTCCGGAACCACCGACGTGGCAAAGCTCTGCACCCAGTCCCACCCGGAGCTGCCCGGCCCGCCGGCGTAGAGGAACAGCGTGCCGATCCGAGCCTCCGGCTTCGCCGCGGGATGCCGGCGCAGCTGCAGCGTCAGCCGAGCCCCACCGGGCCGCCGGTAGTCGACCGGAACCTGTGCCGCCGCGCACTGATAGACCCCGTCCCCGCAGTCGGCCCAGTCCAGCACCGGCACCGGCACACGCGGCGCCACGTCGTCGGCGACCGCCCCACCGCCGAACGCCAGCAGCGAGGTAACCACACCGGCACAGGCCCGAAGAAGACTCATCCCCCGAACATAGAAAGATCACCGCCCGCCACCGCCCGAACGGCCCACCCGTCACACGAAATGACCATCAGAGGTCCAGGACCACCGGGCCGCTGGGTTTGGTTGAGCAGATCAGGACGTTTCCGGGGGCGGGCTGGTCGATCGGGTCGGGGTCGTAGGTTACCGAGCCGGCGAGCAGGCCGGTTTCGCAGTTGTGGCAGACGCCTATCCGGCAGGACCAGCGGGCCGGCACGTCGCAGGCCTCGGCCAGGTCGAGGAGGCTGCCGCAGTCGGCCGGCCACGGGACGGTCAGGTCGCTGCGGGCGAAGGACACAGCCGGGCCGGTGCCGGGCTCGCCGGCCGGGGCGTGCGGCGGGCGGGCCGGCGTCGCGGCGATTCCGGGGGTCAGGCCGGGGCGGGCGCCGAAGATCTCGGTGTGGATGCGGGCGGCCGGCACGCCGGCCTCGACCAGTGCCGCTGTGACGCCGGTGAGGAACGGGGCGGGGCCGCAGAGGTACGCGTCGGCGTCGGGCGGCAACTGGAGCGTACGCAGCAGATCTGCCGTCAGGCGGCCGTTGGTGTCGTAGTTCTTGTCGGCCGGGGCGGGGCGGCTGAGCCAGACGTGGGAGTGGGCGTGCGGCAGGCCGGCGAGCAGCTCGGCCACCTCGGTGGCGAACGGGCGTTCGGCGCTGTCGCGGGCGGCCTGCAGCCACCACACCTCGCGGGTGGACTTCTCCGCTGCGAGGGCGTGCAGCATGGCCAGCACCGGGGTCGCCCCGACGCCGCCGCTGACCAGCAGCACCGGGGTCGGCGCCGGGCGCAGGACGAACGAGCCGCGGGGTGCGGCCGTGTCGATCAGGTCGCCGGGCCGGACGTGGGTGTGCAGGTATCCGCTGGCCTCGCCGTGTGCTTCCTGCTTGACGCTGATCCGGTAACCGGTGCCGCCGGGCTGCCCGGACAGCGAATAACTGCGGACGAGACCCGGCCGGAGCCGTACGGTCAAAAATTGTCCCGGAAGCGCGGCCGGCACCGGGGCGCCGTCCGGGTCGGCCAGCCGGATCGAGGTGATGGTGGTGCTCTCCGCCTCGACCGCGGTGACCCGCAGCGGCCGGAAACCGGGCCAGGCCGGCGGTGGCGCGGCGTCGACGAGACCGGCGTTGCCGTTGGCCGGTGCGGTGAGGATCGCCTGGAACGAGCCCTGCCAGCCGGGGCTGAGCGCGGGAATGCGCAGCGCCCGCTCGATCCGGTCGCGCGGGTGGCCGGGGAGGTAGAGCAGGCCGTCCACCTCGGCGATCGTCATGGCTTCCGGGCCGTCGGCGACCTTGACGATCTCGTCGCCGGCGCGCACCTCGCCCTCCTGCAGCACCCGCAGGTAGAAGCCGGGCCGGTGGTGTTGCACGAGCAGCGCCGGCATCCGTGGCTCGGCTGTCCGGATGCCGACCCGGTAACACGTGACCCGCGGCTGGGTCACCTCGAACAGTGCCTCGCCGATCCGGTAGCGGTCGCCGACGCACACCTCGTCGTCGGCCAGCCCGTCGACGGTGAAGTTCTCGCCGAACTGGCCGAACGTGAAGTCGTCGCGGCCGAGGAACTTCCGCCAATGGTCGTACGCGCCGAGTTGGTACACGAAGACGGCGCGCATCTCGCCGCCGTGACCGCCGAGGTCGCCCTGCCCGTCGCCGTCGAGGTTGAGCTTCCGCGCCATCACCGGCCCGTCGACCGGGGCCTTCCAGATGCCGGTGTGGACGGTTCGTCCTTGCCAGGACACGTCTTTGGGCAGACCGACGTTGACCGAGCGCAGCGTTGCCATCCCGGCATCGTCCTGCGATCAGTAGCTCTGTGTCGAGGCCTGGATCAGATCGTCGATGGACTGCTGGGTCGACGTCAGCGCCTGCATCGAGGCGTCGATCTCCTCGATGCTGTGCACCGCCTCGCTGGTCTGCGCCCGGATCGTCTCCACCTGCTTGGAGATGTTGTCGGTGGCCTGGCTGGTCTCGTTGGCCAGCTCCTTGACCTCGTGCGCGACCACGGCGAAGCCCCGGCCGGACTCGCCGGCGCGGGCGGCCTCGATGGTGGCGTTGAGGGCGAGCAGGTTGGTCTGCGAGGCGATGCCGGTGATCAGCTTGATCACCTCGCCGATCTTGGCGCTGCTGGCGTCCAGGTGGGCGATGGTCTGAGTGGCCGCGGCGGCCCGGGCGACCGCGGCACTGACCGCCTGGGCCAGGTCGGCGCTCACCCCGGCCAGCTGCGACGACCCGCTCGACAATTGGGCGAGCTGCTGCTCGGACGCCTCGGCCAGCCGCTTCTCGTTGTCGATGTCGCGCAGCGCGCCGGCCACCCGCAGCGGGACGCCGCCCGGTCCGCGGCTGGTGGCGCCGGTGGCGATGAACCAGCGGTATTCGCCGTTCTTCAACTGAAGGCGATATTCGATGTTGTACGGCGTACGGCCGGTTCGGTCGTTGAGGTGGCCCATGAACGCCGCGACCACCCGATCCACGTCATCCGGGTGCAGGCGCGACGCCCAGCTGCTGAGGATGTTCGGGAAGTCCCGCTCGTCGGTGAAGCCGAGCATGTGCCGGAACTCCTGCGACCACTGGAACACGTTGTTCGGGTTGACCGGGTCGTTGACCACCACGTCCATGTCCCACAGCCCGATCCCGGCGGCTTCGATCATCAGTTCGTACCGCTGGATCTCGGTGGAGTGCCGGGCCCGCTCGTCGGTGAGCTCCAGGCGCAACGCCTCGAGCTCGGCCGACAGCTGAGCCTCCGCCTCTTCGGACCGGCCGAAGACCGAGAGGGTGTCGGTACGATCCCGGCGAGAGCCGAACGCCATGCGGAACTCCTGGTTTGTACAGTTTTCGAACCACAAGTGTCGCCGACCCGGGCGGGTTCGTCGCCGGATTCCGCAGGATTACCGTCGGTCCCATGACGGATGGGTTCGATCTCGAGGCGTTCACCCCGCGGGCCGGGCCGGCAGCGATCGAGGACCTCCGCCACCGGTTGCGCGCCACCCGCTTGCCGGACGCGCCCGAGGACGCCGGCTGGGCGCTCGGCACCGACCTGTCGTACCTGACCGAGCTCGTCACCTACTGGGCGGACGGCTTCGACTGGGGCGCGTGGGAGGCCGGGCTGGCCCGCCACCCACGGTTCCGCGCCACGGTCGGCGGGCATCGGGTGCAGTTCGTGCGCGCCCGCGCCGGCGGCGGCGCGCTGCCGCTGTTCCTCTGTCACGGCTGGCCGGACTCGTCCTGGCGGTACACCCGGGTCATCGACCTGCTGACCGACCCGGCCGCGCACGGCGGCGACCCGGCCGACGCGTTCGACGTGGTGGTGCCGGACATGCCCGGGTTCGGTTGGTCGGACCGCCCCGGCACTCCGCTGAACTCGATCGAGGTCGCCGCGCTCTGGGCTGAGCTGGCCACCGCCGTGGGCTACCCGCGGTTCGGGGCGGCGGGCGGCGACATCGGCAGCCACGTCGCCCGGTACCTCGCGCTCGACCACCCGGACCGGGTCGTCGCCGTGCACCGGATGGACGGGGGACTGCCGTCGCCGGCCATCGACCCGGCCACCCTGTCCGAACCCGAGCGCGCCTGGATCCGGCGGGCCGGGGAGTGGGCCGCGGAGGGCGGCGCCTACATGCGCATGCACGTGACCCGGCCGCAGACCGCCGCGTTCGGCCTGACCGACTCGCCGGCCGGCCTCGCCGCCTGGATCGTGGAGAAGCTGCGGGCGTGGAGCGACCCGGCCGGCTCATACGCCAAGGACGACGTCCTGGCCCTGCTGAGCGAGTACTGGTTCACCGGCACGATCGCGTCGTCGATGCGGATGTACCACGCCAACGCCGCGATCCCGCCCGCGCAGCTCGCCCGCCGGGTCGAGGTGCCGTCCGGCTTCGCGCTGTTCCCCGCCGACATCGCCCAGCCGCCGCGCGAGTGGCTGGAACGCTCGACGAACCTGGTCCGCCTGACCCACCTCGGCCGGGGCGGCCACTTCGCCCCGTTCGAGGAGCCCGAGCTCTACGCCCACGAGCTACGCGAGTTCTTCCGCCCGTTTCGCGGCTAGCCGCTTGGCCTGCCCGTCGTGCATGTCGCTCACCCATTCGTAGCCGGGCTGAGCCGACGGGCCGATCCGCGGGTCATCGGGCACCTCACCGGCGCGCAGGGCGAGCACGTACGCCCGGTCCCGCTCGATCCGCGCCCGCACCTCGCCGGCGCCGCCGACCGACCCGTGCCCCGGGATGACGACATCGACGCCGTCGGCCACGCCCTCCAGCAGACGGAGCGCCGCGAGGTAATCCTCGATCGGGTCGGCGGCGGCGCCGAACAGGTCGAGCATCGGGATCAGCACATCGGAGAGCATGTCGCCGGCGACGAGAACCCGGAGCTCCTCGACGAACAGCGCGGCATGGCCCGGGGTGTGCGCCTGGTGCTCGATGATCCGCACCGGCGGCCCGTCCCACGGCACCTGCGCCGTCCCGGCGGGCAGGGCGGTGATCAGGCCGTACCGGTCGAGCGGGACCTGATCGGCCATGCCGGTCGGCTCCAGGTGCTCGGTGATCTTGGCCTTCGCATCCGGGTCGGACAGTTCTTCCCGGACATCGGCCGCGCAGCGGGCCGTGCCATAGCGAGGGGCCGAGCCGAGCTTGGCGTGCCAGAGCAGATGATCCCAGTGCGAGTGCGTCGAGAAGCCGGCCACCACGGTCCGGCCTTTACCGGCCAGGTCGTCGGCAAGGCAGGCCAGCTCGTGGTCCTGCACCCCGGGGTCGACGAGCAGCACGCCGTCGCGGCCTTCCACGACGACGGCGTTGCTCTGGATGAACTCACTGACGTGGACCAGCACGCCCTCCGCGACCGGCCTCAGCACGGGCCGGCCACGCGCACGCAACGGAAAACGCTCATCTGTCCATCTCCTGGTCACCGGGTCAGCCGTAGGACTCAGATTAGCTCCCGGTGAAGGAGGAAGGCGGCCACGGCTACGCTCCCGTGCATGACGGCACATGACCGCCAGGCAGCGGCGGGATCGGACAGCGAGGCGTGGCGGGAGCTCACTGCGGACTACGAGAAGGCGCGGGCCCGGCCGGACTCGCTGGACCGGCTGGTCGAGTGGCCGGCCCAGCGGGAACTCCTCGGTGAGGTCGCCGGACGCTCGATTCTGGACCTGGGCTGCGGCAACGGTGGCAAGCTCGCGGAGCTCGTGCGTGATGGCGCGGTGGCCTCCGCCGGCGTCGACATCGGGGGGAAGTTCATCACCTCGCCGCCGGCCGATGCCGAGCTGATTCACGGTGACCTGTCCGACCCGGAATCCTTGCCGGAGCTGAGTGGTCGCACGTTCGATCGGATCCTGTTCCTGCAGTCGTTCGGCTATGCCAAGGACCCGGTGCACACCTTGCGAGCCGCGCGAGCGATGTTGAACCCGGACGGATTCATTCTGCTCACCAGGACCCAGCCGATCCGGTACGCGGTCGAACGCGCGGAGCAGAACGGGACCACGCTCGGCGAAGAGTATTTCTCCGCCGCCGACTACACCTACCGCACCGGCTGGAACGAGCACATCGCGCTGACAAAACGGACCTTCACCATGTCCGACCTGCTCAACGTGTTCAGTGCGGCAGGGCTGTGGATCGAGACCGCCGTCGAGCCACGGCTCAGCGAGGAGGCCGCGCTCCGCTACCCGCACAAGCAGGCGTGGATGAACAAGTATCTCGGCATCCTGATCTTCAAGCTGCGCCCGCAGGTGTCCAGCCCAGTGCCGGGGCAACCTTCAGGGACAGGTCGCTGAGCAGGCGGATGTTGTCGGCCAGGTCGAAGGCGGGTGGCAGGAACAGCACCAGCTCGTCCGCGGCCGACAGACCGGGGTCGGCCAGCACCGCCTCGGCGACCGCGCCTGGATCGCCGTGGTAGACCGGGCTCATCAGCATTCCCGGCGGCAATGCTGCGGACAGGGTGGGTTCGAGGGCGCCCTTCGGCCGGGACGCGGCCGGGCCGTGGGTGCGCCGCTCCAGGTCGTAGGCGGCGTAGCGGTTCCGTAGTTCGGTGGTGGTGGCGGGCAGGATCGACGCGGCCACCGCGGTCGGCGGGGGCGGGGTGCCGTGCGCGTCGAGCCAGGCCGACCGGTACGCCGCGATCAGGTTCGCCTGGTGAACCGGGAAGGAGACGCCGGGCGGGACGTCGTGCAGGATCGTGCCGGTGATCAGGCGCAGGCCCTGCTCGGCGGCGTTGACCGCGGAGGCGATGCTGCCCGAGCCGTACCAGATGCGGTCGCGCAGGCCGGGGCTGTGCGGCGTCACCCGCAGGACGGTGCCGGGCGGTGGGCCGCCGACGCCTCGCTGCGAAGTCACCGTGTGCACCGGTTCGCCGGCCACCGCCGACACGAAGCGGGCCAGCCGCCGCTGGCCCTCGGTGCGCGCGTCCGTGGACACTCCGCCGAAGACCGGGTCCCAGACGTCGGTGCCGCTGGAGAAGGCGAGCTGGAGCCGGCCACCGATCAGCAGGTCGGTGGTGCCGGCCGCCTCGGCCAGCAGGATCGGCTCCTGGTAGCGGGCCGGGATGACCGCGCTGCCCAGGGTGATCCGGCTGGTGTGCTGGCCGGCCGCGGCGAAGAACGGCAGCGGCGAGGACAGGTAGTTGTCGAAGTGGCGCTGATAGGCCCAGCCGGACTGGTAACCGAGCTCCTCGGCGGCCCGGAACAGCTCGATGCCGTCGCGCAGGCCGCGGGCGGCCTCGCCGGTCGGGAAGGAGACGCGGGTGTTGAAGCCGAGACGGGTCATGAGCGATTCCAAGCTGCGACGAGGGCCGCGTACGGGCCCGGTGTGCGGGCGAGGGTGCGGTGCGGGCCGGACTGGGCGATCCGGCCGTCGTCGAAGACCAGGACCCGGTCGGCGGTCGCGGCGGTGATCATCCGGTGGGCGATCGAGACGGTGGTGCGGCCGCGGGTCAGTACGGCGAGGGCGCGCTGCACCGCCACGTCGGTGGCCGGGTCGATGCCGGAGGTGGCCTCGTCGAAGACGACCAGGTCGGGGTCGGCCAGGGCGGTGCGGGCCAGCGCGACCAGCTGCCGTTCGCCGACCGAGAGGCGTTCGCCGCGCAGGCCGACGGGGGTGGCCAGGCCCTCGGGCAGGGTGGCGTACCACTCATGCAGGCCGAGCCGGTCGATGATGTCGAGGACGTCGGCGTCGCAGGCGGAAGGGGAGCCGAGGCGGACGTTTTCGGCGATCGTGCCGTCGAACAGGAAGGGGTCCTGCGGGACGATGACGACCCGGCCGGCCGAGGAGGCGACACACCCCGCCGGGATGCCGCTGAGCAGAACAGAGCCGGACGCCGGCTCGATGCGGCGGGTCAGCAGCTTGGCGAAGGTCGATTTGCCGGATCCGGTGCGACCGACGATCGCGATGTGCTCGCCCGGCGAAATCGTGACGGTCACGTCGTGCAGGACGAGCGGGCCGCGGCCATAGCGGGCGGAGACGTGCTCAACGCGTACACCAACCGGACCTGGAGGCAACGCCGAGCCGTCATCTATCACCGCGCTGGGGGTGGTGACCAGCTCAAGGGCCCGGCGCCAGCCGGTGAGCGCATTTTGCGCCTCGCCGAGGCTCTGCACCAGGAACTGCAGCGGCCGGACGAAGAACGTCACGAGAAAGACCATGGCCACGACCTGCCCCGCCGATAAAGACAGCCACACCCCGCCGAGCAGCACCGACACCGTCATCGTGGAGATCGCCAGCTCGCCCAGCGAGGTGTTGCCGTGCAGCGGCGGCAGGGTGTGCAGCAGGCTGTCGCGGGCCCGGTCGACGGCCTGGTCGAGCTTGGCTCGCGCGCGGTCGTCGCTGCCGGTGGAGCGGATCACCGGCGCGCCGAGCACCGATTCGGCGACCGCGGTCTGCATCCGCGCCAGGTCGGTGCGGGCCCGGTCGTAGCGCCGGGCGATCAGCCGCTGCATCACCATCATGACGATCAACAGCAGAGCGGCGATGACGAGTACGGGCAACGCGAGCTGCCAGCTGTAGACGCACATGATGACGGTGGCGATCACCAGCTGGGCGGCGTTGGTGAGGAACTGGATGCCGCCACCCTGCAGGAACGTGGTGACCTGGTCGACGTCGCTGGTCAGCCGGGTGACGAGGTCGGCGCTCGGCACCCGGTCGGCGGTGCTCGCGGCCATCTCGTGCACCCGCCGCAGCCCGGCCCGGCGCAGCCCGGCGAGGGCCCGCTCGACCCGGTCCTGGATGCGCCGGTTGAGCAGCATCGACGAGGCGGCGGCCAGCAGCACGGCGGCGGCGCCGATCGCGACGGCCGGGCCGATGGTGTGCGGGCCGAGCCCGGCGTCGATCGCGTGCTGGACGGTCAGCGGCGCGATGATCCGCCCGGCCCCGGCGAGCAGCGCCAGCAGGATCGTGACCCCCAGCCCGTCCCGCAGCACGGGCGAGACTCGCACGGCGGTGCGTACCGGGTGGTGCAGCCGGGCGAGCAGTTCAGGATGCACGGGAGCGCTCATCGCCGGTCCTTTCCAGAGTGACCCGGCGGTATTCGACGTTTCCGGCGACCTCGGCCCGGGTGCCGGCCGCGACGATCCGGCCGCCGCGGACGACCACGACCCGGTCGGCGAACCCGATCGCGGCCGGCCGGTTCGTGGTGATCAGCACGGTCGGGCCATGCGCGGCGACCAGCCGTTCGAGGACCTGCCGCTCGACCCGCGGGTCGAGCGCCGAGGTGGCGTCGTCGAGCACCAGCAGCCGCGGTTCGCGCAGCACCGCGCGGGCGATGCAGATCCGCTGCCGCTGCCCGCCGGAGAGGGTCGCGCCGCGCTCGCCGACGATCGTGTCCAGCCCGTCCGGCAGCCCGCGCACCACCTCGTCGGCGGCGGCCAGGTGCAGCGCCCGCCACACCTGCTGGTCCGAGTAGGTCCGCGACAGGGCGAGGTTGTCGCGGATCGACTCGGCGAACAGGAACGGCGCCTGCGACACCACCGCCACGGTGGCCGGCACCGCTTCGCGGGCCAGCTCCCGCACGTCGACGCCGTCGAACAGCACCGCACCGGCGGTCGGATGCGCCTGGCCGCCGGCCAGGTCGAGCAGTGTCGTCTTGCCGGCCCCGACCGCGCCGACCACGACGGTGATCGTGCCCGGCTCGAGGGTCAGCGAGGCGTCGTGCAGGATCCGGCGGTCCTGCCGGGTCACGCCGGCGTCGCGTAGCTCCACCCGCAGCGGCCGCACGTGGCGCAGCTTCCGCGCGCCGAACCGCACCACGTCCGGGCTCTCCAGCACCGAATGCACCCGTTCCCGGCCGGCGCTGGACATCGGCAGCATGGACAGGAAGCGGCTGATCACGTTGAGCGGGATCGAGATGGTGATCAGCAGGTAGACGACGCCGACCAGGTCACCGACGGTCAGCTCGCCGGACGCGACCCGGGGCGCGCCGACCGCCAGCACCACCAGCACGGCGACGGTGGGCAGCAGTTCGAGCAGCGGATCGAAGATCGAGCTGACCGACGCCATCCGCAGGTCGGCGGTGCGCAACTGTTCGACGCCGGGCGCGAACCGGGCGTCCTCGACGTCGGTGAGGCCGAGGCTGCGCACCACCGGGCCGCCCTCGATCGACTCGTGCGCGACGCCGCCGACCACGCCGCGGGCGGCCTGCGCCTCGCGCGCCCGGGGCGCCAGCAGCCGCTGATAGAAGACATTGAGCGCGAGCACCCCGGCGACCAGGCCGAGACCGACCAGGCCGAGCGGGAGATCACGGCGGAACAGCTCGGCGAGGGCCAGCAAGAGCATGAAGACCATGCCGACGGCGAAGTACGCCCACTGCATCGGCGACCACAGCGCGTCCACGTCGGAGACCGCGTGGGCGAGCAGCTGCCCGGGGGAGCGGCCGCGGTGCCAGCCCAGATCGAGTTCCAGGTAACGGCGCACGACGGCGCGGCGGGTCTCGGCCTGGGCGCGGTACTGCACCCGGCCGGTGGCGATGCCGCGGATGAAGATGGTGGTCCAGCGCACCGCCGAGATGCCGAGGATCAGCAGCGCGCTGATCCACCACGCACTGGCCGGCACCGGCCGCCCGGCGAGCGCCGGGATAACCAGGTGGTCGGTGGACCAGCCGATGGCGCTGGCGCCGACCACCATGGTGGCGCCGTTGAGCAGGCCGGTGACGGTGGCGACGAGGGCGGGCAGCGGGTGGGCCCGGGCCCCGGCGAACTGGGCGGCCAGGGCGGAACGGCGATCAGGCAGCATCGACCACGCGCCGACCGGGAATGGCGTCGATCAGTTCCCGGGTGTACGAGCTCTGCGGGTTGGTGAAGACCTCGGCGACCGGGCCCTGCTCGACGACCTTGCCGTGGCTCATCACCGAGACGGTGTGCGAGATCGCGGCGACGACGGCCAGGTCGTGCGAGACGAACAGGTAGGACAGCCCGAGCGCGGCCTGCAGGTCGGCGAGCAGTTGCAGGATCTGCTCCTGGACCAGCACGTCGAGGGCGGACACCGGCTCGTCCAGCATGATCAGGTCGGGGCGCAGGGCGAGGGCGCGGGCGATCGCGACCCGCTGCCGCTGGCCGCCGGACAGCTCGCTGGGCAGCCGGTCCAGGTAGGACGACGGCAGCGCGACCTGGTCGAGCAGCTCCTTGGCCCGTTCCAGGCGGCTCTTGCGGTTGCCGATCCGGAACGAGACGAGCGGCTCGGTGATCGACTGGGCGATGGTGAACTTAGGGTCGAGCGTGGCGAACGGGTCCTGGTGCACGAGCTGGGCCTTGCGGCGCAACGGCCGCAGCTTGTTCCAGGACAGGCCGCTGATCTCGTCGCCGTCCAGCACCACCGATCCGCTGGTGGCGTTCTCCAGGCCGAGCGCGATGCGCAGGGTGGTGGTCTTGCCGCAGCCGGACTCGCCGACCAGCGCGTGGGTCTGCCCGCGGGGCACGGTCACGCTGACCTTGTCGAGGGCGTTGAAGCCGCGCGCGCCCCGGCGCAGGTCACTGGCGGCGAACGTCTTGCTGACGTCGGTGAGGGTCAGGATCGGTTCGGGCGCGATCTGATCGCGGACGTCGAAGCGGGGAGCGAGCCGTGGCGTCGCGGAGATCAGTTGGCGGGTATAGGGCGAGCGCGGCGTGTGCAGCAGGGCCGACGGCGAACCTTCCTCTACCAGGCGGCCGTTCTGCATGACGACGATCCGGTCGGCCCGGTCGGCGGCGACCGCCAGGTCGTGCGTGATGATCAGCAGCGAGATGCCCTGCTCGCGGACGAGACCGCCGAGGTGGTCGAGGATCCGCTTCTGCACCGTGACGTCGAGGGCGCTGGTCGGCTCGTCCGCGATGATCAGCTTGGGCTTCCCGGCCAGCGCGATCGCGATGAGCGCCCGCTGGCGCAGGCCGCCGGAGAGCTCGTGCGGGTATTGCCGGGCGCGCAACTCCGGATCGGGAACGCCGGCGTCCAGCAGCTCGGCGATCGCGGGCTGCACCCGGGCGCGGGAAAGCGCCGAACACGCCGCGGCCGCGGCCTCGATGTCCGGGAAGGCGGCCGCGATCGTCGCGGTCCCCAACGGCAGGGGCCGCAGCCGTACGGTGGCCTCGACGATCACGCCGAGCGTGCCCTCCGAGCCGACGAACAGCCGGGTCAGGTCGTAGCCGGTGACGCCCTTGAAGGTGGCGGTGCCGGTGCTGATCTGGCGCCCGCCGGCCAGCACCACCTGCAGTCCGAGCACCGAGTCACGGGTCACGCCGTATTTCGCGCAGCGCAGCCCGCCCGCGTTGGTGGCGATGTTGCCGCCGATCGTGGAGATCGCCACGCTGGCCGGGTCGGGCGCGTAGGTGAGGCCGTGCTCGCCGGCCGCCGCGTCCAGGTCGGCGGTGATCACCCCCGGCTCGACCACGGCGGTGCCGTCGTCGGGCGACAGGCTGGTGATCCGGTTCAGCCGGGTCAGGTCCAGCACGACGGTGCCGTCGCCGGCCGTCGCGCCGCCGGACAGCCCGGTGCCGGCGCCCCGCGGCACCACGGGCGTGCCGGCCTCGTCGGCCAGGCGCAGCACCCGGCGCACGCCGGCCGCGTCGGCCGGGCGCACCACCGCCGACGGCCGTCCCGCCGGCGGCCACCCGGAGCGGTCGAGCCGGGCGACGGCCAGGTCGGCGGGGTCACGGGAGTAGTCGACGCCCGCGTCGTCCAGCCATCCGGCCATCCATAAGCTCCTTATCCTGTCGGCAAGATAGGAAATACCTCGAGGTCATCCTGAGCTGCCCGGCCGGTCACGTCCAACGACGATTCGTCATCGGTCCGAACGCGAATCGCTATCAATCAAAAGGCGACTAAACCCATAGGATTTAGGTGTTGGAAGGAGGCGCACCATGACCGTCATCCCGCGCCACCACGCCCCCGATTCATCCCTCGCGATCGACGGCGACCTGTTCAAGACGCTGCTGCGCCGGCACGCCGCCGCCGTGGTCGTGGTCACCGCCGCCGGCGAGCCCCCGGCCGGCTTCACCGCGACGTCGTTCACCTCGGTGTCGCTGGAGCCGCCGCTGGTGTCCTTCTGCCTGGCCGACGCGGCGTCGGCAGCCCGCGCGGTCGCCCGGGCCGCCACGGTCGCGGTCCACGTGCTGCATCGAGACCAGGAAACGGTGGCCCGCACGTTCGCCACCCGGGGCATAGACCGCTTCGCCACGCACGGCGCCTGGACCCCGGGCCCCGACGGCGTGCCCCTGCTGGACGGCGTGCTGGCCAGAATCATTTGCCGAGTAGCCCGCCGAGTCCGAGCCGGCGACCACACCATCGTGCTGGCCACCCCGATCTCCGGCGACTCCCACGCCGACCCAGCCGCAACCCCCTTGGTCTACCACGCCGGCGAATACGGCCGCTTCCACGCCCCCGAGGCAAGCCGCACGCCCTGATCGGCGTGACGTCGTTGTGCACCTCCTGCCGTGGTCCGACCGCCCCACCGCCGAGCCCCACCCTCACTCCCCAAATTCCGGCCTCAGCTCGCGCCGCGGCCCAAACTCAAGGTTTCGGGGGTTTCAGTTCGTGCCGAGGGGCCGGTTTCAAGGTTTCGGGGGTTTCAGCTCGTGCCGAGAGGCCGGTTTCAAGGGGTTTGGGTTTCGGCCTTGCCGGGGCGCCGACTTCGTGGATCTCGGGCCCTCCGCTCGCGCCGGGACCCCGACAATCTGCAACCAGGTCGGGCCTCGGCCTTGTAAAGATCTTGCGGCTCGGGTCGGAGTTGGGTCGGCGCACGAGACGCCTCCGCTTACTCGATGCAGGGCCCGCACTCTCCTTGACGCCGGCAGCCGAACGGCCGGCCGGAAGGAGGCCGGCCGGTCGCTGCGGTAGCGGGGTTTGTTGGGCGGTGGGCGGAGTCAGAGGCGGTTCTGGCGTAGCTGGCGGGTGATCGTTTCGTCGGTGATCTTGTCGTCGGCGGCGAGCATGATGGCCTTGGCGAGGATTACCGAGAGCACTGGGTCGTCGTCGAACGGCAGGCTGAGTTTCTTGGCCTTGGTGCGATCGGGGACGATGCAGAGGTAGGCGTCGTCCGGCTCCATCAGGATGTTGCCCGAGCCGAGGTGGATGCGGTAGGCGCCGAGCTTGCCCTCCACCCGGAGGAAGCGTTCCTGCAGCTCACACCGCGGGCCGATGGCCAGGCGGGGGAGCAGCCGGGCCAGCGCGTCGCGGCGGGTCTCGCCGCGCGGGGTCAGTTCGGCGAACGCGGTGCTCTGCCAATATGCCCGGTGCTCGCCGCGGTCCTGCCAGTCGTCGTCGGCGGCGATCGAGGTCACCCCGACGAACAGGTCGACGTCGCGCATCGCCTCGCTGAACACCAGCGGGGGCACCTCGCGCAGCCGGGTGATCGCCCAGGCCCGGCCGTCCCGCCGGCCGAAGCGGACCTGGTCGGTCGTGCAGTACGGCCGTTCCCAGGTGCTCGACTCGACCCAGTCGTGGAAGAAAGCGGCCTGCCACTCGCCGCCGCCGAACTCCTTCTTGGCCTCGCCGTGGTAGCCGTCGCTCCAGCCGCCGAGGTAGTTGGCCGCCCAGCCGCGCTCGCGCATCAGCGCGTTGGCCTGCCGGTAGTGCAGGATGTGCCCGGCGAACCGGTTGGAATAGGTGCCGGTCTGCTCCTCTGCCGGGGTCAGCGGGTAGACCTCGCGGAACGCCTGCTTGACCGGCTGCCTGAGCCCGGCCACGACAATCCGGTCCCGCCACCGGGCGACCTCGTCGGCCCCGGCCAACGCCGGATGCCAGAGCCGCACCCGAGTCCCGCCGCCCAGCCGATCATCGGCGCCGGCGGGGCCGGCAGCGCCGGGAAGGCCGGCGTGGCTGGCCGGCCCCGAAAGGCTGGCCGGCCCCGAAAGGCTGGCCGGCCCCGAAAGGCTGGCCGGCCCCGAAAGGCTGGCCGGCCCGGAGTGGCTGGCAGAGCCGGAGTGGCTGGCAGCGCCGGGAAGGCTGGCAGGGCTGACGGCGCCGGAGTCGGCGGGGCTTGCCGGGCCGGCAGGGGAGGGCGGGGCGGACAGCGTCCAGCCGTTGGGGGTGCGTTCGGGGAGGCCTGAGGTCCAGGTTGTGCCGTCTGGGGAGGACTGCCAGATCAACGTGCGGGCGGTGGGTCCGGTGATCGGGTGGTCCAGGTAGCGCTGTGACCAGGTGTCCCCACTCCACGCCCGGTCCTGCGAGAACAGGGCTTCCACCCGCAGGCGCTCCACCGACAGGGACTTGTTGATCTCGGTCAGCTGGGCGCGGGCCTCGGCGAGGGCGTCCTTCCATGTCGGTGGCACGGCTTTCAGGGGTGCACCGTCGCGGTAGGCGCGCAGCCTTGCCCGGCCGCCGGTGACCTCCACTACGCCTTCCGCGCCGTCGCCGAGCGGCCACGCGCGGCGGCCGTCGGGGTCGAGGCCGTGGTCGTCGATCGCCAGCTCGACCGCCTCGCCCGGCTCCCAGCCTCGCTGCTGGCCGCTGCGGTCCAGCGCGGTGCGGATCCGTGGCAGCAGAGCCTTGCTGCGCACGGTCAGGCTCAGCCGGACCAATGCGCGGACCGGCGCGTCGCCGGGAAGCCCGGCCAGCGCGTCGACCGCCGCCGCCGCGGCCTTGGGGGCGATCACCTGGGCGCCGCCGCGGCGGGCCGGTGCGCCGACCACGGTGGCGACGTCGCTGAGCAGGGCGGTGCTGTCGTCGCCGGGGGTGCGTGACTGCAGCCAGATCAGGCCGCGCAGCAGGGAGTCGACGTAGTCGTGGACCTGGGATGCGCCGGTGCGGTAGGCGCCGAGCAGCAGCGTCACCGCCTCGGCTGCTTTCGGGGCGGCGGCCAGCCGTTCGTCGGCCTCGCGCAGCCACGCCTTGGCCGGCGCCGGCTTGGCCAGCTCGGACGCGAACCGGAACAGGTCGTGCACCTGCGGGTCGGTGAGCAGCCACATCAGGTCGGCGCTGTGCCCGCGGGCGTGGCGCACCGCCATCATCAGGTCGCCGGGCACCCCCTCGTTGAAGCGGCTGAGCGGTTTGCCGTAGAGCCGGGCCAACTGGCGCAGGGCTTCCGGCGGGACCATCGGGTTGTCGTTCAGCGCGTCGAACGCGGCGGTCAGCTGCTCCTTCAAGCCGTCGAGCTCGGCCTGGTCGAGGGAGACGGCGATCAGTGCGGGCACCCAGAACAGGGCGTCGGTGAGGGTGCGCTCGGGCTCGTCGAGCAGCAGCACGTGCAGCGCCCACTCCAGGTCGGCGCGGCTCCACGGTGTTTCCAGGAACTCCTCGACGGCCAGCGCCCGGCCGAAGTAACCGAACGTCGAGCTGTCGTTGGAGTAGATGTGCTTGTGGATGCGCAGCAGAGCCGTGCGGCGCACCGGCCCGGGCACGCCGGCCAGCGTGGCCGGGCCCGCGCCGAGGATGATCTGCTCGGCCAGCTCGTCGGCGGGGTCGGTCATCAGCCACCCACCAGCGGGATCAGCCGGATGAACGACACCGCGTGCGCCCGCTCGAGGTCGATGACCTCGTCGAGGTCCTCCACCTGGCGGTCGCCGGCGATCATCACGAACGCGTTGCTCGCGAACCCGGCGCAGGCGATCTCGGCCTGAGCCGCCCAGTCGAGGCGCGGCCGGGACGGGTCGGCCGGCCGGACGAGCCCGCCGAAGGTGTCGTGGCGCGCCGGCCCGGCGTTGAACCGGGCCACCTCCTCGCGCACCCGCAGGCGCACCAGCTCCCGCGCCGTTATCCGATCCGGCAGGCCCGGCAGCACCCACTCATCGATGGCGCGGCCGGCCATCGTCTCGTCCCGCACGATCACCTCGGCCATGAACCCTCCCCGTGTGTGCCGACGATGATGCCCGATGCCTACGACATTTTCGCCACCTCCGCGGCGGCGTCGGCGACGGTGCGGCCGTGCGCGGCCGGGCGCCCACCGTACGGATCCGTCTCGCTCCACAGCGTCGTCGGCGCGGCCTTGCGGACCACCGGGAGCACCTCGGCGGCCAGCCGTTCGAGCATGTTCAGCTGCTGCTCGTGCGGAATCATCGTGGGCAGGCTGAACGACTGCAGGTCGTGGCCGAACCCCTCGTGGAACCAGAGGATCTTCTCGGCGATCTGCTGCGGCGACCCGACCAGGACCGGTCCGCGCGCGATCGCGTCGTCGATGCTGCCGAACGTCATCTCGTTGCCGGGCGTGTGGTTTCCCGGCTGGTTGAAGTAGGCGACGATCCGCTCGTACGTCGGGCCGAACGCCTCCCGCGCCTGCTGGGTGGTGTCGGCGAGGTAGAGGAAGCCGGCCCCCGCGGCGACGTAGGCGAACCGTGGATCGTGGCCGTGTCCGGCGTACCGCTGCCGGTAGTGGTCGATGAGGACGGTGTAGTTGTCCCGGGGCTGGATCGCGTTGGCGGAGAAGAGCGGGTCGCCCCACTTCGCGGCGAGCTCGGCCGAGGTCAGGGTGGTGGCCGAGCCGTGCCAGACGCGCGGGGCGCCGGCGTACGGCCGCGGCAGGCTGGTGACCTCGGTCAGCGGCCCGCGGAACCGGCCGTCCCAACTGACGTTCTCCGCACGCCACAGCCGGAATCTCATAACCCATTTATAGCCTAGTAAGCCGGTAGAAATTATAGATAGAATCCCGGCTATGCGTGCGGCGGCGGGTCTCGAGTTCGCGGGAGTGAGCAGGGCGTTCACGGTGGCCGGCCAGGCCCGCCCGGTGCTGGCCGGCATCGACCTCACCGTCGCTCCGGGCGAGGTGATCGCGCTGCTCGGGCCGTCCGGGTGCGGCAAGTCCACGCTGCTGCGGCTGGCCGCCGGCCTGGACACGCCGACCACCGGCTCGGTGTCGGTCGACGGCCGGCCGGTGCGTGGCGTCGAGTCGCGCTGCGCGGTCGTCTTCCAGGAGCCGCGCCTGCTGCCGTGGCGCACCCTGCACCGCAACGTGGCGTACGGGCTGCCGCGCGGCGTGACCGGCCCGGCCGCGGCCGCCGAGGTGGACCGCCTGCTGGAGTTGGTCGGGCTCGGCGGCTTCGCCCGGCACCGCCCGCGTCAGCTCTCCGGTGGCATGGCGCAGCGGGCCGCTCTCGCCCGGGCGCTGGCCCTTCAGCCCGGCGTCCTGCTGCTGGACGAGCCGTTCGCCTCCCTCGACGCCCTGACCCGGCTGCGCATGCAGGACCTGCTCGCCGACGTGCAGCGGACGGCCGGCACCACGGTGCTGCTGGTCACCCACGACGTGGAGGAGGCGCTGCACCTGGCCGACCGGGTGGTCCTCCTCGGCGCGGGCGAGGAGAGCATCCGGCTGGTGCTGCCGGTTCCCGGCGCCCGCCCGCGGGACCGGGGCGACTCGGCCCTGGCCGAGCTGCGTACCGCACTGCTGACCGAACTCGGGGTGCGAACCCTCCAGGGAAGGAAACACGCATGAGGATCCTTGCGGCGCTGCTGGCTGTCGTCCTGCTCGGCGGGTGTGTCAAGGGCGAGGACTCGGCGAAGGCCCCGGCGGCGACGACGACGCTGCGCCTGGACTACGCCTACAACAACCCGGCCAGTCTGGTCCTGCGCGAGCAGAAGTGGCTGGAGACCGGGCTCGCCGCCCAGGGAGTCACCGTGACCTGGCAGTTGTCGGCCGGCAGCAACAAGGCGAACGAGGGTCTGCGGGCCGACGTGCTCGACATCGGCTCGACCGCGGGCGCGGCGGCGCTGGTGGCCCGGGCCAACGGCACCCCGATCAAGACGATCAGCGTATTCAGTCAGCCGGAGTGGGCCGCGATCGTGGTGCCGAAGGGTTCGGCGATCACCTCGGTGGCCGGGTTGCGCGGCAAGCGGATCGCCGCGACCAAGGGTACCGACCCGTACTTCTTCCTGCTCCGGGCCCTGGATGAGGCCGGGCTGAAGCCGGCCGACGTGACGGTGGTCAACCTGCAGCACGCCGACGGCCGGACCGCCCTGGAACGCGGCCAGGTGGACGCGTGGGCGGGGCTGGACCCACTGATGGCGCAGAGCGAGACCGACGCCGGGTCGAAGCTGATCTACCGCAACGTGGCGTTCAACTCCTACGTCGTACTCAATGCTCGGGAGTCTTTTCTGGCGGCGCACCCGGACCTCGCCCAGGCGGTCGTCAACGCCTATGAGAAGGCTCGCCGCTGGATCCAGGACAACCCCGATCAAGCGATTGAGTTGTACGCGCGGGAAGCGAAGATTTCGCCGGCCGTCGCGAAGACGGTGCTGAGCGAGCGTACGCGTCTGGATGTCGACCCGGTCCCCGGCGCCGCGCAGCGTGACGTCTTCGAGAAGATCCTGCCGGTGCTGGTCGCGGACCGGAACGTCAAGAGCGAACAGGCCGCCCGTGACGCCATCGGCACCCTGCTGGAACCGCGGTTCGCCGCCGCGCGGAGCGCCACGTGAGCCTGGCCGAAAAGGTGCGGGCCGCCGTCGACCAGGAGAACCCGGTCCGGCGCCGATTTCCGCGTGGCGCCATCGGCGTACTCCTGCCGCTGTTGCTTCTCGGGGGTTGGCAGTTGCTGGCCGCCTCGGGGGTCTACTCGGCCGCTCAGCTGCTGCCGCCGGGGGAGGTGGCGGCCGCGTTCGGTGAGCTGGCCGGGCGGGGCGAGCTGTGGCATCACGTGGCGATCAGCACCCAGCGGGTCCTGATCGGGTTCGCCGCCGGCGCCGCCCTCGGGCTGGCGCTGGGCGCGCTGGTCGGCCTGTACCCGACGATAAAAGCCGCGATCTCGCCCACCATCCAGGCGCTCCGCGCCGTACCGTCGCTGGCTTGGGTGCCGTTGCTGTTGCTCTGGCTCGGCATCGGCGAGACCCCGAAGATCGTGCTGGTGGCGATCGGCGCGTTCTTCCCGGTCTACACCACGGTGTCGGCGGCGCTGGCCCACGTCGACCCGCATCTGGTCGAGGTCGGCCACGCGTATGGCCGGTCCGGCCTGCGGCTGGTCGCCACCGTGCTGTTCCCGGCGGCGACCCCCGGCATCCTGTCCGGGCTGCGGCTCGGCCTGGCCCAGGGCTGGCTGTTCCTGGTGGCCGCGGAGCTGATCGCCTCGTCGATGGGTCTCGGCTTCCTGCTGATCGACAGCCAGAACACCGGCCGCACCGACGTGATGCTGCTGGCGATCGTGCTGCTCGCCGCGCTCGGGAAGCTCAGCGACACCGTGCTCGGGCTGGCCGAGAAGCGGCTGCTGGCCCTCAGGTGAAGGTCTTCTGCCCGACCACGCGCAGCACCTCGAGGTAACTAGCGGTCGGGGTGCCGGGCGGCGCGGTGAGCAGGACCAGCCGCTGGTCCTCGCTGGAGGTCGAGAGCGTCTCCGAGTCGAACTCCAGCAGGCCGACCGTCGGGTGCTGCAGGCGCAGCCGGTTCTGCGGGCGGACCGCCACCTCGTGCCGGTCCCACCGCTCGGCGAACTCGGCGCAGCCGCTCGACCAGGGCGGTGGACACCGAGGCGGGCCGGGCCCAGGAACGCAGCGCCACCAGCCACAACCGCGGCAAGCTGGTCCTTCTCCGATAGGCCGGGCCGTGGTGCCGGGGCGATCAGCGTCGTTGCATCCCGGCCCACCAGGCCAGGCTCGCCGAGTCCACGAGCCGGACGCCGGACCGCGCGGCCGCCAACAGCACCGGCTCGGTCAGGGCGCGCTGCCCGCGTAGGGTGAGATTGTGCCGATCGACGCGGAACCGGGGCTGGCCGCCGCTGCCCGGCTCGGGCCTTACTTCGCGTGGCAGCCGTTCGACGGCAAGCCCGGGTGGCGGCCGTTCGCCGATCTGCTGGACGCCGACGTGATCGCGGAGCGGGTCGAGACCGGCCGGCAGACCCTGATCCGGATGTCCGGGCGGGGCCGCGACGACATCGGCGAGCGCGAGGTCGCCTCGATCACGTTCCTCGGTCTGGCGTCGCGGCTGCTCTCACCGCTGCTGGCCGCCGACGCCGTCGCCGGTGCTCTCCCGGCCCCGGACCCGGCGCGGATGTGGTGGCGGCCGGTCGCCGGCGGCCCGGTCCCGATCGCGTTCCAAGGCCTGACCGCTGTCGAGAGCGCTGGTCAGGACGCAGCGGAGGCACTCAACCGGACGGCTGTCCGCGGATTGGTCGAGCCGATCCTCGAGGTCTACCGAGCGCGGTTCGCGCTGTCCCCGCAGGTGCTGTGGGGGAACGTGGCCTCGGCGCTGGGCGGCGCGGCCGGAATGATCGCCGGCAATGCTCCCCGGCAGGCCGCCGAGCGGGCCGCGGCGGTCGTCGAGCGGGTGCTGGACCTGGCGCCGTTGCGCGGGACCGCGGAGCTGGTGCGGCCGGATATGGAACGAGCGCGCTGGTTCCTCGTACGCCGTAACTGTTGTCTGTATTACCGGATACCCGGCGGCGGCACGTGTGGCGACTGCGTGCTGACGCCGGACGACGTCCGGCGTCAGCAGTGGCAGGCCGTGCTCAGGCGGTAAGCCCGCCCGGTCAGGGGGTCAGAAGTCGTCGTCGAAGCTGACGCTTCCGGAGACTCCCATCTGGTACGCCGAGACGCGGCGCTCGAAGAAGTTCGACAGCTCCTGGACGTCCTGCAGCTCCATGAACGCGAACGGGTTCTTGCTTTCGTAGAGCGGGTCGATGCCGAGCTGGGCCAGCCGCCGGTCGGCCACGTGCTGCAGGTATTCCCGCATGTCGCCCAGGCTCATCCCGGAGACGCCCTGTTCGAGCAGGTCGGCGGCGAACTGGACCTCGCACTCGACCGCCTCGGCCAGCATGTCCTTCACCTGCTGGATCATGGTGTCGTCGAACAGGTCCGGCTCCTCGGCGCGGACCGTGTCGACCACGTCGAACGCGAACGCCATGTGCATGCTCTCGTCGCGGAACACCCAGTTGGTGCCGGACGCCAGGCCCTGGAGCACGCCGCGGGAGCGCAGGAAGTAGACGTACGCGAAGGCGCCGTAGAAGAACAGGCCCTCGATGCACGCGGCGAAGCAGATCACGTTGAGCAGGAACGCCCGGCGGTCGTCGCGGCTGCGCAGTTCCCGGAGTGAGTAGATCGAGTCGATCCACTTGAAGCAGAACTCGGCCTTGCGGGCGATCGACGGGATGTTCTCCACCGCCGCGAAGGCCGCGGTGCGCTCGTCGAGATCCGGCACGTAGGTGTCGAGCAGGTTCAGGTAGAACTGGACGTGCACGGCCTCCTCGAACAGCTGCCGGGAGAGATAGAGCCGGCCCTCCGGCGAGTTGACGTGCTGATAGAGGTTGAGCACCAGGTTGTTGGCGACGATCGTGTCGCCGGTGGCGAAGAACGCGACCAGCCGGGAGACCAGGTGCTGCTCGGCGGCCGACAGCTTGGCCAGGTCGGCGAGGTCACCGTGCAGGTCGACCTCCTCGACGGTCCAGGTGTTCTTGATCGCGTCCTTGAAGCGGTCGAAGAAGTGCGGGTAGCGCATCGGCCGCAGCGTCAGGTCCATGCCGGGGTCGAGCAGCATCTGCGTGCGGGCGGGAAGAGTGGTCACTGGCAGGCCTCGCAGCTCTCGGGGTTTTCCAGGGAACAGGCCAGGGCTTCCTCGTCGGAGACCACCGGGAGGGTCGCCACCGAGACAGGCGTGACCGCCACCGTGGCCTGCTGAATGCGCGTCGCAGGCCGCGAGCGCAGGTAATACGTGGTCTTCAGGCCGGCCTTCCAGGCGTACAGGTACATCGAGGAGACCTTGCCGATGGTCGGCGCGCTCATGAACAGGTTCAGCGACTGCGACTGGTCGATGTACGGCGCTCGGGCGGCGGCCAGGTCGATCAGCGCCTTCTGCGGCAGCTCCCACGCGGTGCGGAAGATCTCGCGCACGTCGGCGGGCAGGCCGGCGATGCCCTGCACGGAACCCTCGGCCCGCTTGATCTGCTCACGGATCGCCGCGGTCCAGAGGCCGCGAGCCTTCAGTTCGCGTACCAGATAGTTGTTGATCTGAAGGAACTCGCCGGACATCGTCTCGCGCTTGAACAGGTTGGACACCTGCGGCTCGATGCACTCGTAGCAACCGGCGATGGAAGCGATGGTGGCGGTCGGGGCAATGGCGATCATCAACGAGTTGCGCAGGCCATGCTCGGCGATGCGAGCTTTGAGAGCCGCCCAGCGCCCGGTCTGCTCCGCGGTGGCGCCCCAGAGGTCGTGGTGCAGGTCACCCCGGGCCGCGCGGGTCTCCGAGTAGGCCGGATGCGGCCCGAACCGCGACGCCAGCTCCACGCTGGATTCCAGGGCGGTAAGGAAAATTTCTTCCTGTACGCGGGTGGAAAGCTCCTTCGCCGCCGCGGAGTCGAACGGCAGCCCCAGTGCGAAGAACGCGTCCTGCAGGCCCATCAGCCCGAGCCCGACCGGCCGCCACCGCGGGTTCGAGGTGGCCGCCTGCGTCGACGGGTAGTAGTTGATGTCGATCACCCGGTCCAGGAAGACCACCGCGGTGCGGACCGTCGCGCGCAGCTTGTCCCAGTCGACGCCGCCCTCGGTCAGGTGCGCACCGAGGTTGATCGAGCCGAGGTTGCACACGGCGGTCTCGTCGTCGCTGTTGACCTCGAGGATCTCGGTGCACAGGTTCGACAGGTGAATGGTGTTGCCGGGCTCGCCGGTCTGGTTGGACAGCCGGTTCGACGGATCCTTGAACGTCATCCAGCCGTTGCCGGTCTGGGCCAGGGTGCGCATCATCCGCCCGTACAACTCCCGGGCCTTGACGGTTTTGACCGCCTTCTTTTCCGCTTGGCGATAAGCCTCGTCGAACGCCTCGCCGTAGAGATCGGGCAGCTCCGGGGCGTCGGACGGGTCGATCAGCGACCAGTCGCCGTCGGCCTCGACCCGGCGCATGAACTCGTCCGGGATCCAGTTCGCCAGATTCAGATTATGAGTACGCCGGGAATCCTCGCCGGTGTTGTCGCGCAGCTCCAGGAACTCCTCGACGTCCGGGTGCCACGGCTCCAGGTAGACGCAGGCCGCGCCCTTGCGCCGGCCGCCCTGATTGACCGCCGCCACGCCCGCGTCGAGGGTCTTCAGGAACGGGACGATGCCGTTGGACTTGCCGTTCGTGCCGCGGATCAGCGCGCCCCGGCCGCGGATCCGCGACCACGAAATGCCGATCCCGCCGGAGAATTTCGAAAGTTTGGCGACCTGGTGGTAGCGCTCGTAGATCGAGTCGAGCTCGTCCCTGGGGGAGTCGACCAGGAAGCAGGAGGACATCTGGGTGTGCCGGGTGCCGGCGTTGAACAGGGTGGGTGAGCTGGGCAGATAGGCCAGCGACGACATCAGGCGGTAGAAGCCGATCGCCTCGGCCGGCGTCTCCGACAGGCCGCACGCGACCCGCAGCAGCCAGTACTGCGGCGTCTCCACGACCAGCCGGCTGACCGGGTGCCGCAGCAGGTAACGGTCGGCGACGGTGCGCAGCCCGAAGTACTCGAACCGCAGGTTCTGGTCCTCGTCGACGGCGTCGTCGAGCTTGCGCGCGTTACGCCGGACGAAAGCGGCCGTCGCATCGCCGATGAGCCCGTTCTCATGGCCGTAGCGGATCGACTGGCTGAACGACGCGATCTCCTGAAGACGAACTTCTTTCTCGACGTACGCGGCCAGCAGTCGCGCCGCCAGCTTGGAGTACTGCGGCTCCTCGCCGATCAGCTCCGCCGACGTCTGAATGGACAGTTTGTCCAGCTCAGCCGTGGTCGCTCCGTCGTAGAGCCCGCTGATCGTCTTGGTCGCCACCCGCAGCGGGTCGACCTCGTCGAGATCGCCGACCCAGCGCTCGACCGCCTTCACGATCTTGTTGACGTCGACCGATTCCAGATCGCCGTTGCGCTTGCGCACCTGCATCACGTGCCGCCGCTGTTCCGGCACGGTGGTTTCCTGCGTCGTCGTCATTCCCGTCCCCTCGTCACGCCGGACGCGCAGGAGGACGCCGCCGGGCAGGCTCAGCCCGGCTGATGGCGTCGGCCGTCCCACGCGGCCTTCGACCGCCGCACACCGGTCGGCGTGCGGCGCGCTGGCAGGTCTTCGGACTCGTGGGCGCTCGTTCTTGCCTACCGGCCGTCGCTTCCCAGGCCGGGGCCCAGTGCTGATGACGGCTTTCGTTCCCACTTACCGCTGCGGGGCAGTCCCGAATTCACACCGGGTTCCCTGTTGCCTCGACTACCGTGGACGGTGGCCGAACCAGCTGCGGCGATCACTATATATGGGCAAGGGAAGGAAAGAGCAACACCACATGATGTGTACGGCGTGTCGCTCGCCGGCCTGACATCGAGGTGCTTCTATAAAGATGCGAGTGACGTGTTAGCGTCACTCGTTTTGCCGGGATCTCAACGTGCGGGGGAACGCGTTGTCCGATGTCGCCAAGAAACCCTCGGTCAAGGGCCGGGAGCTGACCGCCGCCGCCGTCGGGTCGGTGCTGCTCGCGATCGCCATGATCTGGCTGATCCCGCCGTACGCCAAGGATCTGGTCTACGGGGGTGTCAAACCGGCGACCATCGGCGACCCGGTGCACACCATCGTCGGCGACGGCGGCGACACGACCGCGCAGGCCTGGCTGGTCGCCTGGGACGGGCACGCGCTGCTGCACAACCTGCGCGGCTTCTGGGACACCAACGCGTTCTACCCCAACACGTACGGCCTGGCGCTCAACGACAGCCTCTTCGGGTACGTCCCCGCCGGGCTGATCGGGCACGGCGTCGACGCCGCCGTCCTGCGCTACAACATCCTGTTCGTGCTGGCCTTCGCGCTGGCCTTCCTCGGCGGTTACGCCCTCGTGCGCCAGCTCGGCGCCAACCGGGTGGCCGGCGCGGTGGCCGGCGCCGCCCTCGCCTACGCGCCCTGGCGGTACGGCCACGTCGGCCACCTGAACATCCTGTCCACCGGCGGCATCACCCTCGCGTTCGCGATGCTCGCCCGTGGCCACGGGTGGTCGCTGACCCGCGGCTACCTGCGCGACCGAGTCCGGCCGGGCTGGGCGGTCGCCGGCTGGCTGGTCGCGGCTTGGCAGGTCAGCCTCGGTTTCGGCATCGGGCTCGGCTTCGTCTACATGCTCGCCGCCGCCTGCCTGACCGCCACGATCGCCTGGCTGATCACCGGCCGCCCGGCCCTCGGCCGCACACTGGTCCTCGGCGACCTGGCCGGCGGCCTGTTCTTCGCCGCGGTCACCGGCTATTTCGCGTACGCCTACCAGCAGGTCCGCGAGCTGTTCCCGAACGTGTCCCGCTCCTGGGACTACGTCGCCGCGTTCTCCCCGACCCCGCGCAGCCTGATCGTCGCCCCGCTGTTCTCGCTGCCCCTCGGCTGGCTGCACAACGACGCCCGGGCCGCGCTGGGCAACGCCGACAACGAGAAGGTGATGCTCTGCGGCTTCGTGCTCTACTTCCTTGCCTTCGGCGGCCTGTTCCTGTCGGTCTGGTCACTGCGGCAGCGCCTGTTCCTGTTCGTCGGCACGCTGGCCGGGATCCTGTGCGCGCTCGGCACCAACGGCCCGCTCTACCGCTTGATCTACCTCTACGTGCCCGGCTTCGACGGCAGCCGCACCCCCGGCCGGCTGATCCTCTGGCCGACCATCCTGCTGGCGATCCTGGCGGCCGGCTTCGTCACCGCGCTGGCCCAGGCGGCCTGCCGAGCCACCCTGCCGGAGTGGTCGTCGATCGCCGCCCGCGTGGTCACGGTCCCACTGCTGCTGTTGGTGCTGGCCGAGGGCATGCCCGACCTGGCCCACGTGAAGCTCCCGCCCGAACCGGCCGCGCTGGCCCAGGCGCCGGCGCCACTGATCGTGCTGCCCACCGACGACGGCATCGACAGCAACATCATGCTGTGGTCGACCGACGGCTTCCCGACCATGGTCAACGGCGTAGCCAGCTACAACCCGCCGGAACGCCAGGCAGTGCGCGACGTGATGCAGAGCTTCCCGAGCCAGGCAAGCCTGGCCACCCTGCGCCAGTACGGCATCCGCAGCGTCATCGTGGTCCGCGACAAGGCAACCGGAACACCGTACGAGCCCGCGCTCGGCGTCCAGTCCATGCCCGGCCTGACCCGAACCGAAATAGGCCCCGACGTCCTGTTCACCGTCAGCTGAGCTCAGCGCCCGCGAAGACTGTCGATGAAGAAGCGGGTGCGGCGGTCGTAGTCCACGCGCGAGTGCGTCGGTACGGCGCGAAGGGCTAGTCCGTTGGCGACGTCGGCGTAGTAGAGGTCGCCGACAGTGAAATCCGGGCGGAGGACCCCGGCCTCGTGGCCGCGCCGGAGGAGCCTCTCGGTCATGTCGGTAGCCGCGTCGGCGAGTGCGACCAGTTGCGCGGAGTTCGGGTAGAGCATCAGCAGCGCGTCGGTGAAGGCGGGTTCGCGGTACTGCAGATCGCGCCGGTCGCTGACGTAGGCGGCGATGGCCTCCCACGGGTCGTCGACTCGCTGCGCCCTGTCCATGATCGCGTGCATCTCGGCCGCGACCAGCTCGCCGATCACGGCATCGATGAGTCCTTCCCGGCCGCCGAATCGGTTGTAGATGGTGGCCTTGCTGACCCCGGCCGCCGCGGCGATCTCCTCCAGCGGCGTGCTCAGTCCGCGTCCTCGGAATGCCGCGATGGCGGCGGAGCGGATCTGGGTGACGTTTCGGGCGGCATCAGCTCGCAGGTGCACGGCCTTCACGATAGCAACTTGACGGCAGAGTTAAGTTGACCCTACGGTAAGTTTATTCGTCTGCCGTACTCGAGGAGCCATCACCGTGTCCAGATCCATCGCCGTGCTCGGGGCCGGTCCGGGCCTGGGTCAAGCCGTCGCCCGCCGTTACGCACACGAGGGCTGGGCCGTCGCCCTCGTGGGCCGTCGCCCGGAGCCGCTCGACCAACTCGCCAAGCAACTGACCAGCGACGGGGCAGAAGCGCACGCGATCGTCGCCGACCTGGCCGACACCGGCGCCCTCCCGGAACTGGCCGCCCGCATCCGCACCGCGGTCGGCGAACCCGACGCTCTCTACTACGGCGCCGCGGCCAACGGGTTCGTTCCGGTGCTCGATCTGACACCCCAGCGCGTGCAGGACCTCATGCCCCTCGGGGTGTACGCCTTGATGGACCTGGTGCGCGAATTCCTGCCCGCCATGATCGCCCGCGGTGACGGCGCGATCCTCAGCGCCCAGGGTGCGAGCGCCCTGCAGGGCAACCCGAGCATCGGTGGCGGCCTCGTCCTGGCCGCGCAGCGCAACTTCCTCCAGGCCTTGCACGCCGCGGTCGCCGGCGACGGGGTTTACGTCGGCGCGCTCTACATCGGCGCGGCGATCGAGAACACGCCGTTCCACACCCAGATGCAGGCGGCCAAGGCAGCCGGCGCCCCCGTCCCCGAAATCCCCTCGGTCGCCCCCAGCCGCTTGGCCGAACTGC
The DNA here is from genome assembly GCF_040638295.1 of Actinoplanes sp. NPDC026619. Taxonomy (NCBI): domain Bacteria; kingdom Bacillati; phylum Actinomycetota; class Actinomycetes; order Micromonosporales; family Micromonosporaceae; genus Actinoplanes; species Actinoplanes sp. NPDC026619. Next base: position 41,482 of record NZ_JBEZYA010000019.1, read on the forward strand.
TCTGGACCATGCACAACGCCACCCGCCAGCCGGAAACCAGCTACCCCTAAGACTATCGTCGAAGAGTTTGGCTGACTCGCTTGGAGATGAGAACGTAAAGAACTATAAAAATGCTCGGAATCGTATCGATGGCGACACCCAGCGCTGACTTCATGTGAAAGGCGTGCCATCCGATCAGCAAGGCCACCGACAGAGCACTGTAAACGACGCTGTGCGCGATAGCGGATCGCCTTCTCCGGAGAATGAGCACGAACAGGAGAACGGCGTACAGGATCAGTAGCGTATTGGTGATTACGTAGAAGAGCAGCGCCGGTAAAGGTACGAATGACTCCAGCCCGGCCAGTGACGGATCGGCGCTGATGATGAGCGATGCAATGGTCAGCTCCAGCCCGTGCGCTGCCAGACCGGCCAACACGATGAGGTAGACGATGAGCCAGCCGCGGATCGGCGGTCGCCCGGTCTCCGGCTCCATCGAGACTCGGCCTCCGGTCCGATGCATGCCTGCCCCCGTACACTGTGGATTCCGGCGACTCCATCCTTTGACCTGCCGACCGAGCCGTCCATGGTGCTATCACCCCTCTGGGCAGTGGTGCTGACCCCACCGGTGTCGACCGTTTCCGCGACGGCCGGCGTCCGGCATCATGGCCGGCATGGACGTCGAGGAACTGGTCGCACGCCATCCGCGGGTCTTTCACACGATGTCGGCGACAGCGTGGCCCTCGGTGCAACGGCACGGACTGCTCTCGACGCGGCAACTGATCGAACTGTTCGGCCTCGACGCCACCCAGAAGAACCAACCGATGCGAGGGCATCGATCCTGGCTGCCGATCGCCGACTACCCCTACGACGAGTACCGCCGCCGACATGGCCGCGACGGCGCCCTGGTGGAAGTAACCGTGCTGGAGGCCGTCCCCGACATCCTCGACCTGACCGGCCGGATCGAAGGCGCCGTCGAGGGAGCCCGACCCGCCAGGCGTCGCGGGGACTTCGTCGCGCGGCCCTGCCGGTGACGGCCGCCGCACGCAGGTCGCCTCGTCCGGCCAGATCAGCGGCGGCACAGCCTCGAAGTCATCGTGCAGGCCCACCTCCGCGCACCTGCGGGAGCAGCCGTGCAGCCGGCACAACTTCAGCGCATGACGTCGAACAAGCCCCCAATTCCGCCGCCGCGCGTGGTCGCGGCGGAACTCGTCTTTCTCTGGCGAATAGTTACGTGCTTTCGTGCGATCACGCATGGCAGCAGTCACCGGCCGGGTGAAAAACTGAAGCTGCTGGTATCGCATGTATACATTTTCCCGCGCCCGGCGTACCGTCCGCTAATTTACGATCATGCCAATCTCGGAAACCCCTCCAGTGCCGAAACAGAAATTGCCCGACCAATCAAAACAATTGCCTGCCGGGTGAGACAAAATGGCCGTTGAGTTTGCTTGAAAACTCAGGTGCCCGACACGGAGGAAGGCGGCATACTGCGATCGGACCGGTGGTAGAGCCGGGTTATTGCAGCGCTCCGAGTCGAAAGCCGGGCACACCCGGACGACTTGACGGCGCGTGGGGCCACCGGTGTGCCGCGCCCCACCAGGGGTTCAAATCCCCTCCGGTCCGCGCCGGCCGGTGGGGCTGGTTCTGGAGGCTAGACTCAGCGCATCAGCCGGACGCCGGCATCCGAGTTTCCGGAACTGCCGAAGGTCGGATGCCTGGCCTTGGTAGCTGCCAGGATCTGGGCGTGGAGGACGAGGGGATACCTGCGGCCGAGGCGGTCGAGGCCCTGCAAGTGTGGCTGCTCACCGAGGATGCGTATGCCCGCGACGGCGTACCGGATGAGGTCCTGAATTTTATGCAGGATCACGTTCACCGGTTGCTGGGGCCGCACGCGATCCAGGTGGCCGGCGACTTCCTGCGCCGGCACGCCGAGGCCGGCGGCGATCTTGCCGCCCTGGCCCGTGACCGTTCCGCGGTGCTCGATCTGCTCGCGTTGATCGAGGGGAATCGGCGCCCGAGCTTCGAGTACGAGTGGCGCGCGTTCCACCCGACGACGACCGCCCGCCTCTCAGTCTCTGACCAGGGGACATCAGACATCACGACGCTGAGGCTTCCTGGCATCGGGTGGCTGCTGCAGTGGCGCAGCGATGGCTTCTGGCGCGACCTCAACGACGGGCAACACCAGGACGAGGCCGACGGCGTACGCGTGCCGGACCTGGATGAATGGGTGCGCTGGACCGGGCTGTCCCAGCCGCAGGCCCGCGGCGGTGAATGGCGCGGCATTCCGTCCTGGTGGCTTGTCTACGGAGAACTTCCCGGCAGCGCTGCCCCCACCGTCGAACTCACCGACGGGACGCGGCCGCCGGTGCTGACACTGGGGCAGGTGTGGGCCTGCGAATGGCACGCCGTGGCCCAGCCGGTGACGGTGCGCGTGGAAGGCGAACAGTTCCACCTTCCGTTCCCCGAGCCGTTCTACCGACGCGCTACGAATCCGGCACTCGCACCTGAGCGACAGCGCCCGGAGCCAGGCGGATGGCTCCGCAGATGACGCCCGTTCGCCGGCCTGCAGGCTGGTTATCTCCAGCTGAGGTTTGTCGCCGATGCCGACCGGCCAGTACCGGGAACGGTCGGCGGCGACGAACGCGAAGTCGTGCGGCGCGGCGTCGACCGGGCCGCGCACCCCGACCGCCTCGACGTCGACGAGCAGCCAGACGCTGTCGGCCTCGTCGGGTTGCGGGTCGGCATGGGGCGCCTGCAGTACGGAGTGGACAGTGTACCGAATCGCGAAGTCGTAGCCGTACTGCGCGAACGGCCGTACGGTCAGTGGCTGACCGATTGCTGCGACGATCAGTTCCGTACCGTCCAGGTCCATGGTTTCCGGCTGATCGACGGTTGGCTCCACGTCGTGGAAGTACAACGGCGGCACCGTCTCGTCGGCGCCCGGCGATCGGGTGGCCGGAACGCTGACCGCCAGGTAGACCGGCTGAGTCAGGGTGTCCTCGGTGAGGCGGATGCCGGTGACGTGGTGGGCGAGGGCCAGGGCCCGCCCGGCCGCCTGCTCGTCGAAGACCCATCGCGGGTCGCCCGGGTCCGGTTCCTCCTCGCTCAGATCCGGCACGTCCTTGACGAACGTCAGGCAGGATCCCACCGCCAAGCCCAGGTCGGTCATCTGGAACCAGGCATAGTCTTCCGCGCTCGACACATCACCCATTCTGAAGTCCGGCCGCGCGTTTCATCCAGCAAATCAGAAGTGGTACGTCGTGAGATCGTCAGGGGATGACCGGTGTCGCCCTTCAGTTCCATGCCACCAATTCCGAGGTCGTTGCGATGGCGACGGAGTGGGTGCGTGAGTTCTCCCTGCATGCCGGCCTGGGCACGTACTTCGCCGAACAGGCCGTCGCGGTGCAGAACGGCGACTTCGGCAAAGCGTTGGCGATTGTGCCCGCGCCGGACTTCCTCATCCTCGGGACGCAACCGCTCCTGCTGCCGAAGGGCGCGGACCTCTACCGGCTCAAAGGCATGAACCACGACTATTTCGTCGTACAACTCGGTCAGCGGAGCGACACCGACCTGCGGGAGACCTTCATGGCCGGGGTCGGCAGCGACCCGCAAACCATCAAACTCTGGCGGCGGCTGGTCGGGCGCGCCCGCCGCTCGATGCATTCCGGCGCAGTGGTTATCAACCCCGTCATGGGTCGGCTTGGCCGCCTGCCGAGTCATCGGTTCACCGACGGTGCACTGCGGCTGCAGGAATCGGGCGTCAGCATGCGCCCCTTCGCGGGAGGCAATCTCTATCGGCTCACCACTGGTCCGGTGCCGCATCCGTTGCCGGACCAAGACATGATCGCGCTGGCCGTGATCGGCCACGCGGTCGATCAGTGGATCCAAGCCGAGCTGATCCCGGCCGAGCTGATCGAGGAACTCAAGGAACACCTGGCTCGGGCCAACGTCGTTCAGCGCGGCGACACCTTCGGCGACATGACCACATCGATCTTCGACATCACACGTCGCCTGCACGACGCGTTCGCCGGCTACACCGGCCCGTTCACCTCGTCACGGCCGGAGGCAAAACATTGCCTGCACTTCTTCAGCGAAGAACAGGCGATCGCCGCCGAAGCCGCGCTGGCCGACCGCGCGATCACTGGCAATGTCGAACAACAGTTCCGGCAATCGGACGAATACGACTCACCCCGTCGTCGGGTGTGGTGCCTTTACGTCACGCTCCCCGGCACGGCGCCCGACCCCGCACACAAAGAAAACGAGAAAGAGCTGATCAACCTCGCACACCAACACGACGGCGCGTACGCCGGATGGCAGCGACCAGTGGCCCGCTGACTCAGCCGATCCATCCGGCATCTGGTATCTCTGGGCGGTGGACATCCTCGGTCAGGTCCTCGCGCGCGCAACCGCGGATCCCGGCGTCCGGGGCGTGATCTTGACCGGTTCGAGGGCGCGTGGCACCGAGACCATCCGGTCCGACTACGACGTGACCATCGTGGTTGCGGAGCAGGCACAGCCCAGCCGGCACAGCACGCGCACCGGCGAGCTGGACGAGGTGGTCTGCACCGTGGCGGCGCTCGCCGACACCTCTGTGCATTGGCCGCGGTACGGCTATCGCGGTGCGAAGGTGCTGCTGGACCGGCTGGACGGTGGCATCGCCGAGCTGGTCCGCCGGCAGGCGACGTTCTCGGCCGAGGAAGCGGCTCGGCACGCGCGCGCCGGCCTGGACGCGTACGTGAACCAGCTCTACCGCTGCGTCAAGAGCCGCCGGGACGGCTTTGCCGATGCCGCGCTCCTCGATGAGGCGGAAAGCCTTCCCTGGCTGCTGGAAACCGTATTCGCCCTGCACGGGAGGATTCGTCCGTACAACAAATACCTGCGGTGGGAGTTGGAGACCTTCCCTCTCCCTGACCGCTGGAACACAGCGCTGATGCCGGACCGTCTCCGGATGGCTGCGCTGTCCCTTTTCCCTGCGGTGGAGACCCTGGCCCGGCACCACGGCCATGCCGACGTGCTCGAAGGCTGGGGAAGCGATATCGGGCTCATCCACGCGTACGCCGGCGCAATCTGTCATACCCCTGGCGGACACTGGAGTCCGTGAACGGTGGGAAGCGGTGAGGGCGGAGGCGAGCATCGCCCACGTCGACCTCGACGCGATGTTCGCCGCGGTCGAGCAGCGCGACAAGGTGTCGCTGCGAGGCCGGCCGGTCATCGTCGGCGCGGTGGCCGGCCGGGGTGTCGTCGCGACCGCGTCGTATGAGGCGCGGGCCTACGGGGCACGCTCGGCGATGCCGACCGCGGAGGCCCGGCGGCGCTGCCCGCCCGGCACCGCCTTCCTCGCGCCCCGGTTCGCGGCCTACCGCAAGACCAGCGAGGTCGTGATGGCGCTGCTCGCGCAGGTGTCGCCGCTGGTGGAGCAGGTCTCCATCGACGAGGCGTACCTCGATCTGGCCGCCGCCGGCCGGCACGACCTGTCCGTGCCTGGGGTCACCGGGCTCGCCGAGCAGATCAGGAAGACCATCGCGGCGGCGACCGGCGGGGTCACCGCGTCGGTCGGGGTGGGCACGTCCAAACTCGTCGCGAAGATCGGGTCGGACCTTCACAAGCCGGACGGCCTGACGATCTGCGCGCCCGGGCAGGAGCGGGCGCTCCTTGATCCGCTGCCGGTGACCCGGCTGCCCGGTGTCGGCCCGGCCACCGCGGAGCGGCTGCGCCGCTCGGGCCTGCACACCGTCGCCGACCTCGCCCGGGTCGGGCTGCCGGATCTGATCGACTGGTTCGGTCAGGCGCACGGCGCCGGCCTGTTCCGGCTCGCCCGCGCCGACGACGGCCGGCCGATCGTCGGCGAGCGCGAGGCGAAATCCGTGTCGGCGGAGGAGACCTTCGACGTCGACCTCACCGACCGGGCCCGGCTCAACAACGAGCTCGACCTGCTCGCGACCCGGGTCGGCGAGCGGCTGCGCGCCGGTGGCCTGTCGGCCCGCACGATCACCATCAAGGTCCGCCACCACGACTTCACCACGATCACGCGTTCGGCGACCCGGGCCCAGCCCACCGACGACCCCCGGCTGGTCGCGCAGTTCGCCCGGCGCCTGCTGGCCGAGGTCGACACCTCGGTCGGCATCCGGCTGCTGGGCGTCGGGGCGACCACGCTCGCCGACTTCGTCCAGGAAGACCTGTTCGGCGCCTCGATCGACGACGATCCGGTCACCCCGCCGGCGGCCACCACACCGGCCGTCGCGCCGGCGCCGGCCGAGCCCGCGTCGATGGTGTGGCGGCCCGGCCAGGATCTGCGTCACGACCACCACGGCGCGGGCTGGGTCTGGGGCAGCGGCCACGGGCGGGTGACGGTCCGCTTCGAGGGTCCGGCCACCCCACCCGGCCCGGTCCGCACCTTCGCGGTCGACGACCCGGCCCTGCACCAGGCCGATCCACCCGACTGGCCCGGCCCGGCCGGCCACGCGTTGTCGCAGCAGCAGGTTCTGCGGTGACGGGCTGGCACCGCATCACTGGCGGATCAGGGCGGGCAACGCGAACAGCATCGTCGTCGACCAGGTGATGTGGGTCAGGATCGGGGCGAGGATGCCGCCGGAGGCGCGCCGTTGCAGGGCCAGCACCAGGCCGAGCAGGAACGCGGCGAAGACCAGCATGAGGTTGCCGGTCGCGACGGTTGCCGCGGCGTAGATCGTGGTGGAGATGAGTACGGCGTGCCGGCGGCCGATCGCCGCGAACAGGGCGCCGCGGAAGAAGACCTCCTCGGCCACGCCGTTGAGCAGGGTGACCACGACGATCGGCACTATCGCGCCGTACCGGGCGTGGGCCAGCACGCTGTTGACGAGCTCACGCAGCGGCGGCAGCTCACGGACGACGAGCGAGCCGGCCACGAAGATGGCGCCCAGCACGAGCCCGGTGACGATCGGCGTGACGATCGGGCGCCGCAACCGCTCGCGGAACGGGATCCGGCCCAGGTGCAAGGGCCCGGACAGCAGCGCCCCGCCGACCCAGGTGAGCGCGACCAGCCCGGTGAGCAGGTAGAAGACGTCGTCGCCCGGGCGAACCGAGAGGGAGATCCCGAGCAGCACGGCGCCGGCCACCAGGGTGATCGCGACGACGATGCGGCGCTTGCGGAACTCCCGGTCGGTCTGGTGGTGGTCGCGTTCCACCTGGTCGATCAGGGACGGCCCGACGGCCCGCCGGGCGCGTGCCAGCCAGGCCGGAGTCACCGTGCCGCCTGGGCCTGCCGGGTGGCCTGCTCGCGGTCGGCCAGGGCGAGCCGCACCGCGTCGTCGTAGCCGATCGGCGTTCCGGGAACGAGCCGGGTGATGGCGTCGTCCCGCACGACGACCTCGGTGTTCATCGAGTCGACCAGGTTGCGGGCGGTCGCCGCGTCGACGTCGGTGACGAATCGCAGCCACGCCGAGGACAATCTTGGGGTCAGCAGCGGGACCGTGAGGTTCGGCAGCCGGGTGCCACGGATCTTGGCCACGCGCTGCAGCATGTCGATGTATCGCAGCACCTCCGGGCCGCCGATCTCGTAGGTGCGGCCGCGGGCCTCGATCGGCTCCAGCACCCCGGTGAGGTAACGGACGGCGTCCGGCAGGGCGATCGGCTGGGTGCGGGTGCGTACCCACCGCGGCGTCACCATCGCCGGCAGGCGCTCGGCGAGTTGCCGGGTCATCTCCCAGGAGATGCCGCCGTGGCCGATGACCACCGCGGCGCGCAGCACGGTGACCGGCACCGGACCGGACTCGAGGAGCTCCTCGACCTCACGGCGGGAACGCAGGTGCGGCGAAAGCTGACCGTCGCCGAGACCACCGAGGTAGATGATCCGTTCGACCTGGGCGGCGCCCGCCGCCTCGGCGAAGTTGCGGGCGGCGGCCGCGTCGCGCTGCTCGAAGTCGTTCGCCCCCAGCGAGTGGATCAGGTAGTAGGCCACGTCGACCCCGGCGAACGCCGGCGCGAGGCTGTCCGGATCGGACACATCCGCCTCGATCGGCTCGCCCGCGCCGTGGTAATCCCGGGCCCGCCGGGTCATCGCCCGCACCCGGTGACCCTCCTCGGCCAGGCGCGCTGCCACATGGGAGCCGATGAAGCCGGACGCGCCACTCACCAGAACCGTCTTGGTCACCCCGTCCTAGTACCCTCTTTCGAGAGGGCTACCGGGCGAGCGTGAACGTCACACCGGCCGTCCTCGTCACCCGGGGAGCGTGTTCGTGACCGTGCCTGATCCGGCGACGCTGCGGGAGACCTTGCCGGGACAGTGGCGGGTGCTGGCCACGACGTTCCCGATGTGGCTCTCCGGCAAAAGGCAGCAACCCACGTTTTCGTACGAGGTGATCCCCGCCCCGTCCCTGACCTTGCGTGACGTGGTCAGCTACCGGACCAGGTCGGGCGCCACCCGGCGGATCGCCGGCGTCGACCGCCTGGACGACGAGACCGGCGTGTTCACCTGGCGGGGCCGCGGCCTCCTCAAAGCCCTGAGCAGCCGATGGCGGGTGACACACCTCAGCGACGACCGCGACCTGATCGTGCTCACGTTCGAGAAATCCCTGGTCACCCCGGCCGGCACGGACGTCATCGGCCGCGGCCCGGGGGAGCGCCCGGATGCCCGCGACCGCGTCCCGCCCCACCCGAACCTGACCTGGCTCGGTTGGCTCGCGTCGTCCAGAATGGAGCGATGAAGCCGCCCGGAGCGCCCGGCCTTCCGGTTCTCGGCAACGCCCTGCGGATGATGGGTGATGTCCAGCAGTTCCTGGTGGACACGCATCGGCAGATGGGTCCGATCTTCCGGGTTCGCGCGCTGAACCAGGCGTTCGTGATCATGGCGGGCGAGCGGGCCAACCGGTTCCTGCTCGAGCGCGGTGACGAGGTGTTCTCCAGCGAGGAGAGCTTCGGCGGGCTCAACCGCGAGTTCGGCATGCGGGTGCACGTGCTGCGCGGCCGGCCGCACCGGCACCTGCGCAAGGTGCTGGCGACCGGGCTGTCGCGCGAGCTGCTGGCCGCCCGCTGGGACGACGTGGTCGCCGAGACCGAGCGGGCGCTGGGGGAGTGGCCGGGGCAGCCGGCGCTGCCCGTGGTCGACCGGTGTCAGCGGCTGGCTGCCGCCCAGTTGTCGGTCGCCTTCACCGGGGCCAGTTCGGCGGCTCGGTTCGACACCCTGCGGTCGGCGTTCGAGCTGGTCCTCGACGTGACCATCGCCGGCAAATGGCCGCCGGTGGCGCTGAAGCGGCCGGCCTACCGCCGCGCCCGCGCCGAGATCCACGAGTTCGCCCGTGCCGCTCTGGCCGAGCGCGCCGCACAGCCCCGCGGCGAGACGCCCGACCTGCTCGACCGGGCGCTCGAGGCCACCGACGAAAACGGCAAGATCTATCCGCTTGAGGTACGGGCGGGGATGGCGCTCCAAGGCTACTTCGCCGGCATCAACACGGTCGCCTACCTGTACAGCTTCATGCTGTACGCGCTGCTCGCGCACCCCGATGTGCTGGAGCGGGTGACCGCCGAGGTGGACCGCGCCTACGCCGGCGGCAAGCTCGATTTCGCCGGGCTGCGCGACCTGCCCGCGTTGCACGGCCTGGTGCTGGAGACGCTTCGGGTCTATCCGCCGGCACCCGGCTCCGCCCGTACGGCAATCGCCGATTTTGACTTTGAAGGGTTTCGGGTCGAGCGCGGACAACGGGTGCTGGTGGCCACGTCGGTGCCGCACCAGCTCGCCGAGCATTTCCCGGACCCGGAGCGGTTCGACATCGACCGGGACTTCGTGGCCGGGCGGCGCGCCTCGGTCTACGCGCCGTTCTCGGTCGGCAGCCACACGTGTCTCGGCGCCGGCATGACCGAGGTCCTCGCCGTCGCGACGATGGCGATGCTGGTCCGCGGGCTGACCTTCACGATGCCGGACCGGCCGCTGCGGATCACCGCGACGCCCGGGCCCAACCCGGGGAAGCGGTTCACCGTGGCAGCAGCGCGCCGGTGAGGACGTACTCGTCGCGCAGGTCCGCCGCGGTCGTCGCGCGGTCGAAGTGCCAGCCCTGGCCGAGGTCGACGCCCAGGCCGGGCAGGGTGGTCGCGTCGGCCGCGGTCTCGATGCCCTCGGCGACGACCTTGGCGCCGACCGCGCCGGCCAGCTCGACCAGCGCGTGCACCGCCACCGCCAGCACGGCATCCGCGGCGACGCCGTCGACGATGCTCCGGTCGAGCTTGATCACGTCGGGGGAGGTGGCCACGATGTGCCGCAGCGAGGAGAAACCGGCGCCGACGTCGTCGATCGCGAGGCGCATCCCGCCCGCCCGCAGCGGCGCCAGCACCGCCCGCAACCGGTCGTAGTCGTCGACCCGGTCGTGCTCGGAGAGCTCCAGCACGATCCGGTCGAGCGGTAGCCCGGCCAGGAACTCCTGACCGGCCCGGGTGTAGAGGGTGGCCTGCGAGATGTTCATGGCGATGTAGCCGGAGACCTCCGGGAGATAGGCGGCGGCCTGGCGCAGGGCCGCGATCTCCAGGTTCTCCCGCTCGCCGATCCACTCCGCGTCGGCGAAGCACTCGTCCGGCGCCTGGTCCCACTCCTGCGGGAATCGGCTGAGCGCCTCGGACCCGACCCGGCGGCCGCTGGCCAGATCGACGATCGGCTGCAGCAGGACGACCGGGCCGCCGCGCTGCAGCAGCGGGCGCAGCCGGCTCTCGATCGCGGCGTTGCGCCGTTGCTGCCGGATGTCCGGTTCGATGACCAGGGCGGCGGCGCGGGCGAGGACCTGCATGAGCGCCAGGTCACGGTCGTTGAGCCGCGGGTCGGCGGCGGTGCCGGCGCCGCAGAAGGTGCCGTAGACGCTGCCGTCGCTGAGCTGCACCGGCACCGAGATGAAGCTGCGGAGCCCCATTTCGGCCCCGGGCAGCGCCATCGCGATCGGGAACTGGGTGACATCCGACATCACCGGCGGCAGCGTGCCGTCGAGGATCGCCTGGCAGAACGAGGTCTCCTGGGGGTACGTCGTGCCGTCGGGCAGGTGCAGCTCGGTCTCGACCACTTCCAGGTGCTGGACCGTCCCGTCCAGCCGGCTCAGGAACGCCAGGCCCACCCCCAGTGACTGCCGGGCGGTCCGCAGCAGGTCCGCGACCTGCTGCGCCGTCTCGCTGCGCTCCGGCATCAAGGCTCCTCGGTTGCTACGGGTTACGGCTCGCCTACCATCGGCTCCCGTGACCGTCAGTTGAGAGGTAACGCTGGTACCTCTCATGCGGCCGGCGCGCCGCCTAGCGTCGACGGCATGACCCAGGAACTCATCCTCAACAACGGCGTCGGGATGCCCGCGCTCGGTCTCGGCGTCTTCCAGAGCCCGCCCGAGGAGACCGCGGCCGCGGTCGAGACCGCGCTGAACGTCGGCTACCGGCACATCGACACGGCCGCTGCCTACGGCAACGAGCGGCAGGTCGGCGAGGGCATCAAGCGCTCCGGCCTGGACCGGGGCGACATCTTCATCGAGACCAAGGTGTGGGTCAGCGATTACGGGTACGACGAGACCCTGCACGCCTTCGACAAGGCCACCCGCAAGCTCGGCGTCGACCGGCTCGACCTGCTGATCCTGCACCAGCCGGCTCCCGACCGGTTCGACCGCACCGTCGCCGCCTATCAGGCCCTCGAGAAGCTCCTCGCCGACGGCCGGGTGCGCGCGATCGGCGTCAGCAACTTCATGCGGCACCACCTCACCGACCTGCTCGACCGCACCGAGATCGTGCCGGCGGTCAACCAGATCGAGCTGCACCCGTACTTCAGCCAGCCCGATGTGCGCAAGGCCGACGACGAGCACGGCATCCTGACCCAGGCCTGGTCGCCGATCGGCGGCATCACGTTCTATCCCGGCTGGGGCGAGGAGCGCCGCAACGTCCTGCAGGACCCGGTCGTCGGCGCCGTCGCCGCCACGGTCGGCCGGACCCCGGCCCAGGTGATGCTGCGCTGGCAGCTGCAGCACGGCCGCTCGGCCATCCCGAAGTCGACCAACCCGGCCCGCATCGCCGAGAACTTCGCGGTCTTCGACTTCGACCTCACCGCCGAGCAACTGGCGAGCATCGACGCGCTGGACACCGGCGTGCGCAACGGGCCCGACCCGGACGTGCCGCGCCCGGCGATGTTCGACCGGGTCATCCCGGAAGACTGAACTTCGTCTCGCCGCTGTCCAGGCGGCCGGTCCACGCACCGGGCTCGCCCTCGACCTGGTAGCTCGCCGTCGCGCGGTAGTGCCCGGCGGCGAGCGGCCGGCCGGCGTTGATCGGCCGGGCGGCCCAGTCGGCGAGGTCGATGACGTGTGTCAGCGACCCGCCCGGCTCGAGCTCCTCCCGCACCTTCGCGGAGCGGTCCCGGTCGTCGATGAACTGCAGCTGGTGCGGCCGGTCCGCGCCGCCGGCGAGGGTGACGGTGAACCAGTCGAGGTGGTCCCGGCCGCCGGTCGCGATGTAGCTGAGCACCGTGAGCGGTTTGTCCCCCACGTTCGCCAGCGAGACCTCCAGTGATCCGCCGGCCGCCGCCAGACCGAGCCGCAGGCCGCCGTCCGGGTCGCCCCACGCGATCTCGCTCATCCGGTTGCTGCCGAGCCGCGGCGGCACGGGGGTGCGGACCGGCGGACTGTCGCCGATCTCCCGCTCGGGCTCCCTGCGCACGCGTTCCGGCATCACCGCCAATCTCCCACCGTTGGGTGGGCCTGTACAGGCGATGTCGGCTTTCCTGCACCTGCGGGTGGGCCCCGGCCGGCGGCCGGAGCCCACCCGGGGTCACGTCAGAGCGAACCTCTGCGCGGCGGAGCCGTTGCAGTCCCAGATCTGCAGACGCGTGCCGTTGCCGGTCGCGCCGTTCGGCGAGTCGATGCACCGCCCGGTGGTCGGGTTGGACATCGAGCCGTTGGAGTTGGCCACCCAGTTCTGGTAGCCGCCGCCGTTGCAGTTGGCCAGCTGGAGCTTGGTGCCGGCCGCGTTGGCGCCGCCCGCGATGTCCAGGCACTTGCCGAGGGTCTGCAGGGTCTGGCCGCTCCGGGTCCAGTGCTGGTCCTTGGCGCCCGACTGGCAGTCCCACAGCTGGACCGCGGTGCCGTCGCCGCCGGTGTCGTCACCGGACACGTCCACGCACTTGTTGCCCGGGCCGATGATCGTCTGCCCGGTCGTGGTGGAGCCGCCGGCGCCCTTGTTGTAGACCGCCACCGAGTCGATGACGAGCTTGCCGCCGGAGACCGTGGCGGCATTGGGGCCGCCGCCGAACGCGTCCGGGAAGCCACCGCCGATCGCCAGGTCGTAGATGATGTAGAACGGGTGGTCGACGGCGTCGGCCCAGGTCGTCGCGTCGACCTGGTTCGCGTTGATCGTGTAGTAGTTGTTGCCGTCGAGGTAGAACCGGATCTGCTCCGGCGACTTCGAGCGGTCGATCTCCACCGCGTAGTTGTGGAAGCCGGTCTGGCAGCCGCCGCAGGCCCGCTCACCGGAGGTGATGCCGGTGGACTCGTTGCAGGGCCCGCCCGGGTTGACGCCGCAGTGCAGGGCGCCGAAGACCGAGCTGCGGCCGTTGATGTCCTCCATGATGTCGATCTCGCCGGACTTCGGCCAGGTGACCCCGGACCGCAGCGGCGCGCCGAGCATCCAGAACGCCGGCCAGTAGCCCGCGCCGTTCGCGGTGGTGACGTTGGGCTGCTGAAGGATCGATTCCATGCGTACGACGCCGCCCGCGGCCGCGCCGAACGTGGCCGCCTGCGTCTCCACGCGCCCGGACGTCCACCCGGCGCGCGGGTCGGAACCGGAGTGGTTCGCCTGCAGCACCAGGTGACCCTGGCCGTCGTAGTAGACGTTCGACGTGCTGTTGGTCATCGTCTCGATCTCGCCGGTGCCGAAGCTGCTGCCCGGCCCGGTGTCGTACTTCCACAGGCTCTGGTTGATGCCGGTTCCGGAACTGCCGTTGAAGTCGTCGCTCCAGGTGAGCGTGAAGCCGGCCGGGGTCGGGGGCACCGCAGCTTCGGCGTTCAGCGTCACGACGCCGGCGATGGCCAGCGGGACGAGGACAACGGGAACCAGGAAGAGCGCTCTCTTCCACCGCATTTTGGACCTCCGGGGAATATGGGGGTCTCCCATGATTCGCAGTGGTCCGACGTTTAACAAGGTTGCCGGTAGCGCCCTGCCCCTTGAGCGCCCGGCCCTGCCCCTTTGCGAGCAGCTCTCACCCGGTCAGGGCCCGGGCGAGGAACTCGAGCCCCTCCTCGATGATCGGGCCGAGGCCGGCACCGACGAAGCAGTGGTCGGCGCCGGCCACGATCCACAGCTCCACCGGGGCGCCGGCCTGGATGAGCCGGTCGTAGAGCTCCTGGCTCTGCCCGGCCGGGACCACCCGGTCGTCGTCGCCGTGCACCAGCAGCAACGGCGGGGCACCGGCCGAGACGTAGCTGACCGGGCTGGCGGCGGCCGCTTTCGTCGGCGCCTCCTGCACCGGCGCGCCGATCAGCAGGCTCTCCGGACAGTCCGGCGCGTCGTGGTCCTGGATGCCCTGCGGATGGTTCTGCCCGGCCATGGTGAGCAGGTCGCTCGGCCCGTACCAGGTCACGCCCGCGCTGACCGCGTCCGAGACGCCGACGATGCCCTCGTCGCCGGCCAGCTCGGGATCGTCGCCGGTCAGCGCGATCAGGCTGGACAGGTGGCCGCCCGCGGACTCGCCCCACACCGCGAACCGGGTGTCGTCCAGGCCCAGCTCCGCGGCGTGGTGTCGCAGCCAGCGCACCGCCGCCTTGACGTCGTGCAGCTGAGCCGGGAACGTCGCCTCGGCACTGAGCCGGTAGGTGACCCGGGCCAGCGCGTACCCGGCCTCGAGGATCCGCTCGCCGATCCGCCCGTACGCCAGCTCGGGTCCTTCGCGTTTGTTGGTGCCGAAGAGCCAGGCGCCGCCGTGCACCCAGATGACGAGGGGGACCGGGGTCTGCGCGCCGGCCGGCCGGAACAGGTCGAGGCCCAGCGGCCGGTAGCCCGCCGGCTCGGCGACGACGGCGTCCCGCCAGCAGACGCGGTCGGACTCGGTGACCGGCTTCGGCGGCGGAAAACGTAACGGGGTCATGGTCCTCATTCTGTGCGCCGGCGGAAAGTCGGTGATGGGGGGTGAAACTTTTCTGGGCCAGGGAGGCGACAGCTGAGGTACGGAGGGTCTTCCGCCCGCCGTGTCGAGCAACGGAGAAGCGCCATGATCACCACAGCCCAGGCGACTGACCGATCCGCCCACCTGCCGGCGGCCCCGGCCGCCGTCTTCGCCCTCCTCGGACTCATCGACATCGGACTGCTGGGGGTCGTGAGCTCCTCGATCGCTCCGCCGCTGGGCGTGAGTATCACCTTCGCGGTGCTCGGGCTCGTCACGCTGGTCGCCCTGGTCCCCGCCCGGCGTGGCAGCCGGCCCGGGCTCATCACCGTCGTCACTGCTCGCGTCGTCTCCGCCATCCTTGCCTGTGGCGCGTTCGTTGCCGGCGCGCCCGCCTGGGTCATGGCCGTCGAAGGCTTCGTCGTCGCCGCGACGATCGTCGCCCTCATCCTGCTGCGCCGACGGCCCCGCGCAGCGTGACCATGGGTCGCAGCCGTTTCATCGTGATCGGCGGCGTCGCCGGGCTCGCCTGGGCGGCCAGTCTGCGCGGCTTCATGGCGCAACTGGCCGGCCCGGACTCGACCTTCACCATGGCCGGCACCTTCGGCATCATCCTGCCCACCGGCACTGTCGTCGGCGCGCTCCTCGGCTGGGCCGAGTACCTGCGCCGGAGCGGCCACCAGCACCGGTCGCTCATCCTCGCCCCGCTGCTGATCGGCCTCGTCCCGACCCTGGCGACCGCCACCCTGGACCCCGCCCCGATCGGCCTCGCTCTGCTCGCGATGGCCGGCGGTTACGCGATCTCCGGCCGTGGCCCGGTCGGGATGCGGATCCTGGCCGGCATCGTCAACCTGGCCGGCGTGGTCGTCACCTTCCTGGCCCCCAAGCCTTCCGCGGGCCTCGGCTACACCACACCGCAGGGTCTCTGGTTCGGCACCCTGGGGGCGTCCCTGGGATTGGTCCTCGCCCTGGCCTGCGCCATTCCCATGTGCCGCCCGTCGATTTCCGGACCGCCGGTCACCGGAGGCCGGGTAGCCGGCCGCTGACCGACACCGCGACGGCTGCCCCGCCCGCGACGAGGACGCTCCACCACACGGCATTCGACGAAAGTCCGTCGCCGCCGGGCGGGAACGTGCTGACCCGGCGGGCTACCGCCGGCAGGAGAGTGGGCACCAGGAGGACCAGCACGACGGCGCCCGAGGCGCGCGGGCCCGGCTCACCGGTCCGCGTACGGGCCACACACGCCACGGCGAATCCCAGCACCACGTTGCCGGCGAGCGCGAGCGCGGTCGGCGCCCAGAGCAGCGTCAGCCCGCGCAGCGCACCGGCGAGCAGGAGCGCCGCGCCGGCGCCGAGCGGGGCGAGCAGCGCCACGGCGCGGATCCCGGTGCGCCTGGCGGGCCCGGTCGGTGTCACGTCGACGACCAGGCTGGCCGGTTCGTCGAGGACGAACGCGGCCGCGGCGGCGAGCAGCGTGAAGGCGATCGGCAGCAGCGCGGTGGCGGTCGCGGGGAACGCGACTCCGCAGCCGCCCATCAGGACTGCCGCTCCGCTGATCACCAAAACCGCGGGCCACGCGCCGGCCCGGAGCATCGAGCGGACCATCATGCGTGTACGGCCTGGGCGAACCCGCCGTTGACGGCCAGCACGAGCAGGATCACGGCCAGCGCCAGTGTGGTCGCCAGGGCGCGGATGACCCGGGAACGCACCCGGCCCTCGGCATCGCGCAGCAGCGCCACCAGGACCGCGATCGTGCACAGCGCGAGTTGCCAGCCGAGGAAGAACCAGGGCGATCCGCGCCAGGTCGTGACGTCCGGGCCGTTGCCGGCAAAGGTGAAGAACGAGAACGGCGCGAACAGCCGCAGCGCCGTGGCGGCCGTCGAGTCCGGATGCGACAGGGACGGGAGCGTCACCAGGTTGCCCCAGCCGAACAGGAGCAGGAACAGCACGAACGCGGCGCCGGGGAACCGGACCCAGCGGCCGAGCGCGACGCCGAGCAGCGAACCGCCGAGCGACGGGACGACGAACTGCCCGACCAGGACAGCGGCCTGCGTCGGCGAGCTGAAGGCCCCGTAGATCCGGTCGCCGATCGGGTAGAAGTGCAGGAACCCGATCAGGAGCAGCACGCTGTAGAGGAACGGCACGACCGCGACCGTGCAGAGCGCGGCAGTGCGCACCGGAAGCGTCGTCGGGGTGACGCCGGCGACCGGCTCGCTGCCGCGCATCGATCGGGTCAGCCAGAACGTGGCCATCATGCCGAACCCGCCCAGGAAGACCGCCACGTACCAGTTCGCGGTGTCGATCTCGGTGATCGCCCTGGGGGTGGTCACGGTCGCCCATGCGGTAAAGGCCGCGGCGAGCAGGAGGACCGGGTTGACGACGAACCGGCGCAGCTCGCGGGCGGCGAGCGCGGCGGCCGTCACGGCGCCACCTCTTCGGTCTCGGGGTTCCGCGGTGCGCCCTGCAGCAGCAGGTAGGCGTCCTCGAGAGACGGTTCGACGTGCTCGACGCCGTCGCGGGCGTGTGCGGCGACGTTGCGGTACCGCCCGGTGCCGGTCCGCCAGGAGACGGTCGCCGCCGGATCCGGCTGGTCGGCGAGCCAGACCCGGTCGGCGGCCTGGCGGACGAGCTCGGTGACCTGGCCGTCGTACCGGATCCGGCCCTGGTCCAGCACGACGACGCGCTCGCACAGGGCCGCGACGTCCTCGGTCTGGTGAGTGGACAGGACCACGATCGACGTACGCGCGATCTCCGCGAGCACGGTCCGCAACGTGACGCGTTGTTCGGGGTCGACGCCGGTGGTCGGCTCGTCCAGGATCAGCACCGGCGGTGAGCCGAGCAGCGCCTGGGCCAGCGCGACCCGTCGCCGCTGGCCGCCGGACATGGCCCGGATCCGCTTGGTGGTGACATCGGACAGCCCGACCTGGTCCAGCACCCGGCGCACCTCCGCGTGCCGGGCGGCCGGCTCGGTCCACTCCTTGAGCAGGGCGATGTAGTCGACGAACGCGAACGCCGTGAACCCGCGCGGGAAGCCGATCTCCTGCGGCAGGTAGCCCAGCCGGCGACGGATGTCGGTGCGTTCGGCGGGCACGGCCGGATCACGGCCCAGCACGCGCACCGTGCCCTGGCTCGGTGGCAACGCGGTGGCCAGCAGCCGCAACAACGTGGTCTTGCCGGCCCCGTTCGGGCCGAGCAACCCGATCACACCGGGTTCCAGGTCGAGCTCGACGCCGGCGAGCGCCCGGGTGGCCCCGAACGAGCGCCCCACGCCGCGCAGGCTGATCGAAGCGGTCATCGCCGCTACCTCCAGGGTCGAAGCCGGCGCAGGTGGCGCCCGCGTA
The DNA here is from genome assembly GCF_040638295.1 of Actinoplanes sp. NPDC026619. NCBI lineage: Bacteria > Bacillati > Actinomycetota > Actinomycetes > Micromonosporales > Micromonosporaceae > Actinoplanes > Actinoplanes sp. NPDC026619. The sequence goes on from NZ_JBEZYA010000019.1 coordinate 59,875, forward strand.
CCAGAAAGATTCCGAATGACGCCGCGGCCAGCACCAGGAACGCCACCTGCGTCCGGGCCTGCAGCATCGCGGCCGGCGTGGCCGACCGTGCGCCCATGAGCCAGACCGCGGCGAACCAGCCGGCGCTGACCACGACGGCCGCGTTCAGCGGACTGACCCAGGTGGACGCGGCCAGCACCACCGCGACGAAGCCGACCGCCGGCAGCAGCCACGCGAACGGCGCCGCACCCGGCACCACCAGCCCGAACAGCAGCACGGCGGGCAACGCGAGCGCGAGCACCGCGATCGTGCGCAGCAGGACCAGGCGCAGGGCCGGGTAGGGCGCGACCATCTCCGGCTCCAGGGCCGGGTCCCACCGCCGGTCGTAGCTGAACGCGACCACCACACACGGCGCGAGCGGCGCCACGGTCAGGAAGAGCCAGATCCCGCGGTCCTGCCCGATCATCGCCGCGAGCGCGGCAAACGCGAGCACGGCGGCCACACCGACCAGCCACACCCCGCGAAATGCGCTGGCCACCGCGACCAGGCGTGCCTCGTTCGCCGGGAGCCCGGCGGCGCGCAGCAGCCGTTCGAACGGCGACGGGAGCGGGACCTCGACGGCGTCGCGAGTGCGGTCCCACACCGCCGCGAGGTCGAACCCGGTGGCCGCGGCGTTGACCTGGGCCCGGCACCGCGCACAGGTGAGCAGGTGCTGGTCGACCGAGGCGCCCTCGGCCACCGAGTCGGTCCGCTCGACGTACCGCCGCAGCATTTCTTCGTCGATGTGCCAGGTGCTCATGACGGTTCCTCCGCTAGCGTGGCCCGCAGGAGAGCCTTGGCCCGGTACAACCGCGTCTTGACACTGCTGATCGGCACGTGCAGCAGTTGCGCGGCTTCCTTGGCGGTCAGGCCGTCCAGCACGACGGCTTGGATCACGGCGCGCATCTCCGGCGACAGCCGGGCCAGGGCCCCGCCGATGTCGCCGTACTCGACCGACAGCAGGACCTGGTCCTCCGCCGCCGGGGTGGCCCCGGCGGTGTCGAACACGGCCGCGATGTCGGTCCGCTTGCGAAGACGGCTGACCAGCCGGCGGATCGCGATGCCCCACAACCAGGCCGCGATGTCGCCGTCACCGCGGAAGCCGCGCGGTGCCCGCCAGACCGCGACGAACGTGTCCTGGACGGCGTCGGCAACCAGGTCACGGTCGTTGCAGCGGCGGCCGAGCCGCAGCCCGAGCCAGCCGGCATGCCGCTCGTAGAGCGTGCGGAAGGCGCCGATGTCGCGCTCGGCGACGCCGATCAGCAGCGCCTCGTCGCTCGGAAGACCCTCCATACCTCCACTGTCGCGTCGCCGGCCCGGAAAAGTTTCACTCGCCGGTGCGAACTTTCCGCTGGTTCAGCCCAGCTGGTCGGCGGCGGTGCGGAGCAGGTGCCAGAACAGTGCGCCCAGCGTCGCGGTGAGGATCATCGCCCCGAGCAGGATCGGCCAGGCCCTCCATAGTCGCCGGACGGCAGCCAGCCACGCGAGGACGGCGAACGGCAGCAGCACCTCGGCCAGCTGCGCGGCGCCGACTCCACGAAGGAAACCGCCGCCCGCCGCCTCTACCGGCCAGGGTGGCGTCGCGGTGATCTCCTGCCAGCCCTCGCCGGACAACAGCCCGCACGCGACACCGGCGGCCAGCGCCGCCGCGGGCACCGGCATGGTTCTGGTCAGCCGGCCGAGCAGGCCGAAGACCGGCCCCGCGATCACCGATATCAACAGCCACGCCGTGGTCATGACGGCCAGCGAACGCAACCCGTACCAGTCCGCCGACGACCCGTCCTGCAGCGAGCCGCCGCTCCACCGCCGGCTGACCACGAGGATCAGCAGGTAGTAGACGAGCGTGGCCGAGACCAGCAGCAGGGTCGCACCGGTCATCGCACTACGGCGGCCGGCAGCCGTCCAGCCGGTCAGCATTGCCGCCAGCCCCCACGCAAGGCCGCTGCTCACCACCACGACCACGATCCGCCCGGCCACCCCGTCGACGCCATCGGCCAGGAAGGCCAGCGCACCGAGCACAACCGCCGTCAGCCCGACCGCCACCATCCGGCGCACCGGGCGCCGCCCGACGACACCAGCCACTCCCGCCTCCACGGTGCGGCACGCTACCAAGACCACTCCCTGGGGTCGCGGCGCGGAACCACGTGTCCGAGCAGCTGCAACCCGCGAGACCGGCGCGCCCCGTGCCGCCGCACGCAAGCGCTTTCTCCCAACCAGCGTTTCAGCCAACTCGGCATCGCCGTTCCACTCGCTACAGGAAACTCAATCGCGCGTTCTCACTCCAGCAAAAAGGGTTTTCGCAGTCAGGTGCGAGGGCGGAAATAACGTCATTTCTTTTCTCGGCGCGGCGGTGGCCGCACATTCATCCGACCACTGATCCGGGTCACAGAATGGCGCGTCGGCCGGCTTCCAGGAGTGGTGTAGCCAGCGGCGTGTGCCAGGTTGGCGACCTGAGGTGTTCGACGTCGTTCGCCCCGCCCCGCAGGCCCGCAGCGGCCGCCCGGCTTACGCCGGTTCGCCGGCTCTGCCGGGCCGGCCACCTGCTCCGGGGGTGCTGCTGGCAGCTGATCGAGTGCTCGCGGCTCGCGGGCGGACTCGGCCTGCACTGCCGGTTCAGCCCGGGTAATCGGCGCCTGATCGATGAGGCCGGCGTGGTCAGGCTGCTGCTCGCGGTTCGGCGGCACATCCCGCGCGACTCGGGCCTCGGTGCCCGGAGCGCGCTGCGGTGGCTGCGCGACGGTGGTCTCGTCGTCCCAGATAAGCGGCGGAACCTCCTCGAAGTGATCATGCAGGCCGACCGCCCCGCACTCGGCCGAGCAACCGTGCGACCGGCACAGCTTCCGGGCATGGCGCCTTGCGAGGCCCCACTTCCGGTGACGCGCATGCTCACGCCGAAACTCGTCCGCCTCCGCCGAATAATTACGAGCTCTCGTGTGATCACGCATAGCAGCGAGCTCAGATCTGGTGAAGAGCTGAAGCTGCGACATGAATGCATTCTTCCGCACCGCGGAGAGCGGCCGCTAATCTTGGATCATGCCAATTCCGGAAAAGCGAACGGCAGTTGAATGACCAATCTCGAGAAGGGCTTTGGGATCGGTGTGCCGCGGCGAGGTCAGGTGTTGGCGGGGTCGTATTCCAGGCCGTTCGGGCCGGGTGTGAGGGTGGCGGCGTAGCGTTTGTCGCCGGTGAAGTCGCGGTCCTCGTCGACTTCGAAGCCGATGACGGCCCGCTGGAACGGCACCTCGCGGTAGACGATGGCGGCGATGTCGGCGAGCCACCTGTCGAGCGCTGCGCGCCACGTCAACGACTCGGCGCCGCTGTGATCGTCGAAGGGGAAGGCACCGATTCTGCGGTCCACCCGGACCAGCGAACCGAGCGGCAGGTAGAGCTCGAGGGTGTCGACGTCGTCGTACCGGGACACGAATCCGCCACAGACGACCCGTGCGCCGGACGGCAGAGCCAGCGAGCCGAGCAGGTGGCCGTGTGCGTGAAGCGCGGCCGCGCCGAGCTCGACGTCAACGAGACCCGCCGCGTCGATCCCGCGAACGCGGCAGCCCTCGACGCCGGCGGCACGCCACAGAGCCCGCACTGCCCGGTCGAGGTTGCCGTCGTCGGCCGGGCCCAGGGCCAGACAGAGCTCGTAGAACCCGCCGGTCCAGTTCTCGTCGTCCGCAGTGCTCATCACACCAACTTCCCCTATTTGTGGCTGTTGTGGGCGGGTGGGGCGGGAGTGGTAGGGGGCTGGCCGGGCGTATCAGTCAATCTCCGCCATTCGGTCATGTCATGACTTATCTCGATCTTGTTAGTTTTGGTGGAGGCGCAGACGGCGCCGACGACGGAGGATTCCGAATGACGCAGGATCGCCGCAGCACCGTACGTTCCACGCCGGACCGCCGGAGCACCCTGCCCGGTCAGCCGCGCCGTCTGCCCCTGGTCAGCGTGGTCATCCCGACGCTGAACGAGGAGCTGAACCTGCCGCACGTGTTCGGCGCGCTGCCGGCCGGCCTGCACGAGGTCATCCTGGTCGACGGCGGGTCGGTGGACAACACCGTGGCGGTCGCGCGCGAGCTGCGCCCCGACGTCGTGGTGGTGCGCCAGACGCGTACGGGCAAGGGAAATGCTCTGGCCGTGGGGTTTGCCGCGTGCACCGGTGACGCCATCGTGATGATCGACGCGGACGGCTCCACCGACCCGGCCGAGATCCACCGCTTCGTCGAGGCGCTGATCAACGGGGCCGAGTTCGCCAAGGGCTCGCGCTTCGGCAAGGGCGGCCACAGCGACGACATCACCCCGCTGCGCCGGGTCGGCAACATGGGCCTCAACCTGTTCGTCAACAAGCTCTTCGGCACCAGGTTCACCGACCTCTGCTACGGCTACAACGCCTTCTGGCGGCGCGCGGTGCCGGTGATGGACCTGCCCTCGACCGAGCTGCCGGCCCCGGAAGGCGGCGGCAAGCTGTGGGGCGACGGCTTCGAGATCGAGACGCTGATCAACATCCGGGTCGCGGCCGGCGGCATGCGGGTGACCGAGGTGCCCAGCGTCGAGCACCTGCGCATCCACGGCACCAGCAACCTCAACACGTTCCGGGACGGCACCCGGGTGCTGCGGACGATCCTCAGCGAATTCCACCGCCGCGCCGTCCAGCGCCGGGCCGCGCGGAACGCGGTCCCGGTGCTGGCCATCCCGGGCGGCAATTGGTACGGGACGGTGGACGCGCTGCTGACCGCCGAGACCCAGAGTCAGGCGCCGGCTCAGCGCGCCGCTTAAATGCGGGCCCGGCGACGGGCAACCAGGGCGCCGGCCGCGAGCATTGCGGCCGGCCACAATACCCACATGATGATGTACGGCGTTTCGATGTCGATGCCGGACAATTCGGCCACGGTCTGGAATGTCACGCCGATCGTGAGCATCAGCCCGGCCGCGATCGCGGCTCGTTCGTCCACCACGGTCCAGGCGAGTACCACGGCCAGCAGGACGAGCCAGCCGGTCTGCAGCATCGACGGCGTCAGTGACGGGTCGAGCAACGCGGCCGCCAGCAGGAGGAGATAGGCCTGGCGCCACCCTGGCCGGCCGCCGCGCATGGCCGCCGGGATCAGCAGGACGGCGGCCAGCAGCCACTCGAACGACCAGGAATAGGTCAGCCGCCCGTCGCTGAGCATCGGAAACGCGTAGGCGACGACGACACAGCCGATGGCGGCCGGCATCCAGCCGCGGAAGACGAGCAGAATGCCGGCCACGCCGAGCGCGGCCGGCACGTACTCGTGCGGTTCCACCTTGATGGCGGCGCCCGCCCCGTAAACCATCAGCACGGCGGCGGCCAGGGCGGCCGACTGCCGCCACGTCGTGCCGAGATCGCGCCGGTCGGCCGCGCCGGCCCGGCAGCGCGCCGCGCCGAGGATCAGCGCGCGCCGTTCCCGCAGCGACAGCCGGGTGGCGCCGGAGGCCAGCAGCACGTCGAGCATCTCGTCGCCGCGCTCGCGCCGGTAGCCGGCCGGGTAGAGGCGGAGCAACCGCGCGTACGACCGTTCCAGTTTCGTCGTCATGCCGCACCGCCGGCCAAGCCGGGGGAGCGTAGGTGGGCGCCCCGGTCGATGACCAGCCGGGCGGCCTCGGCCATGGTCTCGGCCTCGGCCCGCAGTGCCGTGCTGCCGTCGGCGGTGAGCGCGTAATAGCGCCGGGCCCGCCCGTTGACGATCTCGGTGCGGACGACCTCGACGAGGCCCTCGTCGGTGAGCCGGTCGAGCGCCGCGTAGAGCGTGCCGGTGGCCAGCCGAACCCGGCCGCCGGAGAGCTCGGCCGCCCGGCTGATGATCGCGTAGCCGTGCAGCGGCTCGTCGAGCAGCGCGGTGAGAAGGAAGTACGTGGGTTCACGCATCCGCTGAGTCATGCGATCACCATATGTCGATGATCTACTTATAGTAAGTGACCCATGTCACTCCCTCAATCGAACCCGGGGCGATGATGCTGGCGTCTTGCTGAATGTGAAATCAGAGGACGAGCTCGTGCGCCGCATCGCCGCGGGGGACCGGCGTGCGTTCGACGAGCTATATCGGCGTACGTCGCCGTGGTTGCTCGCCCGGCTCCGCCGGCGCTGTGCCGACGACGAACTGGTCGCCGACGTGATGCAGGAGACGTACCTGGCCGTCTGGCGGGCCGCCGGCAGCTTCGCCGGGGCGGCCGTGTCGGGCAGCGCGGTCGGCTGGCTGTGGACCATCGCCGCCCACCGGCTGGTCGACGCGTTCCGCCGCCGGGTCCGGCACAACCAGATGCCGGCGGTGGCGCTGACCGAGACGATCGCCCCCGCCGCCGAGGACGAGGTGCTGGCCGGGCGGGTCGGCCACGACCTCGAACAGGCCCTGCTCGAACTGCCGCCGGAGGCGCGACAGGTGCTGCGGGCGATGGTGCTCGACGGCCTGTCGGTGCGGGAGACGTCGTTGCTGCTGGGCGTCCCGGAAAACACCGTGAAGACACGGGCCCGGCGGGCCCGGATCGCGCTGCGGGAGGCGCTGTCATGACCACTCATCTGAGCCCCGGGCTGCTGGCCCGTTACGCCGACCGGGCCGCGGTCCTCGACGAGGTCACGATGTGGTCGGTCGAGTCGCACCTCGAGGAATGCGCCGGCTGCCGGGCCCTGCTGGCCGACTGCATGGCCGGCGATGCCCTGATCGCGCGGGTCGCGGCCGGTGTCGACCTCGGCATCGCGGCCGGGCCGGCCCCGGCGCCGCGCCGGCGTTCGCTGACCGTGCGCAACCGCTGGTTCGTCTGGCACCTGGCGCCATGGCTGACCATGACGGTGGCGATTCTCGGCGGCGCCGTGCTGCTTCAGGCGCTGGAGCCGCGGGTGCCGCTGGTGCTGCTGCTGGCCCCGGTGGCGCCGCTGCCCGGGGTGGCGGTCGCCTGGAGCCGCCGCCACGATCCGGCGTGGGAGCTGATCGCCGGCACCCCGGCGGCCGGCCTGCTGATGCTGCTCCGGCGCACGGCCGCCGTGCTCGCCGTGATCATCCCGGCGCTCGCCCTGGCGAGCAACCGGACCGGGGTCTCGCTGGCCCTGGCGCTGCTCCCGTGCCTGGCGTTCTCCGCCGCCACCATCGTCCTGGGCGGCTTCATCGGCGTGCGGCGCGCCGCCGTCTGGCTCGGCTCCCTCTGGACCCTGGCCGTGGTCGTGCCGACCATCGCCACCGTCCACCCACCGGCGTTGCTGCAATCCGGCACCTCCGGCTTCTGGGCGCTGCTCACCCTGATCCTCGCCGGTCTCGCCGCGATGAAGTCCGCGAGCTTCCGCCGGCTCTCCAGCCACAACTGAGAGGAATCGACATGCGTACGGTGAGCGCGGCCGAAGCGGCCCCCACCACCTATCCCTGGGCCGTCCATGCCCAGGAACTGCAGGTCCGCGCGGGCCGGCACCTGGCCGTCGACGGGCTCGACCTGACCCTCGGCACCGGCGTGCACGGCCTGCTCGGGCCGAACGGCGCCGGCAAGACCACGCTGATGCGGGCGCTGGCCACCGTGGTGCGCCCGGCCGGCGGTCGGCTGACCGTGCTCGGCGAGGCGGTCGACGGGCGCGCCGACCTGCGCCTCGTCCGGCGCGGGCTGGGCTACCTGCCCCAGCAGTTCGGCTTCTACCCGCGCTTCACGGTGCGGGAGTTCGTCGAATACCTGGCCTGGCTCAAGGAGATGCCGAAGGCCACCGTCCCGGGCGCGGTGCAGCGGGCGATCGACCGGGTCGGCCTCACCGATCGGGCCGGCGCGCGGATGAAGACGCTGTCCGGCGGCATGCTGCGCCGGGCCGGCATCGCCCAGGCGATCGTCAACGACCCGGCCGTCCTGCTGCTTGACGAGCCGACCGTCGGGCTCGACCCGGAGCAGCGCCTCGACTTCCGCGAGCTGCTACGCGACGTCGGGGTCGACAGCTGCGTGCTGGTCTCCACCCACCTGGTCGAGGACGTGGTGGCCGCCTGCACCGACGTCATCGTGATGAATGAGGGCCGGCTGGTGCACCAGGGCGCGGTCGACGAGCTGATCGCTCAGGGCGGTGACGGCGACGCCGGCGACAGCCCGGCCGAGCGGGGCTATTCCGCCCTGCTGCGCCGGCACCGGGCGGGGGCGGCCCGATGAGCCGCGTCCTGCGCATCGAGCTGCGCCGCTCGGCCGCGCTCGGCACCGCTCTGATCCTGCTGGTGATCGGCACGATCTCGCTCTACTTCGCCGAGGGCATCGAATTCGCCTCCGGGTGGATGCAGCTGGCCATGTCGCAGCGGCTCTATCTGGCCCTGCTCTGGCCCCTCGCGCTGGCTGCCGGCGCCTGGCAGTCCAGCCGGGAGCACCGGTCCAAGGTGGGGGAGCTGTTCGCCAGCACCCCGCGCCCGCGAGCGCACCGGATGGTGCCGACGCTCGGCGCGATGGCGATCGCGGTGGTGTGCGGTTACCTCGCCATGGGGATCGCGGGCGGACTGTGGATCATCGGCACCGCGCGGTATTTCCCGGTCTCGGTCTTCGTCGTCACCGCCGTCGGCGCCCTGGCACTCATCGCGGCGGCGTGGCTCGGCCAGGCGATCGGCCGGCTGCTGCCCTCGCTGGTCACCGCCCCGGCGCTGGGCGTCGCGGGCCTGGCGTTGCTGTTGCTCATCCCGGGTGCGACCCGTCCCCGGGGCTGGCTTGCGCTGGTGTTCTCGCCGATCTACGAGATGAACATGCCGGGCGCCTACGCCACCGTGCCCGGCCGGGCCAGCCTGTCCCAGGCCATCTGGCTGGCCGCGCTCGCGACCACCGCCGTGCTGCTGCTCGCCTCGGGCGGCTGGCGCCTGCGCGTCGCGGCGGTGCTGCCGGTGGTGCTCGGCGCCACCCTGGCGATCGCGATCATGCCGCGCGACAACCGGTATGTCACCGATGCGGTCGACCAGGCGGCCATGGCGCTGGTGTGCGCCGACGACGAGCCGCGGGTGTGCGTCAGCCGGGTCCACTCCGGACTCCTTGCCGACGTGACGTCGCCGGCCAGGCAGGGTCTGACGATCCTGGCGAAGTTGCCGGGCGCGCCCACCCAGGTGCACGAGGACACCACCACCTATCCGGACGTCTATCCGGTCTGGCACGACGACGTCGCCCTGGTCCGGATCGTGACCGGCGAGAGCGTGACGGCGGCGGACGTGGTGTCGGCGGCCTTCCAGACCCCGCCGCAGTGCGACCGGCCGACCGCCTCGGCGGACAGTCTGGCCGCCGCCTACTGGCTGATCGGGACGCAGCCGGTGGCGAGCGACTCGCCCGACCTGGCCGAGGCGGTGGCGCGGTGGGAAGCCCTGCGCGCGGCGCCCGCCGCCGAGGCGCAGGCCCAGGTGGTGGCGCTGCGCACGGCCGCCCTGACCTGCACGACGGACAGCAACATCCTCAGCCGGAGTGCCCGGTGAGGTGGCTGACTCTCTACCTGCGGTCTCGGCGCGCGCCGGTGTCATTGGCCGCGGCCGTCGGTTGCGCCGCGTTGATGTGGACACTGTGGTCGGTGTCCTCGAACAGCGGCTCGGTGGGCATGCAGATGGTCGTGCTGACCGTGCTGCTGATGGTCGCGGTCCTGACCGCCACCCTCGGCGGTCCCGACGACGCGCTGGAGGCCACGGCCGCGATGCCGTGGCCGCCCCGCCGGGTCGCGCACGTGCTGGTGGCCCTGCTGGTCGTCGTGGTTCCGCTGCTGGCCACGCTCGCGACCGGGGCGCGCTTCGGGCCGGCCGGCCTGGTGGTGCGCGACGCGGCCGGGCTGCTGGGGCTGACCGCCCTGGGCGCGGCGACGGTCGGCACGGCCCGGTCGTGGTTCCTGCCGCTGGGCTGGACGCTGGCCGCGGTCCTGTTCGCCCGGCCCGACCCGGCCCTCGGCCGCGTCCTGACCTGGCAGGCGCAGCCCCCGGCGAGCGCCGCCGCGACCGTGACGGCCGGCCTGCTGGCGCTCGCCGGGTTGCTCGCCTACACCGTGGCCGGCCCGGCCCGCAGATAGCCCAGCCAGCCCAGCCAGCCCAGCCGAGCCGGCCCAGCCGAGCCGAGCCGACCCCAGCCGAGCCGGCCAGCCCAGCCGGCCGGCCCAGCCCGGGGCCTGGCCCGGGGCCCAGCCCGGGGCCCGGCCCGCGGGCTGCGGGTCGGGCTTGCCGGTCGCGGGCGGTCGGGTCAGGCGGCTGGGCGGTAGCCGGCCGGGCGGGTGGTGAACGTGCCGCGGCCGTGGGTGCGGCTGCGGAGCCGGGTCGCGTAGCCGAACAGGCCGGCCAGCGGCACGACTGCGGTGACCGCTCGGCTGGTCGAGCCGGTCACCTGGCCGTGCAGGGCGGACAGGTCACCGAGGACGGCGCCGAGCGCGTCGGCCGGCGCCGTCACGGTGAGCTCGACGACCGGTTCCAGCACGGTCAGCTCGCAGGCGGCCAGGGCCGTCCGCAACCCGAACCGGCCGGCCGCGCGGAACGCCACCTCGGACGAGTCCTTCGGGTGGGTGGCCCCGTCGGTCAGGGTGACCGCGAGACCCACCACCGGGTGGCCGCCGACCGGGCCGGCCACCAGGGCTTCCCGGCAGCCGGCCTCGACCGCCCGCACGAACTCGGCCGGGACGCGCCCGCCGGTGACGGTGGACGCGAACGTGAAGCCGGTCCCGTCGGCCGGCGTCACGTCGAGTGTGACGACCGCGAACTGGCCCGGGCCGCCGTCCTGCTTGATGTGCCGGTACGGCACCCCGGAAACCCCGCGCACGACCGACTCCCGGTAGGCCACCTGCGGGCGGCCGACCGTCACCTGCACGCCGGCGGTGCGGCGCAGTGTCGTCACGGCTACCTCCAGGTGCAGTTCGCCGAGGCCGGACAGCAGGATCTGCCCGGTCTCCGGATCGGTGCGGACAGCCAGCGAGGGGTCCTCGCCGGCCAGGGCGGTCAACGCCGGCAGCAGCCGTTGCGCGTCGGCCCGGGTGCGGGCCTCGACCGCGACCGACACCACCGGCTCCGCCGTCCGCGGCGCCTCCAGCCGGACCGGCCGCGCCCGGGTGGACAGGGTCGTGCCGGCCCGGGCGTCCTTGAGCCCGGCCACCGCGACGATGTCCCCGGCTACCGCGCGGTCCAGGTCGGTGTGCCGGTCGGCCTGCACCCGCACCACCCGGGCCACCCGCTCGCTGCGGCCACGTTCCGCGTCCCACACCACGTCCCCCTTGCCGATCGTGCCTTCGTAGACGCGCAGGTAGGCGAGCCGGCCGGCCCGCTTGAACACCAGCGCCGCCAGCGAACCGCCCGCGTCGCCGGCCGGGCCGGGCAGGTAGTCGACCACCGCGTCGAGCAGTGGCTCGACCCCGATGTTCCGGTACGCCGACCCGCACAGCACCACGACCACCTCGCCGGCGAGGGTGAGGTCGCGCAGCGCCGTCCGCAGGGTCCGTTCGGACATCGCGCCCAGCTCGTCGAGGGCCCGCGGATGGCGTTCCGCGACCGCCTCCTCCAGCTCCCGGCGCGCCCGCAACGTCGCGGGATCGCCGGCCGGCTCGGTGTGCAGGGTGCCACCGGGCCAGGTCAGCCTGGTCATTCGGACCAGGTCGACCACGCCGGTGAGGCCGCCCTCGGCACCGATCGGCAGCTGCACCGGGATCGCCGCGACGTCGAGGCGGTCCCGGATGGAGGCCACCGCCGCGGTGAAGTCGGCGCCGGCCCGGTCGAGCTTGTTGACGAATGCGATCCGGGGCACGGCGTACCGGTCGGCCTGCCGCCAGACCGACTCGCTCTGCGGCTGCACGCCGGCGACGCCGTCGAACACCGCGACCGCGCCGTCGAGCACCCGCAACGACCGCTCGACCTCGTCGGAGAAGTCGACGTGGCCGGGGGTGTCGATCAGGTTGAGCCGGTGGCCGGCCCAGTCACAGCTGACCGCGGCCGCGAAAATGGTGATGCCACGTTCCCGCTCCTGCGGATCGAAGTCGGTGACCGTCGTGCCGTCATGCACCTCGCCGCGTTTGTAGGTCGCGCCGGTGGCGTACAGGATGCGTTCGGTCAGGGTGGTTTTGCCGGCGTCGACATGAGCCAGGACGCCGATATTGCGTACACGCATGATTCTGGTCTTTCGAATGGGTGTGGACGGCGACAGCGCCCGCCCGGCCGCTTCAAAGAGCGGTCAGGAACGTCCAGCCCCGGTGGCGCAGCCGGAGCTGGGCACACCAGACACGAGAATCAGCTCGAAACGAGCAGCGAGGACGACAACCATGACGGTTCCCTTCCTCGCGCGACGACAACACCGCCGAGGGTACGAGCCACCGGTCCCGCCGTCGATCGAATTACCCGGCCAGCGACCGGTCCTGGGCCTTGGCCAGCCTTTTCGCGGTGCCCGCCAGCACGAGGAGCACCGCACTGACCGGGACCGTGATCAGCATGGTCCACCACTCGCCCGGCGTGACGGCGCGCAGGAGCCCGAACGTGAGCAGCGCCAGGACGATCGCCAGGACGGTCGTCCGGACACCGTGGGCGACCCGGCGGGCGGCCAGCATCGCCGCCCGGGAGACGGTGTCGCCGTCGAGCGTCCGCCGGATCCGGCGCGTCGAGATGACGAGCACGATCCCGGCCACGCCCGGAACCACGCCGGCGGCGGCCAGCGGAAGACCGGAGATCTCCCCGTGGGCCATCAGCGAGATCCCCCACGAGGCGAGAAGCGAGGTCAGAAGCAGGAGCACGACCAGCCGCCAGATCATGCGCCGGCCGGCCCGGCGCATCAGGTCCGGATCCGGCACGTGTACGCGGTCGCTGCTCATGTCTTCTCCGGGACTGCTCACGACGTACGCAAATGCCAGTTGGTGTTGTTGTCGCCGTTGAGGCTGCCGTCGGCGATGATGCCGGTGGTGGACCGGGGCCAGTAGCCGCGCGGGAAGCCGTCGTTGTTGTTGACTCGCTGGAGCAGGTCTTTGTATTGGCTCGAGACCGAGGTCAGGTAGGCGGTCGCGGCGGTGACGACGGCGGCGAGGATGCCGAGCACCTTGACCGTGGAAGCGGCCGCGCCGGCCGCCGCGGGCGGGGCGCCCACCCCGGTGGAGGCGGCCGCGCCCCAGCCGAACAGCTCGACGACGAACGGCACGACGGCGGCGAGGACGCCCAGCCAGAACGCGATGATGCCGCCGGCCACCTTGGTCAGGGCGTCGTCGATGTCGTCGGTGGCCGCCTTGATCGCGGCCAGCGCCTTGGCCTGGTCGGGCAGGGTGCCGAGATAGGCGGTGGCGGCCGCGCCCTGCCACCGCTCGTCGATCTCGGTCTGACCGGTGGTGGCCTGCGAGATCAGGTCGGTGGCGCGCTTGCCGACCTGCTCGGTCCAGGTGGTGCCGTGGCTCCACAGGGTCCACGGCACGCCCGGCCGGGTGAAGAACTTGCCGACCTCGGAGATGAACTTCTCGACCAGGGCGACGAACTTCGACAGCAGCTCGACCACGTCGTCCCAGAGCGGCCCGAGCCACCGGCCGAAGCGGTTGCACGCGTCGACGATCTGGTTGGCCAGGTCGGCGACCTGCTGCAGGCCGCTCTCGACCCGCTGCAGGGTGTCGTTGAACTCCGCCTCGGACAGCGGCAGGGCAACCCCCATGGTGGTGCTCCTGTTCAGTAGATGCCGGTCATCCGGTGCACCGCGTTGATCTCGTCCTGCTCGTAGCCGTCGGCCGCCGCCCGCAGCGCCCCGGCCAGCTCGCCGAGGTTGTCGGCGCCCTCGTTGAGCAGGCGGTACAGCCGCAGCTGCAGCAGTTGGTAGGTCTCGGTCAGGCCGAGCTGGTCGGCCAGGTACGAGAAGTGCAGCGCGCTCAGCTGCAATTGGCCGGCCGCTCCGGCGGCGTCACGCAGCTCCGCGGCCGCGGCGTCCCAGGTCGACGCGTCCGTGCGGAGCGCCCCGATCGCGGCCTTGACCTGCTCCTCATTGGGCGGCGGCATGTCGTCTCACCTCTGCTCGTCGGGCGCGCCGGGTGTGGGAAGGCCGAGCGCGGTCAGCAGCGCGGCCGGGTCGGACGTGAACCGGTCGAGCTCCGGGAACGGCCACTGCCGGGTCAGCGACTGCGCGGCGAGATCGTCGACGGCACGGTATCCGTCGGCGATCGCCGCGGTGAGCGCCGAGCCGATTTCCTCCGCGCCGGCCTGACCCGGCCAGGGCGGGGCGAGGCTCAGCCCGGTCAGCTCCGCGCCGGTGAGCGTCGCGGTGACATGGTGGCCCGGGTCGTGCCCGGTGGTGACCGCCGACCCGCGAGTCGTCGCCTCCCGGGAGAGGTCCTCGAGCCGGTCGGAGGCGTCCTGCAACAGGTACCACAGGTCGTGGACGGAGCCGTGCCCGGCGAGGTGAGGCGGCGGACGTTGTTCCGGTGGCGCCGAGGGGGCGGTGTCGCCGGCCGTGCGGCTCACCTCGGACGCCCACGTCTCCAACCGGCGGCGCCCGGCCTCCTGATGGGCGGCCAGGACCGCGCCGGTCAGCTCGCCGGCGTCCAACCGGGACCGCCATGAGGCCTTGAACTCGACAGTGGTGATGCGGCCGGCCGCGTCCAGCACCACGCGAACCTGCTCGGAAGGGTCTCGCCCGGATGCCTCGGCCACGGCCGCCTGCGCCGCGCGGAGCCGGCCGTCGAGCACGGCGGCCTCTCGCCCGAGCTGCCCCAGCTGCGTCAACAGCTCCGACATCGCGTTGCTGTCCAGCCCCGCCACGATGGGCTCCCACTCCGATCCGCACCAGCGCCGATCCCCCGTCGGCGAAGCGCTCAGCGTAGTCGATGCGTACCGGGCCACGCCGCCCCGAAACGTGCCGCCGGCGGCTCCGCTACGGACTGAGGAATGCCTTCTGCGAGTTCGGCCCCTTCCAGGCGGAGACCGGCGTGAAACCCTGCATCTCCCCATAGGCGTCCCGCCATCCGATGCCGAGGATGTGCAGCTTGCCGGGCGCCACGGTGACGTCGTCGGTGGCCTTGCTGGAGATCGGGGGGAACCAATAGGTGATGCCGTTGCCGTTGACGTGCTTCGACGTGAACGTCGATCCCGCGGCCACGCTCTTGCCGGTCCATGTGATGTCGTGCTCGGTGCCGTCATCGGAAGTGATGGCACAGCCGTCGCTGAAGCCGGCGCCGAAGAGGGGCTGCGTCGCCACCAGCCCGTCCATCTGAAACGACGTGGCGTCCCCGTCGACCAGCTTCGGCTCGGTGTCCATCACCAGCACCAGATTCTGCTCGGCGCTCGTCAGGTCCAGCGGGTCGGACGTCTTGTTGGTCACCGAGGTCCGCAGGTGGACCCACGTGTAGTCATCGGATCGCTTCTCCGCACGATCGAGGTAGGAGAGGTAGTGATCGACGCGGATCTTCACCGGTCCGGCCGCCCACGCCGCCAACGCCTCTTTGCGGTCGAGCAGCGCGGGCGACGGTGAAGGTGCGACTGTGGGAGCCGGTGCGGATGACGCGGACGGCGCCGGGGCCGGCGTCGGACCGGCGTGGATGCTCTGGATGACCAGCGGGACGGCGACCGCCCCGGCGATGACCAGACCCACCGCGACGGAAGCGAACATCTTCGTCGGACGGCGGCGGACGGGCGCCGCCGCTGCCGGTGCGGCCACGCCGGCCGGATCCGCGTCGCGCAGGGCGGCGGCCCACTGCGCGGCGGCCGGCCGCGGGCGCACCGAACCCAGCCCGGCGCCGAGAAGCCGCTCCAGGGTGGGCAGGTGCGGAGCGTCGTCCGGCAACAGCGCCGTGCCGTTCCCCTGGTCGACCGAGACGGTGACGCCGTAGAAGACGCGGTAGAAGAAGACCGCCAGCGCGAACCGGTCGCTGTCGGCGTCCGGCATGTCGTCCGGTCCGAGCAACGGGTCGCGCCAGGCGTCGTTGCGGGCCATCGCCGCGTTGCGGTTCGGGCTGCCGGCTCGCCGGGCGTTGTCGCAGTCGATCAGGTAGATGCGTGGCGTGCCCCGCAGTGTCCACAGCACGTTCTTCTCGCTGACGTCGCCGTAGATCATGCCGTGGGAGTCGAGCAACGCCAGCAGCTCGGCCAGATCCTGCACCAGCCGGAGCCGTTCGGTCCGGTCCGGCACGGTGAGGCCGAGTCGTCTCGCCGCTGCCGTGTGCACCAGGTGCTGAAGCTCGACGGTGTGCCGCTCGCCGAGCATGTCGGCCCAGAAGTCGGCCGGCGCCGGCGCCATCAGGAAGCCCGTGGTGCGGCCGCCGTCCGTCACCCGGCGCAGCGGCCAGGCGCAGTGCGCGTCGAGGACGGCCCGGTCGCCCGCGGGCAGGGATCGCCGCCAGGCGATCAGCTCGTCCAGATGGCCGGGGTCGTCGATCGGCTCCAGGTATTCCTTGTAGTAGGCCGACTCGTCGACGACGTGCACGACACCCTTGGCGCCGGGATGACCGACGGACTCCCCGGCCGGCGGAAGCAGGGATCGCTCGAAGGGCTGGGCCGGGCCGAGCCAGTCGGTCATCGGGCGGCCCTGGGACGGAACCACACGCACACGGCGGTTCGGTCGTCGGACTCGCCTCGCCGTTCGAAGGACACGTCGTCAAGGAACTCGACGATCGTCGGCACCCGGTGCCAGCGGCGGCTCAGATGCGCGGCGACGTCGGGGGACCGCATCGGCACCGACAGCCCGTCGGTCACCACGACCAGGGCGGACTCCGGCGGCAACCGGCCGGCGAAGGTCTCCGCGGCCGACCACGAGGCGGGCAGGGCGGAGGTCTCGGTGAACGCGCCGCCCGCGGACGGGCCGGCCGGTGCCAGCCCCGCTCCGGTGAGTTCGAAGATCTCGCCGTCGCCGATCCGGAAGCCCGCGTACCTTCCGTCGGTGGCGACCCAGACCACGGTCAGCGTGGTGGCGAGCGACCGCGGTTCGTACTCGACCGGCACGAACCACCCGGCGCGCTGGATCATCGCGGCGCCGATCACCCGGCACAGATCGTCGGCGTCGACGGCCCAGTTGCGGTCGAGGCATTCCGCGACCAGGCGGCAGGCCTCGACGGCGGCGATCTGCGCGCCGACCGCGGAGTACCGGGCCGATTCGTGGCCGACGCCGTCAGCGACCGCGACGACCGCGCCGCCCGATGCCGGGCAGATGGCGTACGCGTCCTCCCGGCTCGCCCCCTGCCGGGCGTGGCGCCGGCCGCTCACCGAGGCGGCCCGCACCGTGAGCGGCCCGAGCGCGCCACCGTCGGCGCTGAGCCGGGGCTGCGTCGTCCACGAGCTCACGGTGAGCGCGTCGTCCTCCGGCGACCGCACGATGGGCTCGCCCACCGTCAGCGGCTGCCCGACCTGACGGACGACCACGCCGTCGGCCGGCGCGTCCGATCCGGAAGGCGGGCGCCCGAGATAGCCGAGCACCTTGCGGACCATGCCGGACTCCGGCGGGAGCGGGCCGCTCATCGCTGAATCTTGATCGCGCGCCAGCCCGCGGGCGCGGACGGCGGCACGACGAACGGGTCGTCGCGGTCTCCGCCGCCGCCCCCGGCCATCGAGTTGGTGAGCGAGCTGAGCAGAAACGTCATGAAGGTGTCGAGCTTGGCCGACGGCGTACCCTCCGCGGGCATGTAGGCGGCCTTCCGGCCGACCTCCCGGATGGTCTCCTCGGTGGCCTCGCCGAAGCCGAACGCCACGACGTTGGGCGCGCCGTAGAACTCGGAGCGGTCGGTGAGCCGGTCGAGGGCGGCACGCCAGTTGTCCGGCCGGTTGTGCTGACCGTCGCTGAGGAAGAACACCACCGGCCGGTACGGGCGACGACCGGTCCGGTAGAGCTCGTAGAGGTCGGCCGCAATGGTGGTCCGCAACAGCGCGAAGGCGTGCGCGTAGTTGGTGCCGGTGCCCTCGGCGGTCAGGCCCGGAAGCTCCATCCGGGCGACATCGGTGAGCGGCGACCGCACGTCGGCCGTCTCGTCGAAGCTGACCACGGAAAGCTGGCAGACCTCGGCGAGTTCGGGCTCTCGCAGCATTTTGGAGCGCAGCCTCGGCAACTCCTGATTGACCCGGCCGATGGGGTCGCCGGACATCGAGGCCGAGGTGTCCACGACCAGATAGCACGGAAGCACCCGATATGCCGACGGCACGACCTCGGCGTCCGATTCCTCCGGGCGCCGTCCAAATCTGCCCAGGAATCCAGATCGCGGAGCATTGCGTATCTCGACGATTATCAAATCTCCCGGACGCACTCCGGACGATGCCAAAGGACGACCCTGATCCAGGGGAGATCCATCATCCTTTCGGATCGAAAGGTTGCGACCATCCGGCAGGTTCAATGCCCGGGTGATCGTCTCCCATTGCGCCGAAATGGCAATATCATCGGCCAGCGCCACGCGCGCGAACGTGCCTTCGGGACCAAGCAGTAAAACGTGAAGCTGGGACATTCGGCCTTCTCATGTTTTGTCTTCGGGCAGCGCAACTATGACGGTTCGCCCAGCGGAAATAAAGTCTTCTGCATGACGAATGTGAATGCTAACGTCAGACTTTAAGCATCAACTATCGCGAACGCCGTCGAAGGGCTACCCATGTCTGACTACTCCGTTTCTCCCGAGGCGATCCGCGGCGTCGCAGCGCAGGTTTCGGCCGGCGCATCCGAGATCGACGCGCAGCGCTCCGCGCTGCTGGCGCAGATCCAGGGCCTGGGTGACAGCTGGCAGGGCTCCGCCTCCACGGCGCTGCAGACCCTGTACGGGCAGTGGGACTCCGACGTCCGCGCGCTGCACGAGACGCTCTCCCAGATCGGCCAGACGATGCAGTCCGCGGCCACCAACTACGAGGGCACCGAGTCCGCCGTTCGCGGCAGCTTCTCGTGACCGATTTCTCCGTCGACCCGTCCGATCTGGTTGTCCTCGCCTGGCAGATGCAGAACACCAGCGACGACATCCAGCATCTGGGCCAGAACTTCGCGATGTCCATCTCCGGGCCGAAGGACATGTCGGTGCTGGGTGACGCCGATGCCGCGGCCGCCTACGCCGACGTGGCCAATGAATGGGTGGAGAACATCAGCAAGCTCGTCCTCTCGGTCGGGGAGTTCTCGGAACGGGTCAAGATCGCCGCAACCGTGTACGCCCAGACGGAGTCGACGAACACCGTCCGAGACCAACTGTGAGTCGCTGTGGGCATCGGAGACATCAAGAAATACGTCATCCCCGAGAAGCCGAAGGGTCATCCGGACCAGATCGATGACGCCGCTGCGCAGTGGTCGTACTACGCCGCCCACCTGCAGGGCACGATGGACCAGGCGCGCAGCAACGTCCTGGGCCAGATCGGCTCCTGGCACGGCGAGGCCCGCACGGCCTTCGAGCAGTCGTGGACGGAATTCGCCGCCTCGGTCGATGACGGATGCAAGCAGATGGAGGACGTCGCCAAGAAGTTGCGCAGTGCGGCCGACGACCTTCGGGTGGCCCTCCTGGCCTACGATGCCGCGGTCGCCGGCCTGGTAGTGGGCGCCGTGGTGACCATCGCGACGTTAGGCGTCGGCGCTCCGGAGGCGGGCGCGGCCGACGTGGCCGAGGTGACCTTGGCGGTGACTGCCGCCGCGGCGGCCCAGAGCGCCGCTCGAACGGCCCTGCTGGCGCTGGCGGACTTCGCCGCCGTACTGGCGGCCCGCTTCGTCGTCAACTTCGCGGAGAACGTGGCGTTCGAGGCGACCCTGAACGCTGTCGCTCGCAGCGACCACGACCCGACCGCCAACATCCACTACCGCGACGACGCGGAAGACGCCCTGACGTCACTCTTCCTGCCCGGTGGACGTAAGAGCGACAGCCCGAAGCTCAGCAAGTCGAACATCGCCGGCGAGGGAAAAACGTCCGGCAACAAGGGTGGTTCTCCTGCCCGCAAATTGTCGAAAGAAGAAAAGCAACAAAGATTAGCCGAGATCAAAGCGGACGAGACCCGCAAGACGAACGGCGTCAAGAAGGGCGAGCCAGGCTTCGACCCCGGTAACCACAAGTCTCCCTTGGGCTCGGACTTCAAGGCCGGAGTGGAGGATCCGGAAGGCCGGCTGCTGTCGCATGAGAAGCCGATCGCGGAATATCTGGCCGATAAAGGCGAAATGGTGCATGCCCGCACCCCCGACGATTCGCCAGATGTCAAGAATCCAGACGTCATGGTGCGCAAGGGGCCGGACGATCCAGGAACCGTAACCGAATTCAAATCGATGCTGAAGCAGACCGAGGACCCCTCCAATGCGCTGAAGGACGATATTCTGGAGGCCGCCGACCAGGTCGACCAGAAGGGCGGCGGCGGGGTGGTTGTCGACGGACGGCCGATCGGGCTGACCGACGAACAAGCCCAGGCAGCGTACGACCGAATCCTCGGTCGCGAGGCCCAGGCGGAGGCGAAGGGTGGCCACTTGAGCGTTCCGGAAAGTATTCGGGTCATCCTTGGCGACGGCACCCTCAAGACACTGCGTTGAGCGAACTGGAATCGGGATTGGGTTAGACCATGCCAACCTTCGACCACATTTACGTCGCCACCGAAGCGGACCCCGAAGACGTCGCCGAGCAGATCGCGGAGGCGACGGGGATGAGCCTCGAAGTGGCTTCCGTCGACCCGATCTTGACGCGCGCTGCTGAATCGGGGCTGGTGACCTGCGTGCTGCGGGAAAACTTCCTCGGAGACCCGGATGCGTCCGGCCCGGACCGGACGCTTCTCGACAGTTACAGCTTGATGCTGCAGATTCACCAGAAAGGCGCCGACCTTGCCACGCAGTTCGGGCAAGCGGAAGAGATCTTCACCGAGATGAGTCGCCGGATTGCCGCTCCGCTGGCGCTCACCCGGGGCAACGGTGTGCTCGTCGGCGTCTCACTGGGTGTTTCCGAGCCGACGTGGATGCCGGACGGCACGAGTCCGAGCGCCGTGAGCCGGCCCCGGTGGGAAGCGTTCGATCCGGCGAGCCGGACCACCGATGACCTGTGAAGCCTTCTCGGCAGCCCGCCGTGGACAATGATCTGACGCCCGTTCACCGGCGGGGGCGGTGGCTGGGGGAGCGGCCGGTCCGGACCGAGTTCGACCTGCCGGCCGCGCCGACCGTCGAGAAGCCGCAGCCGCCGCAACCGGCGATGGTGCTTCTGCCCGTTCTCACCACCGGGACGATCCTGGTCTTCGGGATCATCGCCGGGCAGATTCAGATGATCGTGCTCGGTGGCCTGGTCACCTTCGCGGCGATGACCACACCGCTGGTCATGTACCGGGGAAATCTCAAGGCCGCCGGCAAGCGGAACGCCCAGCGGGCCGAGCGTTACGCGGCGATGGTCGGCGCGGTCGAGAGCGACGTCGTCACCGCGCAGAAGCAGATCCGGGCCGCGATCGAGCTCGACCACCCGGCACCCACGCAGCTCGGGGACTGGATCGCGGGCGGACGGCTCTGGGAGCGGCGGCTCACCGACGACGACTTCCTCGACGTCGCGGTCGGGGTGGCGGATGTGCCGTCCGGCCTCGGCGTCGACATCGGCAAGGCGGCGGCGATCGAGGCCGACGTCATGACCGATCTGCAGGATCGGGCCGAGGAGATCAAGAAGACCGCGGCCACCGTACGGGATGCGCCCTTCGCCGTCTCCATGAAGCAGCACGCAGTGATCGGCGTCGAGGGGCCGCGGGCCGCCGCGGCCGGCCTGGCCCGGTCGATGCTTCTCGAGGCGGTCGTCTGCTGCGGACCGGACGAGCTCTCCCTGCTGGTCGCCGCCCCGCCGGACCGGGCGCACGAGTGGTCCTGGGCGACCGCCATCCCGCACATGACGCATCATGCCGAGTCGGCGGCCGTCACGACGGACGCCAAGGCACTCGCGAGCGCGCTGGCCCGGATCGTCGAGCCGCGCGCGCAACTGCTCGACGAGACGGACTGGTCGACGGCGAAGGCCGGCCTGGCCCACCTGATCCTCGTGCTCGACGCCTATCACCCGCTGTCCGAGCTGCAGGAGATCCCGCAGCTGCAGGATGCCCTGTCCCGCGCGAGCGACCTCGGCATCACCATCCTGACCATCTCGGAGACGCGGCGGGACAGCCCGGCCGAGGCCTCCGCCGTGCTGGTGGTCGACGGCCGGGGCCACGGGACGCTTCAGCCGGTCCGCAGCGCGGAGCCGCCGGTGCGGTTCGCCGCGATCGGCGCGGAGGTGGCGGAGGCGGAGCGGGTGGCCGCGGTGATCGGCCGGCGGCAACTGGTGAGCGATCTTTCGTTCGTCGGTGACTCGTCCGGCGACGTACTGCTCGACCTGCTCGACCAGCGCCCGATCCGGCCGCAGCGGGCCCGCGAGGCGGCCGGCTTCCTCACCGCCACCTTCGGAGTGCTGGCTGACGGCCGGCCGTTCACGCTCGACCTCAAGGAGGGAGCGGTCAACGGCGACGGCCCGCACGGCCTGCTGGTGGGCGCGACCGGCTCCGGCAAGAGCGAGTTGCTGCGCTCGATGATCACTTCGCTGGCGTTGACGCACAGCCCGGACGAGCTGCAGATGGCCTTCGTGGACTTCAAGGGCGGCTCGGCGTTCGAGCTGCTCGCCGAGCTGCCGCACTGCACCGGCCTGATCACCAACATCCTCGACGACCTGACCCTGATCGAGCGGATGCGCAGCTCGCTCACCGGCGAGCTGCTGGCCCGCCAGCGCAAGCTCGCCGCGGCCGGCCAGGACCTGCAGGGCATCCGCGACTACTGGGCGATGCGGGAGCAGAACCCGGACCTGCCGGAGATGCCGTACCTGCTCCTGATCATCGACGAGTTCGGCGAGCTGCTCGAGGCCGACCCCCAGTTTCTCGACGTCCTGCTCTCGGTCGGGCGCCAGGGCCGCAGCCTGGGCGTCCACCTCCTGCTCGCCAGCCAGCGGCTGGAGGTCGGCCGGATCCGTGGCCTGGAGAGCTATCTCAGCTACCGGATCGCGCTGCGCACTTTCACCCCGGAGGAGAGCAGCGCGGCGATCGGCTCCAAGGCCGCCGCCGAGCTGCCTCCGCTGCCCGGGCACGGGTTCTTCCGGGCAGCCGGCACCCTGCAGCGGTTCAAGGGTTCGATGGTCTCGGTCGCCGGTGAGGGCCCGCAGACCGATCTGGCCCTCGTGGTCGACCGGCTGAAGACCGTGCCGCCGGCCCCGCCGCTGTGGCTGCGGCCGTTGCCGAACTCGGCGCGGATGGAGTTCCTCGCACTGGACGATCCGCGGGTCGCCCAGCTCTCGACCCCGGTCGAAAGCGGACTGCCACTTGCGATCGGGTTGCGCGACGACCCGTTGCGCCGGCGCCAGGAGCCGGCCGTGATCGACGTTGCCCGGCTCGGCGGTCACGTCGCGATCGTCGGCGCGCCGCAGACCGGCAAGAGCTCCGCGATGGCCACCGAACTGGTGCAGGCGGCGGTGCATTTCCCGGCGTACCTCCTCCGCTTCTATGTTCTTGATTTCGGTGGTGGTCTGCTGGCTGCGGCGGGGCGGCTGCCCAACGTCGGCGCCTACGCCACACCCCAGGAACCGCACCGGGTGGCCCGCATCCTGGCCGAGCTGGTGACGCTGCTCGACGAGCGGGCGGTGGGTTTCCGCCGGGACCGGGTGAGCAGCATGGCCGAGCAGCGACAGCTGGCCGCGCGGCTCGCCGACGAGCAGACGCAGGCACACACGGTTCTGGTGATCGACAACTATGCGGCCTTCAAGGAGCGGTATCCCGAGTACGAGCCGGTCGTCGAGCGGCTGCTCATCGAGGGCGCCAACTTCGGGCTGCACCTGCATCTGACCACCGCGCGCTGGACCGACGTCAACGCGCGCAAGCTGGAACAGATCGCGACGCGGTTCGAGCTGCGGCTCAACGATGCGAGCGACTCCCAGTTCGGCCGGTCCCGGGGTGGAACCCTGGCCGGCGCCGGTCCCGGGCGCGCGCTCGGTCCCGGTGGGCTGCAGTCGCAGATCGCCGCGCTCTTCTTCGCCGCCGCGTCCGCCGTGCCGGCCAGCTTCGACGACGTGGTGGCGACGGTCGTGGCGGCCGTGCCGGGACCCCGGGCCCGGCGGCTCCTGCTCCTCGACGACCTGTCCGCGGCGGAGTTCGGCCGGGCGCGCGACGCCGTGACCGGCGAGGGCGGCGTCCTGCTCGGTGTCAACGAGTCCGGGTTCCGGCCGGCGCCGTTCCGGCCCGGCCGCGACGGCAACCTGCTGATGTACGGCGACGTCGAATCCGGTCGCACATCGACGCTCGCCCGCCTGCTCGACGAGGCGGCCCGCACCGGCGCCGACGCGTACGTCGTGGACTTCCGCGGTGGCCTGCTGACGAAGCTCGGCGCGCTGCCGATCCGTGGCTCGGCGACCTCGCCGGGCGAACTCGAGGCGCTGGTCGGTGACCTGAAGCAGCTCCTCGAAGGACGGATGGCAAGCGGGCCGACGCCGGCTGACCGGGCGGTCCTGGTCGTGGTCGACGACTTCGAGCTGGTGCAGGCGCTGAGCCCGCTGGGGCGGCCCGGCACGCTGACCGACCTGGCCTCGTACGCGCTGGTGTCCGAGCGGGTGGGCGTGAGCATCGTGCTCAACCAGATCGCCACCAACGCCGCGATCCGGGCCGGCGACATGCTGGTCAAGCGAATGCTGGAATCGGCGGCCCGGCGGATGCACTTCTCCGTGGCGTCCCGCAGCGAGATGCTGCCGGGCAATCTCCGGGGCCGGCCGCTGGCGCCGGGCGTCGCCCAGCTGATCAGTCCGGGCCGGCCCGAGGCGTTGATCCGGACCCTGACTCCGGTCGAGCCGCAGCGGAAGGAATGACCATGGCCGAAGAGACAGCGCCGGAGGAGTCCCTGCGCAGCCGTGCCGCCGGGTGGTCGAGCGCGGCGGGACGCATCGCGGGGGCTCAGGTCGCCGCCGCGCTGGCGGCGGCGCATGAGGCAGGCGCGAAGCACCTCGCTCTGACGCCCGACGTGATCCTCGTCGTTCGCGGGAGCGACCCGCCGCTGGTCCGGGTGACCGGCTTCGGGGCCGTCGGCGCCGAACGCAATGCCTGGTCCGCGCCCGAGATCGGCGGCGAAACCCCCGTAACCGCGGCCGCCGACGTCTACAGCCTCGGCGCCGTCCTCGCCGAGCTGTTCCCGGCGCTGGCGGAGGAGCTGGCCGACTGCCGGGCAGCGGATCCCGCCGCGCGTCCCTCGGCCGCCGCGATCGCCACCCGCCTGAGCGGCCCGATTCCGGCCACCACGGAGGCGCCCGCACCGCCGACTCCTTCCGCGGAGGAAGAAACCGCGGAAGAACCTCCCGCGAAGGTCGAAAGCGGGCCGGAACTCGCCGAAGCCCCGAAGCCCGTGGAAGCGCCGAAGCCCTGGAAACGCCGCGGCATCGTGGAACCGGTGCTGGCCGTCGCGGTGGTCGCGGCCCTTCTCGCACTCGCCGGGTTGGCGGCCCACCTCCACGGCACGGACGACGACCAGGCCCGCCCGGCGCCCAGCGTTACGGCAGTGCCATCGGCGAGTCCGGCCCCTTCGACGACACCGGTGGCGCAGACGCTGCGAGCCACCATGGCCGCTCATCTCCCGGACGGCGCCGGAACGCTCTATCTCGCGATGCGCGACGGCAAGGCGCTCGCGTACTTCTGTGACGGCAAGAAAGTCGAGGCGTGGTACCGCGGCACCGCCGCGGACGGCCGAATCGCCCTGACCGGACGCAATGGCAACACCATGACCGGCGAATTCACCGGACTGGCCTCGAGCGGCTCGGTGTCCGTCAAGGGCCGCACCACCAGTTTCAAGATTCCGGCGGTGCGAAAGCCGTCCGGGCTCTACCGCTCTTCCGCCAAGGTGCGCAACGCCAAGGTCGACGGCACCTGGATCGTCCTGCCCGACGGCAGCCAGGTGGGCGTGCTCGACACCGATGGTGTGCCCGGCCCGGCCCCGAGACTGGATGTCGGAACCGGCACCACCTCGATCGGTGGATCGTCCGTACCGGCCGTGGAGGTCGACGTCGAGACCGGCGCCGGCCTGACCTGACGCCCGGGCGCCGCGTCAGCGATTCGCGCCGGTGCCGGCCGCGGTCGCCGATTCGAGGATCAGGCGGGCCGCGTCCGGCTCGGGGACCGGGCGGGAGAAGAAGAAGCCCTGGACCCGCTGGCAGCCCAGTTCGCGCAGCAGCGCCACCTGCTCGGCGGTCTCCACGCCCTCGGCGATCGTGCCCAGGTTCAGGCCCGCGGCCAGCTCGATGATCGCCTTCACCAGGGTCAGCGCGGCCGGGTCGGGCGCGCCGGGAGCGGGCATGAACGCGCGGTCGATCTTGAGGTGGTCGATCGGCAGGTCGCGGAGGTACGCCAGCGACGAGTAGCCGGTGCCGAAGTCGTCGATCGCCACCCGGACGCCGTGCGTGCGCAGCATGCTCAGGTGGCTGATCGCCTGCTCGGTGACCTTGCCCGAGTTGACCAGCACGCCCTCGGTGATCTCCAGGATGAGCGCCTCCGGGGGCAGCCCCGAGGTCTTCAGCGCGTCCAGCACCATCATCCCGAAGTCCGGCTCGCGCAGTTGCCGCGGTGACACGTTCACCGAGACCAGCGTCCCGTGCCGGCGGTGCCAGCCGGCCGCCACCCGGCACGACTCGCGCAGCACCCAGGCGCCGATCGGCACGATGAGCCCGCTGTCCTCGGCGATGCCGATGAAGCGGTCCGGCGGCACCATCGACTCGCCGGCCGGCTGCCACCGGATCAGCGCCTCGACGCCGGTGATGCGCTCGTCGGCGAGCCGGATCAGCGGCTGGTAGAAGACCAGGAACTCGTCCCGCGTGATCGCCTCGCGCAGCCGCTCCACCGTCCGCGCGGCTTCCCGCCGCTTCTCCCGTAGCTGCTGGTCGAAGAGCACCATCTGGTTGCGCCCGGCCTCCTTGGCGGCATGAAGCGCCAGGTAGGCGTCCCGGACGACGTCGGCCGCCGGCAGGTCGCCCTCCAGGTCGCGCAGGCCGATGCTGACCGTGGCGAACAGCTCGTGGCCCTGCACGGCCAGCGGGCGCCGCATCGCGGTGAGCACCCGCTCGGAGGTGGCCCAGGCGTCGGTCAGCGGGACGCCCTCCAGCAGCACCGCGAACTCGTCGCTGTGCAGCCGCGCCACCAGGCCGTCCACGATCAGGTCGCGCAGCCGGGCCGCCGCCTCGACCAGCAGGTCGTCGCCAACGGTCTGCCCGAACCGGTCGTTGACCTCCTTGAAGTCGTCGATGTCGAGCAGCAGCAACGCGCCGCCGGGGCCGGGGTCGAGGCAGGCGGTGAGCCGGTCGTGCAGCACGGTCCGGCCGGGCAGCCCGGTCAGCACGTCGTGCGAGGCGCGGAACAGCAACTCCTGCTGCAGCTCGGCCTCGGAGCGCAGCGCCTCCTCGAGGTCCGCGGCACGCCGGGCCGCGGTGCGGTTGAGCTGGCGCATCCGCACGACGACCAGCGCCGACGTGACCGCGGTGGCGATCATCGGGACGACGACGTCGAGGGTGTTCAGGGTGTCGGCGAGGCCCTCGTGGAGCAGGAAGCCGCCGGTCAGCACCGGCGTGGCGACCACGGCGCCGACGTAGATGGGCGTCGCGTCGCGGCGGTCCGCGGTGGACCCGTCGGGCGGCAGCGGGACCGTCCGTCTCATCGACGGGTGCAGGGCGGCCACCGCGAGCAGTCCGTTGCAGACCACCCAGCCGGCGATGCTGACCCGGGTCGGGTAGCCCATGTTGCTGCCGACGGTCAGGTAGGCGGTGTCGGCGGTCAGCCGGGCCACACAGGAGGCGGCAACCAGCCGGTAGGAGAGCGAGCCCGGGTCGCTGAGCAGCCACAGGCGGATGCCGAGGCCGAGCAGGATCAGATCCAGGAACGGCTCGACCAGCAGGGACGCGTGGGTCCGGATGTCGTCGCTGTCGATCAGCGTCGGGTCGACGAACACCATCCACCAGATCACCGCGACACAGGACGCGATGATCGCGCTCTCCATCGCGCCGGCCCGCGCGATGCCGGGCCGGCCGTGGTTGGGCAGCAGCGCCACGCCGGCGCACAGGATGGGGTAGGTGATGCCGTAGATGAGGTTGATCGCGGCGCCGTTCTGCGCGATCGACGTGGGCACGAGCGTCGAGAAGATGACGTTCCCGGCGAGGGCCAGCCCGACCGACGTGAAGATCAGCCACCAGGCCCGCGGAAACGGCGGCCGATGCAGGCGTACGCCGCCGGCGATCGCCACCATGACCAGGGTCGCGCTGCCCAGCATGAGGGCGGCCAGCCCGCCGAGCGTGGACACCACGAACGCGAACGGGACGAGGAGGAGGGCCGCGACCGCACCGGCCCACAGAAAGGCCCCCGCCCGGTTGGCAGGCGGCGGCGCCAACTCGAATCCCACGGTCTCACGTTGCCATGCCTGACCACGCAAAACGCCCTAAACGCCCAGAAAGTGAGGATACCTCAGGCGGCGTAGAGGAATGCATGACACATTCAGCCTATGGGAGAGATAGGTTATGGTGAGCGCTCCGCCGATCCGATCGGGCCACCGCGGTCTACCCGCTGCCGCTGTACTCGCTGAAGTACAAGGCGCCGGGCGAGCTGCCGGCCGACGCCGAGGTCGCGATCCCCAACGACGCGGGAGAAAGACCGCCGAGCCGTACGCCGGGACATCGGCATGATCTTCCAGCAGTTCAACCTGTTCCGTTCCCGGACGGTCGCCGGCAACGTCGCCTATCCGCTCAAGGTGGCCGGTGTCGCGGGCTCGGCGACTTCGCGGTCACCTACGGCTCCCAGCGCTACAACTGGCCGGTCGTCTACATCACCGTCGCCACCATCATCGTGATCGTCCAGGCCGGCCAGTTCGCCGGCAACGCCCTCGCACGTAGGGCACTGCGCCGCTAACCCGCCGCGTGCTCGCGGGCGAACGCCGCCTCGCCCAGCGCGGCGACGGCGGCGGCGCGGATCCGGGACAGCTCCGCGGCGTCGTCCGGGTCGGGAACCTGGCCGATGGCGGCGAACGCGCGGTCGACGGCGCCGACCAGGCGCGCGGCGCCCGCCTGGTCGCCGTCGGCCGAGGCCAGCGCGGCGGCCGCCACGTCCAGGTACGGGCCGAGCGAATGCCGGCCGGCCCGGACGGTGGCGATCAGTTGCCGGGCCTCGTCCCGGTTGCCTAGGTGCAGCTCGACGAACGCCAGGTTGTACCGCTCGGAATTCGCCTGCTCGGGCTGCCCCAGCTCCTCGTTCAGCGCGATGCCGGCGAGGTAGCGCTCGCGGGCCGCCGGCCAGTCGCCGGCGAGCCGGGCCACCGCGGCGAGCACGTGCCGCGGGCGTTCCTCCAGCCGCCGGTCGCCGGCGCGCACCGCGACCTCCAGCGCCGATCGGGCCAGTTCCCCGGCACGGGGCAGGTCGTCGCCGCGCAGGGCCACCCGCGCCATCGCGTACAGCCCCTCGACCTCGCCGGCCGGGTCGCCGGCGGCCCGCGCCCGGGCCACCTCGGCCCCGGCCATCCGCAACACGTCGGCGGTGCCGCCGCGCCGGAAAGCGCCGCGCAGGTCGTCCGGGGGATCGGTCACGCCACCCAGTCCACCAGAGGCGTCACGCCGAATGGAACGCGGGCCCGGTGTGCATCGACTGCTCGAACTCCCGGTAGGTGCCGGGCAGCGTCTTCTTGGCGCGGTACATCGCGAGGTCGGCCTCCTCGACCAGCTCCTCGACGCTGTGGCCGATCCGGTTGTAGGAGATGCCGACGCTGGCGCGGGTGGTGACGACCCGGCCCGCGATCTCGAAGGGCCGGGCGATCGCGTCGAGCACCCGCTGGGCGATGTCGTGCGCCTGTTCCACCCCGGTGAGCGGCTCCACCAGCACGGCGAACTCGTCGCCGCCGAGCCGGGCGGCCATGTCCGAGCTGCGGAGCACGCCCGACAGCCGGTCGGCGACGCCACGCAGGAGCTCGTCGCCGGTGCTGTGCCCGAGGGTGTCGTTCACCTGCTTGAACAGGTCGAGGTCGAGGTAGAGCAGCGCCGCGGTCGCCGGATCGGGGCCGGCGGCCAGCGTGCGCTGGACCCGCTGCCGGAACAGCGACCGGTTCGGCAGCCCGGTGAGCGGGTCGTGGTGGGCGGCGTGCACCGCGGCGAGGGTCGAGGCGCCGGTCAGCGCGAGACTGGCCTGCTCGCCGAAGGCGGCGAGCACGTCGCGCCACTCGGATTTCCGGCCGGTGTCCGCGTGGCCGGCGATGACGAACCCGCCGGCCACGTCGTCGCCGATGTGCACGGGCACGGCGGCCAGCGAGCCGTCGGCGGCCGAGCAGTTCGCCTCCATCGCCCGCCGGGCGGCGTCGACCAGCACGTCGGGCCCGGGATGGGGTGCGCCGGCGCCGCGGGTGAGCGACGCGACCGTCAGCCCGCCGGCGTCGCCCGACTCGCGCAGCACCAGCGCCGTGGTGACGTCGTCGAGCAGCAGCTGGGCGCCGTCGGTGATCGAGCGGAGAACCTCGCCGAGCGGGGTCTGCTGGTTGGCCGCCCGCTGGATGCCCAGCAGGGTCTCGAGCAGCCGTTCGCGCCATTCGAGCGCCTCGAGCAGCGCGAGCCGGGCATCGGCTTCCTGTTCCCGCTCGCGGCGCAGCCGGCGCTCGTTCTCGAGGGTGCGCAGGCCCCGAAGGGCGAGGCCGAGCACCCGGGCCATCCCCTGGAGCATCTGGCGCTCCTCGGCGGTGAACGACTCGTCGGCGCGGGCGAGCAGCAGCCGGCCGTCGGTGTCCCGGTCGAGCGGGTGCGTGGTGACGTACATCGGTCCGATGCCGGGGAAGGTCGTGGTCTCGGCCGACGCCCGCAGCCCGGTGAACAGGGCCGGATCGGGGTTGCGGCCGAGGCCGACCGATGCGCCGACCTCGCCGCCGCCGATGACGGCGGCCACCTCGGCCTCGGTGGCCTCGGTCGCCCGCTGCACGGCGATCCGTGCCGCGCTGGCCACGTCGCCGGCGCGGGTGATGGCGCTGAAGAACTCGGTGAGCTGAAGGAGGGACCAGTCGGCCATCAGCTCACCGCGAGGGCGACCACCGTCAAGTGGTGCATGCCCTTCGCTCCTGGGGTGCGGGCGATCTCGCCGTTGGAGTAGAAACCGCCGTACGGAATCGGCTTGAGGGTGTCGCCCAGCCGCTGCGTGGCGAGGTCGGTCCCGTCCGGACCGAGCGCGAGCGTCCGCACGCAGCAGTCGAAGACCAGCACACCGAGCGGATCCGCGTCACCGACCGCGGCGACCGCCGCGGAGCCGGCGGCGGACGCGGCGTCGGTGATCGCGCCGGGGTCGGCCTCCATGAACCAGACCAGGCCGCCCTCGGGCGTGTCGGCCAACCCGGAGATCGACCGATCGTCCTGGTCGGCCGCGAAGATGATCCGGATGTCCTCGCCGGTGCGGCGGGCCAGGCCGAGCGGCCGGACCGCGGCGAACTGCAGGAAGGCGCCGGGGTCGGCGATCACCTCGGGCGGGCAGCCGGTGAGCCGGGCGTAGACGTCCAGCGCCGGTTCGCCGTCCAGCTCGAAGATCTTGCCGCCCTCGCTGCTGGTGACGGCCATCGGCTCGCCCTTGCGGTGCCAGCCGTGCGCCACCCCGATCCCGAGCGGCGACGTCGAACCGAGCGCGGCGCCGAGAACGGCGTCCGGCAGAACGAGCACCTCGGTGCCGGAGCTGAAGAAGTGCCGGGTGCCGGTCTGCTGCATGTCGTCGCCCGCGCAGCCGCCGATCAGCGGGACCTGCGCGCCGGCCACCGAGTAGGCGCCCCGCACCATCTCCTGCTGGTCGGTGCTGCGCCCGTCGCCGAGCAGGAGCACCGCGCGGTGTTCGGCGTCGATGTCGTCCAGGCACGACGCGGCGCTCGCGCCGGCCGTGTAGAGATCCATGCTGTCGTACGGCACGGCGCGCACCGACGCGGCGAATCCCGGCCCGCCGATCGCGTTGACCACCACACCGCGGCCGCGCCCGTCGGCGGTGTATTCACCCGACGTGGAACAGCCGATCATGAGAACGTCGCCGCCGGCCGCGGCATGGACCGCCGCCGCCATCTCCTCGGTCGCGTGCGACATGGACGCGAAGACGATCAGCAGGGTGGCCGGGCGCCCCTCGAGCGCGGCGCGGCACGCTTGCGCGCCGGCCTCAGCCGGATCGGCAAGCACGCTGTGCCCCACGCCGAACCACCGCTGTTCACGCACGTCCATCGATTGCTCCCTTGCCAGCGGCCCGCCAGGTCCGACCAAAGGGAGCATCGGCAATCTGCCGTCGAACCTGAGCGAAGCTAGGGCGTCCAGAACGGGTCGCGGCCGATGAACCCGAGCATCCGCGTCTGGGCGTCGGCGTCGGAGGGGACGGCCACGCGTGGCCCGTACTGGCCCGAATTGCGGATGATCTCCTCCATCGGCTCCATGCCGCCCAGCAGCGCGGCGCAGAAGCCCTCGTCGAGCCGGTCGTCCTGGCCGGTGGCGCGGGCCAGGTCCCAGGTGTGCATGAAGACGTCGGAGGTATAGAAGCGGTCGATCGCCTGGTCCAGCGGGACCTCGCCGATGTGCGGATTGGTCAGCACCCGCGTCGCGGTGGCCGGGTCGTCCAGCACCGCCTGCACCGAGTCGTACTGGTTCTGCCAGGCGGCGACCGGGTCGTCGTCGACGCCGGGCCCGGCCGGCAGCGTGATGCCGGCGCCGCCGGCCAGGAAGCCGGGGAACCACTCGACGAGGTGGCGCACCACGTCGCGAGCCGTCCAGCCGGGCACCGGCGCGGGAGCGTCCCAGTCCTTCGCCCCGCGGGCCCGCTCGGCGAACGTGCCGGCGACGGTGCGGTGCCGCTCGGCCGGGTCAAGGTCAGACAGTGTCATCGGTCAGCATCCTCTCGAGCTTGGCGTAACCCTCGTCGACGCCGGTCTCCATCCCGCTCTTCAGCCACGCGTCGCGGACCTCGAAGCTCTCCACCAGCGACTGCGTGCGCAGACGCGTCCGGCCGCCGCCGAGGTCGTCGAACCGGAGCGTCTCCAGCAGCACCTGGTCGGGACTGCCCGCGTAGGTGAAGGTCTGCACGATGCGGTCCGGCCGGATCTCGTGGAAGCAGCCGTGGAATGCGAACTCGGCACCGTCGCGGACCGAGACATACCGGTAACTGCCGCCGGTGCGAGCGTCCCACTGCTCGATGCGGGTCCGCAGCGAATCGGGGCCGATCCACCGGGCGAAGAGCTCCGGGTCGGTGTGCGCCCGCAGCAGCTGCCCGGGCGTGGCCTGGAAGTCGCGGCTGATGCGGATGATCGGAACGACCGGATCAGCCTCCACCGTGGTCATCTCGGGTGCTCCTCGTTCATCTCGGCCAGCACACGGTCGAGGCGCTGGTAGCGCTCGGCGGCCTGCCGGCGGTACCGCTCGATCCACTCGTCCATCGGGTCCAGCGAGCCGGCCTCGAGGTGCACCGGGCGTGGCTGCGGACCGCCGGCCCGGCTCACCACGCCCGCCTCCTCCAGGACCCGCAGGTGCTTGTAGATCGCCTGGAGGGTCATCCCGTACGGCTCGGCGAGCTGGTTGACGGTGGCGTCGGCGACCGACAGCCGGGCCACCATGTCACGGCGGGTCGGGTCGGCGAGCGCCGCGAAGACCTTCGACAGGGTGTCAGCCGGCATCGCCACCTCGTTTCAACTCATCGGTTGAAACTCAAGCTAGCGGGCCTGGTACGAGTTGTCCAGCCCGCCGAATCACGGCTTGAAGGTGATCTCGGTGACCCGGGTGCCTTCGTCGAGGATCAGGTAGAGGTCGTGCACGCCGTCCGCGGGCGCGGTGCTCGCGGTGGTGCCGGGCGGCACGGTGGCCATCTCGGCGCCGGCGTAGGGGTCGTCGAGGCGCAGGACGACGGGCGGGCCGTCGCCTTCGACCGCCACCGAGCGGGCGCCGGTCAGGTCGATGCCGGCCAGGCAGCACCAGGCGCCGTCCTCGGCCGCGCGGACCGCCTCGCCGCGGACCGGGTCGCCGGTGGCCACCAGGGTGATCCCGCTGTACTCGTCGTGGTCGACCGCGGCGATCGGGCGGCCCAGCGCGGGCCGCGGCCCGATTCGGCTGCCGCGCACCGACAGCGTCGCGGTGAGCCGGATGTCGCTGGCCGAGCGCCCCACCATGACCTTGTGGCGGGCCGTCTCGACCACGAACCGGTTGGTCGTGACGTCCCAGAAGCGCAGGTCGTCCACCGCGAGCTCGAACGAGACCAGTTCGGACTGGCCGGGCTCCAGAGCGATCTTGGCGAACCCGCGCAGCTGCCGCAGCGGCTGCTTGACCCGGGACAGCTGCTGGTGGGTGTAGAGCTGCACGACCTCGCTGCCCGGGCGGCTGCCGGTGTTGGTCACCCAGACCGTGACGGTCACGGTGTCGCCGGGCGCCGCCGACGAGCGGGAGACGTCGAGGTTGGAGTAGTCGAACGTGGCGTACGACAGGCCGTGCCCGAAGGGGTAGAGCGGGGTGCCACGGTAGTACTGGTAGGTGGCGTCGTTGGTGATGATGTCGTAGTCGAGCAGGTCGGGCAGCTCGCAGGCGCTGCGGTACCACGTCTGGGTGAGCCGCCCGCCCGGGTCGGCCCGGCCGGTGAGCACGTCGGCGAGCGCGTGGCCGAGCTCCTGGCCACCGTGTGACATCCAGAGCACCGCGGGCAGGTGCACGTCGGCCCACTCCACCGCGTACGGGTAGCCGGAGACCAGCACCAGCCCGGTGTTGCGGTTGGCCGCGTACACCTCGCGCAGCAGCTTGTCCTGGGCCGGCGGGAGCTTGAGATCGGCGCGGTCCTCGGTCTCCCGGCCGTTGACCAGCGGGTGGTTGCCGGCCACCACGATCACCGCGTCGGCCGTGGCGGCCAGGTCGGCGGCGTCGGCGACCCCGTCCACCAGGGTCTCGAGGGTGAGCCGGGCGGCCCGCGGGCCGAGATCGAGCTGGGCGGTCAGCGAGCCGAGCTCGGTGTTGCCGGGGGAGGAGTGGGTGCGCAGCGCGACGGTGCCGTCGGCCCGGCGGTCGAGGCGGAACATCTCCCGCACCACCCACTCGGACGGTCCGGCCGAGTCGGCGGTGAGGCCGGCCTCGCTCGCCCGCAGGAACATCCCGTTCACCGTGGACCGCAGCGTGACGACGCCGTTGCCCCAGTCGAAGAGATCAAAACCGGCAATCTCATCGACCAGGTGTACGCCGTCGGCGTCGGCCGACAGATAGTGGTCGCCGAGCCGCAGCGCGATCCGGTCGACGCCCTCGGTGTGCAGGATGCGCGCGTCGCCGAACACCTCGGCGAGGCCGTCGCGCACCGTGCAGGAGTAGGGGAGCGTCCCGGAATACCAATCGGTGTAGTTCTTCGCGGCGTGCGGGCCGACCACCGCGACCGTGCGGTGCCGGGCCGGGTCGAGCGGAAGCAGGCAGCACTCCGACTTGAGCAGGGTGACCGACTCGCGCGCGGCCTGACGCGCCAGCTCCTGGTGCTCGGCGCAGTTGATCACCTCGGACGTCGCGCCGGCGTAGGGGTTCGCCTCGTCGGGGTCGAACTCGCCGAGCCGCACCCGCAGGGTCAGCGCCCGCCGGACGGCCCGGTCGACGTCGTCGTCGGTGACCAGGCCGCGGCGCATCGCCTCGTCGATCCGCTCGATGGTGACCTCGGAGTGGTCGTCGGCGTCGGTGAAGCTGTCGATGCCGGCCCGCAGCGCCGCGGCGTGGCTCTCGGCGTGGTCCGGGAACCAGGCCTGCTGCTGCGGGTCGGCCAGGTTGCTCGGCGCGTACGCGTCGGACACCACGAAGATCTCGTCGCCGGTCCACGTGCGCAGCTCGTCGTTCAGGTAGGGCGTCACGTGCGCGGGCCGGCCGTTGACCAGGTTGTAGGAGGCCATCACGGCCACCGCCGAGCCGCGCTCGATCGGCAGCCGGAAGGCGGGCAGCTCGAATTCGCGGAGCACCCGCGGGCTCAGGTTGCTCGACATGGTGCAGCGGTCGGTCTCGCTGCTGTAGCCGAGGAAGTGTTTGAGGGTCGGCGCGGTCTGCAGCACCCGGGGGTGGTCGCCGGCCAGCCCGCGCGCGTAGGCGTCCCCGGCCAGCGCGGTGAGGAACGGATCCTCCGCGTACCCCTCCTCGTTGCGTCCCCACCGGGGGTCGCGCAGCGGGTTGACCACCGGGGCCCAGACGTTGAGGCCGCAGCGGGTCGGGTCCTTGTGGTGCAGCCCGCGCACCTCGGCGCCGACGGCCGCGCCGACCTGCCGGATCAGCTCGAGGTTCCAGCTGGTGGCCAGGCCGAGCGCCTGCGGGAAGACGGTGGCGTCGCCGAGCCAGGCGAGACCGTGCAGCGCCTCGGTGCCGGTGCGGAACGAGGCCAGGCCGAGCCGGTCGATCGCCGGCTGGTGCTGGTGGAGCATCGCGATCTTCTCGGGCCGGGTGAGCCGGTCCAGCAGATCGTCGACGCGCTCGGTGAGGGGCACGTCGGGCTGGCGGAAACGGGGAGTCTCGCTCATGGTCACATCCGTCGGGGAGGCGGTTGTCGAAGGCGCTTCACCGGACGGCGACGATGGACAGTCGAAGCGCTTCGACACGGGTCGCGCATGTGTCGAAGTTGTTTCGGGGAGTTGCCGAGATGTCTACCGCAGTCGATCTGGCTCGTCAAGCGATGATGATCTATCCCGAGGTCAGAGTTGGGAGCGCTCCCGCGTCGATCGCGTCGAGCACCTGGCTCGCCCCGCCCGCCGCCGCCGCGCTGGAGTCCAGTGTCGAGGCGACGACCTGGGTGCCGCCGCAGTCGCCGGCCACCGAGCGGGCGACCAGCTCGCGCTCGGCGTCCGGGATGAGCCAGGGGGCGAGCACGGTGAAATATCCGCCGAGCGCGACATATTCCGGGTTGATCAGATTGGTCAGCATCGAGATGCCGTGCCCGAGGTGGCGGCCGGTCGTGGCGAGGGCGTCGAGCACCCGGGCGTCGCCGGCCTTGGCCAGCCGGTGGATCTCGTCGACGTGCGGGCCGAACTCCGAGGGCAGGACGGTGGCCTCGGGCAGCGCCCGGCGGATCAGCGCGCCCAGCCCGGCCAGCGACTCCACGCAGCCGTGCCGGCCGCAGCCGCACAGCGGGCCGGAGGGGTCGATCGGCAGGTGGCCGAACTCGCCGGCGAAGCCCCTGCTGCCGCGCAGCAGCCGGCCGTCGCTGATGATGCCGGCCCCGACCCCGGCCCCGCCGACCAGGTAGACCAGGTTCGCCGCGCCGCTGCGGCCGCCGAACCGCTGCTCGGCCAGCACGGCGAGGTTGGCGTCGTTTTCCACCAGCAGCGGATAGGCCGGCTCCTGCAGCGCGCTGAGCAGCGACTTGCGCAGGTCGACCTGGCGCCAGCCGAGGTTGGGCGCCAGCTCGACCACGCCGTCCGGGTCGACCAGGCCGGGCACGCCCACGGTGAGGCCGAGCACCCGGCGCTGCTCGTGCGCCATCTTGGCGATCGCCCGCTTGGCCAGCGCGGCCAGCGAGGCGATCGCCGGCCCGGGGGCGGTGGAGGCGCCGGTGAACGAGCGGCGCCAGGACAGCAGGCGCTCACCGCCGAGGTCGAGGGCCACCGCGGTGAGGTAGTCGGCGTTCACCTCGAGGCCGATGGCCGCATAGGGGGAGCCGTCCAGGACCAGCATCATCGCCGGGCGGCCGATCCGGTTCTCGGTCATCCCGACCTCGCGCACCAGCCGCCGGTCGATCAGGTCGGTGACGAGGCTCGACACGGTCGCCTTGTTGAGGCCGGTGGCGGCGGCGATCTCGGCACGCGAGCACGGCGCGTTGATCCGCAGATGACGCAGCACGACCGCGAGGTTGGTGGCCCTTACGTCCGCGAAATCCGAACGTTGCGGCCCGCCGTCTTTGGTGAACACCAACTGGCCCCTGCCCCCGGTCCGATGCTCTCGCCGCCCATCATGCCGCACCCCCGGTGGGGGTTGTGAGGTCGGATGGCAGCGGCTACTTTGTTTGTTTAACGACCCAACTAAAGGTTATCGATGTCTTAGCCTCCGAGCAAACAACAAATTTGAATCCCGGAAGGGAGTGGAAGATAGTGAGTCCTCTCGATGGAGTCCGCGCCGACCGCCGGCGGTTCCTGGAGCTGGCCGGTCTGGGCGCGATGGCATTCGCGGGGAGCGGATTGCTCGCGGGCTGCGGCGACGCCAAGACCTCGAGCGGCCCGGGCACGACGGACAAGAACCAGCTCAACAAGATCCTGCCGGCGTACGTTCCGTCCACCGCTCTCCAGCCGGACATCCCCAGCGCCGCCGGGGCGAACGGGTTCTTCTCGACCCCGGTCTTCCTGAAATACCCGGCCAGCCCGGTCGCCGCCACGACGGGCGTCCCGGGCAAGGGCGGGGCGTACACGGCGATGACCCCGCTGTGGGGTTCCATCCCGTCGTCGAAGAACAACACCTACTACGACACGGTCAACGCGGCCCTCGGCGCGAACCTCAAGATGCAGCCCGCGGACGGCGTCAACTACGACAAGATCCTGCCGCCGCTCTTCGCCGGCAACAAGCTGCCCGACTGGCTGATGATCCCTAGCTGGAACATGGGCAACCTCGGCTTCGCCGACGCGGTCAACAAGTTCGCCGACCTGGGGCCTTATCTTTCCGGCGACGCCATCAAGGCGTACCCGAACCTCGCCGCCATCCCGACCGGGGCCTGGCAGTCCTGCATCTGGAACGGCAAGCTGTTCGGTCTGCCGACGTACTACAGCAGTGCCTCGGCCGGCGGCGCCCTCTTCTACCGCAAGGACATCTTCGACAAAGAGGGCATCAACGCCGGCAGCATCAATTCGCCGGCCGACCTGGAGGCCCTCGGCAAGCAGCTCACCGACCCCAAGGCGGGCCGCTGGGCGTTCGGCGACTTCTTCGACTACCTGGCGCACGTCTTCCACTTCCCGGGCGACCCGTACCGGTGGACCGTCGACGCCTCCGGCAAGGTCGTCAGCCGGTACGAGATGCCCGAGTACGTCGAGGCCCTCAACTGGTTCGCCAAGCAGGCCAAGGCCGGTTACGTGCACCCGGACGCCCTCGCCGGCAAGAAGGAGGAGGGCAAGCAGCGCTTCTGGAGCGGCAAGGAGGTCATCACCGGCGACGGCCCGGGCGGCTGGAGCGGGTCGGACGCGCAGTCCGGTCAGGCGGCCAATCCGTCCTACGTCCGGGCGGCCTTCAAGGTGCTGGCCACCGACGGCAAGCCGGCCCAGCCGATGAACCCGGCCTCCAACATGTACTCCTTCCTCAACGGCAAGCTCAGCGCCGACCAGATCAAGGAGTGCCTGTCGATCGCGAACTACCTGGCCGCGCCGTACGGCTCGGCCGAGTGGCTGACGGTCAACTTCGGTAAGGAAGCCGTCGACTACACCATGAAGGACAGCAATCCCCAGCTGACCGAGAAGGGCAGCAAGGAGGTGGCCACGAGCTACCAGTTCCTGGTCACGCCGCTCACCCCGGTCCCGGTCACCCCCGGGCACGAGCAGGTGGCGAAGGACTACGCCGCCTGGGAGGCGGACATGGTGAAGTACGCGGTCAAGCCCTCGTTCTACGGCATGAACATCACCGAGCCGGCGCAGTACGCGAACCTCAACCAGCCGATGGTCGACGTCTCCCTCGACGTCCGCTACGGCCGCAAGCCGATCTCCGCCTTCACCGACGCGCTCGCCACCTGGAAGAGCTCGGGCGGCGAGGAACTGCGCAAGTTCTACGAGGACGTCAAGAACAAGTACGGCACCGGCCAGTAGACGGCGGTCGGCCCGTGGGTGATCCCACCCACGGGCCGGTAACACTAGGAGCCACAGCTTTGACGGCCATTCACGAAGCGCCCCCCGCCGCCGCGGCGCAGCCCCCGGCGCCGCTCACCCGCGCCGAGAAACGCACCCTGAAAAAGGCCGACCGGCGCCGCCGTTTCCTGCGCGACCGGTCCCTGGTGCTCATGACGATTCCGGCGATCCTGCTGGTTCTCGTCTTCAACTACGCGCCGATGTTCGGCACCGTGACGGCGTTCCAGAGCTACAGCATCTACGCGGGCTTCATGCACAGCCCCTGGACCGGGTTCACCACCTTCCAGCGGCTCTTCCACGACCCGTACTTCTGGCACGCCTTTCAGAACACCCTGACGCTCAGCCTGGTGCAGCTGGTTCTCTTCTTCCCGGTGCCGATCCTGCTGGCTCTGCTGCTCAACTCGGTCCTGAGCACCAAGGTGCGCACCTTCGTGCAGTCGGTGGTCTACCTGCCGCACTTCTTCTCCTGGGTGCTGGCGATCACCATCTTCCAGCAGATGCTCGGCGGGGCCGGCGCGCTCAACCAGTTCCTGCGCGCGCACAGCATCGGCACCTGGGACATCATGACCGACCCGGGCACCTTCAAGCTGCTGATCACGGCGCAGGTGGTCTGGAAGGAAGCCGGCTGGGGCATCATCGTCTTCCTGGCCGCCCTCGCCGCCATCGACACCCAGTTGTACGAGGCGGCCGCGGCGGACGGCGCCGGCCGATGGCGCCGGCTCTGGCACATCACCCTGCCCGGCATCCGCAGCATCATCGTGCTCATGCTGGTGCTGCAACTGGGCAACGTGCTCACGATCGGCTTCGAGCAGATGCTGATCCAGCGCAGCGCGGTCGGCCGGGACGCCTCCGAAGTGCTCGACACGTACGCCTACTTCTACGGCGTGGTGAACGCGAACTTCAGCATCGGGGCGGCGGCGTCGCTGTTCAAGGGCGTGCTGTCGCTGATCCTCATTCTCACCGCCAACAAGATCGCCCACATGTTCGGCGAGGACGGACTGTACCGACGATGACCGCGACCTCACTGGCCAGCGCGGCCGAGAAGACCCGCCGCAACCGCAACCGGCCCATCTGGGAGGAGCCACCGACCGTCGCCGGGCAGGCCGGCAAGGGCGCGGTCCTGGTGTTCATCGTCCTGGTGGTCCTCATCCCGCTCTACATGATCGTGCTGACCAGCATCTCCACTCAGGGGTCGATCAACCAGGCCGGCGGGATGGTGCTGGTGCCGCACGGGTTCACCGTCGAGGCGTACCGGCAGATCTTCACCAACAACCTGGTCATCAGCTCGCTGATCGCGAGTTTCGGCATCACCCTGGTCGGCACGCTCATCTCGGTGACCGTGACGGTCCTCTGCGCGTACGGCCTGTCCCGCGCCCGCTCGTGGGGGCACCGCTTCATCCTGATGCTGCTGGTCGTCACGATGTTCTTCAACGGCGGCCTGATCCCGACCTTCATGGTCGTCTCCGGGCTCGGCGGCTACGACAACTACTGGGCGATGATCCTGCCCAGCGCGGTGAGCGTCTTCAACATCCTGGTGATGCGCGGATTCTTCGCCGGCACCTCGCGGGATCTGATCGACGCGGCCTACATGGACGGCGCCGGCGAGTGGCGGATCCTCACCCGGATCGTGCTGCCCACGTCCCGGGCGGTCGTCGCGGTCATCTCGCTGTTCTACGCGGTCGGCTACTGGAACACGTTCTTCAACGCGCTGCTCTACCTCCCGGACAACCAGAAGTGGCCGTTGCAGCTGGTGATCTACACGTACACCCTGCAGGGCAACCCGATGCCGGGCACCGGCATCACCCAGACCGGCCAGTACTTCGGCACCCAGCAGATCGCCCCGTTGTCGATCCAGATGGCGGTGGTGACCCTGACGCTGATCCCGATCCTGGTGATCTACCCGTTCGTGCAGCGGCACTTCGCCAAGGGCATGCTGCTGGGAGCGGTCAAGGGATGATCCGGTTCGGCGGCGACTACAACCCGGAGCAGTGGCCCTCGCCGGTCTGGGCGGAGGACGTCGGGCTGATGCTGCGGGCCGGGGTCAACCTGGTCACGGTCGGCGTGTTCTCCTGGTCGCGGTTGCAGCCGGGCCCGGACGAGTTCGACTTCGGCTGGCTCGACCGGGTGCTCGACCTGCTCGGCTCGGCCGGGATCGGCGTCTGCCTGGCCACCCCGACCGCCTCGCCGCCACCCTGGTTCACGAGGCTGCATCCGACGGCAATGCCGATCAACCACGATGGTGTACGGCTGAGCCACGGTTCCCGGGACACCTACTGCGTGAACGCCCCGGCGTACCAGTCCGCCTCGCTGGAGATCACCGGGCGGCTGGCTTCCCGCTACGCCGGGCACGACGCCCTCCGCCTGTGGCACGTCCACAACGAATACGGCACCACCTGCTACTGCGACCATTGCGCGGCGGCCTTCCGCCGCTGGCTCGCCGCCCGTTACGGCGATCCGGCGACCCTCAACGACGCGTGGAGCACCGACTTCTGGTCCCAGCGGGTATCCAATTTCGACGAGGTGCTGCCGCCGCG
This sequence comes from Actinoplanes sp. NPDC026619, assembly GCF_040638295.1. Classification (NCBI taxonomy): domain Bacteria; kingdom Bacillati; phylum Actinomycetota; class Actinomycetes; order Micromonosporales; family Micromonosporaceae; genus Actinoplanes; species Actinoplanes sp. NPDC026619. Next base: position 102,027 of record NZ_JBEZYA010000019.1, read on the forward strand.
CGCCACCCAATATCTGAGCAATCCCGCCCAGCTGCTGGACTACCGCCGGTTCGTCTCCGACGCGATGCTCGAGCACTACCGGTCGCAGCGTGCTCTGCTCTCCGGCGCGCCGGTCACCACGAACTTCGTGCTCGGCGGCTGGGTGCCGGTCGACCACGCCCGCTGGGCCCGCGAGGTCGACATCGTGGCGATCGACGACTACCCCACCACCCTGGCCGAGCGCGCCTTCGCCGCCGACCTGGCCCGCGGCTGGGCCCGCGGCGGCCCGTGGATGCTGATGGAACACGCGCCGTCCGTCGAGGCACGGGAGATCGCCCAGCCCTACCTGGACCGTGGCGCCACCGGCATCCTCTACTTCCAGTGGCGGGCGAGCCGGGGCGGCGCCGAGCAGTGGCACCCGGCGATGGTGCCGCACGAGGGCCCGGACACCCCGGTCTTCCGCGAGATCAGTGCGCTCGGCGCCACGTTGCGGGATCGCGAACCGGTCGCGGTGACCGCGACGAGCGCGCTGATCTACGACGAGCAGACCATGTGGGCCCTGCAGTCGCCGCACCTGCCGCCGCGCGCCGAAGGCTACGAGGCCACCGTCAAACGCTGGCACCGCGCCTTCGACGGCCCGGTCGACGTGGTGCCGCCGGACGCGTCGCTGGGGGAGTACGACCTGGTCGTGGCGCCGCTGCTCTACCTGCTGCCGGCGGCCGGGCACCGGGCGCTGCGCGACTACGTGAGCGGCGGTGGCCGCCTCGTGCTGACCTTCGACAGCGGCCTGGTCGACGAGCACTGCCGGGTCACGCCGGGCGCCCTGGACGACCTGATCGGCGCCCGCCGCATCCAGCACGACCTGGAACCGGCCACCGCCACCGTGCTGCGGCACACCCCGGACGGGCGGCCGGCGGTGCTCGAGAACCACTACGGGGGAGGCGTCGTGCGGTATGTAGCCACCGACCTCGATGACCTAGGTCTGACTTTGCTGGAAATCTAGATAAAGCGGCCCATTTCCGGACCGCCCGTGGTTCATTCTCCGTAGCCGCGCAACGCCGCGCGGATTCGGAAGGAAACCAACATGCGCACCATCGTCCGGGCGACCGCAGTCGCGACCGCTTTGATCCTCGGCGCCGGCGGGCTTGCCGCGCCGGGAACCGCCGCCGCGAACGCCGCGCCGCCGCCTGAGTTGCAGCGCCTGCTGGACATGGTCGGGCGGTACGTTCCGCTGGCCGGCCTGGCCGCCGACGGGACCCTCGCCGGCCTGATGCGGCCGATCCGGCCCGCGGAGCCCCTCGACATCGAGACCGACGACTCGCCGGCCACCGGTGCGGCCGGCGGGCTCAGCACGTCGGGCAAGACGTTCGACATGGACCTGTTCGAGCGGAACCTGCGGGCCACACTGGACGGCAAAACTGTCGGGTACGCGTACGCCATCGGTAAAGCTGGAAAGCTGGACCGGCAGGCCGGCGTCGGATCCGCGCGGGTTTCGCCGGACAGCCCGGTCACGCCGCAGTCGGCCACCAAGGTGATGACCATTGCGAGCATCAGCAAGCCGGTGACCGCGGCGGCCACGCTGCGCCTGCTCGAGCAGAAGGGCATCTCGGTCGACAGCGCGATCGGGCCGTGGCTGCCGTCGGCCTGGAAGCGGGGCGCCGGGGTCGACGCCATCACCTTCCGCGACCTGATGACGCACCGCAGCGGCCTGCTGCAGAACTTCCAGACCGCCACCGGCTCCACCGGCGGCAAATCCACCGGCTCGTGGGACAACATCCGCATCGCGGTGGGCCAGAACCTGGGCTCGAAGAGCTACAAGTACGCGAACATGAACTTCAGCATCTTCCGGATCTTGGTGCCGAAGATCGCCTACGGGATGGACCTGAGCGAGCTCTACGACGCGCCGCCCGCGAACGTCACGCCCGCCCAGGTCGACTACCTCACCGGGATCGTGTTCCTCGGCTGGCTCAAGCCGATCCTGGCGCTGGCCGGCGCGCCGGTGAGCTGCAGCAACTCCGACCCCAACCCGACCAAGCTGTACATCTACCCGACCGGCGGCCAGGCCGGCTGGGGCCCGGCCGACTACGTCAGCAGCTGCGGCGGCTTCGGGTACAACATGTCGGCGAACGGGATCGCGTCGTTCATCTCGCACGTGCGCTACACCACCAAGCTGGTGTCGGCGAGCGCCCGGTCGCTGATGGTCGACGGGCAGCTCGGCCTCAAGGCGTACAGCGGGAAGTTCGGCACCTACCACGGTCACGGCGCGGTGTGGGCGCAGTCCGGCGGGCGGGGCATGCGGGGCTGCGTCATGTCGTACAGCATCGAGGTTGATATTGCCCTGCTCGTCAACAGCCGCGGCGATTACCCGAGCGGGTGCGGGGTCGTCGTCGACGCCTTCGACAACGCCTGGCACTGACGACGCCGGTACGGTGATCGGGTGCGCCTGGGCGATGCGACTCTGCTCGTGCTCGGCGGTGTCGGTGGCGGGCTGACCGGCTCGATGGCCGGCCTCGCCTCCCTGGTGAGCTACCCGGCGTTGCTGGCGGTCGGCCTGCCGCCGGTCGCGGCCAACGTCACCAACACGGTGGCGCTGCTGTCGAACACCGTCGGCACCGCGGCCGGGGCCCGGCCGGAGCTGCGCGGTCACGGCCGCCGGCTGGCCCGGCTCTCCGCGGTGGCGGCCATCGGCGGGCTGGCCGGCGCGATCCTGCTGCTGGCCACCCCGTCGTCGGCGTTCGAGCGGATCGTGCCGGTGCTGGTCGCGCTCGGTGCGGCCCTGCTGTTGCTGCGGGATGAGTTGCGGCGCTGGGCCGGCCACCGGACGATGCCGGCGCCGGTGCTGGGCGGCACGATCTTCCTGGTCGGCGTGTACGGCGGGTATTTCGGTGCGGCCGCCGGCGTACTCATGCTGGCGGTCCTGTCGGTGGCCGCGACCGAACCGTTCCCGGTGACCAACGCGGTGAAGAGCATCGCGCTGGGCGCCGCCAACCTCGCGGCCGCGGTGCTCTACGCGATCCTGGCCCCGGTGAACTGGGCCGCCGCCGCCCTGATGGCGATCGGCTGCCTGCTCGGCAGCTGGCTGGGCCCGACGCTGGTGCGCCGCCTCCCGGAGCGCCCGTTGCGCGCGGCGATCGCGGTCGCGGCCCTGGCCCTCGCCGCCTACCTGTGGTGGCGCGCCGACCACTAGGGCGTCTCGTGGCCGGGGTCGCGACTCTTGCCGTACGGGCGGCGATGTCCACATCCGCACAGCCGCCGAACGGACTGGTGTTTGCCGAGGTCAGGGCGGTTGATTCCGAGGTCTGTCGGCGGTTGGGAGGGTGTCGGGCCGGGCCCGCCCGTAGCGGGCGCGCGGAGGGTGAGCTGCACCTGCCGGGGCCGGCTGGCACGGGAGTGGGGCACCGCGTACGCGAAAAAGGAGCGTGAGTGGCCGACTTCCTGGATCTCGGTGGTGCGGCGGCGGGTTGAGGGCCCGGGATCCTGGAAATTGGAAGTGGGGCTCGTCGCCGGGGTGGACCCTGAGGTCCGGCGCGTTATTTCAGGGCGTTTGCGGCCAGGCGCAGGTCGGTGAAGGCCTGGTCGAGGTGGGTGTGCAGGCCGGTGCCGCGGTCGGCGGCCCAGCGCTGGACGGCGATCGCGTAGGTGTCCATGCCGACCTGGGCGCACAGCGCCGCCGGCTGGTCGGCGACGCCGCGGGCCCGCAGGGCGTCGGACAGGGCGGTGACCAGCGCGGCGTGCTTGGCCAGCGCGCGCTCCTGCAACGCCGGGGTCGCGACGATGACCGGGTGGCGGCGCTCGGTGACCGGCCGGTGGTGCTCGATCAGCGGCACCGCCTCGTGGAACGCGGCTCGCAGGGCCGGCAGCGGGCGGGTGCCGGGCGGCACCGCGGCGACCGCCGTGGTCAGCAGCTCGACCAGCTCCGCCTGGCCGTCGAAGAAGACCTCGCGCTTGTCGGTGAAGTGACGGAAGAAGGTGCGCTCGGTGACGCCGGCGCGGGCGGCGATGTCACCGGTCGTGGTCTTGTCGTAGCCCCGCTCCAGGTACAGCTCGAGGGCGGCCTCCTGCAGCCGCAACTTCACCGGTTCTCCGCTCCGTGGCACGGTTTCGACCCTAGCATGACTGTCAGCGACTGACGATTCTTTGCGTCAGTAACTGACGCAATGTAGCGTCAGTGCCTGACAGAAAGAGGGTCATCATGGAACAACGTTTTCTCGGTCGGACGGTTGTGGTGACCGGGGCCAGCTCCGGTATCGGCGACGGTATCGCCCGGCGGTTCGCCGCCGAAGGGGCGAACCTCGTGCTCGCGGCGCGGCGCAAGAACCGCCTCGACGCCCTGGCGGCCACGATCGGGCCGGACCGGGCGCTCGCCGTCGCCACCGACGTGACCAGCGAGGACGATGTCCGGGCGATGATCGGCGCGGGCGCCGAGCGGTTCGGCGGCATCGACGTGCTGGTCTCCAATGCCGGGCTGGGCCTGGCCAAGGAGTTCGTGGAGACGACCGTCGCGGACTGGCGGCTGGTCATGACCACCGACGTCGACAGCTGCTTCTTCGGTGCCCAGGCGGCCCTGCCGTACCTGAAAGAGAGCCGCGGAAGCATCGTGCAGATCGCCTCCGCCTCCGGCCTCGGCGGCGACCGGCGGCTCACCGCCTACAACGCGGCCAAGGGGGCGGTCGTGAACTTCACCCGCGGACTCGCCTTCGACCTCGGCCAGTACGGCATCCGGGTCAACACCGTCGCCCCGTCGATGACCGGCCCGGCGGAGCTGGCCACCGAGCACGCCGACCTGATCGAGCGCTTCAACCAGCGGCGCGCGCTCGCCGGTTTCAGCACCCCCGCCGACGTCGCCGCCGCGGTCAGCTTCCTGGCCTCGGCCGACGCCCGCTTCATCACCGGCACGATCCTGCCGGTCGACGGTGGCATCACCGCCGGCAGCGGCCAGCCCAACCTCTTCTGAACGACGAAAGGACCCGTCATGCCTGGAATCACCGACGCGCTCGACCCGGAACTGGCCGCCGCCTTCGCGGCCATGCCCAAGGCCCCCAACGGCACCCTGCTCGACCTCTCCGACATCCCCGGGCTGCGCGCGACGATGCGCTCCATGCCGCGGCCGGCCAGCACGCCGGACCCCCGGGTCGCGATCGAGACGCTGCGTATCCCGCGGGACGGCGGGTCCGAGCTGGAGGTTGTCCTCTATCGGCCGGCCGCCGCCACGCAGACCCTCCCGGCCCTGCTCTGGTTCCACGCCGGCGCCCAGGTGCTCGGCGAAGACGCCCGTGACGACGACGCCTACCACACCGAGCTGTCCCTGCAGCTCGACTGCGTGCTGGCCGCGGTCGTCTACCGGCTCGCCCCGGAGACCCCGGCGCCCGGCGCGGCCGAGGACGGCCATTCTGCCTACGCCCACCTCGTCGCGCACGCTGCCGAGCTCCGGATCGACCCGCAGCGGATCGGGCTGGCCGGCGCCAGCGGCGGTGGGGCGCCCGCCGCGGCCACCGCGCTCATCGTGCGTGACCGGCACGACCAGCAGCCGTGCCTGCTGGCCCTGCTCTATCCGATGCTCGACGACCGGCTGGAGACGCCGTCGAGCTTCGAGATCACCGCGGAAGTGATCTTCACTCGGCCGGACATGCAGTTCGCCTGGGGCGCGGTGCTCGGCGACCGGGTCGGCAAGGGCGACGTGCATCCGTATTCCGCACCCGGCCGCGCCACCGACCTCGCCGGCCTCCCGGACACCTTCGTCGCGGTCGCCCAGTTCGATCTGCTGCGCGACGAAGGCATGGAGTTCGCCCGCAGCCTGAACACCGCCGGCGTCCCGGCCGACCTGCATCTGTACGCCCGGGCCTACCACGCCTGGGACCGCTTCGCGCCGGCGTCGGCCCTGACCCGCTCGTTCGAACAGGCCTGGCACGACTTCCTCCGGCGCCACCTGCACGACTAAGCGGTATACCGATTGTCTGAGCCGTTCATAGGTGGCCAGCGGTGAGCTTTGGATTTAATGGATAAGAAACAACTGTTGATCGGAGAGAAACGGAGGACGGTATACCGTTTCCCCACTTGACGAGTTGGGGAGGGTGCCGTGGAGTCGCCGTTGATCTCGGTGGGGAGCCCGCTCGATGCGCGCCAGCAGGGCGTGATCGCGCGGGTCTCGGCGGCCGAGCACGCCGCGATCCTGACGCTGCCGTCGGACGACCCGCTCGACCCCAAGCGCCTGGCCCGCACCGAGGCCACCTGGCCCGAACTGATCGCCCAGCCCGAGATGGTGCGGCGCACCTGGGCGGCCAACGAGAAGACCCTGGTCGCGGCGGCCGAGGCGATCCGCGAGCGCCGGATCGAGCGGGTCTATCTGGTCGGGGCGGGCGACTCGTACGCGGTGATGATCTCCGCTCGGCTGGCCCTGCAGGACGCGCTCGGCGTGCCGGTCGAGGCGGTGCAGAGTCTGGAGTTCGCCTATTACCTGGGCCCGGTGCTGACCGCGCGCACGCTCGTGGTCGCGTTGTCGAGTTCGGGGGAGACCACCCGTACGGTCGAGGCGGCGCTGGTGGCGCAGCATGCCGGCGCCCTGACGCTGGCCCTGACCAATACCGCCGGCTCGACCCTCGATGTCGAGAGTGAACAGACACTTCGCATCGAGGCGACCCGGGTCGGCTGGCCGACCCAGTCCTCGACGGCGGCGCTCGCGTTGCTGCTGAAGCTGGCCGGCATGCTCGGCGGCGAGCAGCCGGACCACCTCCCGGATCTCATGGCCGAGGTGATCGGCGGGCTGAGCCACCCGATCGCGGCGATCGCCGAACGCGAGGCCGGCAGCCGGATGTTCCTGTTCTCGGCGGGCGGCCCCAGCTTCGGCGCGGCTCTCGCCGGTGCGGCGAAATACAAGGAATGCACGCCGGATCACGCGCTCGCCATTCAGGTCGAGGAATATCACCACTACAACTCGCAGAAGGCCGGCGAACCGCTGCTTCTTCTGGCGCCGAGCGGCTGGGCGGTGCCGCGCGCGGTGGACACCCGGGGCGAGGCCCTGCGGTTCGGCGGCCGGGCCTACGTCGTGACCAGCGCCGGCGAGACGGCGTTCGGTGATGACGTGCTGCGCCTGCCGGCGGTGCCGGAGGCGCTCAGCCCGCTGCTGACCTTCCTGCCCGCGCAGCTGATGGGCTACCACGCCGCGATGGCCAAGTTCCGGGCGGCGCAGCGGTGACCGCCCTGCTGTGCGTCGGCAACGTGACCGTCGACGAGGCGGTCTTCCCGGACGGCCGGCGCGTGGTGCAGGCCGGCGGCGACGCAATCTTCGCGGCCCTGGCGGCCCACCAGATCATCGACGACGTACGCGTGTGCGCCCCGATCGGCAACGACCTGCCCGCCTCGACGCTGGGGGAGTGGCAGGCAGCCGGTCTGGACATCAGCGACCTGCCCCGCCGCGACCAGCCCACCATCCACAATGTCGTGACATATCGGGTGGATGGCACGCGGAGCTGGGACCTGACCACCGGCGAGGCGCACTTCGACCGCATGTCGGTCTATCCGCCGGACATCCCCGACTGGCTTGGGAAGAGAAGCCAGAAGAACGGCGCGGGCGAAGGCTCGGAGAGCGGCGCGGATGCGGCTGTGGTCGGCGGGGTGCTGGTTTCGGCGATGAGTAACGCGTCGATGGTGGCGCTCGTGCCGTGGCTGGCGGCTCGGCAGGGCGCTGACCCGGCGTACAAAATCTATCTTGATCTTCAGGAAGACGGCCTTGGGCCGGAGATGCGGTTGCTGGTAAAGCACTGCGATGTCTTCTTGCCCAGCGAGGTCGAGGCGCGGATCCTGGCCGGCACCGATGATCTGGCCGCGGCGGCCCGTGCCTTTGCCGCCGACGGGCCCGGCGTCGTCGTCATCAAGCGCGCCGAAAAAGGCTGCCTGGTGCTCGACGGCGGGACGCTGACCGAGGTGCCGGCCGAGGTGGTCACGCCGGTGGACAGCACCGGGGCCGGCGACGCGTTCTGCGGTGCGTTCGCCGCCGCCCACCTGAGCAGCGGCGATGCGGTCGAGGCGGCCAAACGCGCGGCCGGCGTGGCCCGCCTCGCGGTGAGCGGTCACGGCACGAGCGGCCTGATCGGGGCGGCCCGATGAAGCTCATGGTGATCAACCCCAACACCACCCGCTCGATGACCGACACCGTGGTCGAGGCCGCGCGGAAGGTCGCCCGGCCGGACACGATGATCATCGGCGGCACCCCGTCGTCGGGGGTGCCGAGCGTGGAGAGCCACTACGAGGAGGTCTACGGCGCGCTCGGCGTGATCGACCAGGTCCGGAAGGGCGAAGAGCAGGGCATCCAGGGGTACGTCGTGGCCTGCTTCGGCGACACCGGGGTGCCGGCCGCGCGCGAGCTGGCCAACGGCCCCGTGGTCGGGATGACCGAGGCCGCCCTGATGACCGCCGCCCTGATCGCCCACCGGTTCACGATCGTCACCCTGCCGCGCCGCACGATCGCCCACTCCGAGCGGGTGGTCCAGGCGCTGGGCCTGAGCCACCGCTGCACGGTGCGGGCGGTGGACGTGCCGGTCGCCGACCTGGAGGGTGGCTCGGCGCATCTGGCCGGGATCTTCGCGGAGCAGGTGCGGGCGGACGACGAGGCGCTGATCCTCGGCTGCGCCGGCCTCACCGACCTGGTCGCGCCGCTGACCGCCCGGCTCGGCCGGCCGGTGATCGACGGGGTGACCGCGGCGATCCCGCTGGTCGAGGGCCTGATCGCGCAGGGCCTGACCGCCTCCCGGGTGAACACCTGGCGGCACCCATGAGTGTCCTGTTCCGGAATGTCTACGCCTATCCGGCCGTCGACCGCCTCACCGACGTGCTCGTCGAGGGTAACCGCATCACCGCGATCGGCCGGGACCTGACGGGCGACCGGATCATCGACGGCCACGGCCACCACCTGCTGATCCCCGGCCTGATCAACGCGCACTTCCACTCGCCGGCCAACCACCTCAAGGGCTCGCTGCCCAGCCTGCCGCTCGAGCTGTTCATGCTGTACGAGTCGCCGGTCACCGAGGCGCTGCGGCCCACACCGCGCGAGGCCTACCTGCGAACGATGCTCGGCGCGATCGAGATGGTGCGCACCGGCACGACGAGCGTGCAGGACGACGCGTTCCTCATGCCGTACCCGGAACCCGAGATCATCGACGCGGTCATGCAGGCGTACGCGGACAGCGGCCTGCGCGCCACCGTGGCGCTGGATCAGCCGGAGGTCCCGGAAGGGGACAAGCTCCCGTTCCGCGACCCGTCCCCGGCGCTCGCCGCCGAGCTGCGCAGACCGGCCCCGCTGCCGGCCGCCGATCTGCTCGCCCGCTACGACCACCTGATCTCCCGCTGGCACGGCGCCGAGGGTGGCCGGCTCGGCGCGGCCGTGTCGATCTCGGCGCCGCAGCGGGTCAGCCCGGACTACTTCGCGGCGCTCGACGACCTGAGCCGCCGGCACCGGCTGCCGTTCTACGCGCACATGCTGGAGACCAAGGTGCAGCGCACCCTGGCCGCCGAGAAGCACGGCGGGCGCTCGCTGGTCCGCTACACCGCCGACCTCGGCCTGCTCAGCGACCGGATGAACGTCATCCACGCGGTCTGGACCGACGAGCACGACTGGGACCTGATCGCCGGGGCGGGCTCGATCGTGGCCCACAACCCGGTCAGCAACCTGCGCCTGGGCAGCGGCATCATGCCGTTCCGGGCGATCCGCGACCGTGGCATCCCGGTCGGCCTCGGCGTGGACGAGGCGATCTGCGACGACGCGGTCAACATGTGGGGCGTCGTCAAGATGGCTGGGCTGATCCACAACGTCACCGGTCTGGACAGTGACCGCTGGCCGGCCGCCGTCGAGGTGCTCGACTGCCTGTGGAGCGGCGGGGCCGCCGCCATGCTGCGTGACGACCTCGGCCGGGTCGCCCCGGGGCAACTGGCCGATCTGGCGCTGCTCGACCTGCACGGGCTCGCGTTCACGCCGCTCAACGACGTACCCGGCCAATTGGTTTATTGCGAGAGTGGCGCCGACGTCGCGCTGTCCATGGTGGACGGCCGGATCGTCGCCGAGCGGGGGCGGCTGACCGGCGTCGACGAGGACGCCCTGCTCGCCGAGGCGCGCGAGGTGTTCGCGGCCAAGGCGCCCGCGCTCGCCGAGGCCCGCGCCGCCGCGGCCCGATGGTTCCCGGAATACCAGCAGATGGTCCGCCGCGCGGCCGCTACCGACGTGGGGATGAACCGATGAGATACGACTACTCGCCGATCACGGCCCGGCCCGGCGGCCGCTGGCCCGGCGGCCGCAAACTCGCGGTCTACGTCGCGGTCGGGGTCGAGGAGTACCGCTTCGGCGAGGGACAGACCGAGGACCTGCTGCCCGGCGTCGAGGCGCCCGACCTGGTCAACACGGCCTGGCGCGACTACGGCAACCGGGTCGGCGCGTTCCGGCTCTTCGACCGCCTGGCCGAGTTCGGCATCCCGCCGACCGTGCTTCTCAACACCATGGTCTACGACACCGCGCCGGACGTGACCGAGGCGGCGCGGCGGCACGGGGCCGAGTTCGTGGCGCACGGCATCACCAACTCCGACACCCTCGCCGGGCGTGACCTCGCCTCCGAGAAGGCCTACCTGAGTGAGGTCGCCGACCGGATCACCGCCGCCGAGGGAACGCCGCCCGGCGGCTGGTCGAGCCCGTGGCTCACGCACACCCCGCGCACCCTCGACCTGCTCGCCGCCACCGGCTACCGGTACGTGCTGGACCTGCGGATGGACGACCAGCCGGTGTGGCTCACCACCGACTCGGGGCCGCTGCTGTCCATCCCGTATCCGCTCGAGCTCAACGACAGCACCACGATGGTCGGCCGGGCCGCGTCGGCGTCCGACTTCACCGAGATGGTGATCGACGAGTTCGACGAGCTCCTCGACGCCGCCGATGAGCAGCCGCTGGTGATGGGCCTGGTCACGCACTCGTTCATCTCGGGCGCTCCGTTCCGGCTGCGGGCGCTCACCCGGGCGCTGCGGCATATCGCCGGGCGTGCCGACGACGTCTGGTTCACCCGGCCGGGCGAGATCTTCCGGGAGGTGACCGCGCATGATCGCGTCGGTTGAGGATCTGCACGTCACCCTGCGCGGCAATCCGGTGCTGCGCGGGGTCTCGCTGTCGGTGCGACCCGGCGAGATCCTCGGACTGGTCGGCGAGTCGGGCTCGGGCAAGAGCGTGCTCGCCCTGACCCTGATGGGCCTGCTGCCGCCGGACGCGCACCCGCAGGTGACCGGCGCCGTCCACGTCGCCGGGACCGACATGGTGCACGGATCGGCCGCCTCGCACCGGGCGGTCCGGCGCCGCGAGCTCGGGGTGATCTTCCAGGACCCGATGACCTCGCTGAACCCGACCATGCGGATCGGCCGGCAGATCACCGAGGTGACCCGGGACCGCGGCCGGGCGGTGCAACTGCTGGAGCACGTGGGGGTGGCGGACGCGGCGATGCGGCTGCGGGTCTATCCGCACGAGCTCTCCGGCGGCCTGCGGCAGCGCGTGATGACCGCGATCGCGGTGGCCGGGCGGCCGTCGCTGATCATCGCCGACGAGCCGACCACGGCGCTCGACGTGACGGTGCAGGCCCAGGTGCTGTCGCTGCTGCGGGACCTGCGCGACGAGTACGGCTGCAGCGTCCTGTTCATCACCCACGACCTGGCGGTGGCCGCGCAGATCACCGACCGGATCGGGGTGCTCTACGCCGGGCGGCTGGCCGAGCTCGGCCCGACCCGTGAGCTGCTGTCACACCCGGAGCATCCGTACACCGCCGGGTTGCTGCGGTCGCGGTTGTCGCTGTCCACGCCGCGCCGTCGCGAGCTGCCGACGCTGGCGGCGGAGGCCGGGCCGCGCGGCTCGGGCTGCGCCTACCACACCCGTTGCCCGCTGGCCGTGGACCGCTGCGTGGACGAGCAGCCGCCGCTGACCGGCGATGAGCACGTGCGGGCCTGCTGGCGGGATATCTCCGACCTGCCGAGCGACGAGACGGCAGCCGAATCCGGCGATCTCGACGGTGCCGCCGACGGGGCGCCGGTGGTCCGGCTGCGCGGCGTGCGCTGCGACTTCAAGCTTCGCAACGGCTGGCGGCGGGCCGGCACCCTCAAGGCCCTGGACGGCGTCGACCTCGACGTCGCGCCGGGCGAGGCGGTGTCGATCGTCGGCGAGAGCGGCTCCGGCAAATCGACCCTGCTCCGGGTGATCGCCGGCCTGATCAAGCCGACCGGCGGCACGCGGGAGATCAGCGGCGGCACCCAGATGGTCTTCCAGGACGCCGGCTCGTCGCTGACGCCGTGGCTGACGATCGGCGAGCTGCTGCGCGAGCGCCTGCTGCCGCTCCGGCTGAGCCGCACCGAGCAGGACCAGCGGGTCGAGGCCGCGCTGACGAGAATCGGCCTGCCCGCCGAGGTGGCCGCCGCCCGCCCGCGGCAGCTGTCCGGCGGCCAGCGGCAGCGGGTCGCCCTGGCCCGGGCGACGATCGTGCCGCCGGCCGTCCTGCTCTGCGACGAACCGACCAGCGCGCTCGACGCCTCACTGGCCGCCAGCGTGCTCAACCTGATCCGGCAACTGCGCGCCGACCTCGGCATGGCGGTCGTCTTCGTCACCCACGACCTGGCCGTCGCCCGGCTGATGGGGGACCGCATCGTCGTGATGACGCGCGGCCGCATCGCCGAGACCGGCACCGCCGACGACATCGTGTCGCGGCCCCAAGCGGATTACACGAAAACGCTGCTCGCCGCCGTACCGGAGATCGCGCCATGAGTGATGCCGCCGTCGTCCCCCGCCGGTTCGGGGTCCGTTCGCGGACCCCGGCCGTGCACAACACCACCCTCAACCGGCTGCTGGTCGGGCTCCTGCTGCTGGTCACCCTGATCGCGCTGGCCGCCCGGCTGCTCGCGCCGGACGACCCGATCCAGCCGGCCGGCGACTTCAACCTGCCGCCCGGCTCGCCCGGCCACCTGCTCGGCACCGACCTGATCGGCCGCGACCTGCTCAGCCGCACGCTGTGGGGGATCCAGGCGAGCTGGCTGTCGGCGCTGGCCGTGGTCCTGGTCGGCCTGCTGGTGGGCGGCCTGATCGGGCTGGTCGCGGGGGCGTCCGGGGGCTGGGTCGACAACGTCCTGATGCGGCTGACCGACCTGTTCCTGGCACTGCCCGGGGTGCTCGTCGCGATCGCCATCGTGGCCGCGCTCGGCCCCGGCCTCGTACACACGCTGATCGGAATTTCGATTGTCTGGTGGCCCTACTACGCCCGGATCATCCGCGGCGAGGTCCGCGCCCTGGCCGCTCGGCCGCACGTCGAGGCGGCCCGGCTGGCCGGCGCGAGCCGGGGCCGGATCCTGCGCCGGCACCTGCTGCCCGGCGCCGTGCCGACCGCGATCGTCACCGCCAGCCTCGACATCGGCAACGTGGTGCTGCTGCTCGCCGGGCTGTCGTTCATCGGCCTCGGCCAGCTCGCGCCGGCGCCGGAACTGGGCGCCGACACCGCCCGGGCGCTCACCCAACTGCTCGCGCAGTGGTGGGTGCCGGTGATCCCGGGCCTCGCGGTGATGCTGCTGAGCCTGGTCGCCAACCTCGGCGGCGACGCGCTGCGCGGACTGCTGGACGGCCGGCGATGATCGGCTTCCTGACCCGGCGGGCCGGGGCCGCGATCGCCGTGCTGCTGGTGCTGACCGCGGCGGTCTTCGTCCTTCAGCAGAACTCGCCGGGCGACCCGGTCAAGGCCTACCTCGGGGCCAACGCCTCACCGGCCGCGGTCGCCGCCGAGCGGGCCTCGCTGCACCTGGACGACCCGCTGGCCAGCCGCTACTGGCACTACCTCACCCAGGCGCTCCGGGGCGACCTCGGCACCTCCTACCGCACGCACCGGCCGGTGACCGCCGACCTGGGCGCCTTCCTGCCCGCCACCGTGGAGCTGGTCGTCGTCGCGTTCCTGTTCGCCCTGCTGCTCGGGGCGGTCTTCGCCATGCTCCGCACCATCGCCGGCACCTTCGTGCGCGGCATCCTGCTCGTCGGCGCGACGGCGCCGCCATTCCTGCTGGCCCTCGGCGGGATCATCCTGTTCTACGCGCACCTCGGCTGGCTGCCCGCCACCGGCCGGGGCGGCAACGACGACGGCTTCCTGCTGACGCACAGCCTGGTCACCGGTGACTGGGCGCAACTCGGCGCCGGCCTGCAGCACGTCGTCCTGCCCGCGCTCGTCCTCGCCGTGGCTCCCGCGGTGAGCATCGGGCGCATCCTGCGCGCCAGTCTTCAGCAGACGCTGGGCGCCGACCATGTCCGCACCGCACGGGCCAAAGGCCTTACCGAGGCCGCCGTCTTCGGCCGGCACGTCCTGCGCAACTCGATCGGGCCCGGCCTCTCGATGGCCGGCCTCCAACTGGGCTTCATGTTCGCCGGCGTGGTCGTCGTCGAGCAGATCTTCAGCTGGCCCGGCATCGGCAACTACCTCGCGGAGAGCATCCCGGCGGCGGACTACCCGGCGATCGCCGGCGTCACCGTGGTGCTCGGCGCCGTCTACGTCGTGACCAACACCGTGGTGGACATGATCCAGGCTCTCGCCGACCCGCGCATCGCCCTATAAAAATCCCCCGGAGATATCCATGAAGCCATTGCGCGTTACCGCGGCGGTGCTGACCGCGGTCCTTCTTATCAGCGCCTGTTCCGGCCAGACAAATGATGCCAAGGCGGCCAATCCGGCGCCGACCGACGGCACGCTGACGGTCGGGCTGCTCGGGGACATCGGCCAGCCGCCGGACCCGGACATCTACTACGCCAACAACGGCCTGGCGATCGTGCTCAACACCTACGAGGGCCTGGTCCAGTACGAGGACAACCTCGACACCGTGAAGATCGCGCCGCGGCTGGCCACCTCGTGGGAGGTCTCGGCGGACAAGAAGGTCTACACCTTCCACCTGCGCGACGGGGTGAAGTTCCACGACGGCACGGCGTTCACCTCCGAGGCGGTCAAGGTCTCGCTGCAGCGGCGCACCGACGTCAAGGGCGGCGCCGCCTACATGACCGCCGGCGTGCAGAGCGTCGACACCTCCGACCCTTCGACCGCAGTGGTCACGCTCAAAGAGGGGAACGCGGCGTTTCTCGACTACCTCGCCTCGCCTTTCGGACCCAAGATGATCTCGCCGGACGGCCTGGCGAGGAACAAGGGCAGCGACGATGCGCAGACCTACCTGACCACCCACGACATCGGCTCCGGTCCGTATTCGCTCTCCGCGGTGCAGACCGGCACCAAGTACGAGCTGACCCAGTTCGACGGCTACTGGGGGACCAGGTCGCCGTTCACCAAGGTCGAGCTGCCGGTCTACAACGACTCGTCAGCGCTGGAGCTGGCCTTCGACAAGGGTGACGTGTCGGCGATCGTGGCCGCGCTGCCGTCGTCCGACCTGAAGAAGTACGAGAACTCCGCCGCCGCCGACAGTTACCTGCTGCCGACGTTGCAGTCCGCGCTGGTCACGCTCAACCCGAGCGGCAGCTTCTTCAAGACCGCGCAGGCCCGCCTCGCCTTCCTGCAATCGCTCGACCGGGAGAAGCTCATCCCGCAGGTGCTCGGCAACCGGTCCGAGCTGGCCACCACGCTCTACGCCAAGGGCATGATCCCGGACGGCGCCGACAAGCAGAACATCACCTACAACCCCGAGGCGATGAAGACGTACGCCGCGACGCTCCCGGCCGGCAGCACGATGACCATCGGGTACGCCACCGGCAACCCGAACGCCCAGCAGCTCGCCACCATCGTGGCGGCGCAGATGGCCACCCTGAACATCAAGGCCACCGCGCAGGGCTACCCGACCGCCCAGGTCTTCGACTGGGTGAACGACCCGGCCAAGGGCCCGGACGCGTTCTTCGACGGCAACAACGGCCCGGACGGCGGCAACCCGTACATGTGGGGCCACGTCTTCTGGGACAAGTCCGGCGGCATCAACTACTTCGCCTGCGACGACCCGTCGGTCGACGCCGACCTCGACAAGGCAGTGCTGACCGGCGACAACGCGCTGTTCGTCTCGGCCGCGGAGAAGTACGCAGCCAGCGGCTGCTACCTGAACTTCTCCTACAACAAGGACTGGGTCGTGGCCCAGAAGTGGCTGACCGGGGTGGCCGAGTCGCACAACATCGGCGCCAACGAGCTGAACTTCGCGAAGCTCGGCATCAAGGGCTGACTCTCGTCTCGTAGGGCGGGCCCGCCCGCCCTACGAGATGCCCAGACGTTTGAGGGCGGCCAGCGATTCCAGCCGGTCGCTCTCGATATGCGTGTACGCCACCGATTCGGCGACCCGCTCATTTCCCGATCCGATCGCCCGGAGCAATTCCTCGTGCCCGGAAAGCGCGTCCACCGGATCGAGCTCGGACGTCATGAAGAACAGCCACATCATGCGCCCGGAAACCGACCGCATCAGCGAGCGCATCAATGCGTTGTCGGTCAGATCGACGATGATTTCGTGGAACGCGGTGCTGTCCCGCGCGATCGCGTAGGAGTCGCGCTCGGCCACCGCCCGCCGGGACTGCTCCAGAGCGGCCTCCAGCGGCGCGGTCGACACCCCGCCGGCGACCTCGCGCGCGGCATACCGCGCCGCGCCCACCTCGAGGCAGAGCCGCAGGTCGAACAGGTCGTTGGCGGCCTTGACCGACCAGCTGGACACGACCGCCCCACGGCGCGGCAGGGTCTGCACGAACCCGTCCACCTCGAGCATCGGCACCGCCTCGCGCATCGGCACCCGGGACACCTGGAACTCCTGCGCCAGACGCTGCTCGGCCAGCCGGGAACCCTGCGCCCACCGCCCCCGGATAATGCCCTCGCGAAGCATTGCGTAAATCTGCCGGGAGAGAGACTCGGGGCGTTCCTCGTCGGTGACCGGGCCAGCCATGTATTTCCTTCCGGAAGACAATTTCCGATTCCATTATCCAGCTTCGGCCACCGGCGTCTCGGGCGGCTCGGCGTCGTCCTTCCAGGACACGATCAGCGGCCCGTCATGGGGCTTGCCCACCTCCGCCTTGGCCCGGCGCAGTGCGTTGATCTCGGCCGTCAGATCGGCCAGGGTCACCCGGCGGGTGTCGCCGTCGCGCGTCACCGCCGCCGCGGCGGCGGCCAGCACGCTGTTGACCAGCTCGCCGCCGGCCAGACCGGCCGACCGGGCGGCCAGCACCCCGGCGTCGACGTCCGGCGCGAGCGGCAGGGCGGCCGGCAGCAGCACGCCCCACAGTTGCTTGCGGGTCGCCTCGTCCGGCAGCTCGAACGGCACGTGGGCGATGATCCGCCGGACGAAGGCGACGTCGTAGTTGCGCGGGAAGTTGCTGGTGAAGATGACCAGACCGGCGAAGTGGTCCAGCTGGGCCAGCATCACCGCCCGGGAGACGTTGACGCTGTGGTCGCCGCTCTGGGTCACCTGGCTCAGCCGGCTGCCGAGGATCGAATCGGCCTCGTTGAAGATGAGCACCGCGTCATCGCGTTCCGCGGTCTCGAAGCAGCGGCCGGTGGGCCGGCCGGGCGGCAGTCGGCAGAACTGCCCATGCCGCTTCTGAGGGGGCGCGCCCTCCATCTGAGGTCCCCCACTGGGCAATTTCCCTATGGTTGCGGGACGGCCGGCTGTCAAGACTGATGGCCGGAACTACCACCGCAGTCGAAGGGGACACCGCGATGACCGAGCACACCCGGCCGCATCTGACCCAGCGGGAATCGGCGGTGCTCGGGCTGCTGGCCGGCGGCCTCACCGCCGCGGCGATCGCCCGCCGCCTCGGCATCTCCGAACGGACCGTGCACCGCCACCAGAACCACCTCTACCGCAAGCTCGGCGTCTCGGACCGGCTGGTCGCGGTCCTTCGGGCGTACGCCCTGGGCCTGCTCGAACTCACCCCGCCGACCGGGCTGCCTCCGCGGGCGGATGATCAGGATGCGGCGATGAGCACGAACGGCGCCCAATGAAACGGATGCCCGTACGGCGGGAACGGCGCCGGTGACAGATCGCGGGCCTGATGCAGGTCGCCGACCTCGCGATCGACGAGGCCGGCGAGCCGCGCGTCACCGGCCGCGGCGGCGATCGCCCGCATCCCCGCCCAGGCCTCCTCGGCCTGCGCCAGAGTCATCGTGCGCATCTCGTCGCAGGCGTGCTGCAGCGCGGCCGCCGACGACTCGCCGCCGGCGCGCCGGCGGTGGAACGCGGTGGTCAGCAGCGCCGCCGACATGTCGTTGACCTTCCACAGCGAGACCAGGACGGCGCGGGCGCCGGCCGCCAGCACGGCCCGGCCGAACCCGAGCACCTCGTCGCCGCGGGCCACCCGGCCGGTGCCGGTGCGGCAGGCGCTCACCACCACGATCTCGGCGCCCAGCCCGAGGCCGAGAACCTCGGCGGCGGTGAGGCTCGCGCCGTCGGCGAGCAGGACCGCGGAGCCGAGCGGCGCGATCTCGTCCAGCACACCGTGGGTGGCCAGGTGGACGACGCGCGCGCCGGGTAACGCGGCGCGGACCGCGGATTCGCCGGCGGCCGGGCCGATCAGCGTGGTGGCGCCGGGCAGGAAGGTGGCCACGCAGGCCGCCTCGACCGCGGCGCCGGGCAGCGCGCCCGGCCGCACCGGGGTGTCGGCGCCCTCGGGCAGGTAGGCCATGTCCGCCGGATCGCCCACCACCAGCGCCGGCCCGGACGCGAGCGGCGCCGGCTCGGTGCCCAGCGCGCTCGCGCTGGGCGGCACGGTCAGCGGGAACGCCCGGCCCAGCGGCTTGTCGTTCCACGGCAGAACCGCCATCGGCAGCCGCAGCAACGGTCCGGACGGCACGACGAACACCGCCTCGGCCGCGGCGAGGGCGTCCCGCACCGGCGCCAGCAGCAGCCGGCTCAACTCGGCCGCCGCCACCGGATCGTTCCCGCCGCCGGCGCACGCGTCGACGAACCGGCCGGCCAGCGCGGTCAGCCGGTTGCGGCCGGTGCGATGGTCCGCGGCGACCACGCCGTCGCGGGTGACCGCCCAGATCAGCAGATCGGTCCGGCCGACCAGGTAGTGCAGCAGCACCGTGCCCGCCGGGAGCGCGGCCGCGACCTCGGCCAGCGTGCGCACCGGCGCCTGGGGGTTGATGGTGGCCCAGAACCGGGGCTGCACCGCGCGAAGCTCGTCCTCCACGATGGACAGCTGTTGCTGCGCGCCGGCCAGCGCGTCCCGGAGGACAGCGAGCGCCGGCGAGTTGTCGCCCGCGGCGGCGAGCCGGTCCTGGGCGAGGGTCACCTCGGCGCCCGCCGATCGCCAGCGCCGCACCAGCTCGGCCGGCAGATCCGAGGACTCGGCGCCGCCGTTGGCCGCCATCAGGTCCAGCAGGGCGCGGCTGCGGGCGCGTTCGGGTACCCGAACAGCGCCGCGCCCCAATCCGCCGCGCCGGCGGTGTCCCCGCGGCCGATCGCCTCGGCGCGGCCGCGCAGCGCGGCGCCGGCCGCGTCGCGGTAGAGATCCTGCACGTCCCGGCTCGCGAAGAAGCCCTGCCGGAACTGGTCGCGGCGCAGGTCACCCCGTAGTTGCTCGACCCGCCCGAGCGCGTCGTCGAAGGCTTCCCGGGCGTCGTCGAGCCGGTCCTCCTGCGCGGCGAGGCGGCCCTGGGCGTGCAGGTAACGCCAAGCCGGGTCGTCGAGGCCGGCCCACCAAGGGTCGGCATCGGCGGCGAGCGCGTCGAAGTGCGCCCGCGCGCGGCCGGTCGCCCCGACGTTGAGCTGGAACGCCAACCCCTCGTCGTGGCGCCGCCGCACTTCGGTGCGGTTCCCGGCGGCGCGGGCGAGCGCGGCCGCGGCATACCGTTCGAAGGCGTCGGAGGCGGCCGCGAACTCGGCGGTGTAGGCGAGCAGCACGCTCTCGTCGAGGTCCCACTCCTCCGGGCCGGCCGCCGCGACGACGGCACGGGCGGCCGCGAACAGCCGGTCGGCCTCGGCGTCGTCGCCCTTCTCCTGCGCCGCCCGGGCGCGGTAGAGCACCTGCGACACGTTGCCGCTGGGCAGCTCGGCCAGCGTCAGCAACTGCTCGGCGATGAACCGGTCCATGCCGGTGAGCTGATCCAGGCGCGCGCGCAGCGGCTCGACGGTGTCCCGGATCATCCGGTCGGCGCGCGCCATCCCGTCGGCGTCCATCACGTTGCCCGCCCACACGAAGATGCGGCCGGCGCGCATCGCCCGGGCCACCCGTCGATCATCCTGCGGGTCGGCCGGCTCCGGCAGCGGCTCGGAATCGGCGTCCAGCGCGGCCATCGCGGCCACCTGCGCGGCGGACAGGTCGCCGACGGCGGAGGCCAGCTGGAACTCGTCGGTGAAGGTCTTGGCCCGCAGGCCGGGCTCGTCGAGCACCGACCAGAACCGCATCGCGGCGCGCAGCGCGGCCTCGGCCCGCTCGGCCGGGCCGGCCACCATCCAGTGCCGGGCCATCCGGACAAAGATCATTCCCAGCCCGTACGCGACCCCCGGCCCGCAGTCGCCGATCAGCGCCTCCGGCACGGCAATGCCGGTGAACCGGTCGTCCGCGATCGCCGCCACATCGCGGATCGTGGCCGCCACCGCCGCGTCGAAGACACGCCCGGCCACCGTCAGCCCCTGGTGCGCGGCATCGGCCAGCGCGCTGCCCTCCGCCGGCCGCCCTTCCAGCGTCCGGAGGCAGGCCCGGCGCAGCTCCACGACGGCCAGTCCGGCCGCGTTGCCGGCGCCGGCGTATTCGACGGCGGCCCGTTCGTAGGCCTCGCCGGCCTCGGCGAAACGGCCCGGTGAACCGTCGAACTCGCGGCTCTCCACCTCCGCCTCGAGCGCGTTGTCCGGGTTGGACCCCAGCGTCCGCAGCACACAGTTCAGGTGCACCGGCGGGCCGGCCGGCGACGCGAGCCGATCGCCGGCCACCACCGCGGCCACCGCGAGACCGAGCCGGTCGCCGGCCGCCGTCATTGCGTCGACCGCCGTGCGGGCGCGGTCGTCCGCGCCCGCCTCGTCGCCGAAGCGGGCCAGCAGGTCCGCCGCCAGCAGGTCGAGATGCGCGGCCAGCTCCGGCCGCGCGGCCTGCACCTGTGCGACGGCGGCCAGCGCGGTGTCCACGGTGGGCCGCAGCAGCGGCCCGCCGCTCAACATGAGCAGCGCGCGGGCGTCGAACAGCAACGGCAGCAGGACGCCCGCGATCTGCGACGCGGCGTCCGGCGCGGCCGCCGGGTCCGGCGCGGGCGGCCGGCCCAGCAGCCCGGTGGTGGTGTGCGAGCGTCCGCCGCCGTCCGGCAGCCGCTCGTGTGCGCCGATCCACGCGAGCCGGCGCCACGCGGCGGCCGGCCCGCCGACGGCGCCTTCGAGGGCACGGCCTGCCGCCGCCCAGGACCCCGCCGCGCACTGCCGCACGACGGCGACCAGCGGATCGGCCTGCGCGGGGCCGGCCTGCGCGGGGATGGCCTGCGCGGGGATGGCCTCCGCGAGGCGGTCGAGCAGACCGCCGGGGAGGGCTTCTACCGGGCTGCCGGGCATGTCGGCTACAGCGAGATCTGGCCGCGGCCGTCGGTGCCGGTGTAGATCTCCACCTGCCGGAGATCGTCGGGGCCGAGGACCAGGATCAGGTCGGCCCCGAAATCGTCGGCCACCGCTATCTTGACCGCGTTGCCGTTGTCGATGGCCTCGATGAGCTGGTCGGCCAGATCGTTGGTGGCTGTGCTGTCGGCCAGGAAGTAGAGACGGTCGCCGATGCGGATGCGCTTGGCCATGGTTACTCCTCTTGGGTGCTGACGATGCCGAGCCGGTAGGCGACGGCGGCAGCTTCACCGCGGCTGGCCACCCCCAACTTGGCGATGATGTTGGAGACGTGCACGCTGGCGGTCTTGTCGCTGATGCCGAGCAGCCGGGCGATCTGGCGGTTGCTGCGGCCGGCACACACGTGGCCCAGGACCTCGCGTTCGCGCGGGGTCAGCCGGAACGGGACCGCATCCGGTTCGGCGGCTTCGGTCGGGGCCACCGGTTCGCGCAGATCCAGCCGCCCGCGCCCGGCCACCGCGGCGATCTCCGCGGCGAGGGGGAGCGCGCCCAGTTCGTCGGCGAGGTCCCGGGCCCGGCGCAACGGCTCCACCGGGTCCGCGGGCGGGCCGTCCAGCGCGTGCTCCGCCTCGCGCCAGAACGCGTACGCGGCGGCGTACCGGCAGCCGATCGCCATCCAGCAGCCGGCCACCTCGGTCCACTGCCCGGCCCGCACGGTGTGCTGGAAGCGGTCGCGCTCGACCCGCACGAGCCGGCTCAGCGCCGCCGTCTCCGGCAGGAGCACCCCGGATTCCGCGCCGGTGGCCCGGTCGGCGAGCGCCCGCACCCGTTCCGCGGAGTCGGCGTCCGCGGCGGTCGCGCCGCGGGCCCGGTCCGTCGCCCGGGCGTGCTCGTCGGCCTCGGCCCGCAGACCCAGCGCGCACAACCGGAGGATCTGCGCGGTGTCCTCGGCTCCGCCGATCGCGGCCAGCCCGTCGCGGACGGCGGAGCGGGCCGCCGCCGTGTCCCGCTGCCACAGCGCCAGCTCGGCGGCTGCGGCGTAGAGCGGCCCGGCCACGTGCGACTCGGGGTTCTCGGTCAGTAGCCCCCGGGCGGTGGCCAGATGTGCGGCCGCCTCGGCGGTGGCGCCCCGGGCGATGCCGATCTGGGCCAGGATGACGTGCGGGAACACCGCCACCGCCGCCGCGGCCTGCCGGTCGATCGCGTCCTGGGCCAGTTTCTCCGCCTCGGTCCACCGGCCGAGCTGCACGAGCGCCGAGGTCGCGTTGTTCAGCAGCAGCGCGTTGCCGCTGGCCCGGTCCACGCCGAACCGGCGGACCCGCTCCAGCCCGGCGAGCGCCGCCGTCACCGACTCGGCCAGGCGGCCGGCGCTCTCCAGGGCGAAGCTCAGATTCCCGTACGCCCGGTGGAGGTCTTCGAGGCGGCCGCCAGTCTCGGCGATCGCGACCGCGCGCCGCAGTTCGGTCACCCCGTCGTCCGGCCGGCCGAGCAGGGTGCGGCCGAGGCCGACGAAGTTGAGCGCCAGCCCCTCCTCGGCGACCGCGCCGACCGTGCGGGACAGCGCGACGGCCTCCTCCGCGAGCGCCAGCCCGGCCGAATAGCGGCCGGTGATCAGCTCGGTGCCGGCCAGCTCGGCCAGGATCTTCGCGGCCAGCGCCGACGGCTGGTGCGGCGCCAGCAGGGCCCGCGCCAACCGGTACGCCGCCTGGCAGCCGGGCAGGTCGCCGCTCTCCCAGAGGTAACGCCCGAGGCGTTCGGACAGCTCGGCGGCCCGGATCGGCTGCACCGTCAGGTCCACCTCGGACAGCGCGTCCCGGATCCGGTCGACCGCCCGGTCGACGTGCCCCTGCCAGCGCGCGGCGTCCGCGGCCCGGGCCAGGATCCGCTCGTGCGAGACGCCGGCCACGCCGACCGGGTCGCTCACCCGTGGCCAGAGGTCGATGACCC
Source organism: Actinoplanes sp. NPDC026619 (assembly GCF_040638295.1). NCBI lineage: Bacteria > Bacillati > Actinomycetota > Actinomycetes > Micromonosporales > Micromonosporaceae > Actinoplanes > Actinoplanes sp. NPDC026619. Next base: position 125,436 of record NZ_JBEZYA010000019.1, read on the forward strand.
GGTCGTACTGGCGCTCCGCCTCGGCGTACGCCTGCACCGCGACCGCGTCGTCGCCGGCCCGGACCGACGCGTTCAGCGCTTTCGGCAGGTCGCCCGCCTCGAACCAGTGGTAGGCCAGCTCGGCCGACAGGCTCAGATCCTGGGCGTAGCTCAGCGCCCGGTCGCTCTCCAGCACGGTGGCCAGTTGCGCGTGCAGGTGCAGGCGTTCGCCGGGCAGCAGACTCTGGTGCACCGTCTCGCGGGCCAGCGCATGTCGGAACACGTAGGTGTCGTCGGCCAGGTCGGTGACCAGCACGTGCTGGTCGACGCACTCGCGCAGCGCCGCCACCAGCCGCCGGCCGGGCAGCTCGCAAACCAGGGCGAGCAGCCGGTGGCTGACCCGCCGGCCGGCGGTGGCCGCCGCCCGGAGCACCTCACGGGCGTCGTCGCCGAGCAGCTCGACCCGGGACAGCACGAGGTCGCGCAGCGAGTGCGGCAGCTGTCGCACGGCTGGGCCGCTCGGCCCGGCCGGCCCCGAGGTCAGCGCGGCGGCGACCGCGATCTCCTCGGCGAAGAAGGCGTTGCCGTCGGACATCTCGAACACGAGCTGGACCAGCTCGAACCCGGCCGGCCCGCCGAGCAAGCCGCCGAGGAACGACCGCAGCTCGTCGGCGTCGAACCGGGACAGCTCGATCCGCCGCACCTGGCGGATCATGCCGAGCTCGACCAGGAACGGCCGCAGCGGATGGCTTGGCGGCAGGTCGCTGGTGCGGCAACTGACCAGCAGCAGCACCCGCTCCTCGCCCAGGCTGCGGGTCAGATAGGTGAGCAGGTCCAGCGTCGACCGGTCGGCCCAGTGCAGGTCCTCGACGATCAGCACGGCCGGGCCCTCGGCGCCCAGGCAGTCGAGCAGTCGCAGCACGGCCGCGAACAGCCGGGACGGCGACGGGGCGGCCGCCGGCGTCGCGGGTTCGCCGAGGAACGGCACGAGGCCGGCCAGCTCGTCGTAGGCCTCGCCGGCGAGATCCCGGACGGCCGTGACCCCCCGGTCGCGCACCAGCCGGCGGAATGCCTCGATCAACGGCGCGTAGGGCAGGTCGCCGGTGCCGAGGTCGATGCAGGAGCCGCTGAGCACGGTGGCGCCGGCGGCGGCCGCCTGGGCGGCGAACTCGCGCAGCAACCGGCTCTTGCCCACCCCCGCCTCGCCGCCGAGCAGCACCGAACCCGCCACGCCGCCCTGCGCCCAGGCCATCGACTCGCGCAGCATCGACAGCTCGGCCGCCCGGCCCACGAAGGTCGGGCTGAGCATCCGCGGCGGGTCCGGAGTCACACCGGCACGATCTCGTACGCGAACGAATAGTCCTGCACCCGGCGCAGCCCGTCCGCGGGGTGCCGGCCGATCCCGAAGTTCTCGCCGGCGAGCAGCGAGGTGCGGTAGAGCCCGATGCTGTTGCCGACCGCCTTGGACAGCAGCTTGTACGCCGTGTTCACCGCCACCGCGCCGGCGCCGATCATGGCCGCGGCCACGGCGGCGTGCGGGGCGGCCACCGCCGCGCCGATCAGCACCCCGGCCGCCTGCTGGAAGTCGGCCCCGTTCAGCTCGTCGGCGAGCATGGCGCTCAGGTCCAGCGAATTCTTGCGGTCGCGGGAGATGATCACCGCGAGGTCGACGAAGTTGACCACCTCGCCGTGGTAGACGAGCAGGTTGTCCATCGGCAGCCGGGTCTCGTCGCCGATGCCGGTGAACCGGGCCGTCTCGGCCCGGTAGACCGCCCGGTTGCCGGCCGGCCCGGTGAGGACGATCGCGTCGACCCGGACGTCGGTGCTGCCGAGCGCCTTGTTGCGGTGGACGACGAGCTCGTTGAGCCGGATCGCCACGGTGGCCGGCTGCCGGCGCGGCGTCCCGCGCGGGCTCAGCTGCAGGACCGAGGGGTCCGGCCGGTCGTCGATCAGGAAGGGCACCGTCTCGGCGGCCGGCGCGAGCGCCGGATCGAGCAGCAACGAGGCGTGCCACACCGCGAACCGCACGGTGGCCGGCGCCGCGACCGCGGTGAGGTCCCGGAGGGCGCCGGTGGCGATCTGTGCGACCAACTGCTGCAGCGTGGAGCCGCCGGCGACGTCGTCACCCCGCTGGATCCCGTCCTGCTGCAGGACCGAGAGGTCCTGCGGCGCCTTGGTGACGATGACTAGCAGATCCTCGCCGCGCGGATCGGTTCCCGGCGCGCCGTCCGGCCAGCCGAGCGTCAATCCGGTGAGCGTGCCGAGCTCGTCCGCGCCGACGGTCAGTTCGTCGCCGGGCCCGAGTCGCCGGCCGCTGGGCGAGTCGCCGAGAAGGAGGGTGACCTTGCCGAGCACGCCGATGTCGAACAGCGAGAAGTAGAGATGGCCAGGGCCGTCGTTCCGCAGCAACACGTAGATCTGCTCGCCGGCGTGCAGCAACTCCCCGCGCACGGGCAGCGGACGGCGGGTGCCGTCGACCACCCGGCCCCACTCGATGGTGAACGGCGCGTCGAGCGCCTCGGCCGGTTCCGGCTCCAGCCCGCGCAACGTCGCGGCCCGGGACAGCCGCAGCAGGTCGGTCACGACGCGGTCGATGCCCGCCGGGCCGGCCGGCCGCGGCCCGGTCAGCGGCCCGGTGTGGTCACGGACCACCATGGTGGCGCCCACCTCGACCGTGGCCAGCACGGTGTCGGCCGGGTCGGTGCTCACCCGCAGCTGAGGAGCCGCATCGACGGCGGCGGCCACCCGGTCGGCGTCGGCGCCCGAACCGGCCACGACCACCGGCCATCGGCGGCCGGTCACCAGGGTCGGATGCGCTTCCGTGCCGAGCGGCACCTCGGCGTGGCCGGCGGCGAACGCGATGGCGCCCTCCGCGGCGACCGATCCGACCGACGCGACCGTGATCCGCCCGATCGCCGTGCTCTCCTCGGGTTGCCCGGCGCCGGCCGGCATGGCGGCGAATTGGTCGCCCGGCTCGACACCGACCAGCCGGCCGCCCGGGATCGACACCCGGAGACCGCCGCGGGAAAGGATCGGCAGCACTCGGGACCGGTCGAGCTGCCGTTCCTCGAACGGCACCCGGGCGCCCGGGCCCTCCACCTCGGGCCGCTGGCCCAGCAGCACGGCGGCGACCCGGGCGCGAACCGCGCGCATCAGGGTCTCCCAGGTCACCGGCAGGTCGCCGGCCTGGTGGAAGGCGATGCGCAGGGCGTCGGTCATCATGCCGCACCGGAGGCCGTCGGCATTGGTGCCCTCGTACGACGATTCGAACGGGGCGCACGCCACGATCCGGACCGCGTCCGGGTTGCTCAGCGGGCGCAGGTCGCCGGGGCCGATCCGGCCGGCCCGCCGGAGCGCGTCGAAGTGCGCGGCGACGTCCAGGTAGGCCACCCGCTGCAGCGCCTTCGGCACCAGGTCGGGGTCGCGGCTCATCCGGGCCGCGTGGCAGCAGTCGAGAATCACCGTGACGTTTCTGGTCACGGCGGTCAGCCGGTTCTGGAGCACGGAAAGCTCGAGGGCGGTGATGCCGCGGAAGTCGGAGCCGGCGGCGCCGAAGTCGGTCGGCACGATCGCCTGCAGTTCGGGCGGTGGCCCGGTGGTGCCGAGCAACCGGGCGATGTCCGCGGCGTCGGCCTCGGCCGGAGCGATCATCACGCCGTGCCCGCTGTACGTGACGACGATCGCGTCGCCGGGCCGGGCCTCGCCGATCAACCGGTCGTACGCCTCGAGGATGCCGTCCCGGGTGGCGTCGGCACCGGTCAGCCGGCGGGTCTCGAACCCGCGCCGCGCCATCAGCTCCGCCATGATCGCGACGTCGTTGTGGACGCCGCTGAGCCCCTCGATCTCGGATCCGATGTGAACTGCCACGCGTGCCACGACGCCTCCCGATCACGAGTCGGCTATAACGTACGCGCAGCGTGCGCCCCGATCCCAGGGTGCGATATGGGTAAATCTCCCCACTGTGCGATCACTCGTGGGGAGGGTTATGAACCGCGTCGCGACACGTCCTGCGTGCGGTTTACGTCTGACCTATCATCGCGCGGATGCGTCCGCCGGGTCGGAATCCCGACACCCTCGACCGGGTCAGTGGCCGTACTTGTCGAAGGCGACGTTCCAGTCGCCCAGCCCGTCCCAGACCGGCAGGGATTTCGGACTGTGGTTGACCTCGACGACGTCGCCGACCAGGAAGTTCTCGTAGACCCACTTCGCGTCGGCCTCGCCCAGGTTGACGCACCCGTGCGAGATGTTCGCCTTGCCCAGCGAATGGTTCCACGGCGCCGCGTGCAGGAACTCGCCCGAGTAGGAGATCCGCGTGCAGTACTCGACGACCTCGGGCGCGTAGTAGTGCGGGTTGGTCGGGTCGCTCAGCCCGTAGCTGGCGGAGCTCATCGTGTGCGTCCGCTCCTTGGAGAGCACCACGTGCGGGCCGTTCTGCGTCCAGAAGTGGATCTGGGTGCCGTCCGTGATCGTGGTGTAGCCGCCCTTGCCGTTGCTGCTGGCCATGTCGCGCACCATCGCGCCGTCGATGTAGACCTTGGTGTGGTGGGTGTTGTTGTCGCTGATCGCCACCAGCTTGCGGCCGATGGTGAAGTGGGTCGACGAGTTGCTCCTGCCGTAGACGCCGTTGCCGAGGTGGACGCCGAGCGAGTCGACGTTCACCTTGATCGTGGTGCCCTTGGCCCAGTACTTCGCCGGCCGCCAGTGCACGATCGTGCTGCTCACCCAGAAGAACTTGCCCGGCACCTCGGGCGTCGTCTCGATGGTGATTGCCTTCTCGGCCGCGGCCTTGTCGGTGATGGCCTTGCTGAACGCGACGATGACCGGCTGGCCCACGCCGTACGTCCCGCCGGTCTTGAGCGAGCCCATTCCGTTGGCCTGGAACGTGATCGCGGCGACGGCCTTCGGCTTGAGCGTGGCGAAGGTGGACGTCTTCTCGACCTTCGCGCCGGTGGCGTCGACGACCGAGGCGGTCACCTTGTACGTCGTGCCGTACGCCATGGTGCCGGTGGACTTCCAGGTCACACCGTCGGACTGCACCGAACCGCTGAGCTTCTTCGAGCCCGCCGCGACGGTGACCGCGTCGAGGGTGCCGCCCGCGACCGAGACCGTGACCGCCTCGGTCGGCAGCACCTTGGCGGCGCCGGCCCGGGGCGTCACGGTCAGGCTGACCGGTGTCACGGACGGTGAGTTCCACGTGCCGACCGGCGAATTGTCCGCTGCGGCGGCCGTGCTGCCTTTTGCGTGGCTCGGCGTCGAGCAGCCGGCCGCGGTGAGTCCCGCCGCCGCGCCAAGAGCGCCGATGATGACGTTACGTCGCCGAACCATGACTCTCTCTCGATAGATATCGCCACACAGGAATACGGGCACGCGCACTCTATGGATCAATCCCGTTCCTGTCGATGACGCACGCCTCTACGACGTACGCCAGGCCCGGTTTTGTGGCAGCGGGCCGGTGAAAAAACTCTCGCCCGGCCGGAGTCGCATCCGTGATGCCGTCTTGGGGGCAGCGAACACGGATACGATTCCGGCCGGGCGAAAGCGTTGTCGCAGAGCAGGTCGCCCGTCGCTCAAGGTCTTACTGTCACGTCCCGATTCCCCCGTACACGCTTCTGTGCAACCGGGCGAGGGCGACCTGTTCCCTGCAACGAGATCAATGGTCGTCGACGGACCTTGCGCGAAGCATGCAAGACTTGGCGCGCTCCTTGTGGATATCTTGAATCCCCTGCTGGAGCGTCTGAGTGAAGGGCGGGCGGAGGTCAGTTGACGGCGCAGTTCGGGGTGCTCGGCGCGGTGGAAGCGCACCTTGCCGGGCGGCAGGTCGTCCTCGGGCACGCCCGCCAGCGCAGCGTGCTCGCGGTGCTGCTGGTCGAGGCCGGCCGCCCGGTCACGGTCGACCAGCTGGTCGCCCGGGTGTGGGGCGAGCAGGCGCCGCAGCGGGCCACCGGGGCGCTCTACAGCTACCTGTCGCGGTTGCGCGCGGCCGTCGCTGACGGCGCGGAGGTGGGGATCGAGCGCCGGCCCGGGGGATACGTGTTGACCGTCGACCCGCTGACGGTCGACCTGCACAGCTTCCGCCGCCTGGTCACGCTGGCCCGCGCGGCCGAGTCGGACCGGTCCGCTGCGGAACTGACCACCCAGGCTCTCGGCCTGTGGCGCGGCGAGCCGTTCGCCGGGCTGGACACCCCCTGGCTCGATTCGGTGCGGCAGTCGCTGCTGGGCGAGCGGTTCGCCGCCGAGCTGGACCGCAACGACGTCCTGCTGCGGCTCGGCCGGCACGGCGAGTTGCTGCCGTCGCTGTCCGCCGCGGCGGGCGCGCATTCGCTGGACGAGCGGCTGGCCGAGCAACTGATGCTCGCCCTCTACCGGGCCGGCCGGCAGGCCGACGCCGACGAGCAGTACCGCCGGATCCGTAGCCGTCTCGCCGACGAGCTCGGCAGCGACCCCGGCGCCGGGCTGCGTCGCCTGCACGAGCGCATCCTCGCCGCCGACCCGGCCCTCACCGCTCTTGTTGCGGCGGCCCCGGTCGCGCCGGTCAGCCCCCACCGGGACGTGCCGGCTCAACTGCCGGCCGACGTGCGGGCCTTCACCGGGCGGGACGCCGAGCTGGCCGCGCTGGACCGGTCGCTGGCGCCGCCGGAGGGCGATGATCCGCCGCTGACCGTCGTGCTGCTCGCCGGCACCGCCGGGGTCGGCAAGTCGGCCCTCGCCGCGCGCTGGGCGCACCGGGTGCGCGAGTCCTTCCCCGACGGGCAGCTTTACGTGAACCTGCGCGGCTACGACTCCGAGCAGCCGGTCGCGGTCGGCGAGGCGCTGGCCGGCTTCCTGAGCGCGCTCGGCGTGCGGGGCACGGAGATCCCGCTGGGCGTCGAGGAGCGGGCCGGGCGGTACCGCTCCGAGCTGACCGGCCGCCGGATGCTCGTGCTGCTCGACAACGCCTCCTCGGTCGAGCAGGTCCGGCCGCTGCTGCCCGGCACCGGGTCGTGCCTGGTGCTGATCACCAGCCGCGACTCGCTACCCGGCATGGTGGCGATCCACGGCGCCGAACGGATCAACCTGGATCTGCTGCCGCTGGCCGACGCGGTGGTGTTGCTGCGCCGGCTGATCGGCGCCCGGGTCGACCGCGAGACGTCCGTCGCCGAGGACCTGGCCGCGGCGTGCGCCCGGCTGCCGCTGGCCCTGCGGATCGCCGCCGAGCTGGCCGCGGCGCGCACCGACGTCTCGCTGGCCGAGCTGGTCGCCGAGCTGGGCGACCATCGCGTACGGCTGGATCTGCTCGATGCCGGGGATCCGCGTGCCGAGGTCCGCGCGGTGTTCTCCTGGTCGTACCAAAACTTGCCCGCCGACGCGGCCCGGCTGTTCCGTCTCCTCGGCCTGCACCCGGGCGACACCGTGCGGGCCGACGCGGTGGCCGCGCTGATCGGCGCCGGCGCCGGTGAGGCCCGGCGGCTGCTCGGCGTACTGGTCCGGGCCAGCCTGGTGCAGGCCGGCCGCGGCAGCCGGTACGCCATGCACGACCTGCTGCGGGCCTACGCCGCCGAGCTCGCCGCCGAGCACGACCCCGCGCCGGAGCGGAAAGCCGCGCTGACCCGGCTGTTCGACCACTACCTGGCCGGCTCGGTCGCGGCGATGAACACGCTCTACCCGGACGGCGCCGAGGCCGCCGGCGACCCGGAGGCGGCCCGGAACTGGATCGAGGCGGAACGGCCCAACCTGGCCGCCTGCTGCACCTACGGGGCCGCGCACGGCTGGCACCGGTTCGCGATCGCGCTCGCCGGCACGCTGTTCCGCTACCTCGACGCCGGCGGCCCGGTCGCCGAGGCGGTGGCCGTGACCGCCTCCGCCGTGTCGGCCGCCGTCGCGGTCGGCGATCGGGAGGCGCAGGCCCGGGCGTTGTCCGATCTGGGCCGGTTGCACCGGCGGCAGGGCCGCCTCGCCGAGTCCGCCGACACCTATCACAAGGCCCTGCTTTTGTACGCGGACCTCGGCGAACACGCGGCGGAAGCGGTGGCGCTGCGCAATCTGGGCAGCGTCCACTGGCGGCTGGGCGACTACCGCCAGGCCGCCGACCACTATCGCCGGGCCTGGTCGCACTACCAGCACCTGGGCGACGACGCCGGGCAGGCCGACGCGTCGGTGCGGCTCGGCCTGGTGGACGCCCGGCTGGGCGACGAGGCGCAGGCGGTCGACCGGCTCCGATCGGCGCTCGAGCTGGTCACCAAGCTCGGCGACCAGTTCAGCGAGGCGTACGTGCTGTCGCTGCTCGCCCGGATCTCGCACGAGCCGGCCGACCTCGACCGCGCCGCCGCCCACCTGGGGCAGAGCCTCGCGGCGGTCCGGCAGGCCGGCGACCGGACGGCGGAGGCGTACGTGCTGACCGACCTGGCCGCGGTGGACGCCCAGCGCGGCCGGCTCGCCGAGGCGGACGCTCACCTGCGCCGGGTCCTGGTGCTGCACCGGCGGATCGGCGACCGGGCCAGCGAGGCCGAGGCGCTCAACGACCTCGGTCAGGTGCTGCGGGCCGCGGGCGACGCGGCCGGCGCCCGCGCCCAGCACGAGCAGGCGCTGGCCCTGGCGGGGGAGATCGGCGATCGTTACGAGCAGGCGCGCGCCCACGACGGCATCGCGGCCACGCTCGGCGACGGTGGCGACCCGCACCGCGATCTGGCCCGGCGCCTCTACGCCGACCTCGCCGTGCCCGCCGCTCCGTCTCTGTGATCAGACCCGGAGCACGCCTTGCAACCACAGCACCGTGACCGGGCGGCCGTGATCGCGGGCGTAATTGACGATGTCCGCGGTGCCGCCCAGGCCGCGGGCCGGCTGGCCGTCCCAGATCGCGAAGAGGTGATCGCACCCATCCACCAGGGCCTGGCCGGCCGCGAGGAAAGCCTGGTCACTCGGTTCGGCGTAGGGCATCGTCGTCACCTTCGACGCCGCCCGCCGCAGGTCGGCGAAGCGGGCCCGGCTGTCGTCGCCGATCAGCGTGCGGGCGTAGCCCTCGCAGGGCACCACCACTTCCAGGGTGCCGCCGGCCGCCAGGACGTGACCGGCGAACAACTGGTCGGCCCCGTCGGCGAGCATCGACACCCCGTGCAGGAGGGCGCCGGCGGGCAGAACACGGCCCCAATGTCGCACCGCGCGGTCGGCGATGCCGGGCGGGAGGACCCTATGACCTGTGACACCGAACCGCACATCGACCTCCGTACCGGGCCTCGTCCAGCTGCGAAGCACCATGACGATACGATCCGTTGCCTTTTCTCGTGGGGCAGAGGCATGCACAATCTGTCGTCGCAGTAGGTGTCGACTACGGGGGACGGGTCATGACCTTCGATGGGTTCATTTCGTACAGCCATGCCGCGGACGGGCGCCTGGCTCCCGCCGTGCAGCGTGGTCTGCACCGACTTGCCAAGCCGTGGCACCGTCGTCGCGCTCTGTGGATCTTCCGGGATCAGACCGGCCTGGCGGTGACCCCCGGGCTGTGGTCCTCCATCCAGACCGCCCTGGACGGCTCGGAGTACTTCGTGCTGCTCGCCTCGCCCGAGGCGGCCGGCTCGCCCTGGGTGAACCGGGAGATCGAGCACTGGATGGCCACCAAGTCGGCCGACCGGATCCTGCCGGTGGTGACCGACGGCGAGTGGGCCTGGGACGACGACCGCGGCGACTTCACCGAGGACTCGACCGCGGTGCCGGCCGCGCTGCGCGGGGTGTTCGGCGAGGAGCCGTTCTTCCTGGACCTGCGGTGGGCGCGCGGCAGTGAGCACCTGAGCCTGCACCACTCCCGTTTCCGGGACGCGATTGCCCAGCTCGCGGCCCCGATGCATGGGTTGAGCAAAGACGAGCTGGAGGGTGAGGACGTCCGGCAGCACCGCCGGGCGAAGCGCCTGCGGTCCGGGGCGGTGGCGACCCTGGTGGTCCTGGCCCTGGTGGCGTCGCTGACCGGGGTGTCGGCGGTGCGCAACGCCGAGCGGGCGAAGGACGCGGCGGCCGAGGCGTTGCGCCAGCAGAACGTGGCCGACACCCAGCGGGACAGCGCCGAGAAGTCGGCCGCGGAAGCGCGCCGGCAGCAGGATCTGGCGACGGCACAGCAGGAGCTGGCGCGTCAGCAGCAGGCCCGGGCGGCCAAGGCGGCGGCCGAGGCGACCCGGTCCGAAGGGGTGGCGCGGGAACAGCAGCGGCTGGCCGACCAGGCGGCGGCCGACGCGAAGCGGCAGCGCAAGCTCGCCGACCAGGCGAAGAGCAATGCCGACCAGGCCAAGAGCGACACCGCCGAACAGCAGCGGCTGGCCCAGGAAGCGGCCGAGCGGGCGAAGGCAGCGGCCGAGCGGGCGAAGAAGCTGCAGGCCGAGGCGGCCCGGCTGGCCGCCATCGCGGCCGAGCAGCGCCGGCTCGCCGATCAGGCCGCGGCCGAGGCCAAGAAGCAGCAGGAGAAGGCCGACCAGCAGCAGCGTCTCGCGGTCAGCCGGCGGCTGCTGAACCAGGCCGGCACGGTGCTCGTCGACGACCCGCAGACCGCCCTGCGGCTGGGCGCGGCGGCGCAGAACCTCAACCCCGACACGACCACCCTCGGCCAGTTCACCGGCCTGCTCAACTCGACGAACTACGCCGGCATGATGAGCGACGTGGTGGCGGCCGAGTCCGCGCCGGACGGCGTGCTGGCGGCGACCAGCGGCGACGGCCGCCTCTCCCTGTGGAATGCGGCCGACCCGCAGAAGCCGGTCCGGATCGCCACCCTCGCCGACCCGGTGGCGACCGACAGTCCACTGGTGTTCAGCAAGGACGGCCGAACGCTGGCCTTCCTGAGCCCGTCTTACCGGGTCGTCCTGTGGGACGTCGCCAACCGGTCCCGGCCGAACCGGCTCGCTACGCTGACGACCGACGGCCGGGTCGACAAATTCGTGTTCAGCGACGACAAGACCGTCTTCGTCACCGGCCAGAACAACGGCATCGTGACCACCTGGGACACGACCGACATGGCCCGCCCCGTCGAGCTCCACCGGATCGCCGATTATGACAGCCGTCCGGTGGAGAACCTGGCGCTCAGCCCGAACGGGCGGCTCCTCATCGTGGACCGGGGGCGGTGGGTGCCGTTCTACGACCTGACCGATCCGGCCTTTCCGGAAGACGTCACGGGCATGCTCGGCTGGGGCGTCACGCCGCTGGCGTTCAGCCCTGACGGAACGATCCTGGCCGTCGGCGTCGCCGGTGGCGTGGCCCTCTACCACATAGCGAGCAAGACCCCGGGGATGGCGCAGATGCGCACCGCGCTGGTTGCTCCGGAAACCGTGGAAACACCGCAGATGCCGGATATCCCGGACGATGACACGGATATTCCGGATCCGTCGGCGACAACGCCGGGGACAACGGAGCCGTCGGGTGTGATCCAGACGCCGACGTTCCCGGACTTCCCGGACGAGGACGACGATCCGTACTGGAATCTCGAAGGCCTCACCGGCCAGGTCACCTCGCTGGCGTTCAGCCCGGACGGGACACTGGTGGTCGCCGGGGACGGGAGCGGCGGGGCGGCGGTGTGGGAGACCGACGGGAGTGCGGCGCCGATCGCCGGCGTCGAGGCGCACGGCGCGATCGCCTCGGCGACCGTCGACCAGAAGAGCGGCCTGCTGATCACCGCCGACGCGACCAAGGCGGCGACGATATGGAACCTGACGCCACCCGGCGTCCCGGACCAGCTCGCCATGCTCACCACTCCGGACACCACGCCCCGGGGCGCCTTCTTCAGCCCGGACGGGCGCTCCCTCATCGTCGCCGGCACGAACGGCAAGGCGAACACCTGGAACACCAGCGACCCGGCCCGTCCCGTCCCCGGCGCCGGGCTGACTCTGCGCGGGGAAGAGGTCCGGTCGGTGAAGTTCAGCCCGGACGGCCGCAAGGTGGCCACCGTCGCCAACAACAGCGGAACGCTCACCCTGGCCGACGCGAAGCAGCCGGCCCGGGCCACGACGCTCACCACCTTCCCCTCCGGCAGCAAGAACGAGATGGCATTCAGCCCGGACGGGCGCACCCTCGCCGTCGTCGCCGACGCCGGCACGCTGATGGTGTGGGACGTGGCCGACGTGGCCCGTCCCGCCCTGCTGGCCACGGCGAGCGGCGGCACCTTCGGCTCGGCGCTGGCCTTCACCCCGGACGGGCGGACGCTGGCCGCCGCGGGCACCGATCGCTCGATCTCGCTGTGGAACATGGTCAATCGGTCCGCCCCCGCCCGGCTCGCCACGATGACCGGGCAGACCAACACCGTGACCTCGGTGGCCTTCACGCCCGACGGCCGCACCCTGGCGAGCGGCAGCTACGACCGCACGACCGTGCTGTGGGACGTCACCAACCGATCCCGGCCGGCCCGGCTCACCAGCATGGCCGAATCACCCGGTTGGGTGACCTCGGTGGCTTTCAGCCCCGACGATGACCTCCTTGCCGTCGGCACCTCGGCCGGCGAGACGAGTCTGTGGGACGCCAGCGACGCGACGTCACCGGTCCGGCTCGCCACGGCGGACGCCGACTCCGATTCCCCGAGCGCGGGGGTGATGTTCCGGACGAGCGGGCACACGCTGGCGATCACCGGCCAGCAGACGGAGGTGCCCGCCAGCACCACGCTGTGGAGCTACGGCAAACTGATGAGCCTGCACGCCGACCCGGCCAAGTACGCCTGTGGTGTCGCCGGCCGCGGCCTGAACGCCGAGGAGTGGGCCCGCTTCATCCCGGAGATCAAGTACCGGAACACCTGCGCCAACTGACGAGCCGTCGCACGGCGCGGGCGGCCCGGCAGCCCGCGCCGGTCGGGCCGGATCCCCTCCTGCCGCCCGCGCCGCTGATAGCGTCGGCTGAGGCTCCTGACCCGCGAAGTACGGTTGCCGGATGGGCGTACCGGGGCAATTGCCGATCATCGCGGTGGGCAGCGGCAAGGGTGGCGTGGGCAAGTCGAGCGTCGCGGTGGCGATCGCCCGTGAGCTGGTCCGCGCCGGGCGCCGGGCCGGTCTGGTCGACGCCGACATCGCCGGGCCTGACGTGCCGCGCATGCTGGGCCTGCGCCGCGACGTGCCGGCCCGGTCGGTCACTCTCGCCGGCTGGGCGCGCGGCGACCGGGGCGGCTCCGGGCTGGAGGCGATGGAGGTCGACGGCCTCAAGGTCGCGTCCGCGGGTTTCCTGATGGCCGGCAGCCAGGGGCTCGCGCTCGGCTCGGACCTCGGCGACCTCATGCTCGGCCGGCTGATCCGGGAGACCGCCTGGGGCGACATCGAGGTGCTGATCGTCGACCTACCGCCCGGCATCAGCTTCACCCAGCAGGGCGTGCTGTCCGGCGCCGGGCGGGTGGCGACGATCCTGGTGGTGACGCCGGCCGAGGTCTCCCATCTGGACACCGGGCGTGCGCTGAGCGCCCTGCGCCAGGTGCGCACGCCGGTGCTGGGCGGGGTGGAGAACATGGCGTACTTCCGGTGCCCCTGCTGCGGCGAGAAGACCGAGCTGCATGCGCCCGCGCCCGACGATCGCACCATCTGGGCGGCCGGCGTCGAGCGGCTCGCCCGGCTTCCGTTCCGCCCGGACGCGGCGATCGACGCCACCGATCTCGCCCCCGTCCTCGACGCGGTGCAGCGCTTCGTCAGACCACCGGGTGCCGGTGATGACGGGACAGCTCGGTGAGGTCCGGTTCGCCGTACTCGCGGACCATCTCGGCGAACCGGGCGGCGTGCGCGTCGCCGAAGCGGCGCACCCGGGCGGCGTAGCTCGCCGCGGTCAGAAAGACCGGCGGCGTGGTCTTGCTGTGGAACTTGTCGGCGTACATCACCAGGCGTTCCTCGGCGGTCTCGGCGAGATAGTCGTCGACCGGGAGCGGAAGCTGCTGCCGCTCGATGTCCTCGCGGGTGAGCCCGACGCCGGTGTGGTGCGAGCAGAACCGCGCGAGCTTCTCGGGGAAACCGCGTTCACGCAGCAGCGCCTCGCCGAGCACCCCGTGCCGGATGTAGGCGGCTTCGCCGAGAAGATGAACCCCGATGTCGTGTACGAGGCAGCCGGCGCGCACCAGCTCCACGTCCACCGCGAGGCCGCCGGTGTCGATCAGCTGCCGGGCGATCGCCCAGACGATCTCGCAGTGGGTGAGGACGAGCTCGAACGCCTCGTCGTCCGGCGCGACCTCGCGATGCAGCCCCGGGTAGTCGGCGTCCGCGGTCATACAAACCTCCCCGAAGGCCCGCGGCTCGGTGTCCGCCGCGGGCCGGACCTGATCAGATGGCGGAGAGTCCGGTCTCCAGGTCCTGCAGGAGGTCCTCGACGTCCTCGATGCCGACCGAGAACCGGGCCAGGCCGTCGGCCAGGCCGTGCGCGCGCCGCACCTCGGCCGGGATCTTCAGGTGGGTCATCAGCGCGGGCAGCTCCACCAGCGACTCGACGCCACCCAGGCTCTCGGCCAGCTCGAAGAGCCGGAAGTTGGACACCAGCTTGGAGACGGTGGGAAGGTCGAGGTCGAATTCGACGCTCACCATTCCGGAGTAGCCGGACATCTGCTGGGCCGCGATGTGATGCTGCGGGTGGGACTTGAGACCGGGATAGAGGGCCCGCCGGACCAGCCGGTGTCCTTCGAGGAATTCGGCCACGGCCATCGCGTTCGACTGGTGCCGTTCCATTCGCAGCGGCAGTGTCTTCAGGCCGCGCCGGAGCAGGAACATCGTATTGGGATCCAGGTGCAATCCCATCGACGTGCGGGTGAAGTCGAGCTGCGTCTTGATCTCGGCGTCATTGGTCATCAGCGCGCCGGCGACGATGTCGGAATGGCCGCCCATGTACTTCGAGCAGCTGTGCAGCACGATGTCGAAGCCCAGCGCGAGGCCGTTCTGGAAGATCGGCGAGGCGAAGGTGCTGTCCAGCACGGTGGTCGCGCCGTACCGCTTCGCGATCGTCGACAGCTCCCGCAAGTCGTAGACCAGCAGCAACGGGTTGGTCGGGCTCTCGGCGTAGAGAATTGTCGTGCGCGTGGAGTCCTTCAGCGCGTTGTCGACCACCTCGGCGTCGGTCATGTCGATCTGCTCGACGACCACCCCGATCTTGGCGAAGATGCGCTGGAAAAGGCGATAGGTGCCACCGTAGACGTCGGTCGGCAGGACAATGCGGGAATTGTCGTCGAGCAGCCCGAGAAGGGCGGACATGGCGCCGACACCGGAGGAGACGACGGTGGCGTGCTGGGCGCCCTCGAGCGCCGCCAGCGCCTTTTCCAGCGGATAGAAGTCCGGATTCATCGAGCGGCCGTAGTCGTACCGGAAATTGCCCGGTTCCGGCTGCACGTAGACCGATGACATGTGGATCGGCTGATTGAGCGCGCCCGTGGTCGGGTCGGGCTCGACGCCGGCATGAACCGCCGTGGTGCTGGGTCCCCACTGCTCCATTATGCTCCTTCCAGAAGTAGGACCCGTTTTTGAGCGAGCCATACTTTGGGAATGCCAACGGGTCATTCTATCAAGCACATCTCGGCATCCCCGGAATAGCCCTCGGAACGGTCGGCGGAGCTATTGTCGCCGGGTCGCGGTAATTGTCATGTAGCCGCACAGTTCGGCCGGCATCATTTTGCCGACCGTGGTGTCCAGCCGACGCAATTCCGCGAATCCGTCATCCGACGCGTAATGGGTCGCCGCCCGGACCAGGCCGGGCCGGTCGAGAAAGTCGGCCGACTCGTGGAGGATGTGCAGGAGCGGCGCGACCGGAAGGATTCCCTCGACCGTGATATCGGTGAAACCGTGCTGCTCCAGAGCCGTCACGATGTCCGCCCGGGAGTGGAAGAAATAGTCCGCGCCGACGATCTGCCGGCCCGCGTCGACGCCCTCGTCGAGAATGGCCATCGCGTTCGACGGGCGGCCGGCCATCGCCTCGATCACCGCCCATCGGTAGGACGTGTCGATGTCCACGTACAACAGGCCGTTCTCGCGCAGGGAGTCCCGGGCGCGCGCGAACACCGGATCGAGCCGCGGGAAGAAGTTGAGGGCCTGGGTGCAGGTGGCCAGCCCGAAACCGGAGAGGCCGAGCTCGCCGTCGCCGAGCAGGTCGAAGTCGACGACCTCAATGGCCTGGCCGGCCGCCTTCCGCCGGAGGATCGCCAGCATGACCGGCAGCGTCTCGACCGCGGTCACGGCGTAGCCGAGATCGCACAGCAGTTCGGCGGTGAGCCCGGTGCCGGAGGCGAGGTCGACCGCGGTCGGGACCGGCGGGCGCAGGGCTGCGAGGTGCTCCGCGGTGACCAGCCGGTGCAGCCGGTGCCACGGCGAGCGGTCGTTGATCTCGTCCAGGTCGGACGCGCGAGCTTCGTAGGCGCGAGCGAGCCGGCCCCGATCCTGCCGATGTTCAGGTGGCCGATGATCAGGTGGCCGATGTTCAGGTGGCACGGCGCTCCTCGCCGAGGAACTCGGCCGCGGACATCGAGCGCTGGGTGAGCACGCGGTGGATGTCCTCCAGCCGGCGGATCTCGCCGCGGCCGATCTCGGTGGCGGCGGTGATGAACCGGGTCACCGTCGGCATGCGCTTGTCGTCGAGATCGAGGACGACGGCGAGGCTGCCGTCGTCGATGATGGCGTAGTCCCGCAGGCACGTCGGGGGGATCTGGGTGCGGATGGCGACCCGGCACTCGACGCCCGCGGCGTGGTGCTCCTCGACGACCGGGCGGATGTCCTCCAGCCGCTCCTGGTCCTCGATGAAGATGCGGGTGATCCGCACTCCGCGGCCGATCGCCGCGCGGTTCTGGGTCAGCGAGGACCCGCCGTGCGCGGAGGTCCAGTATTTCGAGGCGTCGACGAAGCTGGTCACCCGGGCCCGGTTCTTGGCCTCGGCGATGAAGTCCACTTCGGTGTAGAAGATGCCGCCCGGCGACAGCTCGTACGCGGCGCGGCCGCTGCCGATCTCGATGAGCACCCGGACCAGCGACTCGACCGCGTCGTCCACCCGGCTCTGCATGAATTCGCTGTTGACCTGGCGTGCCTTGATCAGGCCCGAGGTAAGTTCCCGGATATCGGCCACGTCGCCGGGCTTGAGCCGCTGAGCGTCCGCGCCGAGGACGGTGTCGGTACGAATCCGGACCAGCTGGAAGATTTCCAGCGTGACGGTAAGAATGAGCTCCAGACCGAGCAGAGTGGCGGTATCCACCAGCCCGAGATTGGTCATCAATCCGATTGTCGCGGTAATCGCTGCCGCCAGCATTCCGATATAGACGATCCACGTCGGGCCATGCTTGTTCAATATTTACTCCTGCCCCCGCTGAATACCGAACCGGCTACCGTGATCGTAGACCGGGTGGCGGTAGTCAGCCATCCGACAGGAATGCGATACATGGTCGGGCAGCCGATAGCCATGGCCTCGATCGACGTGCGACGTTCGGCAGCATGCGCCGTCGACTGTGCTTGCTGCTGGTCCTCCTCCTCGTCCCGATCGCCGCCGCCACCCCCGCGCACGCCGCGGTCACCGCCCTGCTCAAAGTCAACTTCCAGCCGGCCGCCAGTGCCGTTCCGAGTGGCTACACCGCCGACACCGGCGCGGCCTTCACCGCCGCCCGTGGCTCGGGCTGGGTGCAGCAGGGCACGCAGACTCCGCTCGACCTGACCCGCAACACCCGCGACCGGGCCCGGTCCGGCGTCGACCCGCGCCTCAACACGATGATCCACCTGCAGTACGGCGATGTCGGCGGCGCCAGCGGCGTGCTGACCGCCGGCGCCTGGGAATACGCGGTCGCGGCCGGCACCTACCAGGTCACGGTGTCGGCCGGCGATCAGGCGCCGTACGACAGCCGGCACACGGTCAACGTCGAGGGCATCCGCGCCATCGACGGCTTCGTGTCCACCGCCGCCGCCGAGTTCAAGCAGGCCACCGCGACCGTCGTGGTCTCCGACGGGCGGCTCACCATCGACGCGGCCGGCGGGTCCAACACCAAGCTGAACTACGTCGAGATCAGCCGGGTCACCGCCGACTTCGCGCTGAAGGTCGACTTCTCCGACGCGGCCACCGCCCCGGCCGCGGGCTACGTCCGTGACTCCGGCGGCGCTTTCGCCGCCGCGCGGGGTTACGGCTGGGTGGACCTCGGCGAGGGCACCCCGGTCGACCTCACCGGCAACGGCCGCAACCGCAACCCGGCGGCCGGGCAGGCCGACGCCCGGCTGGCCACCTTCATCCACGCGCAACTGCCGGCCGGATCGGCCGGCGTGGTCACGCCCGGGCGCTGGGAGGCGGCCGTGCCGGCCGGCCTCTACACCGTGACGGTCGCGGTCGGTGACGCGGGCACGGCCGTCGACAGTGTCCACTGGGTGGGCATCGAGGACCAGAACGCGATCGCCGCGTTCCGGCCGGCGGCGGCCACCAAGTTCGCCACCGCGACCCGTACGGTCCGGGTGACCGACGGCCGGCTGACGATCAGCCCGGCCGGCGGCACGAATACCAAGTTCGCCTATGCGGATATCGCGGAGGTGCCGGGCGGCGCCACGATTCCGGCGGTGCGCACCAGCTCACCGGCCGACGGGGCGACCGGTGTGCCGCTGACGACGAGCATCGTGGAGGACCTGGTCCTGCCGAACGGTGGCGTCCGGACGGCCTCGCTGACCAGCTCGTCGGTGACGCTGACCCGGCTCGACACCGGCGCGGCCGTCCCGGCCACGGTGATCACCAGCGGTGGCGGCGACGTCATCAACCTTTCCCCGACCGCGCCCCTGGCCGCGAACACGGCCTACCGGTTCACCGTCACCGAACAGGTCACCGACGTGACCGGCAAGCCGTTCGCGCCGTACTCGATGGTCTTCACCACCGGCAGCGGCGGCACGAGCGGAACGGTCGCGTTCGACAAGGTGGCCGGCGTGGCCACCGGCGCGTCGTTCACCACCGTCCTCAAGGGACCGGACGGCCGGCTCTACGCGGGCACGCTCGACGGCCGGATCTACCGCTTCCCGATCAACACCGACGGCACCCTCGGAACACCCACGATCATCAGCACTGTACGGTCCAACGCCACCGCGCTCGGCCTGCCCGGCGCCCCGGCCCGCACCGTGATCGGGATGGCGTTCGATCCGGCGTCGACCGCGGCCGCCCCGATTCTCTGGATCACCGACAACTACGAGTTCGTCGGCCCGCTCGACGTGCCCGACTGGAGCGGCCGGATCGGCCGGTTGTCCGGGACGGATCTCACGACGTACACCTCGATGGTGGTGAATTTGCCTCGTTCGGTGAAGGACCACGAGACGAACTCGCTCGCCTTCGGGCCGGACGGCGCGATCTACCTGTCGCAGGGCGCCAACAACGCGATGGGCGCCGCCGATTCGACCTGGGGCAACCGGCCCGAACGGCTGCTCAGCGCGGCCGTCCTGCGCCTCGATCCGGCCCGCCTGCCGGCCACGCTGCCGCTGAACGTCAAGACCGAGGACGGCGGCAGCTACGACCCGTACGCGGTGAACGCCCCGCTGACGCTCTATGCCACCGGCGTACGGAATGCGTTTGATCTGGTCTGGCATCGCAATGGTCATCTGTACGCGCCGACCAACGGCTCGGCGGCGGGCGGAAGCACCCCGGCCACCCCGGCCACACTGCCGGCGTCGTGTGCGCGCCGTGGCTACACCGGACCGGCCGTGCCGGGGCTGACCGGCGTGCCGACCGCCGAGACCGACTACGTCTTCGACGTGCGGGCCGGTCGCTACTACGGCCATCCCGACCCGGTGCGCTGCGAATGGGTCCTGGCCGGTGGAAACCCGACCGCCGGCGCCGATCCGTACCAGGTCGGCGCCTACCCGGCCGGCACCCTGCCGGACGTCAACTTCGACCTGGCCGGCACGTACGACGCGGGCCTGCACGCCTCGGCCGACGGCGCGATCGAGTACCGCGGCGGCGCCCTGGACGGCAAGCTGCTGGTGGTCCGCTACTCCGACGGCCAGGACATCGAGACGTTCGACGTGGTGGCGTCCGGCGCGCTGACCAATCGGACCACCGGGATCACCGGCCTGACCGGTTTCAGTCAGCCGCTCGACGTCACCGAGGACGTGGCCACCGGCAACCTCTACGTGACCGAGCTGGGCGCCTCCCGGATCACCCTTCTCAAGCCGAGGGTCTGACCGGAGGAATGCCCGTCGATGCAGATGGTGAACAGCTACCGGTAACTCAAATGTGACGGTGCGTGGCCTCGCTCTCGATCGCGGGGCCACCACCGGTACCTGTTGATCACCGAGCGTGGAGTTTCGTGCTGGGAAGACGTATGTCGACATATCTATGTGGACTGGCTACTCTCCCGCTCGTCTGAGGTCGCCATTCGGGGGAGGCGTCGGTGGAGCGTAGAAACACGTCCAAAATTGCTGTCGCGCTGGTCTTGTCGGTCGTGATGGTCTTGTCATCCCTGGTGGCCGGCGGCTCGCCGGCCGCGGCCGATCCGGGCGGTGGGCCGGGCGCACGAAGCTCGGCGCCGAAGCAGAAAGCGGGCTCGGCCGCAGGTCGCAGCCACAAGACCGCGGCCTCGGTGACCGCCGCCAAGGGCAGTGCGACGCCGAAGACGCCGCCACCCGCACCCGCGGGAGTGGCCGCGACCGGGCCGGAGCAGAAGTTCCCCGAGCCGACGAAGCCGCAGGCCGCGCCACCGCCGAACACGCTGACGCCGGTGGCCGAGCCGAAGTCGCCCGGCGTGGTCTCCGGGTCGCGCGAGAACTCCGGCCGGCGCACCGCCAAGTCGACCGTCTTCGACAACCCCGACGGCACGCACACCATGCGGTTCTTCGAGGACACCCGGTACGTGCCGGACGCCACCGGCGAGCTGCAGCAGATCGACACCACGCTGCGTCGCGGCGCCGACAAGCGGCTCACCCCGCGGCTGGCGGCGAAGTCCTCGATCGCGCCGCGCGCCGACGACCCGGTGCTCGCCTCGGTCGACGCGGGCGGCGGCGCGAAGGTCGGCTTCCGGCTCGACGGGGCCGGGCCGGCCACCGCCGCGGTCAGCGGCGATGTGGTCTCGTTCGCCGACGTGCGCCCGGGCGCCGACCTCAAGCTGACCACGCTGTCCGACGGGTTCAAGGAGGAGATCCTCCTCGACGGGCCGGACTCCCCGGCGACCTGGCGCTTCCCGCTGGTGGTCGAGGGCCTGACCCCGTCGCTGGAGACGCCGCAGTCCGGGGTGCTCTTCAAGGACGCGGCCGGCACGGTCAAGGCGGCCATCCCGCCGGGCATCATGACCGACTCGGCGATCGACCCGAAGACCCGGCGTCCGGTCGAGTCGCGCGACGTCTATTACACCCTCGAGCGGGCCGGTGCCGGCTGGGTGCTGCGGGTCGACATCGACCAGGCGTGGCTGCACAGCAACACCCGCAAGTTCCCGGTCACGGCGGACCCGACTGTCCGGCTTCTCTCCTGGGGCGAGGACACCTTCACCGTCAGCAACGCCAAGATCGACTACTCGCTCGACCAGCTGATGGGCGTCGGCACCTTCGGCGGCGCGCAGTACGCCAGCTACCTGACCTTCGACTTCTGGGCGAAGCTGTCCTACAAGTACATCCTCGGCGCGTCCCTGAACGTCTACAACGACTCGTCGTACACCTGCACCGCCGCCTCCTCCTCGGTGTACGCCGTCCGCCAGACCTGGGGCTACGGCGTGATGGCGTGGCCGGGCAAGACGTACGACTCGGCCTCTCCGCTCGCCACCGTCAACCAGGCGAGCAAGGGCTGCGAGAACAGCAACGGCAGCACGGTCGCGGCGGGCTGGCACACCTGGCAGCTGCCCCGCGCCCGGTTCACCCGATGGGCGCACGGCGAGGACCAGCCGGTGGAGGGCTTCACCATCCGGCAGCCGTCCGGCACGACCCACCGGTGGTACGCCACGGCCAACTCGGCGATCACCACCGCGCGGCCGTACCTCGACGTCACCTACTCCGACGTCGGCGCCGACTACTCGCTGCCGACCACCACGTTCTCGCCGCCGGTGACGCCCACCGCCAAGGGCGGGATCACCGTCCGGATCAAGAAGTGGGGCGCGGCGCAGTGGACGCCGACCAACGGTTACAAGCTGGCCGTGATCGTCAAGAACTCGGCCGGTACGCAGCTGTCCCGCACGCTCTACCCGATGCCGGCGGTCGTGGAGTACACCTGGAACGTGGATGTGCCGATCGAGGTCGGCCCGGTTCCGGTCGGCACCAACTATCAACTCAAGCTGACCATGGTCACTCCCGCGGGCGTCGACTTCGACTCGTCCACCTATGCGGTGCCGGCCGGCGTCACGACCTTCAACGTCGGCAACGGCCCACCGATCCTGACCGGCACGTACCCCGCCCATAACGGGTACGTCGACAAGCTGCGCCCGGCGATCTGGGCCGGTTACAGCGACCCGGACAACTTCCCGGCCAACACGGCGGGCAAATATTCGTACCGGATCTGCAACGGCACCCCGGCCGCGCCGACCGGCTGCCAGTCCTCCGGCTTGATCACCACCGCCGCCTGGCAGGTGCCGGCCGGCGTGCTCGCCTGGAGCAAGCCGTCCTTCTGGTACGTCACGCTCACCGACACCCAGAACACCAGCCCGGAATACGGCCCGTTCTACTTCACGCCGATCGTGGCCCAGCCCGAGGTGACCAGCCACCTCGCCGGGGCGCCCGACGACGCCGACGCGCCCGGCCTGAACCCGCAGGTCGGCAACTACTCGACGACCACCACCGACGCCGCCGTGCCGGCCGTCGGGCCGGCCCTGTCGATCGAGCGCACCTACAACTCCCAGGACCCGCGCAGCGACGGCGCGTTCGGTCCCGGCTGGGCCAGCCCGCTCGACCAGCGCCTGGTGGAGGACGGCGACGGCTCCGGCAATGTGGTCGTGACCCTCTCCAGCGGCCGCACCGTGCGGTTCGGGCTGTCCGGCAGCGTCTATCAGCCGCCGCCGGGCATGAACCTCACCCTGGTGCGGGTGGCCGGGCCGCCGGTGTCGTGGATCCTGCGCGATCCGTCCGGCCAGAAGCGCACCTTCGACGAGCTCGGCCGGCTGACCACGGTCGA
This sequence comes from Actinoplanes sp. NPDC026619, assembly GCF_040638295.1. Taxonomy (NCBI): domain Bacteria; kingdom Bacillati; phylum Actinomycetota; class Actinomycetes; order Micromonosporales; family Micromonosporaceae; genus Actinoplanes; species Actinoplanes sp. NPDC026619. Next base: position 148,389 of record NZ_JBEZYA010000019.1, read on the forward strand.
GGACAGCAGCGGCCGACAGCAGATCTCCACCTACGACGGCGCCAGCACGCGGCCCAATCGGATCAAGGACGAGGCCAGCGGCCGCTCGCTGTGGCCGGCCTGGACCGGCAACCGGCTCACCTCGGTCGCCACCGACCCGCCGGCGACCGGGGCCGCCGCGCCGACCTGGGCCTACACCTACGACGGCGCGAAGCTGACCCGGGTCTGCAGCCCGCTGTCGGCCACCTCCTGCACCAGCTATTCGTACGTGACCTCGTCGCACTACCGCTCGGTGGTGCTCGACGACAACCCGGCCACCTACTGGCCGCTCGGCGGCACCGCCGCCGACCTCGAGAACGTGGTGGCGCGCAGCCCCGACGAGAGCAAGGCGACCGCCCGCAACATCGTGGCCGGCCGGCCCGGGGCGCTGGCCGGGTCGCCGGACGGCGCGCTCGGCTTCACCGGCGCGACGGACAGCTTCGTGGCACTGCCGGAAGCCCTGCTGGCCCCGTCGGTGGCGTTCAGCATCGAGCTCTGGTTCAAGGCCCCGGCCGGCAAGACCGGTGTGCTCTTCGGCACCCAGACGGTCCCGATCCCCACCGTCCCGGCCGGCGGGTGGGCGCCCAACCTGACCATCGACACCGACGGCAAGCTGCGCGGTTACCAGTGGACGGCCGGTGGCACGGCGTCCAGCCCGATGGTGTCGCCCGGCACGGTCAACAACGGCGCCTGGCACCACGCGGTGCTCACCATGGCCGTCGACAAGCAGATCCTCTACCTGGACGGCGCCAAGGTCGGCGAGATCTCCGGCAAGGTCGTCGACCACTTCGGGATGAACCGGCACTTCCTCGGCAACGGCTACACCAAGAACTGGCCCGGGATGGCGGCCGGTTACTTCCCCTTCACCGGTGACATCGACGAGGTCGCCGTATACCGGCACCCGCTGTCGGTCAACCAGGTCAAGGCCCACTACGACGCCCAGATCGCCACGTCGCGGCTGAGCGCCGTGGTGGAGCCCGGGCCGTTCACCGCCACCACCGCCGGGTACGACCACGCGACCGGCCGGGTCACCACGATGACCGACCGCAACGGCGCGACGTGGACGCTCGGCGCGCCGGCCGTGGGCGACCGGGTCCGCGTCGTCACGCTGTCATCGTCGGCGCGCGACGCCATCGCCTACACCTACGACGCCGACCACAACGGCCGCCTCGTCGTGCGCACCGACGGGTCCGGCACCGCTGACTGGGAGTACGACGCCAACGGGTTCACCTTCAACTACACCGACCCGAACAATCACACCCGGTACTTCTTCTCCGACGCCCGCGGCAACCGGACCAGCGACGCCGTCTCCTACAACGGCGACTGGCGCTACCGCTACTACGCCTACCAGGTCACGACGGATCCGCTGGATCCCCGCAACGACCAGCTTCTCTGGGCGAGCGACGGCCGGGACAACGGCTCGAGCTCCGACGAGCACCGCACCTGGTTCTACCGCGACGCCAAGGGCCGCCCGACCGCGGTGATCAAGCCCAAACTGCCGGGGCAACTGGACTGGACCGCCCGGGAGGACATCACCTACACCGCCGGCACCGAGGCCGCGATCGGCGGCGGCACCACCCCGCCCGGCCTGGTCGCGACCGAGTCGCAATTCTCCGGCGGCGTGACCCGGCACTACTACAACAGCGTGGGCGACCGGGTGAAGTCGGTCGACCCGGTCGGCCTGACCACCGAGGTGAGCTACGACGCGATCGGCCGGCCGACCACGTCCAAGGTCACCGGGACGGTGGACGGCGCCACCGCCGACTACGGGACCACGGTCACCACCTACAACGCGGCGTCGCTGCCCGAGACCCTGACCGAGCCGGGCCTGGCCAACCCGATCACCGGGGTCACGCACACCGCCCGTACGAAGTACACCTACGACGTGAGCGGCCGGACCACCCAGGTCGACACCAGCGACACCACCGGCGGGGACACCGTCCGGACCTGGAAGACCGGTTACGACCCGGCCGGCCGGATCACCTCGTCGACCACCCCGGACGGCGCCGTCACCACCAGCGAATGGGACCCGGCCGGCGCCAAGGTGCGCGAGACCCGTCCCGGCGGGCAGGTCGCCGAGTACAAGTACGACGACCGTAACCAACTGGTCGAGACCGCCGTGACCGGCGCCGGCGTGGACCCGATGGACCCGGCGGCCACCCGCCTGGTGCAGGAGTCCCGGGCCTACGATCCGGCGGGGCAGCTCGCCTCGGTGGTCGACGCGATGGGCCGGGAGACGGCGTACACGTACTACGAGACCGGCCTGGTCGAGAGCATCAAGCACGTCACCCGCAACGCCAACGGCACGGTCGCGTCCACGGTGCTGCAGCAGCAGAACGTCTACGACTACGCGGGCAACGTGGTGCGCCGCACCGAGGCCGGCGGCGTCGTGCGCGACTACCTGTACGACAACCTCGGCAACGTCATCCAGGAGGTGCTCGACCCGGCCGGGCTGATGCGCTCCACGTCGTACCAGATGCGCGGCGACGGCCAGGCCGCTTCGGTGGTGGCCGGCAACGGCCTCGCGGTCGACGTCGACACGCCCGGCGAGAAGGCGGTGCTGACCGACAGCGGATCGCTGATCGACGGCTCCCGCGCCCGCTACGCCGACGGCGCCACCTCGTTCACCTACAAGTTCGCGCTGCCGGCGGACACCACCGGCGCCAGCCTGATCACCGACATCGCCAACCAGTTCCTGGTCGAGACCAGCCCCGACAACAGCACCTGGACCAAGGTTCTGGAGGAGACCCAGGACATCCGTAACGGCTCGAACCGGGCCATCCGCACGATCGACCTCGGCCCGGCGCTCGCCGCCGGCAAGACGATCTACCTGCGGGTCCGCGACAGCCAGCCGGCCAACGGCTGGGGTGGCCGGGTGCGGCGGTCGGAACTGCGGTTCCAGCGGGCCGGCGCGCCCGCCGAGGCGGCCTCGTTCGGCTACGACGCGATGGGCCGGAACACGGCCACGACGCTGACCGACCCGGCGGCGAGTCCGCAGGCGCTGGTCACCACGATCAAGCGTGACCCGCGCGGCCTGCAGACCTCGGTCACCGATCCGGCGGGCGCGGTGACGGCGTACGCCTACGACAAGTCCGGCCGGCTCGAACGGACCGCCGAGCCGGCGCGGCCGGTGTGGCGCAACGGCGTGGCCACCGACAACCTTGCTCCGACGTCGGTGGTGGGCCACAACACGTTCGGCGAGACGACGGAGATCCGCGACGCCAACGACGCGATCGTGCGTACGGTCCTGGACGCGGCGGGCCGCCAGGTCCAGAGCATCCTGCCCTCGTACACCCCGCCCGGCGGCACCATGATCACGCCGGTTGCGAAGACCGAGTACGACGACCGCGGCCTGCCGAAGACCAGGACCGACCCGCTGGGCCGGGTCACCGGCTACGAGTACGACAAGAACGGCTGGCTGGCCAAGGTCACCGAGCCGGACCCGGATGGCGACGGTCCGAAGACGGCGCCGGCCACACAGTACAAGCGCAACCGGCTGGGTGAGGTGCTCGAGACCGTCGACCCACTCGGCGCCCGGCGGCTGGCCACCTACGACGACCGGGGCAACCAGCTCACCGACACGGTGACCGAGCGGTCCGGCGGCACCACGTACTACTACACGACCACGATGACGCCGGACGACCGTGGCCGGACCACCTCGGTCATCACCCCGCTGAACCACACGACGGCCACCGCCTACGACACCGCCGACGAGAAGGTCAAGGTCACCGACGCGGACGGGGTGATCTCCGAGTTCCGGTACAACGCGACCGGCCGCACCGTCGCCGAGATCGTCGGCGGCACGCTGGCGACCGGGTACACGTTCGACGGCCTGGGCCGCGCCACCGCGGTCACCGGCCACACGGTCAGCGGCGGGGTGCTTTCCGCCCCGCTGCGGACCAGCCGGACGAGCTACGACCGGGACAGCCGGGTGTCCCGGTCGACCAGCGCCGAGGGCCGGACCACCGACTACACCTACGATGCCGGCGGTCAGATGCGCACGGTCATCCAGCTGCGGGTGACCGGCGATCCGGCGACGGCGATCACGGTGAAGGTCGACTACGACGCGGTGGGCAACCGCACGCGTACGACCGACGCCGGCAACAACGTCACCGAGTCGCGCTACAACGACTGGGGCGCCGAGATCGAGGTGCTGGAGCCGGCCACCGCCGCGCACCCGGCCGCCGCCGACCGCACCTGGACCACGGTGTACGACAAGGGCGCGCAGGTCGTCCGGGCCGCCCTGCCCGGCGGGGTGACGGTGGACCGCGTCTACGACGGGCTCGGCCAGATCACCACCGAGTCGGGCAGCGGGGCCGAAGGAGCGACCACCACCCGGTCGTTCGACTACGACGCGGCCGGCCACGTGGTGAAGGCCGGCACCTCCGGTGGGGACAACACCTACGGCTGGAACGACCGCGGCCTGCTCACCGACGTGACCGGGCCGGGCGGGACCGCGGCGTACGGCTACGACTCCGCCGGGCGGCTGACCACCCGTACCGACGGGGCCGGATCCGCGACGTTCACCTACACCGGCGCGGCCCGGCTCAAGACCGTGACCGACCCGCTGGTCTCGAAGACGCTCACCTACACCTATCGCCCCACCGGCGAGGTCCAAGGGGTGTCGCAGGGCACCGGGGCGGCCTCGCGCAGTTACGGGTACGACACTCTCGGCCGGCTGGCGAGCGACACCCTGACCAAGGCGAACGGCACCCAGTCCGCCAAGGTCACCTACGGCTACGACAACGACGACCTGCTTACCGCCGCCACCCCGGCCGGCATCACCGGTGACGGCGCCAACGGCTACGGATACGACGGTCTCGGCCGGCAGACGTCGTGGATCCGGCCGGACGGCTCGACCGTCGCGTACGGCTACGACAACGCGTCCAACCGCACCACGGTCACCACCGGCACGAGCACCCGGACGTCCACCTTCGACCAGCGCAACCGGCTGCTGACCGAGACCGGCGGCGGCGAGCCCGACCTGTCCAGCACGTGGTCGGCGCGCGGCACGATCCGCAGCTCCACGCAGGACGGCAGCACGACGAACTACACGTTCGACGCGTTCGAGCAGATGACCAAGGCGGCCGACCCCGGCTACACCGTCAACTACGCGTACGACTCGCTCGGCCGGGTGGCCACTCGCAACGGCATCGCCTTCGGGTACTCCGACCTCAGCAACTCGCCGGTCCTCGTGCCCGGCGAGGGGTCGGCGCCACGCGGCCAGATCTTCCGTGATCCCGAGTCGCGGCCGCTGTCGGCCACGCTCGACGGCAGCCCCGGCCGCAGCCTCTTCACCGACGCCCGGCACGGCGACGTGCGCGGCTGGTACGACCCGGCCGACGGCGGCCTGAACCGGTCCGCGGTCTACGACCCGTCCGGCGAGGTGGTCGCCTCCTCGGCCGACCGGCTCCCGCTCGGGTTCCAGGGCGGCTGGTCCGACCCGCAGACCGGCCTGCTCAACGCGAACGCCCGCTGGTACGACCCGGGGGCGGGCTCCTTCACCTCGCGCGACACCTGGGCCCTCGCGCCCGACCCGGTGGCGCAGGGCAACCGGTACGGGTACGGCAACGCGAGCCCGCTGAACAACGTCGACGCGGACGGACACAACCCGCTCGTCCTGCTCGGCGGCGTGTTCCTCGGCTCCAACCCGGTCGGCTGGGGCGTCCTCGCCGTGGTCGCGGTCGTCGGCACCGGCGTGGTGGTCTACCAGGGCTACAAGTGGAACGAGAACCGGCAGTGGGCCAACAGCGCGAGCAGCTGGGACGGCCCGGCCACGGCCACCCAGACGAACTCGTACGCGTACGCCCAGAACGACTACGCGACCCGGCTCAACACGGCCGCGCAGACCCAGGCGGCGGCCGCGCGGGCCCAGGCCTACGCCAACTATCAGCAGGCGGCCACGCAGGCGCGGATCAACGCCCGGGTGGCCGAGATGACGGCCGCGTACAACCAGTATCTCCAGGCCCGGATCGACGCCGCGCGGGCCGAGGCGGCCCGGAAGTTCGCCGAGGCGGAAGCCAAGATCGAGGCCGACCGCAAGGCGTACGACATCCGGCAGGCGGCCGACAAGGCGGCGGCGATCAAGGCCGCCACCCCGGGCCCGGTCGGCACCACGGTGGTCAAGCCGCCGGCGGCGGTGGCCCTGGTCGGCGGCGCCGGACTGGTGACGAACATCGGCGGGACGACCCAGCTGCCCGGCACGGTGTTCGCCGGCAGCGACGGCGCCGACGCACCGAACACCGCGGCCGCGGCCGGCGCGGTGGCCGCCACCGACGGACTGCAGATCGCCGGTACGGGTGACCCGTCGGGCTGTGACAACGATCCCCGGGAGATCATCTCGAACGTCGCCCAGGGGGTCGCCGACGAGGGCTTCGAGTCGATCGACGCCGACTTCAGCGACGCGCAGCGGGCGAGGCACGACGAGGAGGGCTGGCGGATCTGGCGGTCGCGCGGACACGTCGTGCACGACCGCACGTTCGCCCAGCTGGAGACCGATTACCCGGGCCGGTTCAAGTACTACCGGCGGGGCGTCGACTTCTTCGACACGCTGACCAAGAAGTGGATCGAGCTGACCACACCCGGCGCCGTGTCGAGTCACAAGGCCAAGGGCAAGGACCCGACCAAGTCGAACTACGACCCGAAGTACCTCACCTGCGATTACGGCACCTACAACTGGAAGAAGTGATCTCGGTAGAGTGACGGGCGGCGGTAGGGAGGCTGGAGCATGGAGGGGTTGGTCCTCACCCACGAGCACGTGACCGGCATCGACTATTCGGGCCTGTCGACGGACCAGTTCAGTGCGCAGGGCTGCACGTTCGAGGACTGCAAGTTCGACCGGGCCAAGGTGGGCAGCGCGTCCTTCGGCGCGGGAACGGAGCAGTCGCAGTACCTCCGCTGCTCCTTCGACCGCGTCTCGCTCACCTTCCTCGGCGGCTTCGCCCGCTTCGTCGGCTGTACCTTCCGCAACGCCCGCTTCGTCCGGCCGAACGCCGACTATCTCGAGTTCGTGGACTGCACGTTCACCGGGAAGATCACCGGCCTCGAGATGCGCGGCGCCCCGCACGGGGGACAGGCGCGTTATGACGCCAGCCTCCGGTCGTTCGCCCGCCGGGGCCTGCCGGAACCACCCGGTTACCGGGAGCTGGCGTTGCGGGAGAGCAACCAGATCCGGGGCAACGACTTCACCGACGCCGTACTCGTCAAGGTGTTCTTCCGTTTCGGGGTCGACCTCGCCGCCCAGAAGTTGCCGGCCGACGGCGACCACCTCTACCTGCCGGACGCCGGCGCGGCGGTGCGGCGGGCCGTCGCCGCGCTGGCGCCGGACCCGTCCGAGGTGGCCGGCCAGGCCCGGTTCTTCCTGGAGGACGTGCTGCAGCGCGAGATCGATTTCGGGCAGCGGCAACTGCTGGTGAACCCGAAGAACTTCGAGCGCCGCGACGGCCTTCCACCGCACATCCGGCTCGCCATCGAACAGCTGAGATCACCCGCCTGACCGGGTCACGTGACGGCGGGGCGCCGGAGGTGGCCTCCGGCGCCCCGGATCGTCAGGCGTTACAGGTCGGCTCGTCGTTCTGGGCCGGCACCGACACCGCGTCCCACGCGGCCTTGACCGTGTCGAACTCGGTGCAGCTGCCCGCGAACAGGGTCTTGGCCGCCTGCAGCGTCAGCACCCGGTACTGCAGGTAGGACGAGTTCGAGTTCTTCAGCAGCATCGCGTTGAACATGATCTTGATGGCGTTCTCGATGCCGAGGCCGGTCACCGTGCTGTTGTTGCAGGTCGGGCTGGCGCCTTGGCCGTTGCCGTCGGTGCCCTGCGACAGCAGGAAGAACCAGTGGTTGCCCGGGCCGGCGGCCGCGTGCACCTCGTCCTGCTCGGTCTGCGCGGAGAAGCAGTTGTCGGCGCCGAGCGACGACGGGTCGCGCATGTCCCGGATCGGCCCGTCGCCGACCAGGTCGACCTCTTCGCCGACGGTGAAGTCCGGCTTGTCGTTCGGGCTGTTGATGAACGCCTCGGTGGCCGCGCCGATGGTGTCGGCGACGAACTCCGAGGTGTTGCCGCCGGAGATGCCACCGGGCGTGGTGGCGTCGATGGCGTGACCCAGCTCGTGGCCGACCACGTCGGCCGAGCCGAGGAACTCACGCTTGGTGTTGAAGCCGATCTGCACCTGACGGCCGTCGAAGAACGCGTTCTGGTCCTGCAGGCCGACGCGCAGCGGGAAGGAACCGCCCTGACCGTCCTGGCCGTCCCGGTCGAGCCACTGGGCCAGCATCTCGTTCTGCTTCTGCGCCACGAAGAACGAGTCGACGCAGCCGGTCTCCCGCTCGGTCCCGTCACCGTTGCCGTACGTGTTGTCCTGGCTGGTGAAGGTCTGGTTGTCCGCGGCGTCCTGGCACACCAGCCCGGTGATCTGCGGATCCTGCAGGCGGCCCTCGTCGGTCTCGAACTGCACGTCGCCGTAGATGGCGCCGGTGCCGGACGCGGTCACCTCGGTGATGTGCTCGGTCGTGCCGAGCACCTTGCCGGTCAGGGCGTCGACCCGCACGGTGAGCCGGCTGCGGCCGTCGGCGCCGGTGCCGTCCACGGTGGCCGACCAGGCCAGTCGCGCGGTCTTGCCGGTCGCGTCCACCACCAGCGTGGTGTCCTCGACGGCGCTCACCGTCTTCAGCTGCGCCTTCGCGATCCTGGTCGCCTTGGCCGCGGACAGTTCCGGGGTCACCGACAGCTCGCCGATGCCGGCCGACTGCGCGACCGAGGTGTAGGTCGCCTGGCCCGCGGCATCCGTCTGCACGACCAGGTCACCACCCTCGACCGCCACGCCCTTGTAGGTGCGGGCGTAGGGGACGTAGGTGATGCTGTGGTAGGTCAGCGGCGCCTGCTGCTGGAACGCGTCGTACTTGCCGGCGTGCAGCCCTTGCGGCCGGCTCGCCACCACCCGCGCGGCAGTGGCCTTGGCCAGCGCGACCGGGTCACCGCCCGCCGGGGAGGTCTGTTCCGCCGAGGCCGAGTGGGATAGCACGGCCATGGTCAGCGATCCGGCTGTCGCGGTCGCCAGCACGATGATCAGGGGGATCTTTCGTTTCAACGTGGGTGCACTCCGTTCCCTGCCCTCGAGGGGAGAAGGCAGGATCGAGGCCCGGCGGCGGGCGATTTCCGCCGGGCTGACCAGTCGCCAAGGCTAGACATCGACGAGGGTCAACGGCCATGAAGTTTCCCTTAAGTCGACGGACGCGCTGACCACGCCGCCCACAGCTCGGCGTAACGGCCGCCCGCGGCGATCAGGTCGGGGTGCGGTCCGCTCTCGACGACCTGGCCGTGCTCCATGACGACGACGCGGTCGGCGGACGCCGCCTGAGTGAGGCGGTGGGCAACCACGAGCGCCGTGCGTCCCCGCAGCGCGGCCGCGGCCGCCTGTTCCAGATCACGGGCCCCGGCGCTGCCCGCCTCGGCGGTCGCCTCGTCCAGCACCACCACCGGCGGATTCAGAAGAACAACCCGGGCAAGGGCCAATTGCTGCGCGTACGCCGCGGTCAGCTGATGCCCGCCACTGCCGACCACGGTGTCGATCCCGTCCGGCAGCTCGCGCACCCACCAGAGCGCGCCGACCGTGCTCAGCGCCGCGGTGACCTCGTCGTCCGAGGCGTGCGGGCGGGCCAGCCGCAGGTCCTCGGCGAGCGGGCCGGTGAACACGTGGGTCTCCTGGCTGACGATCGCGACCGTGTCGGCGGGCAGCTCGGTCACCGGAACCCCGCCCACCGTGGCCTGCCCCGAGCCGGGCCGCAGGAGGCCGGCGGCCAGCGAGGCGGCGGTGGTCTTGCCCGCACCGGTCGAGCCGACCAGCGCGACCACCTCGCCCGGCTCAATCCGCAGGCTGACGCCGCTCAGCACCGGCGTGACGCCGTCGTAGCTGAAGCTGACGTCGCTCAGCACCAGCTCCCGGCCGGCCGGCGCGGTGCCGCCGTCGCGGAGTTCGACGTCCATGTCGAGGACGCCGACGAGCCGGGCCAGGCTGGCGCCCGCGTCCTGCACCATGTCGAACGTGACCATCAGCAGGGCGACCGGATTGAACAGGCGGTGGAACAGCAGCGCCGCCGCGGACACCTCGCCGACGGTGACGGCCTCGTTGCGGACGAGGAGGAAGCCCACCACCAGAACCGCGCCGAGACCGGTCAGTTCGGCGCGGTTGATCCGGCCGACGAAGCGGGTGTACAGCGCGAACACGTTGATCGAGATGTCCCGGGCCCGGGCCGACAGACTGTCGATGCCGGCCAGGTGCCGGTCCTCCAGGCGGTAGGCGTGCACCGTCGGGACACCCTGCATGCTCTCGACGAAGGCCTGGGACCGCTCGGCGATGGCCACCCGTTCGGCCGCGTAGGACGGGGCGGCGTGCGGGAGGTACCAGCGCAGCGCGATCGCGTAGAGCGGGACGGCGGCCGCGCCGGCCAGGCCGAGGCGCCAGTCGATGCCGATCATCGCGGCCAGGCTGATGCCGGCGAGCAGCAGCGCCGAGATCATGCCGGGCAGGACCTCGGAGACGGCCCGGTCGATGGCGGCGATGTCCGCGCTGACCCGGGAGAGCAGGTCGCCACGGCCGGCCCGGTCGAGCACCTGGGCGGGCAGGCGCAGGGCGGTGGCGATCGTCCGCTCGCGCAGGCCGGCCAGGATCTGTGAGCCCAGCCGGCCGGTCAGGTAGCCGCCGGCCGCGGTCGCGGCGCCACCGGCCACGGCGGCGGCCCCGATGACCACCGCGACTCCGACGATGGCGCCGGTGTCGCCGCCGGCCCGGATCCGGTCGACGAGCAGGCCCAGGGCGTACGCCGGGACGGTCGAGGCCGCGGCGGCCAGCAGCCCGGTGACCAGGGTGAGCGTCGCGGCGGTCCGGCGGGTCCGCAGTTCGGCGAACAGCCAGGCCCGGCGCTCGCGCGGATCGGCGACCGGAAGGAGCTGGGTCGTCATCGCAGGACCGCCCGCCGGTAGGTGTCGTCGCGGGCGCTGAGCTCGGCGTGCACGCCCTCGGCGGTGACCGCTCCGGCCCCGATGACGACGATCCGGTCGGCGGCGGCCAGCATCGCCGGGCTGCTGGTGATCACGACGGTGCCGAAGCCGGCGTCCGGCCCGTGCCGCAGCGCCCGGATGCCGGCGGCGATGGCGTGTTCGGTGACGGCGTCCACCGCGGTCGTCGGATCGTGCAGGACGAGCAGCGGCGGCCGGGCGAGCAGCGCGCGGGCCAGGGCGACGCGCTGGCGCTGGCCGCCGGAGAGATTCGCGCCGCGTTCGGCGATCGGCGCGTCGGCGCCCACCCCGCCCGCGGCCGCGGCCCGCATCACCTCGGCGAGCGGCTCGGCGCCGCCGCCGTGCACGTCCACGTTCGAGACCAGGGAGCCGGTGAACAGGTCGGTGCGGTGCGGCTCGACGTGCAGCAGGCGGCGGGCCCGGCTCCGGTCCACGGTCTCGAGGCGTTCGCCGCCGAGGAGCAGTTCGCCCTCGTACGCGTCGGGCACCGTCAACAACCGCACCAGCGCCTCGGCCTCGGCCGGCCGGTAGGCGACGACACCGACGAACTCGCCCGGCCGCACGTGCAGGTCGAGGCCGTCCAGCGGGCCGTACCGGACGCCGCGCAGGCGCAGTTCGCACCGCCGGCCGGACGGGTCGGCGGCGCCGTCGGGCAGGACCAGCCCGGCGCCGGTGACCGAGGCGACGCGGTCGGCGGAAGCGCGGGCCGCGGCGTACCAGCGCGGAACGATGGCGAGCGTGCCGAACGGCTCGATGAGGAACTGGGCAGACCCGATCACCGTGATGAACTGCCCGACCGTGATCCGGCCGGTCAGCGCGAACCAGCCGGCGGCGATCGCGATGCCGCAGGCCAGCAGCGTGCTCAGCATCGTCGAGGCGCCCTGGTAGGCGTTCTGCGCGCGGGCGGCGGCGAGGGTGGCGGCCAGCGACTGGCGGCTGACCACCCGGTAGCGCTCGGCCGCGGCGTCCTGCGCCCCGATGCCGCGCAGCGGGCGCAGCCCGGTGACCAGGTCGGTGGCCAGCGCGGTGGCCCGGCCGGCCTGATCCTGCTGCTCCCGGATCCGGTTCGCGATCAGCGGCGCGGCGCGGTTCAGGGCGACCAGCATGATCGGCGTCGCGACCAGCACGACCAGGCCGAGCGGCGCCGAGATGAACAGCAGCGTGCCGGCGCTGACCACCACGGCCAGCACCGCGCTGATCACCCGCGGGATGTGGTCGAGCACGTACGACGTGTAGTCGGCGTCGGTGGTGGAGATGGTGAGCAGGTCGCCGGCCGGACGGTCGGTGCGCACGATGCGCGGGTGCAGGATCTTCGCCGCCACCTCGACCCGCAGCCGGTGGCCCTCCTCGGCGATGGCCCGTTGCAGGTTCCGCGCGCTGAACCGGTACGACACCGCGAGCGCCACGAACAGCAGGACGAGGACGCCGACCCAGGTCACCAGCGCGGCCACCCGGCCGGTCTCGACGGCCCGGTCGATGATCACCCCGATCAGAATCGGCACCAGGGCCGCGGAGATCTGATAGAGGCCGGCCAGGACGGTTCCGAGCCAGAGGCGCCGGCCGTTGCGGGCGACCGCCCGTCGCAGGATCGCGGTGCCCGGCTTCGCATTGGTGGACAGCGCAGTTCCCCTTACTCAAAGATCAAGTAAGGTTACCCTAATGACTTCAGCCGGCGACCTGGCGGCTGAACTCAGCCTGGCCGGCCCGGACGACCTCGTCGAACCGCTCGGCCTCGTCGCCGGCCGGCTCCCGCTGGAAGTCGGCGTCGATCACGAAGTTGTTGCCGACGATCCGCACGTCGAACCGGCCGAGCAGGTCGGCCGGCAGGCGCGACATCACGAAGTCGCGGAACCCCTCCTCGACGGCCGCTCGCAGACCGGCACAGTCACACTCCCGGTCGTCGAGGATCGCGACCAGGTGGCTCCGAGCGGCGCCGGCGGCCTCGTCGCGCGGTTCCAGCACGGACAGGCACTCCTCCAGCGCGGTGCGGGCCTCGGCCCGCCGGCCCAGGTGCTGCAGGCCGATGCCGTACGCCGCGGCGACATGCCCGAGCAGCACCGGGTCATCGCCGTCGCGGGCGGCGGCGGACGCCTCGCCGAGCCGCTCGGTGGCCGGCTCGGGCTTCCCGGCAGCCTGCAGCGCCAGCCCCCAGTCGAACAGCGCCTGGCCGATGAGGCCGGCGTGACCGGTCCGCTCGGCGCGGGACGCCGCATCCTCGTACCGCAGCAGGCTCTTGTCGGTCTCGCCGGCGTCGCCGAGCGCCTCGGCGATGCTGATCGTCGCGGCCAGCGCCTCCTCCACGCGGTCCTGGCGGTCGTAGGAGGCGAGCACCCGCCGCAGCGCCGCGACCCGGCCGTTGTGGTCGCCGCGCTCGCCGGCCGCGACGGACAGGGCGCTGAACGCGTCGACGGTGGACGGGTGGTCCGGCCCGAGACGGGTGCGCAGCGCGTTGGCGAGGTGGGCGAGGAACAGGTAGGCGGCGTCCGGGTCGATGCCCTGCCGCACCCGGATGGCCGCGATCGTGGCGACCTGCTCCACCACGTGGTCGGGCAGCTCGTGCAGCCCCGGGAAGAGCGGACCGGAGTGACCGCCGGCCTGGCGGATCACCCCGCGCAACGCGACCGAACTGGCGATCCGCTGGTGCCCGGCGCGGTCGAAGATCGGCACCGCCTCCTCGATCGCGGCCAGCGCCCCGGCGTGATCGCCGAGGCGCAGCAGCACGTCGGCGAGGGGTTCCAGGCCGGCCGCGTACCCGACGTGGTCGGGGCCGTAGAACTCGAGCCGGCCGGCCCGTGACTCCCGCAGCGCCTCGGCGCCCTCCTCGAGCCGCCCGCTGAGGGTGAGCGCGATGCCGAGGTTGAGCTGGTGGCCGAGCCGGTGCTGCGGTTCGCCGCCCGGCGGGACCGGCACCGACACCGCCGCCCGGAAGCATTCGACCGCCCAGGCCGGCTGGTCGGCGCGCAGCAGCACGTTGCCCATGTCGGACTGGGCCGCGGCCCAGGCGGCGCTGTGCTCACCGTGCAGCTGGCCGGCCCGGCGCACGGCCCGCTTCATCATCGCCTCGGCTTCCTCCACCCGATCGGCCCGCAGCAGCACCAATGCCTCGTGGACCAGGCTCACGGAGGCGGAGGAAGCGTTCATGGCCGGGCAGTGTAGCCGCTCATCCGGCCAGCAGCCCGCGGTCGGGCATGACGCTCATCGGGCCTTCGGTGCGGATGGCCTCCGTCGCGACCCGCACGCCGGCGCGGGCCGCGTCGACCGGGTCCGCGCCGGCCAGCGCCGCGGCGATGAACCCGGCCGCGAACGCGTCGCCGGCGCCGTCGGTGTCCACCACCTCGACCGGGAGCGCGTCGATGTGCACCGACCCGGACTCGTCGGTCACCGTTGCGCCGCCCGCCCCGAACGTGGTGCACACCGTCGCCCCGTCGGCGACCAGGGCGGACGCGTCCACCCTGAGCGCCGCCAGCTCGCCTTCGCCGGCCAGCACGACGTGGGCGAGTCCGAGGGCCTCGACCACCGCCTCCCGGGCCGTCCGGTCCAGGGACTCGGGCCGCACGTTCGGGTCGATCGAGATCCGGGCGCCGGCCGCCCGGGCCCGGTGCAGAGCGGTGAGGGCCGTGCCGGCGAGCGGCTCGCCGAAGATCAGCGCCGAGCCGGACAGGTGCAGCCAGCCGGCGCGCTCCGGCAGGTCGGCCAGGTCCGGCCCGGCGACCTGGATCGCCGCCGAGTCGCTGACCCGCAAGTCGAACTCGCGCGCCGCGCCGCGATAGGTGATGTACGCGGTCGCGGTCGGCGCTTTGCCGGACACCACGAGGTGGCTGATGTCCACCCCGCCGGCGGCCAGCCCGTCGGCCATCACCGTGCCGTGGTCGTCGCGCCCGACGGCGCCGACGAAGACGGTCGGCACCCCGAGCCGGCCGGCGACATAGGCGGCGATCGCCGGCGAACCGCTCGGCCACGGGCCGGTGTAGTGCTCGCGGCCCGTCCGGTGGAAGGCGACGATGGCCTCGCCCACGATCAGCAACATGTTCGGTCCTCAGATCCGGGCCGGCGCTTCCCAGCCCGTCCGTGCCCAGGATCGGCGCTTGGCAGGGTCTGGGCCGCGGGGGCGAAGGCTTCCACCGGCCCATTCCACAGGACTTTGACCAGGTCGGCACCGATGTCGGCGGAGATTCAGCAGGATCGGTCCAGCACCTGGCGATCCTCGGTCTGCACCAGACCGCCCGGCGGCCACCTATGGTGGGGCGGTGGACAGTGGAGCCACCGAGGTCGAGGAGCTGGCCCGGGCGGCGGCCGCGGGTGACGCCGCCGCGCTCGAGACGCTGCTGACCGCCGTGCGGCCCGATGTGCTGCGCATGTGCGCCCGCTTCCTGCCCAACCGCGACGACGCCGAGGACGCCTGCCAGGACACGTTGCTGGCGCTCACCCGGTCGATCGGCCGGTTCGAGGGGCGATCGTCGTTCCGCACCTGGCTCCATCGGCTGACCGCCAACCGGGCCCGGTCGACCTACCAGCGCCTGCGCGGTCGCTTCCTGGCCGAGTCGGGCGGGGCGCCGCTGCCGGACCGGCCCGACCCGCGCCGCACCAGCGTGGTGGCCGGCACCCGGCTCGATCTGCTCGACGCGCTCGAAGGGCTGCGGCCCGACCTCGCCGAGGCGGTCGTCCTGCGGGATCTGCTCGACCTGAGCTATCGAGACATCGCCGGGCTGACCGCGGTGCCGGAGGGCACCGTGAAGTCCCGCATCCACCAGGCTCGCTCGGAGCTTCGGCAGCACCTGGGCCGATGATGCGGCGGCTGATCACCGGCGTCCTCGCGGCGGCGCTGGCCGGCTGCACGGTCGAGCCGGCCGTCTCCCCGCTGCCGACCGAAGCCGCCCCGCCCCCGCCCGTCGCATCCAGCAGCGCCACCCCGTCACGGCCGGCGAGCGTCGCGCCGACCATCCCGCACCGGCCGACGCCGGCACGCACGAGCCGAACCGCGGTCTCCCCGCCGCCGCTCTCGCTGCCGACGACGACCGGGTCGGCCTGCGAGGGCCCGGTCGTGCACACCATCGACCTGACCACCGACGAGCTCGCCCTCGTGCCCGCTCTGTGCGTCGGCGTCGGGGCGGTCCTGCGGATCGAGCACATCGGGCCCGGCGAGGTCACCACCGACTCGCCGGACCTGGTCGATCCGAACTACGAGGCGGGCATCGTCGAGATCCGCTTCGTGCGCCCCGGCACGGTCGTCGTGACGATCCCGCAGGGCAGCCAGTCCCACGACATCACGGTCGTCGTGCGCTAACCGGACGGTCGTCGTGCGCTAACCGACGACCACGCCGGCGAGAAGCGCATCCACGGACCGGTCATCGGCGCTCGCCCCGGGCGTGATCTGGGCGTACACCATGAAGCCGGCCTTGATGCCGGCCGCCTCGATGATCACGGGTTTGGTTTTTTGGCAGGTGAAGCGGGCCAGCACCCAGTCGATGCCGGCTGGCCGGCTGTGCCGCACGGGCGCGGCGGTGCAACTCGCGTGCGGGTGCTCGGCCACGAAACCGGCGGCCGTGGTGCGGGCCGCCGCGCTGCGCGACAGCCCGACGAACGCGCCCGGCATGCCCGGATCGGTGGGCCAGCGGCGCGGATCCGGGGAGATCACCAGCGCCGGTTCCAGCTTCCCGGTGCCGTCGAAACGGCCGGCCCAGCCCGATCCGGCGCCCCGCCAACCGTCGGGCAGGGCGACCGTGAGCTGTCCGGTCTGCTCGGTCGCGGTGCGCGGCTTCGGCGGCGGCGCGACGTCCGACGACATGCCGGCGAGCAGCGCGCCGGCGGCCACCAGCCATCCCGTGCGGCGCAGCGGACCGAGCGCGCCCGAGGTGTCGACCCGGTCGAGCGCCGCCGCGAAGGCGTCGGCATCCGGATAGCGATCCTGCGGGTCGCGCTCGGTCGCCCGCTGCAGCACCGGGGCGAACCGGAGCGGCACACCCAGCCGCGATCCCAGCCGCCCCAGGCCGTACACATCGGCCGTGGTGTCCACGACCGCCAGCGGATCGTCCTGCTCGGGCGCCATGTAGCCGGGGGTGCCGGCCCGGGCGGTCAGCCCCGAGGCGGCCGCGAGCGCCTTCGCCAGACCGAGGTCCGCGATCACCACCCGGCCGGCCTGGAACAGCACGTTGCCGGGAGTGAGATCGCGGTGCACGATCCGGTTCCGGTGCAGCACCGCGACCCCGGCGGCAACCTCCCGCAAGATCCGGAGGGCCAGGGCCGGCGGCAGATCACCCTGGGCGAGCCGGTCACGCAGGCTGCCACCGTCGGCAAAATCCATGACCGAGTACGGGCGACCATCCGCCAGTTCGCCCACGGCGTGCACGCGCACCAGCCGTTCGTCGGCCAGCCGCCACAGCAGCCGGGCCTCCTGCGAGAAGCGTTCCCGGACCCGCAGGTCGTGGCTCCAGTTCTCGGCCAGCACCTTGATCGCCACGTGCGCGCCCAGGGCCGGGTCGTGGCCGAGCCAGACGGTGGCGAACGACCCGGCGCCGAGCAACCGTTCGATGCGGTAGGCGCCGATCTGCTGCGGGCCGGTCACCGCTCGACCATAGACCGGCTAGCCGACCGCGACCGCCGTCACTGACCGGGTGGTCGAGTCCAGAGTGGCGGTGAAGACGACACTGGCCGGCCGGCGGAACTGGCAGGCGGTGATCCCGGCTTCGTAGTAGCAGGTCACGGCATCGGCCGGGCTCCTCGTCAGCAGACCGGGCCCGAGGTTGACCACCCGCAGGGTCGCGCCGATCCGCAGGCACGGCGCCCACCAGCCGAGCTCGTCGTTGGTGTCTAGATCGACCACGGCGCCGGGCGGCGAACAGGCGGTCGAGGGCTGTCCCGGCACGGCCGCCGGCACCGTGACCCGCAACTGCCGGGCATCCGGGGCCAGCGTGAACCGCAGCGTCCCGGCCTTGATCAGCCGGCACTGGTAGGTGCCGGCCGCATAGAAGCAGTCGACGGCGCCGGCCGGGTCCGCGACGAGCGACCCCGGCCCGATGTTGACCAGGCGCACGACCCCGCCGCGCGCGACGCACAGCCGCGGCAGCGGACCGGGCCGGGCAGCGTCGACGGTGTGCACGACCGCGCCCTCGCAGCCGGCGGGCGCTTTCGCGGACGCGGGTGCGGTGGCGCCCGCCAGGCTGATGACGAATCCGAGCAGGATGGCCCCGACGGGCCGGTAGAGATGGTGGCGTTTCACGGCACTCCTTGTTTCGTGGTGGGTCTGTCCTCCTGTTCGTCCCACCACGACGGACTTTCGTTCACGGCCGGGTCGCGTCCACGTAGACGAAGCCGCCGGAATAGGGGCGGGCGCCGAGGCGGATCCGATAGACGCCGGGCCTTTCTAAGCAGAGGGTCCCGGCGGTCCGTGCGGGCAGCACCCCGGCTGAGGTCGGATAGGTCCGCCCGGAGCGGTTGTCGATCAGCACGCAGCCGCCGGCCCGCACGCGGAGCCATTCGGGTTCGAAGCGATCCGAGCGCACGATTGCCGCCGGGGTCCCGTCGTGGGAGAGCCGGGCCGCCTCCCGGTCCGTGGGCGGCACGTGCCACGGACGCTGCCATCCGACGATCACCCCGGCTGTCACGATCAGCGTCACCGACACGGTGTGCCGGCCGAACCGGCGCAGCGCACTCTCCGCGCCGTCGAGCTCGCGTCCGAGGCGGCCGAGCGGATAGCCGTAGAACACGTGCGCCAGGTACGCGATGGCGATCGGGACCAGGTGGCCGGCCAGGTCGTACCGGGTGGCGAACGGGCTGAGCACCGCGACGGTCTCGAGCAGCAGCGCCCACAGCACACCGAGCGGCCACCGGCGGCGCGCGGCGATCGCCAGGTAGGCGATGCCGAACGTCACGCCGTTGGACAGGTGGTACAGCCAGCCGAGCGTCGAGGTCAGGCCGGACGACGCGGAGCTGTCGGCGATCAGGATGCCGTAGCTCTCGATCGGGGCGAAGACACGCTGGCCGGCCAGTGCGAAGGGGATCCGGGCGACGTCGTAGCCGAGCACTCCGAGGACGCCGGCGACCGCGCCGACCCGGATCCGGGCCCGGAGGTCCGGATCGATTCGGGGCAGGGCGGCCACGATCGCCAGCACGGCCATCGCCGGCACCGAGACGAACCAGAACACCCGGCCCATCGGTGCGATCCGGTAGAGGTCGGCGAGCAGCGCCGCGATCGAACCGCCGGCCAGAAGGAATACGACGACCCGCGCCGGCCAGCGGCGATACCTGGTCACGGCCGCTCTCGGGGCGGTGGCGGATCGTCGTCGGGGCCGCGCCGGCGGTGCCGGGCCCGGCGCTCGGGCGGATCCGGCAGGAAGTCATCCACCTCATCCAGGTCAGCCCAGGGATTGCCGTGCCTGGCCGGCGGCACGGCGGCCTGGCCTACGGCGGGTGCATCCGGGACCACCGGGTCGGGCGGCGGCTGGTCGATCACCGGGAAGTCGACGGAGGTGGACCGGTAGACCTGTCCGAGGGTGCTGGACGCGCCGGCGCCGTGCACCGGGCCGGCCTCGGGCGGTCCGGCTCCGCGCACCGGGCCGGCCGTGCCGTCCTCGGCCGGCGCGTTTCCGTACAAGTGCCCGGCCGAGCCGTCCTCGGCGGGGCCGGTTCCGTGCATCTGGCGTCCGGCCGAGCCGTCGCCGCCGGGGCCGGTTCCGTGCAGCAGACGGCCGGCCGGTGGGCCGGGAGGTGCCGGCGGCTGCGGTGGGATCGGCCGCGCCCCGCCGGTGGCCGGTGGCGGGGCGGGGTCCGGCTGTTGCGGAGGCCACCCCCGGTCGTCGTAGCCGAGGCCGTCGGGCCGGCGCGGCGGGCCGCCACGATGGCGCGGTGTGTTCCCCGCGGCGGCCGTCTGCGCGAGGCTTGCCGCGAACGCGGCGCCGATCCCGAGTCCGAGCAGCGTGCCGATCGACGCGAAGGCCGCCCCGATCGAGCCCCGGAGCAGCACGTGCCCGGCACCGGGGGAGTGCAGCCAGGCGAGCACCCCACCGAGCCCCAGATCGGAGCAGGTGCGGTTGTCCGCGGTGACACACTCGCTCCAGCCACCGTCGTCCGCGTAGGCCGCCGGGAGGCCGATCAACTGCCCGGCCACCGCCGCGGCCACCAGGACCAGCAGGATGGCCGCGGCCGGCGGCGCGGACCTGCGCGCCAGTGCCACCGAGAGCGCCGCGGCGGCGAGCCCGAGCAGCGCCTTTATCCGCCAGTTGTCGAACAGGCCGTCCACCGTGAGACCGGCGCCCTCGCCGATCATGACCAGGAACGGGCTGATCATCACGGCGACCTGGGCGCTCGCCTTCGGCGCGACGATGCCGCACAGCCCGCGCCAGATCCGGATGAGCGCGAAGTTCAGGACCACGCCGATCGGTGTCGGGGCCAGGGCCAGCAGAACCAGCCCGAGGGCCAGCGAAACCGCCGAGTCGATCAGCGTGGCGATCACCAGCGCCACCGAAGCGCCCCAGAGGAACATGGCGAGAGTGCCCGCCCGGCTGGTGCTCATGGCCTCGGCGAACCGCCTCGGCAGCGCGGCGACATCAGCCCGCAGGGCGGTCCGGCCACGCGTCCAGGCGTACGTCACCAGGCCGCTGACCAGCGTGAAGAGGACCAGCCAGAAGACCGCGTTGATGGTGTGGCCGTCGGCCGTCGCGGTCGTCCGGGTGTCCGCGGGGACGTCGCTGCCCTCGAGCCCGACGGCCATTGCGTACGTGTTCCAGGCCCACCCGGTGAGAAAGGCCATCGCACTCAGCGCGAGCGTGATCTTCCAGTGGGTGCGCGTCCAGTGCCGCCACTGCGTCAGCACGTCGCGCGTCCACCGAAGACTTTCCGGAAACGAAATAGTCTCGGCCACGCTGCTCACCCACTCGGGATGCGGACCGACGGCGACATGTGGAGCAGCCGCCGGGCGACTCACCGTAGGCACGGCGCCGAACCGAAGGGAAGCGCCGAGTCGCGAACCCGTCGGACTCGTGGCGCCGCGTTACCTGGTGGGCGGGCCGACCTGGGCCAGGATCCCGTTGCAGGCCACCTGCTCGACCGGTGGCCGCGGCTGCGGCGCGCCTTCCGGCCACCACCGCGCCACCGATTGCGCGCCGGGCTCGACCAGTTGCAGGCGTGGGTGCGTGAAGAGGGCGGCCAGCTCGGCGCCGGAGCGGGCCGCGGTCTGCCGCTCGGCGGTCGCGCGCACCGCGGCGAACTGCTCCGGGCTCATGTATTCCAGGGTGACGTGGGTGGCGGCCACGAAGCTGCCCTCGGGCAGAGCGTCGACCAGGGTGTCGATGATCTGCTTCGGGTTGTCGTCGTCGCGGATGAAGTGCAGGACCGCGACGAGCAGCAACCCGACCGGCTCCGCGAGGTTGAGCACCTCGGCGAACTCGGGCCGGTCGAGGATCTTCTGCGGGTCACGCAGGTCGGCCTCGAGGTACGCCGTCCGCCCCCGCGGGTCACCGGTCAGCAACGCGCGGGCGTGGACGAGCACCAGCGGGTCGTTGTCGACATAGACGATCCGGGCGGTGGGGTCGGCCTCCTGGGCGATCTGGTGCGTGTTCGGCGAGGTCGGGATGCCGGTCCCGATGTCGAGGAACTGGCGGATCCCGCGCTCGGCCAGGAACCGGACCGCCCGGTGCAGGAACCAGCGGTTCTCCTGAGCGGTGAGCCGGATCGTGGGCATCTGCTCCTCGATGCGCCGCGCCGACTCCCGGTCCGCCTCGAAGTTGTCCTTGCCGCCCAGCAGATAGTCGTAACGACGCGCCGGATGGGCGACCGTGGTGTCGATGGGACTGCTGTTGCCGGCCTGCTGACCGCTCATCGACCCTCCACTGTGCTCAGCCGTGGATCAACATCGTAGCCCGGCAAGGCCGGCCCGCGGGGGCCCGCCGCCGGTCACTCGAGGACGACGAATTGGTGCGGGGCGAGCTCGAGGCGTACGAAATGGATGCCGTTGTTGGTCTTCTGCACGGTGGTGTCGCCGGAGGCGCCGTAGCGGAAGGACATCGTGGACCCTTCCGGGTGCAGGGCGGCGTCGACCACCACGCAGTCGTGGCGGGGCTGGTCGGAGACGTTGTAGGCGACCAGCACCTCCTGCGGGTAGAGGAGGCGGGCGAAGGCGAGGGTGTAGGTGGTGCCGAACGGTTCGCCGAAGTTCTGGCCGTCGCCGGAGATCTGGCGGTAGTACATGCGGCCGAAGCGCAGCGCCTGGTGGCTGCGCATGACCGCGGCGATCTTGGCGATCTCCTGGTAGATGCGGCACTGCGGGTTGAGCAGGCTGCGGTCGCCGGCCGTGTCGAAGAGGGCCTGGCGCATCTGGTTGTCGCCGCCCGCGCCGGTGAGGCCCTGCTCGTCGCCGTAGTAGAGGCACGGCGTCCCGAGGGCGCAGAGCAGGAAGCCGGCCGCCGCGATCACCTGGTCGTCGTCGGCGATGGCCGGGAAGCGCCCGCCGGGCTGCCAGAACGAGTCGTGGTTGTCGATGAAGGTGACCAGGTAGCGGCCGATCTCGCCGCGGTTGAGGGCCCGGTCGCGTTGCGCTTCGAGGCGGTTGAACAGCGTCTGCGGGCCCCGGGCGCCGGTCAGGACGTCGCGCAGCGGGGCGTTGTTCTCGTCGCCGAACATGCCGGAGGCGAGCCGGAAGTCGAGCACCGAGTCGAGGCCGAAGAACACCGTGCGGTTGCCGTCGGACTGGCTGGTGTTCTGGCCGATGTAACGGTTGTAGATGTCGTCGGACGGGGTCGCGACCTCGCCGAACAGGAAGAAACCGCGCTTGCCGAGGCCGTACGCGTACTCCCGGATGTTGGAGCAGAACCGCGCGGCGGCCAGCTCGCCCATGTGCTTGACCGCGTCCACCCGGAAGCCGTCGACGTCGGTCTCCCGGATCCAGTAGGCGTGCGCCCTGATCAGCGTGTTGATGACCTCGGAGCCGACCGGGTCGTCGTCGTTGGCGTAGTCCTTCAGCCCGAGGATGTCGCCGAACTGGTTCTCCGGGGAGTTGTCGAAGTCGCCGATCTCGCCCCGGCGGTGGTACCACTCCGGATTCCGCAGTTCGGCCGGCAGGGGCCGGTCGGCGCGGCGGAAGTCGCCGAACCCGAACTGCTGGTTGCCGGAGTAGAAGTAGCGGAACCCGCCGGGATAGGACCAGTTGTCGCCGCTGTGGTTGATCACCACGTCCAGGATGATCCGGATCGGGACCGGCCGGCTGTGGGCGTCCTCGACCAGGTCGATCAGGTCCTGCTTGGTCCCGAACCGCGGGTCGATGCTCAGGTAGTTGTTGATGTCGTACCCGTGGTAGGAGTTCTGGTTGTTCTCGAAGACCGGCGACAGCCAGATCGCGGTGCACCCCAGCCCGGCGATGTAGTCGAGATTGCGCCGGATGCCGGCGATCGTGCCACCGTAGAACGCGTCCGGGGTGTCGACGCCGGCGGACCGCCCGGCGCCCGTGGGCGCCGGCCGGTCCACCCCGTCCGAGAAGCGATCCACCATCAGGAAGTAGATGAATTCCTCCCGCCACTCACGGTCGATGGAGAAGTACGTCTTTCCGGGGATCGGGGCGAGGTCGATCTCCGCGGCCCGCGTCGGATCTGCCATCCCATCAGTGTCGGGCGGGGGCGGAGGCATCGTGCGTCAACTGTCGGCGTTCGGTCGGTTGACCCTCGATCAGACGACGTAGCCGTAGATGTTGGTGTTGAAGCCGGGCAGCGCCACGTCGGCGCCGGTGGTGCGGTGGATGCCGTACATCAGGTTCGGGTCGCCGCCGAGGCACTCGTAGACCGCGCCGGCGGTGTCGCCCGGGTCCTCGCCGGGCTCGCCCGGCGACGAGATGATCGCGTCCAGGCCGTTGCGGCCGTCCAGGTTGAGCACCCGGACGTCGTGGCCGAAGCGGTCCCCGGCCTGCGAGATCCCGTCGACGTACTCGTATCCCTGCGAGATATCGCCGCCGCGGGACACCAGCCCGGTCGCCGAGCCGCGGAACGGGCTGACCACGCCGGCGTCGCGGATCGTGCCGGGCGGCGCCAGCGGGGCGTCGACGACGTCCTGGCCGGGCACGCCGACCACCAGGTCGGCGAAGCCGTCGCCGGTGAGGTCGCCGGCGGCCACCGCGGCGCCGAACCGGTCGCCCGCCGCCGGGTCGTCCGGCACGCCCGCGGTCGCCCTGGTCAGCACCGACGAGGCGGTGACGAAGAAACCGTCGTTGCTGCCCGGCAGGACCGCGACCAGGCCGGCCTCGGCCTGTCCGGCCACCGTGGCCTCCGGCACGCCGGCGAACAGCTCGTCCGCGCCGTCGCCGTCGACGTCGGCCATCGCCAGCCCGCCGTAACCGAGCCGCAGCGGCTGCACGTCCGGGGCCACCGTGCCGAAGTCGTCGCCCTCGACCGAGAAGACGCCGATCACGTTGAGGCCGGTGCTGACGCCCAGGATCAGGCTGATCATGCCGCGGCTGGGGCCGGTGCCGCCCTCGTTCTCACCGGGGCTGCCGATCGCGAGATCGCCGTACTCGTCGTGGTTGAAGTGACCGATGGCCAGCTCGCTGCCGAAGCGGTCAAAGGCCGACGGCGTTCCCGGCATGTACGCCGTGCCCTGGTCGAGCCACCGCGCGCCGGTCGTGCTGACGCCGTGCGCGTCGCTCAGGAACATGATCAGGCCACCCGCGTCACTGACCGTTCCGACGTCCTCGCCGGGCAGGCCCACGGCCAGGTCGGCCCGGCCGTCGCCGTTGATGTCGCCGGCCGCCAGCGCGCCCGCGAACTCGTCGCCGCCCTCGGCCGCGCCGGGCACTCCGGCACTGCTCTGGGTGAGATGGCGGATCCCGGCGACCCGCAGCCCGCCGGCCGAGCCCGGCACGATCCAGAGGCCGCCGGCCGCCGTGTGATTGGCGCCGTCGGCCTCGGTGGGATCGCCGATGACCAGGTCGCCGTACCCGTCGTTGTCGAAGTCGCCGCTGGTGATCGCGGCGCCCAGGGTGATGGCGGTGCCGCCGGTGGTCTTCCCGAAGTAGTCGAGACGGCCGCCGGACGCGTAGCGCACCACCACGCCACCGCGGGCGGTCGCGGCGATGTCGTCGAGGCCGTCGCCGTCGAAGTCGGAGGTGGTCGGTCCGGTGCCGGAGCGTGGCGTCGCCGGCGCGGCGACCCGCTGGAAGGTGATCGAGGCGCCGTCCTTGGTGATCTTCTGGACGGCCGTGAACTTCTGGACGGCGGGTGCGGCGTGGGCCGCGGCCGGCATCGTGCCGGCGAGGACGATGGTGGACAGTGCGGCGGCAGCCGCATACCTCTTGTGCATGTTTCTCCCCGTTCTGCAGTGCCATTCATCATTGCCAATGCATTGGGGGTACGGCGTACGTGATCGGCCAATGGCACGAAGTAACGAGTCGGTGACCGGGTTGCCCGGGTCTGTCATCGTGTCCGGGTGCAAACGTCCATAGTCGAGCTCCTCCGCCGGCACGCCGCCGAGCGGCCCGGCCGGATCGCGTACGCGTCCGGCGACCGGCGGATCACCTTCGCCGAGCTGGACGACCGGACGAGGCGTTTCGCCGCCGGCCTCGCCGCGCACGGCGTCGGCCGCGGTGAGCCGGTGCTCGTCTGCCTGCCGGCCGGGATCGACGCGGTCGTGGCGGTGCTCGGCGTCGTGCGGGCCGCCGCGATCGGCGTGCCGGTCAACCCGCGGTCGTCGACCGCGGAGCTGGCCGCCTTCGTGGCGGATTGCCGGCCGAAACTCGTCGTGACCGGCGTCGAGATGGCGGCCCTGGAGGCCGCCGGGACCGGTCCGGCGCGCGACGACCTCGGCCCGGACGAGGACGCCTGGATCCACTACACCTCGGGCAGCACCGGCAGCCCGAAAGGCGTCGTGTCCAGTCAGGCCAACTGGCTCAGCACGCTGGTCCGGGTGCTGGCCCGCCTCGAGGTGGGGCCGGACGACCGGCTGCTCTGGCCGCTCCCGCTGCACCACGCGCTCGGCCACGCCCGATGCCTGCTGGGCGTGCTGATCACCGGGGCGACCGCGACGATCCTGGACCACCCGTCGGACGCCGAGCTGATCGACGCCGTGCAGCGCACCGCGCCCACCGTCCTCACCGGCGTGCCGACCACCTACCACCGGCTGCTGGCCGCGCTCGGCGAGCGCCGGCTGAGCGTGCCCTCGCTGCGGGTCTGCGTCACCGGCGGCGCCCCGTGCTCGGCGGAGATGCGGCTCGACGTCCGAACGGCGCTCGGCGTCCCGCTGGTGAACAGCTACGGCAGCACCGAGACCTGCGGCGCGATCGCGCTGGAGACACCGGGCGCCGACCCGGTCGAGGGATCGGTCGGCCGGATCACCGGGTTCGAGGCGCGGATCGTCCGGCCACGGACCGGAGAGCCGCTGCCCGCCGGGGCCGAGGGCGAGCTCTGGCTGCGCGGGCCGGGCGTCATGCGCGGTTACCACAACCAGCCGGCCGTCACCGCCGAGGTGCTCACCGACGGCTGGTACCACACCGGCGATCTGGCCCGTCTCGTCGACGGCGACCTGCTCGTGCTGACCGGGCGGGCCGGCGACCTGATCATCCGCGGCGGCGCCAACGTGCATCCGGCCGAGATCGAGAAGGTGCTGCTCGGGCTGCCCGGCGTCGCCGACGCCATGGTCGCCGGCCGCCCGCACCACCGGCTCGGGCAGGTCGCGATCGGGTACGTCGTGCCGGCCGCCGGGGGAGCCGACCCGGTGGCGCTGCTGGCCGCCTGCCGCAGCCTTCTTTCGGCCGGTCGCGCACCCGACGAGATCCGCCTCGTCACCGCCATCCCGCGCACCGACACCGGCAAGGTCATCCGGCACGCGCCGGTGGAGGAGCCGGCCGGCGATCCGATCGCGATCGTCGCCATGGCCTGCCGCTACCCCGGCGGTGTCGCCTCGCCCGAGCAGCTCTGGGATCTGGTCGACGGCGAGGTCGACGCGATCACCGAGTTCCCGGACGACCGGGGCTGGGATCCCGGCCTGTACGACCCGGACCCCGGCCGGGCCGGCCACTCGTACACCCGGAGCGGCGGCTTCCTGCACGACGCGCCCGGCTTCGACCCGGCGCCCTTCGGCATCGGCGGGGCCGAGGCGGTCGCGATGGACCCGCAACAGCGGCTGCTCCTGGAGACCGCCTGGGAGCTGTGGGAACGGGCCGGCATCGACCCGGCCTCCGTGCGCGGCAGCGACACCGGCACGTACGTCGGCCTGATGTACCGCGACTACGCGAGCTCCGCCGAAGATCCGTCGGCCGAGCTGGAGGCCCACCTGGGGCTCGGCTCCGCGGGCAGCGTCGCGTCCGGCCGGATCGCCTACACGTTCGGCCTCACCGGCCCGGCCGTCACCGTCGACACCGCCTGCTCGTCGTCGCTGGTCGCGATGCACTGGGCGGCGGCGGCACTGCGATCCGGCGAATGCGGACTGGCGATCGCCGGCGGCGCGACCATGATGTCCACGCCGGGGCCGTTCGTCGGCTTCAGCCGGTTGCGCGGCCTCGCCCCGGACGGCCGGGTCAAGGCGTTCTCGGCCGACGCCGACGGCACGAGCTGGGCCGAGGGAGCCGGCCTGCTGCTCCTGGAGAAGCTCTCCGACGCGCGCCGGCACGGCCATCCCGTTCTCGGCCTGCTCCGCGGTTCGGCGGTCGGCTCGGACGGCGCCTCCAACGGGCTCGCCGCGCCGCACGGGCCGGCCCAGCAGCGGGTTCTGCGCGCCGCCCTGACCGACGCCCGGCTCGGGCCGGCCGACGTCGACATGGCCGAGGCGCACGGCACCGGCACGCCGCTCGGCGACCCGATCGAGGCGCAGGCGCTGCTGGCGGTCTACGGGCGGGACCGCCCGGCCGGCCGGCCGCTGTGGCTGGGCACGGTGAAGTCGAACATCGGCCACACCCAGGCCGCGGCGGGCGTGGCCGGCGTGATCAAGATGGTCGAGGCGATGCGGCACGGCCGGATGCCCCGCACCCTGCACGCCGGCCGGCCCACCGGCAAGGTCGACTGGACCGCCGGCGACGTCACGCTGCTGACCGCCGCCCGCGACTGGCCGGAAACCGGGCGCCCGCGCCGCGCCGCGGTCTCCTCCTTCGGCATCTCCGGCACAAACGCCCACGTCATCCTGGAACAGGCCCCACCTGAGCCGGCCCCGCGGGCGTCCGCTTTGCCGGAGTTTGTCTCGCCGGAGTCCGGCGCGACCGGGCTGCCTCTGCTGCTGTCCGCGGCCGACGAGCCGTCCCTGCGCGCTCAAGCGGCGCGGCTGCTGGCGCACGACCCGATCGCGGCGGCCGCGCTGGGAACCCGCGCGGCCCAGCGCCGCCGCGCCGCGGTGCTCGGCGGTCCGGACGGATGGACCACCGGCCTGACCGCGCTTGCGGCCGGTGAACCGCACCCCCGCGTCGTGGCGGGTGACGGCCGCCCGGCCGGCCGGGTCGCTTTCCTCTTCCCCGGCCAGGGCGCGCAACGGCCGGGCATGCGGGAGATGCTGGCCGCCCCGCTGTTCCGTGCGGCCTACGACGAGGTGATGGCCGAGTTCGCCGAACCGGTGCCCGGCGACGCGGACCTCGACCGCACCGAGCACGCCCAGCCGTCGCTGTTCGCGTTCGGCGTCGCGGCGTACCGGCTGCTGCGCTCCTGGGGTGTCCGCCCCGATGTCCTCGTCGGGCACTCGATCGGCGAGCTGGCCGCCGCGCACGTCGCCGGGATCCTGTCGCTGCCCGACGCGGCCCGCCTGGTCGGCGCACGGGCCCGGCTGATGGGCGCGCTGCCACCCGGCGGCGCCATGATCGCGGTCGACGCCGCCGAGGACGAGGTGCGGCCGCTGCTGGGCGAGCGGGCCGGCCTGGCGGCCGTCAACGGTCCGCGTTCGGTCACTCTCTCCGGCGACGAGGCCGCCGTCGAGACGATCGCCGCGACGCTTCGCGAGCGCGGCCACCGGACCACCTCGCTGCGGGTCAGTCACGCTTTTCATTCCGTACGCATGGAGCCCATGCTCGCCGATTTCGCCGAGGTGGCCCGCTCGGTGACCTACCGCGCCGCGGCGATTCCGATCGTCTCCACGCTCACCGGCCGCCCGGCCACCGGCGACGACCTGCGCTCCGCCGATTACTGGGTGCGCCAGGTCCGCGAGCCGGTGCGGTTCGCCGCCGCGGCCACCGGCCTGACCGGCGTCACCGTCGAGCTGGGCCCACGTCCCACGCTGACGCCGCTGGTCCCGGGCCACACCGTGCCGATGTCCGACGACACCGCCGCGCTGCTCTGGTCGGCCGGCGTCACCTTGGACCGGCCCGCCGTGCTCGGCCGCGCCGACCCACGCGAGGCGGCCGCCCTGCCCACCTACGCGTTCCAGCGACGCCGCTTCTGGCTAGCCGACACCGTCCGCGCACCCCGAATCCTGACCTCGACCACCGGCCGCCTCTCGCTGCGCTCCCACCCCTGGCTGCGCGACCACGCACTCGGCGGCGCCCCGCTGGTGCCCGGCACGCTCCTGGCCGAACTGGCGGTAACAGCCGGCCAGGAGGCCGGCGTTCCGGTGCTCACGGAACTGATAGTCGAGCGCCCCCTCGAACTGCCCGACGACGAACCGGTCGAGCTGCGGCTACTGCTAGGCGACCCAGCCGCCGACGGCGCCCGAACCATCGAGATCCAGGCCACCCACGACGGCACCTGGACCCGCCACGCCACCGGCACATGCCACCCCGACCCGGCCCCGGTCGAGCTGAGTGCTGAGCCGGAGCCCGGCGGTCCTGGGACCTGGGCGTGGGCGCGGAGCTGGCCGCCGGTGGACGCGGAGCCGGTTGATGTCGGCGGCCTCTACGTCGGTGGTGACTACGGGCCTGCCTTCCGCGGGGTGACGGCGGCCTGGCGGAGCGGCGACACGATGTATGCCGAGGTGCGGCTGCCCGTTCCGGTGGGTGGGGCCGGCACTGATCTGCACGCCGCGCTGACCGACGCCGCGCTGCATCCGGCGCGGCTGTTCGAGGCGGGGCGGCCGGAGCCGCGCCTGCCGTTCGTTTTCACCGGAGTTCGGCGCTGGGCCGCCGGCGCTGCCCGGGCCCGGGTGCGTCTCATCCGGGACCCGCGCCGGTCCGACCGGATCGCGGTGCAGCTGTCCGGCGAGGACGGCCGGCCGCTGCTCGAGATCGAGTCGCTGACGTTGCGACCCGTGCCGCGTGCCCTGTTCGCGCCCACGGTGGTGCCTGTCCCGGTGCCGGCGGGCGGCGAACCGCCGGCCGTGCTCGATCTCGACGTCACCGACCCGGCCGGCCCCGAGGACGTACGTGACCAGGTGTGGAACGCCGTCCTGGCGCTGCGCGAGCGGCTCGGGGGATCGGGCCGGTTCGTCGTCACCACCCGCTCGGCGGCGGTGGCCGGACTGGTGCGCGTCGCGGCCGCCGAATATCCGGGCCAGGTCGGGCTCGTCGCCCACGACGGCGCCGCCGAGTCGGTGAACGCGCTGCCCGGCGCGGTCCGGGTGACTGCCACCGAGCCCGAGGCTGTCGTGCGCCGGGGCGCGGTCGGCGTGCCCCGGCTCGTCCGCGCCGGCGCCGCCCGGGACGACGTCTCGTTCGGCTCGGGGACCGTGCTCGTCACCGGCGGGACCGGGGCCCTGGCCGGGCTGATCGCCCGGCATCTCGTGGCCGCCTACGGCGTGCGGCACCTGCTGCTGGTCAGCCGCCAGGGTGACCTGGCGCCGCGCGCCGCACCACTGCGCGCGGACCTCGGCGCCGCCGTCACCATCGTGGCTGCCGACGTCGCGCACCGGCCCGACGTCGCCGAGCTGCTGGCGAAGGCCGACCCGCCGGTCACCGCGGTGGTGCACACGGCCGGCGTGCTCAGCGACGGCGTTCTCGAAGGGCTCACCCGCGATCGCGCCGACGCTGTCCTGCGGCCGAAGATCGACGCCGCCTGGCACCTGCACGAGCTGACCCACGACCTCGCCGCGTTCGTCCTGTTCTCCTCGGCGTCCGGCCTGCTCGGCAACGCCGGCCAGGGGCCGTACGCGGCCGGCAACGCCTTCCTCGACGACCTGGCCCGCCGCCGGCACGAGGCCGGTCAGCCGGCGCTGTCGGTGGCCTGGGGCCCGCTCGACCTCGACGGCGGCATGCCGGTGACCGCCCGTTCCCGGCTGCGCCCGCTGAACCCGGCGGAGGTGACGGCCGCCTTCGACGCCGCGTTGCGCGCCGCCGAACCGGTCGTGGCCCCACTGCCGTCCCTGCCCCGCCCGGTCCCGGCCGCCCCGGCGCGGCCGGTCGCCACCGATGATCAGCCCATGCCGGCCACGGCGGGCGTGCTGACCGGTCTCACCGGCGACGAGCTGGTCACCGCCGCCGAGGCGCTGATCCGCACCGAGGTGGCCGGCGAACTGGGATATCCCGACGCGGGCCTGGTGGACCTCGGCGCCGCCTTCACCGACCAGGGCCTGGACTCGGTCGCCTCGATCCAACTGCGCACCCGGCTGGTCGCCGCAACCGGCATCACCATGCCCGCCACGATCGTCTTCGACCACCCCACCCCGGCCGCCCTGGCCCGCTGGATCGCCACCGAACACGACCAGACCGCGACCGCCCCGGCCGCCCCGGCCGCGACCGCACCGGCCGCCCCGACCGCCCCGACCGCCCCGACCGCCCCGGCCGCCCCGGCCGCGACCGCACCGGCCCTAGCCCTGGCCGCGACCGGCCCGGCCGCGATCGCCGCGAGTCTGGCCCCGCCCGCGGCGGCGACCGCCGGTGTGCCGGAGCTGTTCTACGCGATCCTCGGCGCAGGCCGCCCGGAGCTGGCGGTGAACCTCCTGATCAGCGCATCAGCCGCGCCCTTGGGGGAGTCCGGTGGCCGGGCGCCCGAGCCGGTGCCGCTGGCCGGGAAGGACGACGGGCCGGTGCTGGTGTGTCTTCCCTCGTACGGGCCGTTTCCGCATCTCGAGTTCCAGGCGTTCGCGCGTGCCGCCGGGTCGGCTGTCACCGTCGTACCGCTGCCGGGTTTTGAGTCTCTCGCCGCCCGGCCCGTCTCGCTGGAGGGGGTCATCGCGGTCCTCGCCGACCGGGCGGTCGAGGCCGCCGGGGACCGGCCGTTGATCCTGGTCGGGCGGTCCAGCGGTGGCCACCTGGCCCACCTGATGGCCGAGCGCCTGGAGCGGGCCGGAAGCCCGGCCGCCGGGCTCGTGCTGCTCGACACCTACGAGAACGATCACGGGCAGGACGATCTGCGGGCCACCCTGATCGCGACCGGCCTGACCCGGATACGTGCGCGGCTGGACCCCGCCGCCGAGCATGCCCTGATGCTCGCCGCCGGCACTTACGTCCGGCTGCTGCACCATTGGCGTCCGGGCCCGCTCGCGACGCCGAGCCTGCTGGTCGCGGCCGCGGACCCGTTGCCCGGCCTGCCGGCCACCTGGCGGGCGACCCGCTCGGTGCCGCACGCTCGGGTCGAGGTGCCCGGTGACCATTTCAGCATGCTGAACGTGCATGCCCGGACAACCGCCGCGGCGGTACGCGAATGGCTCGTCAACCAGTTCGCTGTGCGGCCGTGAACGCGACGCTGAGCAGGCCGGCCCGGGTCTGCACCTGGTAGCGGGTGCGCCCGCGTTTGACGACGGTGCCGGCCAGACCGGCGTACTTGCCGGTGCCGGTCAGCCGGACCCGCTCGCCGACCTGCGCCGGCACCGGTGGCGGACCGATAGCGGGTCGGCCGGCCCGGATGCGGGCCAGCTCGGCGTCGTACCGCGGGTCCATCGGGGCCGGCTGCCCGTGATGTGCCCAGGTGTAGATCGCGGCCGCGTCGAAGCGGGCCGAGCAGGCGAGACACGACTTGACGCGGATCGGCCGGCGGTGCGCCGTGGTGCGGTGGCCGGCCGGGCAGAGGCCGACCCAGGGCCCGTCGACGCTGGGCGCGTCGGCCGGCATGCAGCGCCGGCCCGAGCAGCCGAGCCGCCGTGCGGTGGCCCGCCAGACCCGATCGTGGCCGTGCCGGGGCCCGGCCATGGCGTGGGCGATCTCGTGCAGCACCGTCTCGGTGACCACCTCGACGTCGTACAGCGAGATCAGCGGGCGGGAAAGCCCGATCTCCTTGCGGTCGTAGCGGCACACGCCGGCCCTGGTCTTGGCGTTGTCGAACACCAGGCGCCACCCGCGCAACCCGTGCTCGGCCATCAGGCCGGAGGCGAGGCGCCTCGCTTCACTCAGATCCAACCCCGCCGCTCCCCGCTCACTCGCACACGCCGGCCAATGGTGCCACGGCGCCGGCCCGGAACGCCGCTGTGAGACCGTCTCGGCATGGATGACGAGACCGCCGGGCGAGCCGGCTACCGGCGATCGGCGGGATCGCCGCGCGGCGCGGCCCGGCGACAGGAGCTTCTCGACCGGGTCACCGACGACCTGCAGGCCAACGGCCTGGCGGACTTCTCGCTGCGGCGCGCGGCCCGGGCGGCCGGCGCCACCCACAAGGTGTTGCTCTACCACTTCGCCGACGGCGACGAGCTGCTGCGCGAGGCGGTCCAGCGGCTGCGCGAGAGGCGCATCACCGGCGGCCTCGGCGCCGCCGCCGACCTGCCCACGCTGGCGCAGCGGGTCCGCGCCGTCTGGCCGATCCTGTCGGCGAGCGCCGAGTCGGCCGTGCTCGACCAGGTCATCGGCCTGTCGATGTACGACCCCGGCCGGTACGCCGAGCTGAGCCGCGGCGCGTCCCGGCTCTATCTTCCGGCGCTGCTCTCGTTCTGCCCGCCGGGCTGGCCGGACGATCGCAAACTGCAGGTCGCCGAGATGGTCCTGGCCACCCTGCGCGGGTTCCTGGTCGACCTGCGCACCAGCGGCGACGAGGCCGGCATCGAGGCCGGGCTCGCGGCGCTGCACCGGGCGCTGGAGCGCGAGGAGGCGGCCGGATAAGCCGTCGACAGTTTGCGAACCACGTGGTTCACTTCTTGGAGACCGACCACGGGGGAGGACCGCATGCGCGATCAGACTCGCTTCACCAGCGGCGACAGCGAGTGCGCCGCCTGGCACTACCCGGGAGCCACCGCGGCCTGCGTGATCATGGCGGCCGGGCTCGGGGTGACCAAGGAGCCCGGCACCGACCTGTTCGCCCGGCGCTTCCAGGAGGCCGGCTTCCATGTCCTGGCCTTCGACTACCGCCATTTCGGGGCGAGCGGCGGCCGGCCCCGCCAGGTCGCCCGCGTGCGCGAGCAGATCGCCGACTGGCACGCCGCGATCGACCACGCCGCCACGCTGCCCGGCGTCCACCCGGCACAGCTTGCGATCTGGGGCTTCTCCACCTCCGGCGGGCACGTCCTGCGGGTCGCCGCCGACCGGCCCGGCCTCGCCGCGGCGATCGCCCAGACGCCGAGCGTGGACGGACCGGCCGTCGGCCGCAACGCGATGCGCCATCAGACGCCGGCGGCGATGCTCCGGCTGACCGGCCGGGGCCTGCGGGATGCCGTCGGCGCGCTCGCCGGCCACCCGCCGCGGCTGGTGGCGCTCGACGGGCCGCCCGGCACGGTGGCCGTGCTGACCACGCCGGACGCCCAGGACAGCGGCCGCGCGCTCAACCCCGGAGACCGCTACCCGCAGTGGCAGCGGGGGGTCGCCGCCCGCTCGGCGCTCCGGTTCGCCGTCTACCGCCCCGGCCGCTGGGCTGCCCGGGTGCGCTGCCCGCTCCTGGTCGTGGTCGCCGACCAGGACCAGGTGGCGCTGCCCGGACCGGCTGCCCGCGCGGCCGGCCGGGCCCCGCGCGGCGAGCTGGTGCGCCTGCCCGGCGGCCACTACGCGCCGTTCCTGGACCAGCACGAGCCGGCCGCGACGGCCGAGATCGCCTTCCTGCAAGCACACCTGCCGACCAGGGCCAAGCGACCGAGCGCACCTGCCGGCCCGTGCTGAGCGGCCGGGCATGCCTGCCGGCCCGTGCTGAGCGGCCGGGCATGCCTGCCGGCCCGCGCTGAGCGGCCGGGCACGCCTGCCGGGCCGGGCCGAGCGCACCTGCCGGCCCGTGCTGAGCGACCTAATACTTCCGGTCGTTGATGTACTCCTGGACGGTCTCCGGGAAGAAGACCGTTTCCTTGGTGTCCACCTGCTTGGGGACCTCGATGCCGAGAAAAACGTCCTGGATGAGCTCCATCAACTGTGGACCGGTCAGCGGGTTGCATTCGGCAATGAAATTGATCTTTCCGGTGGAGAGGGCCACCAGGCCGTCGTGGATGGCGTCGATCGTCGCGATCTTGATGTCTTTCCCGGGTCGTTTGCCGGCCTCCTCGATGGCCGCGACGGCGCCCAGCCCCATGTCGTCGTTCTGGGCGAAAACCACGTCGATGTCGTCGTCGGTCCGAAGCAGGTCGGCCATCACGCGCTTGCCGTCGGCCCGGGAGAAGTTCGCCGTACGGGAAAAGGTGATCTTGAACTTGGCGTCGCCGTCGATTCCCTCCAGGAAGCCTGCCCTGCGCTGATTTGCCGGAGCTGACCCCGGGGTGCCGGTCAGTTCGACGATCTTCACCGGGCCGGCGGCTTTCCGGAATGCATTCTTCAGCCAGACCCCGGCGCTGATTCCCTCGCTGACGAAATCGGAGCCGAGCGACGAGGTGTACAGCGACGGATCCGCCGTCTTGATGACGCGGTCGGTCAGGATGACCGGTATCTTCGCCGCCTTGGCCTTGCGCAGCACGTCGTCCCAGCCCGTCTCGACGACCGGCGAGAAGGCGATGATATCCACCTTCTGGTTGATGAAGCCTTCGATGTCGGCTATCTGTTTCGGCTGACTGAGCTGCTCCGCGACCGAGAAGATGAGCCGGACGTTCTGGATTCTGGCCGCGTCCTGGATCGATTTCGTATTGGCGGCGCGCCAACGACTCGATTCGCCGATCTGAGAAAAGCCGATGGTGATCTGACCCTTGCGGGCCGGCTGAATTTTCACGTCGTTATCGGGCGAGCAGGCCGTCATGGTCGTAGCCATCACGGCAGCACTGAGTACGGCAGTAATAGTTTTGCGCATGGTTCGTTCCCCCCTGTGTCCATCGCGCGCCGCGGGTTGAGCCGGCCCGGCAGATCGGGTCAGGGGGAGTGACCCTTGTGCTAAATGTCCGGTCTGTTTCACCGGTGTTTCAGCCGCGGCAGATGTGGATGTTAACGCTCTCAACAATCGAGTCAAGACCCGTACACGATGGATCGTCCGAAAAATAGTGATACACGTTGACGAATGCGAATTCTGGTGCTGGGAGCGACCGGCAATGTGGGCCGGGCAATCGTCGAGGCCGCGCTGGCCGGTGGCGACGAGGCCCGCGCCGTCTCGCGCAGCGGCAAGCGCCTGCCGCCGGGCGCGGAGGCGCGCGTGGGCGACCTCGACGACGCGGCCACCCTCGCCGGCGTACCGGCGATGTTCACCCTGGCCGGCTGTGCCGGCCTGACCGAGACGCCGGCCGACGCCCGGCGCCGCGGCGTCGAGCGGGTGTCGGCGAACCTCGAGCAGTTCGCCCGCTAGCTGTCGGCTTTGCCGATGACCAGGAACAGGATGTGCCGGCCGACGTTGACGGCGTGATCGGCGTACCGCTCGTAGTAGCGGCCCAGCAGCGCCCCGTCGACCGCGGCCTCGACCCCCAGCGGCCATTCCGGGTCGAGCATGACCTGGAACAACCGCCGGTGCAGCTGGTCCATCGCGTCGTCGTCCGCGTCGAGCTGGGCGGCCAGGACCTCGTCGCGGTCGGACAGCGCCACGACGATCTTCGCGGCCAGCTGGTCGGCCACCGTGCTCATCGCCTGAAACAGATCGACCAGCTCCGGGCTCACCGCGATCGACGGGTGCCTGCGCAGCGCGGCCCGGGCGATGTGCACGGCCAGGTCGCCCATGCGTTCGAGGTCGGCGGCCGCCTGCAACGCGGTCAGCACCGAGCGCAGGTCATCGGCGACGGGTTGCTGCCGCGCGATGAGCTGCAGCACTCGCTCGTCGACGAGGCGGTAGAGCACATCGACCTGGGCGTCCTGGGCGGCCACCCGCTGGGCCAGGGGGTAATCGCCGGTCAGCAGAGCGACGCTGGCCTGCCGCATGGCTTCGCGCACGGCCTTGGCCATGGCGACCAGGGAGCTGTTGACCCGGGCGAGCTCATCGTGGAAGTCCTCGCGCACGGCTCGTTCCTGCCCTCGATGAATACCGACCGGTCGATGCTATGCGGTGTTTGTTGCGCCGGTGCTCCGGAGCTGCACAGTGCCGGATACCATCGGCGCGGAACTGGCGAATCGGACAATGGAGGTCCCGTGGCATCGGATGACGTCTCGCGCCGGGAGGCGGAGCGCCTTCGCGGGCAGGCCGCGGAGGCCCGGGTGGCCGCGACCTTCGAGGCGATCGCCGACCAGGGCGCCCTGTGGGTCTGGGGCGACGAGGACGAGATCCTCTTCACCGAGGACGCCCGCCGGACGACCCTGCTGCCGATCTGGCCCTACGCGACGGTGGCCCGGCTGGAGAACGAGGGCGAGGTCGACGGCGAACACGCCATCCGGATCCCGGTCGACGTGTTCCTGGCCGAGTGGCTGCCACAGCTGAAGGACGACGACGCCGATATCTCGATCTTCCCGGTCGAGGAGCGGAACACGTCAATTCTCACGCGGGACGAGTTCCGCTCCCGGATGACCGCCGCACTTCGGCTGAATTAGCACCGCCCGTGCGGGCCCGGCCTACATCAGGACGCAGGAGGTGATGCGCGGCCGGGCGCCGCTGTTGCCGTTGGTCATGGTGGTGAAGCCGAAGGTGTTGCCGCTGCCGTTGGGCTTGACGGTCATGGTGTAACCGCCGCCGCTCCAGCTGAATGTTCCGCTCCAGGTGGTGGAGACCTTCTGCGGCGAGGTGATCGCGACGGTCACGGACCTGGGTGTCCGCTCCGGCGAGCGGGATGATCGTCGCCACGAGGACGTCGGCCGTGGGCACCCGCACCCCGCCGTTCGACTCGGCATCGGCCGGACCCGACATGATTGTTATTGCGGCGAGCGCCGCGACAAAGAGAGCGGCGGTGAGTCTTATCGGTTTGACCATTGGTGTACTTCTTTCCGCCTATTGCCCGGCGGGAAAGTGATCGGTACGAGTTCTGCGCTGCCGGATAGCCGGGCGGAAATTGCTCGCAAGATCAGGCGACGCAATGCGAAGAAGCCCGCGGGAGCCCACGGCCGAGGCTTCCCCGCGCCCGGCACGTCACGGCTCCGAAACAGTTAGAAGTATCAATGGAAACCGTTCGCTCTGGCAAGCGGCGGTTACCGGAGCGGTGCGGCGGTGCTGTCGCGGACGACGAGGGTGGTCGCCAGCTCCACCCGGGTCTGCGCGGGCGTCCGCCCCGCGGCCAGGTCGAGCGCGAGTTCGGCGGCGGCCGCGCCCATCTCGACCAGGGGCTGCCGGACGGTGGTCATCGGCGGTCCGCACCACCGGCTGTAGGTGATGTCGTCGAAGCCGACCACGCTCAGGTCCTCCGGGATGCGCCGGCCGGCCTGCCGGACCGCCTCGTAGACCCCGAGCGCCTGCAGGTCGTTGCCGCAGAACACGGCGGTGGGCCGGTCGGGCAGGCGGAGCAGCTCGCGGCCGTAGCTCAGCCCGTCCTCGAACGCGAACCACTGGCCGACGCGGACCAGCCCTTCGTCCAGCGGAATCCCGGCGGCGGACATCGCGGCCCGGGCGCCTTCCAGCCGGGCCCGGGCGCACAGCCGGTCGGCCGGTCCGCTGAGGACGGCGATGCGGCGGTGGCCGAGCCCGAGCAGGTGCCGGGTGGCGGCGATCCCGCCGCTCCAGTTGGTCGCTCCCACCGACGGGATCGGGTGTTCCGGCTCGCCGTTGGGGTCGAGCGCCACCAGCGGGATCCCGCTGGTGGCCAGCAGGGCGTGCTGTTCCGGGGTGAAGCCGAGGTGGACGGCGATCACCGCGATCGGGCGGCGGGCGAGCAGCTCGCGTGCCCAGGCCCGGCCCAGCGAGGCCTGGTGCAGGGCGTCAGTGAAACTTACGGCCAGCGAGTGTGCGCCGGCGACCAGCTCCACGCCGTGCAGGACGTTGATCGCCATGCTGCTCTGCATGCCGTAGAAGACCACCTCGAGGTGGGCGGCCTGGACCAGGTTCCCAGGGCGGCGGTAGCCGTGTTCCCGCAGGGCCGCTTCCACCCGCCGCTGGGTGTCCAGGGCCACGCCGGGCCGGCCGTTGAGCACCTTCGACACCGTCGGCGCCGAAACCCCGGCGAGGCGGGCGACCGCCGCGACGGTGAGCTCACCGCGCCGCCGCCCGCGCTGCCGCACAGCCGCCGGACTCGCCTCGGCCGGCGTCGGCGGAAGCTGCTGTTTGCGCTGCCTGTCGACCTCGCGAAGGAGACGGACGCGGGCCGCCTCGGCGTCCCGTTCGGCGTTGTCCCCGGCCGGAACGGTCTCCAGGAGGTAGCGCCTCTTCCTGGTGGTGGGGTCGATGCCCGCATACACCCGGACGCGTAACGATCCACTGGGCAGCCGCTCGATCTCGCCGCGTGCCACCCGTCGCCGACCCGACTGGGATGCCATGGAGCAACAGTAGTGCCAGATAGCTCCACGTCAATGCCCCTGGTAGCTCCACGGACGGAGCCATCCCGGCCTCGTGCCTCCCCGGTTCCGGCTGGCTCGTCCGGACCGACTTTCGGCGTGCTCGGAATTTTATGAACTGACAATTAATCAGTATTAAATCAGTTTCAAGAAATTCAGGACCATCACTTCTATTGACCGGTACGACACGGCGTCGTAACGTGCGCTTCATCACTCCGGAAGTCTCCGAGAGGTGCCGAAAGTTTCGGAAACCGTTTCTCGGATTCGCCGCTGACAAATGCCTCTGGTCGTGATTCCCCGATCACGGCCGCATCCATCCCCGAGTGGAAGGAGGGCCCTGGTGACTATCAGCCCGGGCCGTTCCAGGGCCCGTCCCGCGGTCGTCGCGCTGGTGGTGTCGGCGCTCGCATTCACCGGCACCGTCGCCGCCCTGGCCGGCACGGCCACCGCGCAGACCGCCCCCGCCCTCGCGGCCGCCCCGTTCGTCGAGGACGAGGGCGCCGATTGCACGGTGCCGGCTCTGCCCGACGCCAGCGCGTTGCCCACCATCGCCAAGCTTCCCGATCCCTTCACCAAGATCGACGGCACCCGCATCTCGAGCACCGCGGATTGGCGGTGCCGGCGCGAGGAGATCAAGAAACAGGCGGAGAAGTACGTGTACGGGACGAAGCCCGCCCCGCCGTCGACCGTCACCGGCACCGTCACCTCGACCAACATCACGGTGAACGTGACCGACAACGGCAAGAGCGCCAGCTTCTCGGCGTCGGTGTCGTTGCCGAGCGGCACCGGTCCGTTCCCGGCGGTGGTGACCTACGGCGGGATCGCCGACACCGCCACGATCAAGGCCGCCGGGGCCGCGATCATCAACTACGACCCGTACTCGACCGGCAAGGAAGGCACCGGCCGGGCGAACAAGCAGGGCGCGTTCTACACGCTCTACGGCTCGACCAGCACGACCGGGCTGCTGCAGGCCTGGGGCTGGGGCGTGAGCCGGATCATCGACGTGATCGCCAAGTCGGGCGGCAACATCCTCAAGGCCGACGCGGTCGGCGTGACCGGATGCTCCCGGTTCGGCAAGGGCGCGTTCGTGGCCGGCGTGTTCGACCAGCGGATCGCGCTGACCATGCCGATCGAGTCGGGCACCGCCGGTGTGCCGATCTTCCGCGGCATCCCGGGCGAGGGCGCACAGAGCCTGAGCAGCGCCTACGGCGAGCAGCCGTGGTTCGGTGACGCGTTCAGCTCGTTCACCGGCGCTCCGACCAAGCTGCCGGTGGACACCCACGAGATGGTGGCGATGGTGGCGCCACGCGGCCTGTTCGTCATGGACAACCCGCACATCGCCAACCTCGGCCCGAAGTCCGGCAGTGTGGCGGCGCTGGGTGGCGCGGAGGTCTACAAGGCTCTCGGCGCGGGCAGCAACATCACCTACTGGTCCGACATCGCGAACGGGACGCACTGCGCCAACCGGCCGGAGTGGACCACCCCGCTGACCCAGAACATCAAGAAGTTCCTGGTGAAGACCGGCAACGACGCGGGCGCGATCCGGATCTCGAGCAAGGCGCTGGGCAACCTCGCCGACTGGCGGACGTGGACGACCCCCACGCTGACCACCGGCGGCACGTCCGGTCCGACCGACGGACCCACGTCCGGTCCGACCAGTGAGCCGACGTCCCAGCCGCCGACCAGTGAGCCGACCACTCCGCCGCCGGGTGGCAGCTGCACGGCGACGATCACGCCCGGCACCGTCTGGAGCGACCGGTACAACACCTCGGTGACGGTGTCCGGATCGAGTAACTGGACGGTCGTCGTCCAGATCACCTCGCCGCAGAAGGTCTCCACCACCTGGAGCGGAACCTTCAGCTGGAGCGGCGGCGGTTACACGATGACCGTCAAGCCGAACGGCAGCGGCAACACCTTCGGGTTCACGACCATGACCAACGGCAACTCGAGCGCCCGCCCCCAGATCACTTCCTGCACCACGGCATAAGCGGCACGGTCCGGGCGGCGTCCACCGCCGCCCGGACCAGCCATCCCCTGGAGGTTCCCCGATGAATCACGATTCCCCCGGCCTGGCCGCGCGGCTGAAGCCGAAGCGCGGCGCGCTCCTCCTCTCGGCCGTCGGACTGCTGGTCGCGGCCGGCGCCGTCGCCCTGCCCGGCAGCGCCAGCGCCGCCACCACCCTCGGCGCATCCGCGGCGGCCCGCGACGGCCGCGTCTTCGGTACGGCCGTGGCGGCGAGCAAACTCAGCGACTCCGCCTACACCACCATCCTCGACCGTGAGTTCAACGCGGTGACGCCCGAGAACGAAATGAAGATCGACGCCACCGAGCCGCAGCAGAACGTGTTCACCTACCCGAACGCGGACCGGATCGTCGCGCACGCCGTGGCCGCCGGGCAGAAGGTGCGCGGCCACACCCTGGCCTGGCACTCGCAGCAGCCCGGCTGGATGCAGAGCATGTCCGGCAGCACCCTGCGCTC
This sequence comes from Actinoplanes sp. NPDC026619, assembly GCF_040638295.1. Lineage (NCBI taxonomy): Bacteria > Bacillati > Actinomycetota > Actinomycetes > Micromonosporales > Micromonosporaceae > Actinoplanes > Actinoplanes sp. NPDC026619. The sequence goes on from NZ_JBEZYA010000019.1 coordinate 190,374, forward strand.
CGCCATGATCAACCACATCACCCAGGTCATGACCCACTTCAAGGGCAAGATCACCTGGTGGGACGTGGTGAACGAGGCGTACGCCGACAGCGGTGGCGGCCGCCGCTCGTCCAACCTGCAGAGCACCGGCAACGACTGGATCGAGGTCGCCTTCAAGACGGCTCGCGCCGCTGACCCGAACGCCAAGCTCTGCTACAACGACTACAACACCGACAACTGGACCGCCGCCAAGACGCAGGGCGTCTACAGCATGGTCAAGGACTTCAAGGCCCGCGGCGTGCCGATCGACTGCGTCGGCTTCCAGACCCACCTCACCGGCGGATCGAGCTACCCGAGCAATTACCGCACCACGCTGTCCAGCTTCGCCGCGCTCGGCGTCGACGTGCACATCACCGAGCTCGACATCACCAACGCGCCGACCGGGGCGTACACCAGCGTGGTCAACGACTGCCTCGCCGTGGCCCGCTGCACGGACATCACGGTGTGGGGCATCCGCGACTCCGACTCGTGGCGCTCGGGCGAGAGCCCGCTGCTGTTCACCAGCAGCGGCGCGAAGAAGGCCGCCTACACCTCGGTGCTGAACGCCCTGAACTCCGGCACCTCGCCGACCACGCCGCCGACCACGCCGACCGTCGGCCCGACCTCGGGTCCGACCGACGGGCCGACCTCGGCTCCGACGACGACCCCGCCGGCCGGTGGCAGCTGCTCGGCGACGATCACTCCGGGCACGGTGTGGAGCGATCGGTACAACACCTCGGTCACCGTCACGGGAAGCGACAACTGGACCGTGGTCGTCGCGATCACCTCGCCGCAGAAGGTCTCCACCACCTGGAGCGGCACGTTCAGCTGGAGCGGCGGCGGTTACACGATGACCGTCAAGCCGAACGGGAGCGGCAACACCTTCGGCTTCACCACCATGACCAACGGCAACAGCGGCGCCCGGCCGCGCATCACGTCATGCACGCCGGGATGACCGAGGTCGACGCGGCCTGGCTGCCGCCCCAGGCCTGGCGGGCGATCGGCAGCCGCCGCATCCGGGTGACCGGAAGCGGGCTGCTGGTCGACACCGTGGCCGGCGAGCTGCGCCAGGCCTGCGGGCGGTTCGGCGGCGAAGTCGTCCGGGGGACCGGCGGCGAGCCGTGCGACCTCGAGATGAGCCTCGGCGGCGACGAGTCCCTCGGCCCCGAGGGGTACGCACTGACCGGCGACGACACCCGCACCGTGCTGCGGGCCGCCCGGCCGCACGGCCTGCTGCACGGGATGTTCCACCTGCTGCGATCCGATGACGCGCCGGTCCACGGCACGTTCCGGCCGGCGGTGCCCCGGCGGATGCTCGACCACTGGGACAACGTGGACGTGCACCCGGTGATGGGCCAGGTCGAGCGGGGGTACGCGGGCGGCTCGCTGTTCTGGCGAGCCGGCCGGCCCCGGCGTGACCTGGCGCGGGTCACCGCGTACGCCCGATTGCTCGCCTCTTGTGGGATCAACGCGGTCGCCCTCAACAACGTCAATGTGCACGCGACCGAGGCGCATCTGCTCACCGACCGGCTCGGCGAGGTGGCCGAGCTGGCCGGGGTGTTCCGCCGCTACGGCATCCGCACGCACCTCTCGGTGTCGTTCGCGGCGCCGGTGCTGCACGGCCTGGACACCGCCGATCCGCTGGACGTGTGGGTGCGGCGCTGGTGGGAGAAGACCACCGCGCAGGTGTACGCCACCATTCCCGACTTCGGTGGCTACCTGGTCAAGGCCGACTCCGAGGGCCGGCCCGGCCCGTTCACCTACGGCCGCTCGCACGCCGACGGGGCGAACCTGCTCGCCGACGTCCTGGCGGCGCACGGCGGGGTGGTCCACTGGCGGGCCTTCGTCTACAACCACCGGCAGGACTGGCGGGACCGGGGTGTCGACCGGGCCCGCGCCGCTTTCGACCACTTCACCCCGCACGACGGCGCCTTCCGGGACAACGTGGTCCTGCAGGTCAAGCACGGGCCGATGGACTTCCAGGCGCGGGAGCCGGCGTCCCCGCTGATCGTCGCCATGCCGGAGACGCAGGTCGGGGTGGAGTTCCAGGTCACCCAGGAGTACACCGGCCAGCAGCGGCACGTGTGCTACCTGGCTCCGATGTGGAGCGCGCTGCTGACCGGGACGCACGGACCGGCGCTGGCCGAGGTCGCCGCCGAGTTCGTGGCCGTCGCGAACGTCGGCGACGATCCGTTCTGGACCGGTCACCCGCTGGCCCAGGCCAACCTGTACGCATTCGGCCGGCTGGCCTGGGATCCGGAGCTGGACCCGGCGGCGGTGCTCGACGAGTGGGCCGGGCTCACCTTCCCCCGGGCGCCCCGGCGGCTCTTCGACGCGCTGCACGCGATCATGGACGACTCCTGGCGCACGTACGAGCGCTACACCGCCCCGCTCGGCGTGGGTTTCATGGTGCGGCCCGGCCACCACTACGGCCCGGACGTGGACGGCTACGAGTACACCCCGTGGGGCACCTACCACCACGCCGACCGGGACGGCGTGGGCGTGGACCGGACGGTGGCGTCCGGCACCGGCTGCGCCGGCCTTTACCCCAAGCCTTGGGCACAGGTCTACGAGTCGCCGGACGAATGCCCGGACGAGCTCGCGCTGTTCTTCCACCACCTGCCGTACGAGCACGTGCTGCGCAGCGGAGTCACGGTGATCCAGCACATCTACGACACGCACTTCGCCGGCGCGGACGAGGCCGCCGGGATGCGCGAACGCTGGGCCGAGATGGCCGGCACGGTGCCGGCGGCCAAGTTCGAGCGGGTCCGGGAGCTGCTCGCCGAACAGGTGCGGTCGGCGCGGGAGTGGCGGGACCAGATCAACGCGTACTTCTTCCGCAAGTCCGGGGTGCCGGACGCGAAAGGACGGCAGATCTACTGAAGGATCATGACGTCACGAGGCTCCAGGCGAAGAGCTTCACCCCGATTTATCCGTACGCCGTTGAGCAGGTCCTGTGCGTCGGCGTGCGCGGTCACCGAGACCGGCTCGGCCCCGTGGTTCAGCAGGAACGTGACCCGCCCGCGGACGACCGCCTCCAGGCCGGGCACCCCGGCGTAGGGCCCGCGCAGCCCGTGCCGGTCCAGCACCGCGCCGACCACCCGGCCGACACCGGCCCGGTCGAGCGCGGTCGCCACGTACCAGCCCTCGCCGGCGCCGAAGGCATTTCGGGTGACCGCGGGCGTCCCGGCGTAGAAGTCGTTCCGGTAGGTCGCGACCGGCTCGGCCCCGCGCGGAATGACGATCTCGAACACCAGCCGGCCCGCAGCCTGCAGGTCGCCGAAGTCCACCGGGTTGACCACGTCGGCGGGCCGGGCGTCCCACTCGTCGACACGAACGCCCATCAGGTCGCCGAGAGGGCCGGGGACGTCGGCGAGAAACGCGTTGTCGTCCTCGTCGACCCGGCCGGACAGGAACGTCGTCAGCACCGTGCCGCCGCGCCGGGCCACCTGCTCGAGCCGGTCGGCGAGGTCACCCTTGATCATGTGCAGGACCGGGGCGAGCACAACGTCGTACCGGGAAAGGTCGGCTGTCACTGGAACCACGTCGACGCCGGCTCCGGCCGCCCACACCGCGTGGTGGTAGTCGCGCACCACCTCCTGATAGCGCACCAGCCGGGACGGCCCGTCCGAGAGTTCGAGCGCCCACCAGCTGTCCCAGTCGAACAGGATCGCCACCCGGGCCGGCGTCCGGCCGCCGAGCACCGCGTCGCCGGCCAGGGAAAGCTCGGCGCCGAGCGCGGCCACCTCGCGGAACACCCGGGTGTCGTCGCGGCCGGCGTGCCCGATGACCGCGCCGTGGTACTTCTCGCTGGCCCCACGCCCGGCCCGCATCTGGAAGAACAGCACCGCGTCGGCCCCGTGCGCGACCGCCTGCCAGCTCCACAGCCGCATGACGCCGGGCCGCTTCAGCGGGTTGACGTCGCGGCACGCGGTCATGCTCGGGGTCTGCTCCATCAGCCAGAACGGCTGCCCGCCCTTGATGCCGCGCATCAGGTCGTGGGTGAAGGCCATCCACTCCGGGTGGTCGTCGTCGGGGGGATAACAGTCCCAGGAGACGAGGTCGAGATCGGCGGCCCAACGGTGGTAGTCGATCGGCCGGTAGGCCCCCATGAAGTTCGTGGTGACCGGCGTGCCGGGGTCATACGAGCGGATAGCGGCCTTCTCGCCGCGGAAGTTGGCGAGCATCGCGTCCGACATGAACCGCAGGTAGTCGAGGGTGATGCCCTGGAACGCGGTGTGGTCCGGCCCGCGCCAGTGCTCGGTGAGCGCCGACGGCGGCTCGATCTCCGCCCACGCGGTGAACGTGTGCGACCAGAACGTGGTGTACCAGGCCTCGTTGAGCCGCTCCAGCGTGCCGTACCGGTCCCGCAGCCAGTCCCGGAAACCGGCCGCGCAGTGCTCGCAGTAGCACGCCCCGCCGTACTCGTTGCCGACGTGCCAGGCGACGATCGCCGGGTGGCCGGCGTAGCGCTCGGCGATCCGCCGGGCCACCTCGGCCGACAGCCGGCGGAAGACCGGGGAGCTGGGGCACGAGTTGTGCCGCTGGCCGAAGCGGTGCCGGCGCCCCTCGAAGTCGACCCGGGTCACCTCGGGGTGCGCGCGGGCCAGCCAGGCCGGGTGCGCGCCGGTGCCGGTGGCCAGGCAGATCGCCCGGCCCTCGGCGGCGGCCCGCTCGACGATCCGGTCGAGCACGCTGAAGTCGTAGGTGTCCGCGGCGGGCTGGGTGAGCGCCCAGGTGAAGACGCCGACCGTCAGCGTGTCGATCCCGGCCAGGTCGAACAGCCGGTAGTCGTCGTCCCAGACCTTCTCCGGCCACTGTTCCGGGTTGTAGTCCCCGCCGTAGCGAAGTTTCATCGGACGAACCTCTTCTCGATCTCGGCGCGCATCGGCCGGGAGGTGCGCAGCAGCGCCGCGGCGAAGCCCACAGCGGCCAGCGCCAGCACCGCCTCGGACCAGAGCAGCACGAGGCCGGCGGCGAGCACCGCCAGGCCGGCGCCGCCCAGCGTCACGCCGGGCGTCCGCACCAGGAAGTAGGCCGCCAGGCGCCCGGTGTCCCGCGCCCGGAAGGCGAACAGCGAGGCGATCACCAGGGCGTTCGCCTGCCAGAGCGCGGCGAGCAGGGCGAGGACCGTGACCGCGACCGTCCAGCGGCCGTACGCCAGGTTGATGCCGAGGACGGCCTCCCAGGCCAGCCACGGCACCCACAGTTTCAGCACGCCGGCCACGTTCATCCGGTAGCCGCGGAGGAACGCGCGGGCCGGTTCGAGGTCGGTCAGGTCGTTGCTGCGCCATCGCAGCGCGTAGAGCGCGGCGGACAGCGCCGGCCCGGCCGGGATCGCGCAGGCGGCGGCGAGGGGGATGTTGCCGGCGCTCCGGTCGAGCAGCACCAGCACGACCAGGCCGGGCGCCCCGGTGAGCAGCAGCAGAACCCCGACCACGAGGAACGTGTGGACCGCGGAGGCGACCCGGGCGAGCGGTCCGGTGCCGAACCGCCGCCCGGTGTCGATGGCGCTCATGTCACTTCTTTTCCTTGAATCGGCCGTACGCCTTGTTGGCCAGATCGATGTACTTGTCGCCGCCCTTGGCGCTCAGCTCGGAGACGTACTTGTCCCACTCGCTCAGCGGCCGCTTGCCCAGGATGAACGCCAGCGTCGACTGGTTGACGTGGTCGGCGATGGCGGCCTCCCAGAGACCGGCCTGCTCGCGCTCGTCCGGGCTGAACGGGTGCGGCGGGCCCACGTCACGGGTCTTGCGCTTGTTCATCTCGGCCTGGAACGCCTTCTCCTCGTCGGAGAACTGCGAGTTCAGGATCTTGGTGCTTCCGCCGTACGCGAAGACGCCGTTGAAGTATCCGTAGTCGACCTGCAGGTTCTTGGGCGCCTGCGGGTTGAGGCCGGCCCACTTGATCTGCGGGTTGAGCTTGAACGAGCCGTCGTCCACGCTGCCGGTGTAGGTGTCGCCCTGGATGCCCCACTTGCTGAACATCAGGCCGTCGTCCGAGTACCACAGCCAGTCGATGAACTGGAGCATCGCGACGAAGTTCTTGCTCTCGAGGGCCTTCTTGCCAAGCATGATGCCGTTTTCCAGGCGCGAGTCGCCGGAGAGGGTGGCGCCCATCGGGCCGGTCGGCAGCGGGATCTTCACGACCTTGCCGCCCGGCACCTTGTCGATGTCCTTGCGAGCCTCGTTGACCAGGGTCTGCGCGTTGACGCTGATCACGAACGACTTGCTGGAGGCGAACTTCTGCCGGGCCGCGTCGTCGGTCTGGGTGAAGCTCTCCGGGTCCATCAGCTTCTCGCTGACCAGGGTGGCGAGATATTGCACGACCTGGCGGTACTGCTCCATCGCGCCGGTGAGGACGAACTTCCCGGCGGTGCCGTCCCAGTAGGCGTTCTGGTAGGTCCAGCCGGCGTACGTGCCGTAGGACGCGGCGAGGAGACCGAGCAGGTTGTTGGCGCCCGGGCCCGGGGTTTGCGTGCTCCACCGGTCGGAGAACGGATAGCGGTCCGGGTAGGCCTGCTTCAGTGCGCGCAGGGTGGTGGTCACCTCGTCCCAGGTGGTCGGCACCGCGAGGCTGTGCTTCTCCAGGATGTCGGCGCGCATGCCCAGCGAGTAGTCCTGCCACACCGCCTCGTGCAGACCGGGCAGCAGGTAGTACTTTCCGTCCTGCTGGCTGATCGCGTCGAGGTTGCCCTGCAGGTTCCAGCGCTGCACCTTCTCGGTGAAGTGCGGCATGAGGTGGACGTAATCGCTCACCGGCAGGATGGCGCCGCCGGCGATGAACGCCTCCTCGGCCGGGTGGTAGGTCTTCGGGATGATCTGCGGCGCGTTGCCCGCGCTCACCACCACGCTGACCTTCTGGTTGTAGTCGCTGCCCGGAACGGTGGTCGGCTCGAACGAGATGTTGGTGCGCTTGGTGAGCTCGGTCAGCATCGGCCAGTCCGCCTTGAACGGATAGTTCTGGTTGCTGAGCATCATGACCGAGAACTTGAGCGGCTCGGTCGCCTTGAACTGGTCGCCGACCTTGAAGCCGTCCATCGAGCCGGCCTTCTTGTCGTTCACGTCGGTCGAGTCGGAGCCGTCGCCGCTGTCGCAACCGGCGAGCGAGACGGCCGCCGCGGCGCCGGCCGCGGCCAGAAGCTGCCGTCGGGATATCTGAACCATGGGGAGACTCCAATGAGGACGGCGCTACCCCTTGACGGCGCCGAGCATCACGCCGGAGACGAAATAGCGCTGGATGAACGGATAGACGAGCATGATCGGAAGCATGGTGAGCACGATGGTGACGGCCTGGATGCTGGCCGCGATCTGCAACGCGGATTCGCTGGACGCGGTCTGGTCGGCGCCGGCGGTGGCGCCGGCGATGAGGTTGCGTAAGTAGACGGTGACCGGGAAGAGGTTCTGCTGGTCCATGTAGAGGAAGCCGGAGAACCACGAGTTCCAGAACGACACCGCGTAGAACAGCAGCATCGTGGCCAGGATCGCTTTGGACAGCGGCAGCACGATCCGCCACAGCGTGCCGTACTGCGACGTCCCGTCGACCGCGGCCGCCTCCTCCAGCTCCACCGGCAGGCTCTCGAAGAACGCCTTCATCACCAGCAGGTTGAAGACGTTGATCGCATTCGGCAGCACGATCGCCCACAGCGTGTTGCGCAGCCCGAGCGAGCTGACCAGCACGTAGTTGGGGATCAGGCCGCCGTTGAAGAACATCGTGAAGACCGCGATGCCGACGAGCAGGCCACGACCTTTCAACTGCCTTTTCGACAGGACGTACGCGTAACAGGTCGTCAGGACGATCGAGATGGCCGTCGCGACGACCGTGTAGACCACGGTGTTGCGATAGTTCGTCCAGAACATCGAGTCGGACATGACGTGCCGGTACGTCTCGACGTTGAAGCCTTTGGGGATCAGGTTGACCTGACCCGACCGGATCTCCCGCTCGCCGCTGAACGAGCGGGCGATGATGTTGACGAACGGGTAGAGGGTCACCACCACGACGACGGTGAGAGCGACCGCGTTGACCGCCTGGAAGCCGCGGTAGCCGCGGGTCTGCTTCACCGTCACCACAGGCTCGCTCCGACCAGGCGGCGGGAGAGCCGGTTCGCACCGAGCACCATGGCCAGCCCGATCACCGATTCGAACAGGCCGATCGCGGCGGCGTAGCTGAAGCTTCCGGAGACGATGCCGACCCGGTAGAGGTAGGTCGAGATGACGTCCGCGGTCGGGTAGGTCAGCGGGTTGGCCAGCAGCAGGATCTTCTCGAAACCGACCGCCAGGAACGTGCCGATGTTGAGCACCAGCAGCGTCATCATCGTCGGCCGGATGCCGGGCAGCGTCACGTGCCAGGTCTGCCGCCACCGGTTCGCGCCGTCCACCCGGGCGGCCAGGTAAAGGTCGTCGTCGATCGTGGTGAGCGCGGCCAGATAGAGGATCGTCCCCCAGCCGACCGTCTGCCACACCTCCGACGAGACGTAGATGGTGCGGAACCAGCCGGGTTCCTGGATGAACGCGATCGTGTCGTGCCCCACCGCGTGCAGCCCCTGGTTGACCACCCCGTCCACCGAGACGGTCTGCAGGACGACGCCGGCCACCACCACGATCGACAGGAAGTGCGGCAGGTAGGAGATCGTCTGCACGAAGCCCTTGAGCCAGCGGGTACGCACCTCGTTGAGCAGCAGCGCGAGCACGATCGGCAGCGGGAAACAGAACAGCAGCGTCAGCCCGCCGATGATCAAAGTGTTCGTGAAGACCTGCCAGAACGACGGGTCCTCGAGAAACATCTTGAAGTAGCGCAGCCCGACCCAGTACTCGCCGAAGAGCTGACCGCCGGGGGAGTACCGCCGGAAGGCGATCACGTTGCCGAGCATCGGCAGATAACGAAAGACCACAAAGAACAGCAGCGGCAGTACGGCGAGGGAGTAGAGCTGCCAGTCCCGCCGCGCCGCGTCCCGCCACGTACGCCGGCGCGCGACGAGCGGTGCGGCCGGCGCTCCGGCCTCCGGGCGGGTCGTTCTGAGCAAGGTCATGCTCGACCTCCCGTCCCGGAAGTTTCGGTAACGCTGGTTATGTTCTCGAAAACTAGATGTCACATCGAAACATGTCAACTCTTCGATCTTGGCAAAGGTATGCGCTGTCCTGCCCGCTCACAGCCACGCCCAACGGATCCGGCCCCACCCGAACTTCTCGAGCGAGGCCGGAACTTGCGGCGCGGCGCTAGCCGAGTGATTTGCCGGCCAGGCCGGGGTGGGCCGCGACGAACTCGGGGAGCTTCTCCTCGCGTACCGCCCGGAACATCTCGTAGGCGGCCGGGTCGAGGACCTCGCCGAGATAGTTGTCGGCGGCGTCGTGCCGGCCGTGGCCGGGGGTCTGCAGCATGGTGAGGCGGTCGGGGTTGATGCCGCGCAGTGCCAGGGCCAGGTCGAGCGGCTCGACCGGGCCGGTCGTCACGGTCATCGCGTGGCCGGCCGCGCGGAGCAGGGTGTCCAGCTTGATCGGGTTGGTGGCCAGGTTCTGCCGCTTCGCCTCGACCGCGATCGACGTGATGAACTGCTGCTGGTGGTGCTGTCGGCCGTAATCGCTGCCGGCCACCGTCTTGCGCTGGCGCAGGTAGTCGATGGCCTCGGCGCCGCTCATCCGGCGGCAGCCCGGCGCGAAGACGCGCTTGGTGTGGATCGAGGTGACCTTGGCGTCGACGCAGACGTTCATGCCGCCGAGGGTCTGGACCACGTCGGAGAAGCCGTAGAAGTCGATCAGGACGGCGGCGTCGAGACCGGGCAGGCCGGTGAGGCCGGTGACGGTCGCGGCGAGCAGCCGGCCGCCGCGCGCCCGGTCCTGCTCGATTCCCGCCCCGTACGCGAAGGAGCTGTTGAGCCGGTCCCGGCCGCCGCGGAAACCGGTCGCGGCCAGCGGCGGGATGTCGACGATGGTGTCCCGGGGGAGCGAGAACAGGTAGGCGCGATCCTTCGACCTCGGCACGTGCAGGACCATCACGGTGTCCGAGCGGATCATTCCGGTCTGGCCCTCCCTCCAGTCCACGCCGATCAGCAGGATGTTGAGCGCCCGGTCGAGGCTCCAGGTGTCCGGCGACCGGTGGTAGGCGGCGGCGTCGCCGAGCAGGTCGTCGCGGGACACCGCGTTGGCGTAGCGATCGGCGACCAGCGTGCCGCCGGCCCAAAGGCCTCCGCTGATCAGGATCAGAGCCAATCCGGCGCGTACGGTCCAGCGGGCCCACCGGGGATCGCGGTAGAGGCCGAGCCGGATGCGGCGCACCAGGCGCTGGGTGCCGGCCGCTTTCGAGTCGCCGGCGGCCGCGGCCGGGTCGAGCGCGGCGGCGTGTCCGGTGCGGGTCGAGGCGTGCCAGCGCAGCCCGCCGCCGAGCAGCGCGGTCACCGCCGACTGGATGGTGACCAGGTAGATCAGCTGGCGGTAGCCGACCTGCTGCAACGGCAACGACCAGAGTGGCCCGGCGGGCTCCTTGTCGAGGCGGAACGCGTAGGCCGCGACGGCGAACTGCGCGACGTGCAGGCCCAGCCAGAGCACCGTGGCCAGGCCGAGCGGCCGGAACAGCAGCGAGTAGACCAGGTAGACGTCGACGATCGGGCCGAGCAGCGGCTGCAGGATCTGGAACGCCGCCACGTAGCCGAGCCCGCGGCGCCCGAAGCGGCCGGCCGGACCGCGCTCGAGCAGGGCCGACCGGTGTTTCCACATCGCCTGCATGGTCCCGTAGCACCACCGGTAGCGCTGCCGCCACAACCGGCCCCAGGTGGCCGGCGCCTCGGTCCAGGCGCACGCCATGTCCTCGTAGACCACCCGCCAGCCGGCCCGGACGACGGCCATCGTGAGGTCGGTGTCCTCGGCGAGGGTGTCGCTGCGGACGCCGCCGGCCGCCTCCAGCGCGGCCCGCCGGAACCCGCCGAGCGCCCCCGGCACGGTCGTCATGCAGCGGCCCATCTCGAACACGCGCCGGTCGAGGTTGAACGCGACCACGTACTCCAGGTGCTGCCAGCGGCCGATCACGCCGCGCCGGTTGGCCACCTTGGCGTTGCCGGCGACCGCGCCCACCCCGGGGTCGGCGAACGGGCGGACCAGCATCCCGATCGTGTCGGGCTCGACGATCGTGTCGCCGTCGATCAGCACCAGCACGTCGTGCCGGGCGGCCGCGACCCCGGTGCGCAGCGCCGCCGCCTTGCCGCCGTTGCGCCGCCGCAGCACCCGCACGTCCGGGTGCGCTAGTGCCTCGACCAGGTCGGCGGTGTCGTCGGTCGAGCCGTCGTCGACCACGATGATCTCCAGCTCGGCGTGCTCGCTCGCCAGCAGAGACCGGACGGTGGAGACGATGTTGGCCGCCTCGTTGTACGCCGGGACGATCACCGAGACCGGCGTCTCGTACGCCGCAAGCGGATGTCGCCGCCGCCGGCGGGCGTGCCGCCACGCGCAGTAGGCCTGGATCGCCATCCTGGTGCCGGCCAGCGCGGTAGCGAAGATCATCAGCCCGAACAGGCCGGCGTGGGTCCAGCCGGCGCCGCGCTGCGCGACCGCGAACGCGCCGCCCCGCACCCGCGACCACGATGATGCCGAGGCTGGCGGCACGGCGGAGACGCCGACCGTCCGCCGGCCCTCCGCGGCCAGCGCGGGCAGGATCCGGTCGAGCGCCTGGACCGTCTGCGAGCGGTCCCCGCCGCCGTCGTGCATCAGGACGACGGCGCCCGCCGAGCCGCCAGGCATCGCGGCGTCGGCGATCACCTTCACGCCGGGCCGCCGCCAGTCGCCGGTGTCCCGGTCGGCCAGGACGGTCGTGTAGCCGCTGCGGCCGGCGTCGGTGATCAGCGCGAGCGCTTCCGCGTCCACCTTGGCCGGCGAGGCCAGGAACGGCGGCCGGAACAGCTTGACGTCCAGGCCGGTGGCGTGCGCGACCGCGTTGCGGGTCAGCTCGAACTCGACCCGCTGGCGCGCCTCGGACATGGTCGCGAGATCCCGGTGGGTGAACGAGTGCAGGCCGAGTTGATGTCCGTCGGCGACGATCCGGCGTACCAGATCGGGGTAGTTGTTGACCTGCGCTCCGACGACGAAGAACGTGGCGGTGGCATGATGCCGGCGCAGCGCGTCCAGGATCTTCGGGGTCCAGACCGGATCGGGGCCGTCGTCGAAGGTCAGCGCCACGGTGCGGCGGGGCAGGCGCTCGGCCACCACCCGGTCGCCCTCGACGTGGATGATCGGACCGGACACGGCCGACCCGTGGTCGACGATCTCGGTCTCGCCGGGCGGGACCGTGCCGCCACCGGTGTTCCGGGCGAAGTCGTCCAGCACCAGCGTGGCGAACAGGGCGGCGACGGCCAGCACGAAGATGCTCCAGTGGGCGCGGATGCGCCCGCCGTGGCGATGCCGGGGCACCCGGTCAGCCGCTGCCCGGCAGCGACGGACCGGTGATGATCGCCGTGACGAAGCTGGCCACGATCAGGGTGAGCCAGCCGCTCAGCGCCACCCCGGCGGCGATCCCGGCGGCGACGACCGCGCGCCGGCGCGCGCCCCGCCAGTCCACAAACACCGGTTTTCGCGGCAGGCGGATATGTCGCGTGTCATCTAGGTCGTTCATGATCCCCCGTAGTTCGCCGCCGATGGTAGCCATCCGCGTCGACCGATCGCTGCCCCGCTTCCGCCGGCCGCCGACGATCAGTCCGGGTGGCTGGCACGAACGGGTGATGCATCCTGCAGTCAGCCTGCGATGATCGCCAAGTGAGATCAACTCGTCACCGCATCCTGGCCGGCGTCGCCGCCCTTTCCCTGCTCGGCACCGCCGCCGCCTGTTCGGCCGGCACGACTGACACGGCCGGCGGCGCCCCCGCGGCTACCGGCAAGACCGCGGCGGCGAAGGCGAAGGCCAAGAAGCCCGCCGTCGACTCGTGCACGCTGCTGAAGCAGGACGAGGTCGAGGCGATCATCGGCCCCAACGGTGGCGGCAAGCCGGCCGACGGCGTCGGCGAGAGCGTCTGCGGGTGGGAGAACGAGGACAACTACCACTCGGTGACCGTGAGCATCGGCACCGCGGGCACCGCCCCGAACGGCAAGCTGCCGGACTACGAGCAGTTGCCCGGCGGCGGCCCGGCCGAGGCCGGCCCGGACGGCATCCGGTTCACCAGCGACAACACCGGCACCTTCGTGATCGCCAACCGGGTCTGTTACGTCCAGGTCGTCACCGACCCGACGAGCAAGAAGGACCGCAACACCACAGTCCGCCTGGTCCGCCTGATCCGCGCACGCACCGACGGCAAGCTCTGACCCGCCGCCCGCCGCCCGCCGCCCGCCGCCCGCCGCCCGCCACCCGCCACCCGCCACCCGCCGCTCCGAGACGCTCGCCTCACCGGTCCTCGACGACGACCTCGCCGGCTTCCCGCCCACCCTGATCATGATCGGCGAGCTGGACACGGTGGCGGCCGAGGCGGATCGCTTCGCCGAGCGGCTGGCGGCGGCCGGCGTCGCGGTCACCCACGTCCGGTTCCCGGGCACCGACCACGGCTTCACCCACAACGAACCCGTTGCCACCGCCCGGGCCGCACTGAGTCACATCGCTGGTCACCTTCTCAGGCCGGCTCGCCGAGGTCCTGGGTGAACCAGCCGGGCGTGTCGAAGCGCACCGGCTGCGCGCCCACCATCGCCGCCAGCTGGGTCTCGAAGCTTTCGAGCTCGGCGATGCCGATCCGCTCGGCCCATCGCTCGCGCAGCTCGTCGAAGACCGCCTCGCCGTGGCGCAGCATGTCGTGGCCGCGCGGGGTGACCTGCAGGCGTTTGCGCCGGGCGTCGAGCGGGTCGGTGTCGCGCGCCACGTAGCCGCGTTCCTGCAGCACGCTGATGGTCTTCGCGGCCGACTGCTTGGTGATCGACAGGCGGCGGCCCAGCTCCGAAGCAGTGTCCGCGCCCGCCGCGATGGCCCGGATGGCGAAGTCGTGGACGGGGCGCACATCCTCGTGGCCACGCCGGGCCAGTTCGGCGGTCGCGGCGTCCACGAGTGTGCGGAAACCCCCCAGCAGCAGTAGCGCGAGATCAGCGCCGGACCGAGACATGCGAGAAGGCTACGGCACCCTGGACAAACGACAGCCGGGCTGTCTATTATTCGACAGCTAGGCTGTCGAATTGAGGAGCAGAAAATGACCGTCACGCCACGGGGCCGCACGATTGCCGGGGTCACCCATCACCACGCCGAGGTCAACGGCACGGCTCTGCACTATGTCGCCGCGGGGGTCAGCGGGTCCCCGATTCTTCTGGTCCACGGGTTCCCGGAGAGCTGGTGGGCCTTCCACAAGCTCATCCCGCTGCTCGCGACCCATCACCGCGTCTTCGCGGTCGACCTGCGTGGTTTCGGCGACTCGGACCACACCGCGGGGGAGTACGACAGCGCCACCTCGGCCGAGGACCTGCACGGGTTGATCGAGCACCTCGATGCCGGCCCCGTGCACCTGACCGGCCAGGACATCAGCGGCGGAACCGTCTTCCGGCTGGCCGCGACCCACCCGGGTGACGTGCTGAGCCTGACCGCCATCGAGATGGGCCTGGCCGGGTTCGGCCTGGAAGGGCTCGCCGACGTCACCCACGGCGGAGCCTGGCACATCGGCGTGCTCGCCGCGCCCGGCATCCCCGAGATGCTGCTCGCCGGCCGCGAACGCGAATTCCTCGGTCAGTACGCCTTCCCGGCGATGACCGCGGTCCCGGGCGCGATCGCCGGCACCGACATCGAGGAGTTCGCCCGCACCTACGCGCGCCCTGACGGCTGGCGCGGTGCGATCGGTCTGTACCGGTCGATGCTGCGGGAGGGCGCCGAGCTCAGGGCCCTCGCCGAGACCGGGGGCCTGCGGGCGCCGGTGCTCGCGGTCGGCGCCGGCGGCGGCCCCTTCACGTCCGGCACCATGTCCCAGGCCGTGCCGGGCGAGATCGACGCCGTGTCCCTCGACGGCGTGGGCCACTACGCCGCGATGGAGGCCCCCGAAGAGCTGGCGAAGGCCATCCTCCGCTTCACCGGAGGCGTCGATGCCTCATAGCCAGCCGGCGCGGCGCAGCGTCCAGTAGAGAACGGCCGCGCTGACCAGCATGAACAACATGATGGCGGGGTAGCCGTAGCGCCATTCCAGCTCGGGCATGTGGGTGAAGTTCATGCCGTAGATCCCGGCGATCGCGGTCGGCAGCGCGGCGATGGCGGCCCAGGAGGCGATCTTGCGCAGGTCGTCGTTCTGCTCCACGGTCAGCTGGGTGAGGCGGGCCTGCAGCAGGGTGTTGAGCACGTCGTCGAACGCGACGACCTGCTCCACCGCGGCCGCATGGTGGTCGGCGGCGTCGCGGAAATAGCGGCGGATCTCCTTGGGCAGGTCGGCGAACTGCTTGCCGGCCAGCGCGGCCAGCGGGCGGTGGAGCGGGAGCACCGCCGCCTTGAACTTCATCAGCTGGCGTTTGAGCTGGTAGATCTGCTCGACCGTGACCGGCGCCTCGGCGGCGAACACGGCCGCCTCGATTCCGTCGAGGTCGGTCTGCATCGCGGCGGCGATGTCGACGTAGCCGTCGACGAGCCGGTCCAGGATCGCGTGCACCACCGCCCACGGCCCGTTGACCAGCGCTTCCGGGTCGGAACTCAGGTCGGCGCGCAGCGAGCCGAGCTCCATGACGGTGCCCTGGCGCACGGTGATGACGAAGTCGGGGCCGACGAAGATGCGGACGAAACCGGTGCTGACGATCTCACTGGTCGAGGTGAGCCGCTCGTGCTCGACGTACTGCGCGGCGCGGACGACCAGGAACGCCACGTCCTCGTAGCGTTCGATCTTGACCCGTTGCTCGCGGTGCAGGATGTCCTCGATCGCCAGCGGGTGCAGGCCGAACACCTCGGCGACCCGGGCGAGCGCGGCCGCGGTGGGCTCGTGCAGGCCGAGCCAGACGAAGGCGCCGTCCTGCGCCCGGGCCCGCTCGTGCAGCCCGGCCAGATCGGCGGCCGGGCCGGGGCTCTCCACGGCGGCCCCGTCCACGATCAGGTCGCAGCCCACGATCGCGGTGTGGTCGGCGCGGCCCCGGCCCGCCGGCCGGGGCGGCTGCCAGGTGCGTCGGACGTCCACGGCTGGTGTCACCCCCGGTCGGGAGCCTACTTCGGGGGTGCCGCGAGGCGATATGGGCGGAAGAACTCGCGCAATTCCGCCGCGTACAACTCGGGCTCCTCGAACGGCGCGAAATGGCCACCCTGCCCGTGCTCGGTGACGCGGGCGACGTTCGACGTGCGCTCGAGCCAGGCCCGCGGCGGCGGCAGGAAATCGCCCGGGAACAGCGAGTAGCCGGACGACGTCTCGACCCGCCGGGTCAGTTGGCCGGGCGGGATCGCGGCCTCCGCGCCGTACATCCGCATCGAGGAGCCGATCGTCCCGGTCAGCCAGTAGATCATGACGTTGGTGAGGATCTCGTCCTTGGTGAAGCTGCGCTCAATGTCGCCGTCGCAGTCACTCCACGCCCGCATCTTCTCGACGATCCAGGCGGCCAGCCCGACCGGCGAGTCGGTCAGCCCGAACGCCGCCGTCTGCGGCCGCGTGCGGTGCATCGCCGCGTAGGCGCCCTCGCTGAAGCGCCAGCCCGCCCAGCCCGCCCGCCAGGTCTGTTCGGCGGGGGTGAGGCCGGCCGGGTCGCCGGCGACGACCGGCGGGCCGGAATCGGTGCGGTGCACCGCGACCACCTGGTCGGGGTGATCGAGGGCCAGGAAGCGGCTCACCGAGCTGCCGATGTCGCCACCGGCGGCGCCGAACCGCGGATAGCCGAGATCGCGCATCAGCTCGGCCCAGAGTCCGGCGACGGCCATCGAGTCGAGCGGTGCGGCGCTCGGGCGATCCGAGTATCCGAAACCCGGCATGTCCGGCACCACCACGTCGAACGCGTCGGCGGGGTCGGCGCCGTGCGCGCCGGGATCGGTCAGCATGTGGCCGGCGGCGGCTGGAACCGCCTGAAGTTGTGCTCCGCGGCGGACTGCCGCTGGGCCTTCTACGACACCTCGCGCAACGGCGGCGGCCGCTGGTGCTCGATGGAGGCGTGCGGCAACCGCAACAAGACCCGTGCCTACCGCCGCCGCAACGGGGCAGATTCATAGACCGTGCCCGCTGTATCGTGCGCGGGTGTCCGACGATCTGCGTCCGTCCCAGCCGTTCTCGCCGTCGGTGGAGGAGCCCGAGCCGGCGCGCAAGCGGGGCCTGACCTGGAAGCGGGCGCTCGCGATCTGCGCCGGAGTCGTGGCGCTCTCCCTGGTGGCGCTGGTCGGCCTCGGTCTCTGGGAGCGCCGGCAACTGCGGCGCGAGCTCGACGCCCTGCCGACCTACGGCTACACCAAGTCGGCCGCGCTCGCGTCGGCCGAGGCCAGCCTTCAGGCCCGGGACGCGAAGACCGCGCGGATCGGCAAGGTGATCAGCGGCGCCGTGGCCGCCCAGTCGACCGCGCTGCTGGCCGGCGACCGGGCGACGTTCGTGAGTTACGCGGCGCCGGCCTACAAGCTGGGCCAGACCTGGCTGGCGCACAGCTTCACCTCGCTGCGGGCGATGGGCGTGGTGCAGTGGGCGCCCAAGATCGACTATTGGACGCCGTACTCGGAGACCCGCTGGCAGTCCAACATCGACGTCAAGTACTGCTTCGTGGCCGGCTGCGCCACCCCCAGCACGATCACCCTGCACACGATGTGGGACCTCGCCGACGAGGCGCGGCCGCGGATCACCGAGCTGTGGGAGTACACCGGCGGCCAGGCGTCGCCGCCCTGGGCGCAGTCGGTGCTGCAGGCCAAGGTCGGCTCCCGGGTGATCGTCGCCGGGTCGGCCGCCAATGCCGGGCGGCTGAGCGCGGTGCTGGCCGAGGCCGAGAAGGCGGCGCGGGTCGCGGACCAGTATGCGCAGACCACGAAACCCAGCAAGTACGTCGTCTACCTGGCCGGCGCCAAGGAATGGGGCAAGTGGCCGTACAGCGAGGAGGGTGACTGGGTGGCCGGCTACGCGGAGCCGCAGCGGGAGTCGGTGGTCCTCCAGGCGTCCGAGGCCACCCCGTCGTTCCTGCCCGAGCTGCTCCGGCACGAGCTGGGGCACGTGTCCACGCTGGCCGGCCAGAGCACCGAGGTGAAATACGCGGATGCCTGGTGGCTGGTCGAGGGCATGGCCGACTACGTGGCCGCCGAGGGCCGGCCGTTCGCCCAATACAGCAGCCGGTCGGTGACGGTGTCGTTCGTGCGCGGCAGGTGGAACGGCGACCTGCGGGTGGGCCGGCCGGGGAAGAAGGCGTCGCTGACCGACGCCAACGGCCGTTACGGCGCCGCCTATCTCGGCGTCTCCTGCCTCATGCAGCAGGCCGGCCGGGCCAAGGCGCTCAACTTCTTCCACGCCGTAGCGGTCCAGGGCACCCCGCTGACCACCGCGGCGGATCAGACGCTCGGGATGTCGTGGCCGAGCCTGTCCAGCACGTGCACGGCCCAGATCCGGCGCACCGCCCGCTGAACGGTGCGCCGGCCCGGGGTCAGGGCAGGTCGATCGGGCGCAGCACGCGGTCGATGCCGTGCGCGATCTGCCGGTTGCCCTTGTTGATGTTGAAGACGACGACGCGCGGGTTGCGGTCGCTGGTGTCGGCGTCGATCAGCCGGATCCGGCGGTGGCCGAAGCCGTACACATCCACCTTGATCTTCGCCCCGGTGGCGGTGGTGAGGCGGGCGTTGTCCGACTTGAGCGCGGCCGTGCGGGTCACGGTGGCGCCCGGCACGACGTGGTAGAGCAGGACCGACTCGACGGTGTCGATGCCGAGCCCGGCCACCGCGGTGAAGGCGGCCTTTTCACTCGGCAGCCGCCGGGTGTGCTGAAGGTCGGCGACCAGCGTCTCGAACGCGCGGTCGGTCGGCAGGAAGGCGGTCAGCGCCGTCTTGCCGTCGGTGAGAACACCCACCGGGCTGGCCGGCTTGGCCTTGAGTACGGCGAGCACCGCGGCGGTCAGGATGTCGTAGTCGCGGCCGTTGCGGTCGAAGCCGCTGCCGTGGGCGGTCAGCACCGAGGCCAGCGACCGGGTGCCGAGCCCCTTGGTGTGCGCGTCGGCGGGCGCCGGGGCCAGTGTGGAGACCACCACTGCGGCGGTCGCGACGGCGGCGGTTCGGAGGAACCTCATCGTTGTCCGTCCTTTCGGGTACGTGATGGTGGCGTCGGTGCCACCACCCCGTACTTCGACCGGATCGGCCCCGATAGATGCACTCAGGACGTCAAGGTTCCGCGCAGCAGGCTGTGGCCGGAGTGGGCGGCGTCGCCGTCGTGCGGTTCGTCGCTGATGTCCACCAGCCGGTAGGTGTTCATGTCGATGCCCGGCGGCACCGGCAGCGTCGCGTCCGGCTTGTCGGCCAGATTGCCGATCGCGATCATCTTCGCCGGATGGTCCGGGTCGATCAGCCAAACCTCATGAAAACCGGCGGTCAACGGCAGATTGTGTACGGCGATCAGCATCTGCCCGTCGGCCAGCACTCGCACCGTGCCGGTCGCATCGGCGGGCACCGTGGCCAGGGGTTTGAGCGTGGCCCGCGCGGTCACTGCCTCGGCCTGGGCGCGCTGCACGAGCCGGTCGATCACCACCGCGCCGCCCACCGCCAGCACCACCGCGGCCGCCACCGCGACCAGTCGACCCAGCCGGCGCGGTCGTGGCCGGCTGACCGCGGCGGGCGCGGCCGTGGCCGGGGCGATGCCGGCCTCGATGCCCTGCCAGATCCGCTCGGGCGGGGCGGGCAGGCGGCCGAGGTCCTGGCCCTGCGCGCCGAGCTCGGCGACGTGCCGCAGCGACTCGAGGTCGTGCCGGCAGCCGGTGCAGTCCGCCAGGTGGTCGGCCTCGCCCGGGTCCGGCAGTTCAGAGAGCGCGAGAAGCACCAGTCGATCGGGATCCAAATGCCGCACCGTCCACCTCCCAACGACGTCGCAGACCAGCCATCCCGCGGCGGATATGGCTCTTGACCGTGCCGAGCGGCAGCCCGGTGACGGCCGCTATCTGTGGATGGGTGAGATCGTCGAAGAATGCCAGCTCCAGCGTGCGCCGCTGCTCGGCGGGCAGGCGGCTCAGCTCGTCGGCGACGACCAGCCGGTCGATGATCCGGTCGGGCCGCTCGGTCTCGTCCGGAGCGGGCACCTGGGCGCGCACGGTCGCGGCCACCCGCGCGTCGCGGGCGGCCGACCGCAGCCGGTCGACGGCCTTGCGCTTCGCGATGCCGAGCAGCCAGCCGAGCATGGTGCCGCGCTGCGGGTCGTAGCCGTCGCGCCCGGTCCACGCCGCGACGAACGTCAGCTGGGTGACGTCCTCGGCGTCGGCCCGGCTGCCCAGCAGGCGCTGAGCGAGGTAGAGCACCGCGGCGCCGTGCCGGTCGTACGCCAGCCGAAGGGCCTTCTCGTCGCCGTCGCGCAGCCGTTCGGCGAGCTCGTCGTCGGAGTCCATCGACCTCCTTCCCGCACGGGTTCTTACCGTTCTTCGTCGCGGGCCCGGCCGGCAGATGCACCGAATTCGATTTTCCTGTCCTCAGCGTGGCAGCGTGCCCAGGATCCCGGTGACGATGCCGAGCCGCAGTGCGGTGCGCAGGTCGGTGTGGAGCAGGGCCAGCTCGGGTTCGGCCTGGTAGACCGCGAGCACGCTCGCCGACGGCGAGCAGTAGGTCGACAACGCGCCCGCCATGATCAAGGCCTGCAAGCAGGTCGTCTGGGTGCCGTCGCCCAGCTCCGGCAGGTGGCGTCGGAGGAGGTCGACCATGCGCGCGAGGCTGTCATGGGAGGCGCGCTTGTGGCGCCGGACGACCTCGGCCGAGACGTTGTGCTCCAGGACGCCGCCCTGCGCGCCGAACAGGTCGCACAGCACCACGCGGCCGGCCAGTGACCGGCTGAGGACGTCGGCCAGCTGTTCCGCCCGCTGCGCCGCGGGCCGCCCGGCGTCGATGCCGGCGGCCAGCTCGCCGGGCAGCTCGGCCAGCCATTTCTGCAGGAAGTCGTCCAGCAGTTCGAGCAGCACCGCCTCGCGGGACTCGAAATAGCGCAGCACGTTGGACTTGGCCAGGCCGACGCGCCGGCTCAGCTCGTTGAGGCTCAGGTCGGCCACCGGCATCTCGGCGAGCATCGCCGCCGCCGTCTCCAGGATCGCCCGGCGCCGGACCTCGCGCTGCTCGTCGCTGCGAGCTCGCTGGAACGTCATGGTCGTCAGCCTATCTTACAGACCGCCGGTCTCTTGACATCAGACCGCCGGTCTCTTAACGTGTTCTCATAAGAGACCGGCGGTTCTTTAGGAGGACGACATGAGCGAGAAGTGGACCGAGACGAACATCCCCGACCAGCGGGGGCGGGTGGCGATCGTGACCGGCGCCAACACCGGCCTCGGCTTCGAGACGGCCCGGGCGCTGGCCGGGCACGGGGCCACCGTGGTGCTGGCCGTGCGCGACATCGAGAAGGGCAAGCGGGCCGCCGCCCGGATCACCGGCGACGTGACCGTGCAGGAGCTCGACCTGACCTCGCTGGAGTCGGTCCGCGACGCGGCGGCCGGCCTGCGCGCCGCCCACGAGCGGATCGACCTGCTGATCAACAACGCCGGGGTGATGTATACGCCGAAGCAGACCACCCGCGACGGCTTCGAGATGCAGTTCGGCACCAACCACCTCGGGCACTTCGCGCTCACCGGGCTGCTGCTCGACCGGCTCCTGCCGGTGGCCGGCTCGCGGGTGGTGACGGTCAGCAGCGTCGGCCACCGCATCCGGGCCGCGATTCACTTCGACGACCTGCAGTGGGAGAGGTCGTACGGGCGGGCCGCCGCCTACGGGCAGGCCAAGCTGGCCAACCTCATGTTCACCTACGAGTTGCAGCGGCGGCTCGCGGCGCTCGGCACGACCGCCGCCGTGGCCGCCCATCCCGGCGTGTCCAACACCGAGCTCGCCCGCAACTCGCCGGCGTTTCTCCGGCTGCCGCTGACCTGGCTCGGGCCGCTGATCACCCAGAGCCCGGCGATGGGCGCGCTGCCCACCCTGCGGGCCGCCACCGACCCCGCCGTCGCGGGCGGACAGTATTACGGGCCGGACGGCCTGGGCGAGGTCCGCGGCCACCCGCGGCTCGTGGCGTCCAGCCCCGAGTCGCACGACGTGGCCGTCCAGCAGCGCCTGTGGGCCGTCTCCGAGAAACTCACCAGCGTCGAGTTCCCGATCTGAC
Organism: Actinoplanes sp. NPDC026619; assembly: GCF_040638295.1. Taxonomy (NCBI): domain Bacteria; kingdom Bacillati; phylum Actinomycetota; class Actinomycetes; order Micromonosporales; family Micromonosporaceae; genus Actinoplanes; species Actinoplanes sp. NPDC026619. Next base: position 212,578 of record NZ_JBEZYA010000019.1, read on the forward strand.
CGTCCTCATCGGATGATGGGGGCCATGCTGATCTCCGTCGTGGTGCCGGTCTACAACGAGGAGCAGTTCCTCCGAGCGTGCCTGGACGCGGTCTTCGGTCAGGACGAGCCGGTGCACGAGGTCATCGTCGTCGACAACGGCTCCACCGACGGCACCCTGGCGGTGCTCGGCGAATACGCGGGCCGGGTGACGCTGCTGCACGAGCCACGGCAGGGCGTCCAGCATGCGCGGAACACCGGTCTCGGCGCCGCCGGCGGCGACGTGATCGGCCGGATCGACGGCGACACCCGGCTCTCTCCGGGCTGGTCGCGTGCGGTCCGGGAGACGTTCGCCGACCCGGTGGTGCAGGCCGCGACCGGGCCGGTGGCCTACTACGACGTGGCGCTGGCCCGGCTGATCGACGGCGGCGACGCCCTGTTCCGGCGGGTGTGGGGCGGTGACTCGCTCGACTGGCTGCTCGGCGCGAACATGGCGATCCGCGCGACCGCGTGGCGGCGGGTGCGGCCGGCCCTGTGCGCGGACGCGGACGTGCACGAGGACATCGACCTCGGCATCCACCTGCACGGCGAGGGCTCGGCGACGGTGTTCGCGGCCGGGATGCGCGCGGGCACGTCGGCGCGGCGGATCGCGAACCGGTTCGGCGACTACCGCGCGTACGTGCTGATGACCGAGCAGACCTATCGGCGGCATCCGGGCCGGCCGCGACCGCACGCGTACGCCCGGGCCTGGCTCACCGGCCGCGTCCAGCTTCTGCTGTTTCCGTCGCTGCGCCTGGCGTACGCCCTCGCCCAGCCCCGCCCGTGGGCGACGCTGCGGGGCGGCGGCGGCCGGAAGAACCCCATGCGGCCCGGCCGCTGATCAGGCCGATCCAGCCCAGCCCGGCGAACAGCGCGACCCGTTCGAGCAGCCCGCTCGGGTTGTCCGGCAGCACGCCGCCGGCGTCGAGCACGACCAGCACGCTGGCCGTCACGAACGTCACCGTCATGACCGCCGCGAGCGGCCAGGCCACCCGTCGTGGTCCGAGCCGGGCCACCGCCCCGATCCCGGCAACGCCCAGCGTGATGGCGATCAGCTGGTGGATCAGACCGCGGGCGGTGTGCTCCGTCGGCACTCCCGGCGGGAAGCCCAGCCCCGCGTCGGTGCGGATGACGGCCAGGGAGATGAGACTCAGCCCGCACCACAGGATCAGGCCTGCCGCCCAGCGGTCGGCCCGCCGGCGCAGCCCGGCGGCGGCCAGGACCAGCCAGAGGCCGCAGGTGGCGAGGTTGACCGGGCCGTGCCAGCCAGCCGGCCCGAGCGACAGCTGGCTGATCCAGTTGCGGTTCGGGTCATAGCCGGGCCGGGTCAGTCCGTCCACTGTGCTCGCTACGATCATCTGAACCGCGGCGAGCACGCCGAAAGCCGGCAGCTTCATCGTCCAAGCTTAGGAGTCGCCATGCTGAGGGTGTTCTCGGTGGCGTACTGGGCGTTCATCGTCGTCACCTGCCCGGTGTTCTTCGCCGGTGCGCTGCTGGTGTGGCTGGTGACGCTGCCGTTCGACCGGCGTCGCGTCGCCCTGCACCTCTACTCCTCGGCCTGGGCGGCGTTCTACGTCTACCTCAACCCGCTGTGGCGGCTGCGGGTCCGCGGCCGCGACCGGTTGCCCTGGCACGGCGCCGCGGTGCTGGTCGCCAACCATGCCTCGCTGATCGACATCCTGGTGCTGTTCGCGCTGTTCCGGCCGTTCAAGTGGGTCTCCAAGCAGGAGATCTTCCGGGTGCCGGTGATCGGCTGGAACATGCGCCTCAACGGTTACGTGCCGGTGGTCCGCGGCAGCGCGGCGTCGGTGCGGCAGATGATGGAGCGCTGCGACCGGCTGCTCGCCGCCGGCTCGCCTTTGATGATGTTCCCGGAGGGCCGGCGAACCTCGGACGGCGCCCTGCAGCCGTTCAAGGACGGCGCGTTCGACCTGGCGGTGCGGCACGGCGTGCCGGTCTTCCCGATCGCGGTGCACGGCACCGGGCGGGCGCTGCCGCGCAAGGGGCTCATCCTGCGCGAGCACATCCAGGCGCGGGTCGAGGTGCTGCCGCCGCTCGCGCCGGCCGATTTCCCGGACGTGTCCGCCTTACGGGACGCGGCCCGTGAGTCGATCGCGAACGCTCTCGAACAACAGTGAGGGTCGCGCATTTCTGCGACAGCCAGACCGGGCGGCCGGACGGGGTGGCCCGGTCGGTCGAGCTGAGCGTGCGGCTGCTGCGCGAGGCCGGGCACGAGGCCGACCTCTACCGCCCCGGGCCGTTGCTGGGCCGCGGCGTCCGTTCGGTGCCGGTGCCGTTCCGGCAGGTCCGCGTCGGGCTGCCGTTCACCGCCCGGCCGGCCGACGTCGTCCACGTGCACAGCACCGGGCCGATCGGGATGACCGGTTTCCGGGCGGCCGCCGACTGGGGTGTGCCGCTCGTGCTGACCTGGCACACCGACCTGCTGGCCTACGCCGATCTGTTCGTCGAGGTCCCGGTCGGCGCCGCCTGGTGCGCCCTGAGCCTGGGGCTGGGCTGGTCGCCGCGGGAGTTCCTGGAGCTGTCCCGGCCCGGCGCGGTCCGCCTCCGCCGGCTGATCGAGCTCGGCAAGGGCATGTTCGCGCGGGCGGCGGTGGCGATCGCGCCCTCGGCCAAGACGGCGGCGGGTTTCGCGGTCTTCGAGCCGGCCGCCGAGACCTGCGTGCTGCCCACGCCGGTCACCGGCACCGCGGGCGAGCCCGCGCGTAACGGCCGGAACGTGGTGCTCTCGGTCGGCCGGGCCACCCCGGAGAAGAACCCGGAGCTGCTGTTGCAGGCGTTCACCCGGGTGCGTGCGGCCCGGCCGGACGCCCGGCTGGTGCTGCTCGGGGCGCGGCAGCAGCGCCGGTGGCTGGACCGCCGAATCGCCGCGCTCGGCCTGACCGGGCACGTCCAGGTGCGCCCGCCGGTGCCGCACGACCAGGTCGGCGACTTCTATCGCACCGCCGACGTGCTCGCGTTCGCCTCCACCACCGACACCCAGAGCCTGGTGCTGGCCGAGGCGGAAGCGACCGGGCTGCCGGTGGTGGTCGCCGATGCCGGGCTCGCCGCCCGGCCGGGCGCCGCCGGGGCCGGGCGTTTCGTCTGCGAGCCGGCGCCGGACGCCTTCGCCGACGCGCTGCTGCGCATGCTGGCCGACGACGACCTGCGGGCCCGGGTGACCCGGGAGGGCCGGGCGGCGATCGAGGCCTACACCCCGGAGGTCTTTCTGCGTCGCCTGGTCGAGATCTACGACCGGGCCGGGAAGTCACCCGGGCGGACCAGGCCGCTCTGATACGCGATCACGACCAGTTGGGCGCGGTCCCGGGCGCCGAGTTTCATCATCGCCCGGTTGACGTGGGTCTTCACCGTCAGCGGCGAGACGTAGAGGCGCTCGCCGATCTCGTCGTTGGCCAGGCCGGCCGCTACCAGGGCCATCATCTCGCGTTCGCGGTCGGTCAGGGCGGTGAGCCGGTCGGGGGCGGGCAGCGGGCCGGGGCCCGGCTGGGCGAGGAAGCGGGTGATCAGGGTGCGGACCGCCGCGGGGGAGAGCAGCGCCTCACCGCGCGCGACGACGCGAATCGCCTCCTGCAGGTCGGCCGGCTCGACGCTCTTGCTGAGGAAGCCGCTGGCGCCCGCGCGGAGGGCCCGCAACACGTTCTCGTCGAGCTCGAACGTGGTCAGGATCAGCACCCGCACGCCGGCCAGGTCCTCGTCGGCGGTGATCGCTCGGGTCGCCTCGATGCCGTCCATCTCGGGCATCCGGATGTCCATCAGGATCACGTCGGCGCGGGTGCGGGCGGCCAGCTCCACCGCCTCGCGGCCGGTGGTCGCCTCGCCGACCACCTCGAGGTCGGGCGCGCTGTCGACCAGCACCCGGAAGCCCGCGCGGATCAGCGTCTGGTCGTCGGCGAGCAGCACCCGGATCGTCATGCCGGCTCCCGCACCGACGGCAGGCAGGCGTCGACCGTGAACGTGCCGCCGGCGTCCGGGCCGGTGCGCACCGTGCCGCCCACCGAGCTGACCCGCTCACGCAGCCCGATCAGGCCGTGCCCGGTCCCGCTCGCGGCCGGCCCCACCGCGTTCACCACCCGGACCTCGAGAGCATCGGCCGTGTACGCCACGTGCAACCGCGCGGCATCGCCGCTCCCGTGCTTGTGGGCGTTGGTCAGCGCCTCCTGGACGATCCGGTACGCCGCCAGGTCGACCGCCGACGGCAGCGGCCGGGGCTCGCCCTCGGACCGGTAGTCGACGCGCAGCCCGGCGGCGGCGAGCGAGTCGAGCAACTGCGGCAACCGGCTCAGCCCGGGCGGCGGCGCGGTGTCGCCGGGGCCGCGCAGCACGTCGAGGACGGTGCCGAGCTCGGACAGCACGGTCCGCGCCGACCGGCGGACGTGGGCCAGAGCCTCCTCGGCCCGGTCGGGCTGATCGCGCAGCAGGTGGCCGGCCACCCCGACCTGCACGTTGATCACCGCGATGTGGTGCGCCACGACGTCGTGCAGGTCGCGGGCGATGCGCAGCCGTTCCTCGACGACCTGGCGGCGGGCCTCCTCGGCGAGGCCGTGCTCGGCCTGCCGGGCGCGCTCCTCGACCACCCGCAGCTGGGCGCGTCGGCTGCGCACCGCCTCGCCGACCGCGACCGCGACGACGCCCCAGGCCACGATCGAGGCGTTCAGCGGGTCGGTCCAGCTGCGCCCGGCGCCGATCACCACCGCGACATAGACGGTCACGACCGTGACGGCGCCGGCCGCGGTGGCGATCGTGCGGCTGGTCCGCGACGCCACCGTGTAGGTGCAGATCACGCTGGCCGCGAGCAGCGGGCCGGCCAGCGCGGCGTGCAGGTTGAACGCGGCGGTGGCGACCGTGACCGCGCCGAAGACCGGCAGCGGCCAGCGGCGGCGGGCGGCGATCAGCAGGACCGCCAGCACTCCGATCACCATGTCCTCCACGCCGAGCGAGTGCGCATACCGATCGGCGGGCCCGAACCGGTGGGCCAGCAGCACCGCGGTGACCACCAGCAGACCCAGCCCGGCATCGGTGAGCTGAGGGTGGGAGCGGGCCCGCCGGCGGAGGTCTGGCATGGATGGCACGCTATCGGAGGCCGGTCCGCGGGCGCGTCATCCGGCTGCGGTAGACGGGATCTACCGCAGGGGGAGGACGCGGACTACCGGACCGGGCCGAGATCGTCCTCGGCATGACTGACCAACGTGGACTCGGCCGGCGGCGCCTGCTTCAGGCGGCCGGCGTGGTGACGCTGACCGCACTGGCCGGATGCGGCAAGGACAAGACCGGGACGGAAACCAGCGACGAGGAGTACGGCGGCAAGCTGCTCACCTCCGACGCGAAGCGGCCCGAACCGTTCGCCGCGCGGCTGCCGATTCCGCCGGTCAAACGCCCGTCGCGGAGCACCTCCGACACCGACCACTTCGAGCTCACCGCGCGCGAGGCGACCGCGGAGATCCTGCCCGGCCTGCACACCCCGATCATGGGCTACGACGGGATCTTCCCCGGCCCGACGATCGCCGCCCGGCGTGGCCGCCGCACCGTCCTGCACTACCGCAACCAGCTCGGCGTGCCGACCGTCGTGCACCTGCACGGCGGCCACACCCCGGCGGCCAGCGACGGCTTCCCGACCGACCTGGTGCTACCGGCGGCCGGCGGATCCGGTTACGCCGCCCAGGCCGTCGGCGGCACCGCCAGCACCGGCGCCCGCGACTACACCTACCCGATGGATCAGCGGGCGGCGACCCTCTGGTACCACGACCACCGGATGGGGTTCACCGGCCCGCAGGTCTGGCGCGGCCTCGCCGGCTTCTTCCTGATCAGCGACGACGAGGAGAAGGCGCTTCCGCTGCCGCGCGGTGACCGGGACATCCCCCTGATGATCACCGACCGGGCGTTCGAGGCGGACGGCAGTTTCAAATATCCGGCGATGGACCCGCACCTGATCAGCATGCCGGGCATCGACGCCGCGCACATGCGGGGCGCGGCCGGCGACGTCATCCTGGTCAACGGCGCGCCCTGGCCGGAGCTGGCGGTCGCCGCGGTGCGCTACCGCTTCCGGATCCTCAACGCCTCCAACGCGCGCCGGTACGAGCTGAGCCTCGACCCGCCCGCCCCGCTCGTCCAGATCGGCTCGGACCAGGGCCTGCTCGAAGCGCCGGTCGAGCACACCACGATCGCGGTCGCCCCGGCCGAACGGTACGACGTGATCATCGATTTCACGGCGTACCCGATCGGCACGAAGGTGGTCCTGAAGAACGGTGACGGGCCGGTCATGCGGTTCGCGGTGACCCATCGGGCGGCCGACGAGAGCGCGATCCCGGCCCGGCTGGCCGCCGTCGAGGCGCTCCCGCGAACCGCCGCCACCACCCGGCCGTGGATGTTCCGCCAGGGCAAGGTGACCGGGATGGGCCACGAGACGGACGGCTGGATCATCAATGGCCGCGAGTTCGACCCGCAGCGCGTCGACGCCACCGCGAAACTCGGCGAGGTGGAGATCTGGCGTCTGGGCAGCGACACGCATCACCCCGTACACATCCATCTGTCGCCTTTTCAGGTGATCTCCCGTGACGGTGGCCCGCCGGGGCCGGGCGACCACGGCTGGAAGGACACCGTCGACCTGCGCCCGCATGAACTGGTCGAGGTGGCGATCCGGTTCGACGACCACGCCGGGCGGTACCTGGTGCACTGCCACAACCTGGAGCACGAGGACATGGCGATGATGGCCACGTTCCAGGTGAGCCGCTGACTCTCAGCCGGGGTTGCGCTCGGTGAGCATGCGCCGCAGACCGGTGTCGAGGAGCCCTCGGTGCCGGCCGGTCGGTGGCTCGGCGGACGGGTCGACCGCGCACGGCGAGCCGCGGTCGAGCGTGTAGCGGGCCTCGATCGTGTAGGTGCCGGCGGCCGGGGCGAACAGCTCGGTCCAGGAGCCGCTCTGGCTCAGGCAGGCGCGCGGGTTGGTGTCGTCGTCGTTGTCGACGTCGGCGATGGCGAGCCACGGAGACCAGGCGATGCGCAGCAGCGCGGTGCCGGCGCGCGGCATCCGGACGGTGAGCGCGGCCGGGCCGGAGGAGACCACCTCCGCCGGCGCCGAGACGAGCGGGACCGACTCCTCGACCCGGTAGATCCGCCAGCTGGCGTCGCTCCAGACCAGCGGAAGCCAGGTCTCCCCGGCGGTGATCAGCTTCGCCTCCGCGACGCCCGAACTGTCCGGTTCCATCGCGGGCAGCACGACGTACGCCACGCCCCAGGTGTTCAGCCAGGCGCGGTACGTGTCCGCGGTGAGTGTGCCGTCGTAGAACAGCGGGTTGCGTTCGACGTCGGCCTGCCGGTTCCAGCCGCGGGCCAGGCCGACGTACGGCGCGACGGCCGACGCCTCCCAGTGCGTGCGCAGCGGCACCACCTCGACCCGGCCGTTCTGTGCGCCCAGGCGGACCAACTCGTCGATCAGCGGCCGGGCGTCCGCGGTGGCCGTCGCCGGCACCGGCTCTTTGTGCACGAGGTCGGCGACCGGCTGCACCAGCGTCCAGGCCGCGAGCCCGGTGGCCACCGCGTAGGTGAGGACCGTGCGCCAGCGGCGGGGCCCGGCCAGGGGCGCGGCGCAGAACAGGACCGCCGCGCTGGCCAGCAGCGCGAGCCGTTCGACGTTGCTGCCGATCGGCGTGGGCAGCGCCCAGCACAGGGCGACACCGACGGCGTACACCCAGGCGCAGGCCCGCACCGTCCGCCAGGCCGGCGGCGTCAGCAGCCCGACGGCGGCCGCGGAGCCGACCGTGAGCAGGGCGGAGAACCACGGGAACGGCTGGACGCCGGAGAACGGGAAGAGCAGCGACGTCGCCGAGATCACCACCGGCGGCCCGGCGGCGAGAAGGTAGGCGCGCCGCCGCCGGCCGACCAGGAACAGCGCCGCCGCCAGCACCTCGATGAACAGGCCGGCGACCGGGCTGCACAGCGTCGCCACCACGCCCAGCCCCGCCGCGATCAGCGGCCGGTGCCGCTGCCGCGCGGTCCCGGGCGGCGCGAGAAGAACGACCATCAGGGCGAAAACCATCCCCAGCAGGTACGTCACCCGCCCGGCCGACAGGTTCGACCAGACCGCCACCGCGAGCCACAGCGACGGCAGCATCGGGCGGCGGATGCCGAACCGGGTGAGCGCGAGCGCGCCGAGCGAGGCACACCCGATGCAGGCGAGCACGCCGGTGGTGCGCACGCCGATCCAGGCCATCAGGTACGGCGAGAGCACGCTGTAGTTGGCCGGGTGGATGCCGCCGTACCAGGACAGGTTGTAGGCCGACCCGGGGTGGTGGCGGACGAAGCCGGTCCAGGCGTACTGGGCGGCGAGGTCACCGGCGTCGTGGGCGAGCCAGAGCGCCCACACCAGGCTGAGCACGCCGGCCAGGACCCCGGCCACCACCGGCGGGCGGCTCCACCATCGCGGGAAGGCGATGAAGGGGCCGCTGTGCACGCGGTCCAGAAGTGTCATCGGGTCGGCTGTTCCGTTCGCTCGCTCAGCCGGTGACGGAACCGCCTATCCGGGCGGCCGACGGTAACACTCAACACCTGAAGGATTCTTGACTCGATTCACGATCGTGCCGCAGAACCGGGTGTGTCGCCGGACACACCACGCCGAGAGAAACGTGTAGAGGTAGCCGAATGACGTCCCCTGAACAGGCTCCCGGCCGGCGGCTCACCGCCGGTCAGATCTGCCGGATCCACACGTACGACGTGGCCACCGGAGTCACCGCCCTGGTGCACACCAGCTCGACGGTGCTGTTCGAGGCGCCCAACTGGACCGCGGACGGCCACCTGATCGTCAACGGCGACGGCCTGCTCTGGCGCCTGCCGGCCGACGGCTCCGAGCCGCCCCGGCAGATCCGGCTCGACGGCGTTCCCGATCTCAACAACGACCATGTCCTGGCGCCGGACGGCGAGACGATCTACGTCTCCGCGAATGACGGGCACATCTACCAGGCGCCGCTGGCCGGTGGCGGGGTGCGCCGGGTCACCTCCGACGACACCCGGCTGCACTTCCTGCACGGGGTGAGCCCGGACGGCGCCACCCTCGCCTACGTCGGCATCGAGCAGCAGGAGTGGACCACCGCCAGCCTCTGGACGATCGGCGTCGACGGCGCCGGCACGGCCCGCCTGACCGCGGCGGGCGGCACCGATGACGGTCCCGAGTACGCCCCGGCCGGTGACTGGATCTACTTCAACACCGAGCGGTTCGGCACGGCGGCCGGGCACGCGCAGATCGCCCGGATCCGCCCGGACGGCACCGGCGTGCGGCAGCTGACCTTCGACGACCGGGTCAACTGGTTCCCGCACCTCGCCCCGGACGGCAGCCAGGCGGTCTACCTGAGCTATCCGCCGGGAACCATCGGCCACCCGGCGGACCGGCCGGTCGAGCTGCGCCTGGTCGCGCCGGACGCCTGGGAGCGGCCCCGCACGGTGGCCGAGCCGGCCGGCGGCCAGGGCACGATCAACGTGAACAGCTGGTCCCCGGACGCGACCCGCTTCGCCTACGTGGATTACCCCTTCCGCTGAGGTTGCCGGAGGCTGATCCGCTGAGCTGGCCGGAGGCTGAGAGGAACCTGGACGATTTTGGTGACCTCGGCGTGACGCGTCCATCTGTATCAATCTCTGCATGACACGACGCACAGGAATTGTCGCCGGAATCGGGGTGCTCGTCATGGCGGCCGGGGCCGGGCTCAGCGTCCTCGCCCCGCCGGCCGGGGCGAGCGCGGCGCCACCAGCGGTGACGTGGAGCGACTGCGTGGCCTACTCGGACGAGGCCCTCGAAGCGATGGGCATCCCGCCGGAGGAGCTGCCCAGGATCCGGGCGCTGCTCGCCCGGACCGACTGCGGCACCGTGCAGGTGCCGCTCGACTACCACCGCCCGACCGGCACGAAGATCACCATCGCGATCAGCCGGCTCCGGGCCACCGACCAGCGGCACAAGTTGGGCAGCATGGCGGTGAACCCGGGCGGGCCGGGCGGCAGCGGCTATCTGATGCCGCACGAGCTGGCGCTGACCAGCCCGCAGTTCGAGGCGCTCGCGGCGAATTACGACCTGATCGGGTTCGACCCGCGCGGCGTCGGCTACAGCACCCGGGCCGCGTGCGCGCGCCCGGGCGACGACGTCACACCGCCGGAGATCCCGGCCGGGCCGCTCACCGCGGAGACCGCCAAGAAGATCTACGACTTCCAGGTCGCGGAGAACCAGACGTGCTGGCAGAGCGACCCCACCTTCCTGGGGCAGCTCACCACCGCCAACGTGGCCCGCGACCTCGAGCAGGTGCGCAAGGCGCTCGGCCAGTCGAAACTCAGCTACTTCGGGGTCTCCTGGGGCACGCTGCTCGGCCAGGTCTACCGCAGCCTCTACCCGCAGTCGGTCGGCCGGATGTGGCTGGACAGCGTGGTCGGCCCGACCGCGAACCGGCTCGACTCGCGCTTCCATGACGTGACCGCGGCCGACGAGGCCAAGATCCCGCGCTGGGCCGCCTGGGCCGCGCAGCGGGACGCGACCTACCACCTCGGCGACACCACCAAGGACGTGATCGCCCTGGTCAAGAAGCTGAAGGCGAAGCTGGACGCGGCGCCGATCGTGTTCAGCGACTTCGACCAGCCGATCGACGGCAACCTGGCCGCCTTCCTCGCCGTCGCGCCCAGCCCGGTGTGGGCGGAATCCTCGCCCGCGCTGGCGGCACTGGCCACGGCGAAGACCGGAGATCCCGTACCGGATGCGCTTCGGCCGATTTTGATCGGGGACGGGCCGCAAGAGCCCACCGAGCCGCCGGCTGACCTGCCCGAGCAGTTCAACGATGTCGCCGGCCGGGCGATCCTGTGCAACGACGACACCAGCCCGCATGACTTCCCGACCTTCTGGAAGACGTACCGGAGCTGGCAGCGGGAGTTCCCGATCGCCGCGGGCCTGGCGCCCTTCAGCCAGATGTGCGCAGGCTGGCCGATCCCCGCGACGGAGCCGTTCCAGCTGCGCCGGTCGAACGGCTCGCTGCAGCTGTCGGGGCACCGGTGGGAGAGCCCCACGCCGTTCCCGTGGATCGCCCAGGTGCAGGCGAAGATCGGCGGCACCGTGTTCACGGTCGAGGACGACATCCACGGTTCGGTCGCCCGGGTGCCGGAGTGCACCGAGCATCTCGAGGCGTACTTCCTGACCGGCCGCCCCGACTCCGGCGGCTGCGACGGCGTACCACCGGCCGCTGTCTCGGCCCTGTCGGTTGCTCCTGAATCGGTGCCGGGCACCGCCTGGGCGCCCTCCGGCAACCACTGGAGCTGGCCCAAGCACTGATCCCGTCCACGCCGCGGTGGCCGGTCCTCCGGCCATCGCGGCCTTTCGCTATCTGGCAGCATCGCCGCGTGGACAACGCGGCCGGAGCGGGGAACCGGACGGTGAGGCCACCGACCTCGGCTGGTTCGCCCTCGACCAGCTCCCCGAGCCGCTTTTCGGTCCGGACGTGCCCGTCCTCCGCGACATGGCCCGGCGACAGGACGGCCCTTTCATCGGCTAACCGAGCCGGCCCCGGAGCCGCTCCGCGTCCGGGTGGCCCAGGCCGTCGAGGATGGACAGCGCGCCGTCCCAGGCCACCCGCGCCTCCGGCTCCCGGCCGGCCGCCGCGTGCGCATCGCCGAGATGTTCCAGCACCTCGGCCTGCTGCATCAGGTCGCCGGAACGGCGCAAAAGAATCAGGGCTTGCTCGTACGCCGTGGCCGCCGCGCCGGGATCGCCGTCCTGGTGGTGGATCCAGCCGATGCTGTCCCAGGTGGATGCCTGCCCCTCCCGGTCGTCCGCCTCGACGAGCAGCGCCAGCGCCTGCCGGCAGTGGGCCAGCCCGCTCTGCCGGTCGCCCAGGTGCGCCTGGTGCCAGCCGAGGGAGTTCAGCGTCCGCGCCTCGCCCAGCGCGTTGCCGATCGAGCGGTACAGCTCCACCGCCGCCGAGATGTCCCGCACGCAGAGATCGCGCCGGCCTCGCCGCTCCCACATGTACACCCGGCCGTGCAGCGTGCTCGCCTGCCCGTACCGGTCGCCGGCCGCCGCGTAGAGCTCGATCGCGGCGGCGTAGTGCGGCTCGGCGGCCGGGAACTCCTCGCGCTGGGCGTACGCCCGGGCCAGCATGCGGTGGGCGAACGCCTCGGCGATCGGATTGCCGGCCCGCCGGGCGGCGTCGACCGCGTGCTGCTCGGCCACGATCCAGTCGGCCCAGTAACCGCGCCGGTCCAGATGATCGACCATCGTCCACGGGATCTGCCAGCCGTACTCCGGTGGGCCGGCGTGGTGGCGCAGCACGGCCATCAGGTTGGCGTGCTCGGCCGCGAACCAGGCCAGCGCGGCGGCCACGTCGGCGATCGGCTCGGGAAAGACGTCCCCGCCGTTCGGTTCGAGTTCCAGCGGCTGGCGCTGCGGGTCGAGCAGCATCGCCGCGGTGCGGCCGGTGCGCAGGTAGTGCTCGGTCAGCCGGTGCCGGGCCTCGTCACGTTCGCCCGGGCCGGCCAGCTCGGTGGCGTACTCCTTGACGAGGTCATGCAACGCGTACCGGAAGGGATGATGCTCGGAGATCAAGCTCGCGTCGGTGAGCTCGGCCAGCGCCCGGCTCGCGTCCGCGCCGTTGAGGCTGCTTGCCGCCGGGCCCGAAAGATCCGGGCCCCAATGGGCCCCGAGCAGGCGGAACAGTCGCGCTCCGGGTGGGCTGAGCGCACGATAGGACCAAGAAATTACGGTACGGGGATCAGTAGCCGCATCGAGTCCGCGCAGCCCGTCCAGCCGTGAGCCGGTCAGCTCCGCCACCACCGTGGCCAGCGATTTCCGGGTCGCCGCGCGCGCCGCCACGGTCACCAGCGCCAGCGGAAGACCGGCGGTGGCCTCGACCAGCGCCCGCACCGCCCCGGTGTCCGCCGCCACCCGCACCGCCCCGAGCCGCCCGGCGAGCAGCGCTTCCGCCTCGCCGGCGGTCAGCGGCCCGAGCATCAGCGGCATCGCCCCGTGCGACACGACCAGGCCGGGCAACTGGTTCCGGCTGGTCACCACCACGGCGCAGCCGGCCCCGCCGGGCAGCAGCGGCCGCACCTGGCCGGCGTCGCGCGCGTTGTCCAGCACGAGCAGCATCCGGCGCCCGGTGAGCAGGCTGCGCAGCAGTGCCGACCGGGCGTCCAGGCCGTCCGGCACCCGGTCCGGCGGAACGAGAGCGACCAGCAGGGTGCGGGCCGCCTCGTCCGCGGTCATCGGGCCGTCCGGGTCAAAACCACGCAGGTTCAGGTAGAGCTGCCCGTCCCGGAACCGCTCCGCCACCCGATATCCCCAGTGCACGGCGAGCGCGGACTTCCCGACCCCGGGCGGCCCGGACAGCACGGTGAGCCCCGGCGCGCCGTCGAGCCGTGCGATCTCGGCCTGCCGGGCGGTGAACCCGGCCGGGGCGGCCGGCAGCTGAGCCGGCACGTCACGGCGGGTCGCCGCGTGCTCACCGGAGGACTGGTGGAACGTGTCCCGATCCGCGCCGGCCAGGCCGAACGCGTCAGCTAGCAGTCGAACGGTGGCCGGCCGGGGCTGCCCGATCCGCCCGGTCTCGATGTCGCGCAGGGTGCGCAGCCCGAGCTTGGCCGCCTCGGCCAGATCCTCCTGCGTCATGCCCTGCCGGAGACGAAGACGGCGCACGGAGTCCCCGAACGCGCCCCGTTCGCCCCCCATGCATCGAAGGCTATCCAAGCCGCCGGTGAACCGCCGCCCCGCCGGTGTGGCGGGGCGGCGGTTTCCTCAGTACCAGCCGATCCACGGCCCCTGCGACGGCGCCGTCTGGCGCATGAAGTGCTTCGTGTTGTCCGATCCCCAGGCGCCGGCGATGATCCGGCCGTCGGGGAAGTATTCGTTCCACGGCGAACTGCTCAGCCAGCCGCGGAAGTTCTCGGTGCCGGACCAGCCGCCGGACGCGCCGGCGTCCTGCCACATGTGCACCATCTCGTGGCTCGGGTCGATCCAGAACACGTCCAGGCGACAGTCGGTGTTCCGGGCGACCGAGGGGTCCCAGAGCATCCAGACCCGCATGTCCACCCAGTTGGAATACGTAGAGTCCTTGGTTGGATCGAGGCCCGGAGCGGTCTGCCAGCGGTGGTAAAGGTCGCCGTCGATGCCTCGCATGAACTGCTCGCGCCGTCCGTCGCAGTTGGTGATGTGGGCGACGCGGTAGGTCTCCGTCGTGGTCAGCAGGTACGTGAACTTCGGATCGGCTGCGGCGTTGGCGGCGCTTGCCGCCTCCACGTGCGTGAACATGCCGGCCGCGATTCCCAGCGCGATCATCGGCGCCGCCAACCGGCGTAGCAGTTTGGACATTCGTTCCTCCGCAATAGGTCTGCGGGTGACCGCCCCAATAGCGATTTCCCCGTGGGCCTCCACGTTCGTCGGGGACGATCGTCCGGAACAGGCGGTTGGGCGGCAGCTGACCGGCGGTTGAGCGGTCAGCCGAGTTGGCGGAACAGAGTGGCCATGTCGGAACAGATCCATTCCTCGGCGATCAGTCCGTCGGCGATCCGGTAGAACTCGTGGCTGACGTACTCGATGGGGTGTCCGGTCGGTGGGATGCCCAGGAACTCGCCGCGGTGGGTGCCGCGGAACCGCAGCCGGAGGGCGACCCGGTCGCGGGCGGCCACGATGTCCTCGATGTGCGCCTGGAGGTCCGGAAAGGCGTGCCTCATCATCTCGAAGCCCTGCCGCCACACCTGCTGCCCGTGCCGGGGCTCGGGCATCTCGGCCAGGTTCATGATCAGGTCTTGGGCGGTGAATGCCATGCACTTGTCGGCGTCGCCGGCGTTGAATGCCGCGAAAGCGGCGCGCAGCAGCTCGGTGTTCGTGGCGGGCGAGGTGATCTCGGTTGTCATGGTGCGGTCTCCTGTTCGTTTTCGGGGCTGTCGGCCGAGTTGGACTGCTGCATGAGCTTGAGGGCGAGGCGGATGGCGGCGGCCTGGGCGGGGGCGAAGTCCGCGTAGAAGGCTGCGGCAAAGCCCTCGCCCGCTTCCTCGAATGCGCCGTCCGGTATCCGTATTGCTTGCCGGGCCGACTCCGGGATGGACGCCAGGATCTGCCGGGCGGCCGTCTCCACCCGCGGATCATCGGCAGGCGAGCCGGCCAGATCGTCGAGGAGCGCGTAGACCGCATGGGCCTGCTCGATCGCCCCCGGGTCGTCGGCCATGCCCTCGGCGAGTTTGTCGAGCCAGTCGGCGCCGTGGGCGCCCGATACGGTCTCCAACAGCGCCATCACTTCGCGGTCCTTCGCCGCCATCGCCGGTTCCGGCCCGGGGTGACCGGCGGCGGCCTCGGCCATGTTGCTGAAGAGTGTGGCCAGCCCGGGAGAGACCGGGGCCTGCTCGGCGGGCATGCCCTGGTCCGTTTGTCGGAGTAGTTGTGCCAGCCGGGCGCGGCGCCGGCGGATGTCCGCCTCCTGGCCGGCGAGATCGGCGTCGAGCTCGCGGAGTATCTCGGCCAGGTCCCGGTCGGCGTCGCCGGCCAGCACATCGCCGACCTCGGCCAGGCTGAGCCCCAGCTCGACGAGACGGCGGACCCGGGCCAACCCGACGGCGTCGCGCAGTGAGTAGTCCCGGTAGCCGTTGCCCCGGCGGGCGGGTTCGGGCAGCAGGCCGACCCGGTGATAGTGCCGGATGGCCCGGGTGCTGATCCCGACGAGGTCAGCGAGTTCTCCGATCCGCATGCCCCCAGCAGACACCTTGACGCTACGACAAGGTCAACCCTGCTCCTTCAGCCTGGACGCCGAGACGCTCGCGGTGAGCGGGAACGACGGTGTGACGTGCATGGCCGTTGGTGGTTGCCAAGGGCCGTGCGCAGATTGATCAAGGCGGCGGTCAGGCCGGCCAGAGCACCGATCGCGGTGGCAACGCTGGTCAAGGTGTGCATCGTGTCCCTCGTTGGAAGTCAGCCCTGCGGGCCCTTGTCGATGGCTCCAGTCGACGGCGGCACGTGACTGTTCACCGGGAGCCGGCGAACGCTTTCCTCGGCAGAGGGCGATGAGCTCGGGAAACAACCGGGGATCGGCGGGTCGTGGCGAACGCTCCGAACGGCGGGCACCCCGGTGGCTATCGTGCGGGTGTGAGCACAGAGGGTGACGGCCAGCCGGTCGGCGACCATCGCCGGTTGCATGATGCGCTGCTGGAGCTGCGCCGCCGTACGGATGAACCGTCGTTGCGTCAGATCAATGGCCGGTGCGGAGTCTCGGTCGGTCACCTCAGCGAGATCTTCGCCGGCAAGACGGCGCCGGGACCGGACGTGGCGGTCCGGGTCGCCCAGGCTCTGCGGGCCACCGACCGGGAGCTGGCTCGTGTGCGGTTCCTGGCGGACGGGATCGGGGCGGACCGGGCCGCCCAGCGCGCGGGTGACTCGAAACGGAAACCCCGGTCCGGCTGGGCGGGATGCCCGTACCGCGGCCTCGCGCCCTTCGAGGAGGAGCACGCGCAGATCTTCTACGGACGGCGTGCGCTGACCCGGCGTCTGCTGGAACGCCTGCGTGGGCATCGGGCCGACGCCGGGCTGCTGCTGGTGCTGGGCCCGTCCGGGGCCGGCAAGTCCTCGCTGCTGCGGGCGGGCCTGATGGGCTCGCTCGCAGCCGACGGCTTGGAACCCGGCTGCCGTGCGTGGCCCCGGCGGGTGATCACGCCGGCCGCCGACCCGCTCCGGCAACTGGCGATTCACCTCGCCGAACTCGGCGGCGGCGACGCCATCTCGGCGTACGAGGCCCTGCGAGCCCACCCTGAGCAGTCGCACCTGCTGGTCGAGCAGGCTCTGGCCGGCCGGCTCGCGGGCGACCGGGCGCGGCTGGTGCTGGCAGTCGACCAGTTGGAGGAGCTGTTCACCCTCACTCGGGACCGAGCCGAACAGGAGCGGTTCCTGATCGCGTTGCACAGCATGGCCACCACGCCGCTGCGCCCTGGCGGTGAGTCCGGAGCCCTGGTCGTCGCCGGGATTCGCGGCGACTTCCTCGACGGGGCGGCAACTTTTCCGGTCATGCGGCAGGCCGTCGAGAGCGGAATGTTCGCCGTGGCCACGATGACCGAGTCGGAGCTTCGGGAGGCCATCACCGGCCCGGCTGCCGAGGCCGGCTACCGGGTGCCGGAGGAGCTGGTCCGGACCATCCTCGACGACTTGCGCGAACGCGACCCGGCCGGCTTCGAGTGCGGCGCCCTCCCACTGCTCTCCCAGGTCATGTTCGTGATGTGGCGGGCCGGCCCGGCCGACGGGCTGACCGTGGCCGGATACCGCCGGGCGGGCGGCGTGGCCGACATCGTCCGGACCAGCGCCGACGACGTGTTCGACGCGCTCGGGCCGGCCGAGCAGGACCTCGCCCGGCGTGTCTTCCTGCACCTCGCCGACGCCACCGGCGGCAGGCTCACCCGGCGGCCCGGCGCCCGGGACACGCTGCGCGCGGTAACGGGCGGCGACCGGACCGACGAGGTCATCGAGGCCTTCGCGAGCCGGCGACTGCTCACCGTCACGGACGAGGGCCTCGTCACCATCGCGCACGAGGAGCTCCTGCGGTCCTGGACCCGATTGCGTGACTGGCTCCAGCCCGACCTCACCGACCAGGTCCTGCACCGCGCCCTCGCCGACGACGTGCACACCTGGCAGGAGCACGACCGCGACCCGTCCTACCTGTACGTCGGCCGGCGCCTGAACACCGTGGCCGAAGCGATCCGCCGCTGGGCGGACGACCCGGCACAGCGCCTGCCCGTCAACGAGTCCGTCACCGAGTTCGTGGCGGCCGGCCACCGCCGGGACCGGGACCAGCAGCGGATACACCACGTCGCGCGGTCCCGGCGGCTCGCCGCACTGAGCCGATCGGTCACCGACCGCTCCGCGGCCGAACAGTTCGCCGCTGAGGCTCTGGCCGCGGAGGCGACACCGGAGGCGTTCGACGCCGCCGGCGTGCTCCTGGCTGACCACCGCCGGGTGATTCCCGCCCATTTCGGCGCGGCCGCCTTCGCCCCCGACGGCAGGCTCGCCACCGTCGGCGCCGACGGGAAGGTACGGATCTGGGACCCACACACCGGCCGGCTGGTCGGCGAGCCGATAGCCGGGGTGTCCGGGTCGGTGCATTTCAGCCCCGACGGCACGCGGCTTGCGGCCGGCGCCGGCCGGTCCGCACAATTCCAGCTGTGGGACACCCGGACCCGGCAGCCGGTCGGCCACCCATTCCGCGACAACGCGGAACCGTTGTTCAGCCCGGACAGCACCCGAGTCGCCGGCGGCGACGGCCCGGGGACCGTCCGGCTGTGGGACGCGCGGACCGGGCAGCCGGTCAGTGAGCGACTGCCCGGGTCGGACATGGCGTTCAGCCCCGACAGCACGGTGCTGGCCACGACCCGTGACGAGGTGGTCCATCTGTGGGACGCCCGCACCGGGAATCCGGCCGGCCGGCTGGCAACCGCCGCCGAGACCATGGCCTTCGACCCGGCCGGCCCGCTGCTGGCGATCAGCACCGACGATGGGCTGGTCCGACTGTGGAACTGGCGAACCGGCCGGATGTCCGGTCCGCCGTTGACCGGCAGCTTCGGCCGAGGGGCGCTCGTCTTCAGCCCGGCCGGCGGCCTGCTGGCGATCGGCGGCGACGGGACCGTACGGCTCTGGGACACCGTCACCCTGCAGCCGGCCGGAGAGCTCCCCACCAGCCAATCGACGGTCCAGCGGATCACCTTCAGCCCGGACGGCGACCTGGTGGCCACCGAAAGCAGCGACGGATCGGTACGGCTGTGGCACACCCGCGACGCGACACCGGCCGGCCGGCTGGAAACCGGCGGCGTCGGCGAAATCGTCTTCAGCCCGGACGGCAGCCGGATCGCCACGACCAGCGGCGTCGCCGGAGTGGTCGAACTGTGGGACCCGCGCACCGCACAGACCGTCGGCGGGCCATTGCTCGGCCACACCGGTCCGGTATCGGGACCGGTCTTCAGCCCGGACAGCTCCCTGCTGATCACGGCCGGCCTCCTGGACGGCGCGGTGCGACTGTGGAACGCGACAAGCGCACGACCCGCCGACGAACTGCCGGGCACCGTGGTGGCTTTCAGCGGCGACAACAAGCAGGTGGCAACCTTCGGCGCCGAAGGCTGCCAGGTATGGAACGTGTGCGCCGCAACCGAGGCCAGAGCATCACTCGACGGCGCGCAGTGGATACTCACCGATCCCCATCGCGGATTGCTGGCCGCCACCGGCGAGGACGAAACACAGCTCCGAGACGTCGGGACCGGCCGGGTCGTCAGTGGTCCGCTGCCGGACGGGCACATGATCCTCAGCCCGGACGGGGCCCTCGTCGCCACGGCTCATCGCGACGGGACAGTCCAGGTACGGGCCCGGAGAACCGGTCTGGCGGTCGGTGAGCCGATGAGCGTCGACCGCCAGACGCCCGCAATGGCTTTCAGCCCGGACGGGACGACGCTCGCCACCGGCACCTGCGACGGAACCGTGCGCCTGTGGGATCCGCGTACCGGGCAGACCGCCGGCGGGCCGCTGAGAACCAACGACGGGTCGGTGATGCACCTGCTGTTCAGCCCCGAAGGCGACGAGCTGGCCGCCGTCAACCACTCCGGGAAGTACGCCACGGTGTGGCTGTGGAATCCGCGTACCGGCCAGTCGCTGGGCGACCCGCTGGAGGCCCCCGAGGGGATGGTCCCGGCGATCGCGTTCGCCGCCGACGGCCGGCTGCTGGCCGCAATCGGCGGCTTCCACCAACCGGTACGGGTCTGGGACCTCCGTGCCGGCGTAGCGGTCACCGGGCCACTGGGCGGTACCGACGTGCACCATGGCGCGTTCAGCCCCGACGGCGAGACGCTCGCACTGAGCGGCGGCACCGGCATGACCCGCCTGTGGGACCTCTGGCCGTTCCGAACCCCCCACGCCCACCTGCACGACCGAGCCGGCCGCGTAAGCGCCGAGACCTGGAACGCCAACCTCCCCGACGAGCCGTTCCCCGCCTCCGCCGAGAACCGCGTCGTCCCTGCTCACGCACGGTAGTCATGGGCGCCATGCCGCGAGAACGGCAAACGAGCCAGTGGCGCCGCATTCATCTGCCGAGAACAGTGCACGGGTATATCCAAACACATGAATATAAAAGCTATAGCTGACGCGTCTGTCCAAGAATTCTTAGCTGCCGATGAGAGCGC
>NZ_JBEZYA010000020.1:0-217133 GCF_040638295.1 Actinoplanes sp. NPDC026619
CGAGGCCGACAAATCCCGTTAAGGACCCGAAGTCAGTCAGGCGATGAGTCAGACCTCGGCGGGAGGTGCTCATGAACATCATCTCTGTCAGGCGAGCCCGGCGCTGCCCGCCTACGGCAGCCCGACGCTGGTGCAGAAGGCCACCGCGGCCGGTCTCTTCATGGACGCGACCGCCACCACCTACGACACCTACGGCCGCGCCGCGACCGAGACCCGCACGCCGAAGACGACGGCGCAGACCGTCTACACCCGGCGGACCCCGGCGACCGGCGCCCTGCCCACCGCGGTCACCGCGGTCACCCAGGTGACCGCGGGCGCCGACTGCTCGGCCGTCACCACGTCGAGCGCCGACTGCCAGGTCGTCACCCAGACGCTGGACGCGGCCCGGCAGCTGCCGATCACCAAGACCGACGAGGCCGGCGGGCTGTCCTCGCTCACCTACGACGCGCTCGGCCGGCTCACCGCGGTGTGGCTGCCCAACAAGAGCAGGTCGGCGGGCGCGGCGGCGAACATGACCTACGGTTACTCGCTGTCGACCACCGGGCCGAACGTGGTCACCACGAACACGCTGCGCGACAACGGCGACGGCGAGACCACGGCCCACTACCTCACCAGCAAGGTGCTGCACGACGCCATGCTGCGCGAGATCGAGTCGCAGCGCACGGCCGAGAACGGAACCATCTCGGTCACCGACACGCAGTACGACTCGCACGGCTGGAAGGTGCTCACCAACGACGCCTACGCCACCGCGACCACCCCCTCCGACGCGCTCGTCTCCGACCGGCTCTCCCAGGTGTCGGTGCCGGCCACCACGGTGACCGACCACGACGGGATGGCCCGGGTCACCCAGGTCACCTCCGAGCACAACGGGGCGGCCACCCGGCGTACCCGCACCGCCTACACCGGCGACCGCACCACCGAGCTGCCGCCCACCGGCTCGGTCGCCGTCACCAAGGTCGCCGACGCCCGCGGCCAGCTCACTCAACTGCAGCAATACACCGCCGCACCCACCCTCAGCGGCACGGTCACCGGCGGATTCACCGCCTCCGGCGGCACTTCGCAGTCGATTGCGTACGGATTCACCGCGGCCGGCCAGCAATCGTCCGTCACCGGCCCGGACGGCGCGGTCTGGTCGTTCAAGTACGACCTGCTCGGCCGGGAGACGTCGCGCACCGACCCGGACGCCGGCGTGCAGCTGACCGCGTTCGACGACGCCGGCAACGTGATCACCAGCCGGGACGCCCGGGGTGTGCTGCTCGACTTCACCTACGACCTGCTCGGCCGCAAGCTGACCGCGACGGACCGGTCGAAGAGCAACTTCAAGTACGCCTCCTGGACGTACGACACGCTGCGGATCGGCAAGCTCACCTCGTCCACCCGGTACGTGCCGGACGTGACCGGCGGCTACACCGTGGCGATCGACGGGTACACGGCGCTCGGCAAGTCGCTCGGGCAGACCATCACCCTGCCCACCGTCGAGAAGCCGCTGCCGATCAGCTACTCCACGTCGTTCCGCTACAGCTCGGAGACCGAGCTGCTCGCCGGGCAGACCGACCCGGCCGTCGGCGGGCTGCCGGGGGAGACGATCACCTACAGCCGGGACCTACTGGGCGTGCCCACCCGGACGGCCGGCATCGACCAGTACGTCTCCGGCAGCGCCTACACCGACTTCGGCCGGCCGTCGCGCATCACCGTCGGGGCGTCCAGCAACCAGGCCGAGGTGATGTATTCGTACGAGGACGAGACGCTGCGCCTCAGCGGGCGCACCGTCTCGCGGTCGCAGGGCATCGGGCCGGTCGTCGACACGACGACCTACGCGTACGACGACGCCGGCAACCCGCTGTCGGTGACCGACGTGCAGTCCGAGTCGGGCAACAACCTGACCGACCGGCAGTGCTACCGGTACGACGCCCTGACCCGGCTGGCCGACGCCCGGACCGTCAGCGGCGACTGTTCCGCCGGTGCGGTCTCCACCGGGGCGGGCGCCTACTGGCAGTCCTTCGAGTACGACTCGATCGGCGACCGCACCAAGCTGATCGACCACGCCACCGGCAGCGGCTCGGACGTGACCACGTCGTTCACCAACGGCTGCAGCGCGAGCTGCAACCGCACCGGGGCCCAGCCGCACACCCTGACCGCGACCACCGGCGGAGCCGACCCGACCGGCTTCGTCTACGACGTCGCCGGCAACCTGCTGACCCGCACCGCCACCAGCGGCAAGAACCAGACGCTGAGCTGGGACGACGAGGGCAGCCTCGCCGCGGTCACGACGACCGCCGGCACCACGAAATACCTGTACGACGCGGACGGCAACCAGTTGATCCGCCGCGATCCCGGCCGCACCACGCTGTTCGCCGGCGACACCCAGATCGTCGTCGACACCGCATCGGCTTCCGTGCGGGGCGCGGTGCGCACCTACGCGCACGGCGGGGACGGGCCGGCGATCGCGGTCCGTTCCACCCTGCCCGGCGGCGGCACCAGTTACCTGTTCAACGACCCGAACGCCACCGCCACGCTGTCGATGGACACCACCACCCAGGAGGTGTCCCGCAAGCAGTACAAGCCGTACGGCGAGACCCGGTCGAGCACGAACGCCGCCGCCTGGCCCGACCTCACGCACGGCTACCTCGGCCTGGCCGAGGACCTGACCACCGGCTACACCGACATGGGCGCCCGCAAGTACGACCCGGCGCTGGGCCGGTTCCTCAGCGTCGACCCGGTGCTCGAGATGACCGACCCGAACCAGTTGGGCGGGTACGCGTACGCCGGCAGCAACCCGATCAGCCGGAGCGACCCGTCCGGGAAGATGTTCCCGATGGAGGAGCGGGGCGACACCGGCTCGGCCATTCCGTCCGGCCGCGGCGGCGACAGCGGCAGCGGTGGGGACACCGGCGGCGGCGGCGGTGGCGGGAAGAAGTGCTCCGGGCGTTACTGCGTCGGCTCGCCGAAGGAGCCGACCCAGCCCAGCGGCGCCGACGACGACTTCAAGTACGACCCGAAGGAGAAGGCCACCTGGCGCGACCACTGGAACTGGGCCAAGTGGGGCGGGATGATGCTGCTCTGCGACGGCTCGGCCATCCTCAACGTCAGCAAGTGCGGCGACATGCACCAGGCGCCGGATTTCTACGCCCATTACCGCGACGGTGACGGCGATCCGATGGAGTTCGACTACGACGCCGGGTACAAACAGGACGACTCGATCCGGCAGGACGTGAACCGCGAGATCTCGCAGGCGCAGCGGGCGGCCGAGGCGCTCGCCAAGGACCAGGGATCGAACTTCGGCATCACCGGGAAGAGCAGGCAGAACAGTCTCTACCCGAACACGTACGAGTGGCAGAAAGTCATTGGCTCGTACAACATCTGGTCCAGTGCGGACGTCCACGTGAAGGGCAATCAGATCTACATGCGCATCCGGGTGAACGCCTACGACCGGTACAACTTCAACCGCGGCGCCGGCGACATCCAGACCGGGAAGCCGGACGACGCGAACGGCCGGTTCGCGGTGATCGGCTGGGCGAAGGGCTTCAACTCGTCCGGTTATGTGCAACGCGACGTGTACTGGACGATCGGTTCGCCGAACGGTGCATACGTCCGGAACAGTCCGACCCGGTGATAGGCTCGCGCACCATGCGATCGGGACGTCTCGCCGCGGCGGTGGCCCTGATCCTCGCCCTGGGCTGCGCCGCGTGCGACAGCTCGGGCGGGGCCGCCGACGGCGGCTGGACCCCGCTCGAGGTTCCCAGCGGCTTGCAGCCGGCGAGCGCGGTCGCTTCGGACGCCCCGGACCGCGTCGAGAAGTCGCTCCTGACCACCCTGCCCGGCCTGACCCGGGTGCCGCTGGACCCGGAGTACGGCGACGACGTCGCCTCGCCGGTCTGCGGCAACAAGCAGGGCGCCCAGGCGTTCAGCAGCGAGTCCGGCATGCGCCGCGAGTGGCGCGGCACGAACACGAAGGTCCACCAGTTCGCCGGCGCGTTCGGCGCGGTCACCGCCGCGCAGGCCGTCGATCAGGTCGCCGGCAAGCTGGGTTGCGGCTCCTACCCGGCACCGGACCGCGACGGCGGGGAGTACACCGGCGTACACCAGGTCACCGTGCCGTCCGCGCGCCTCGCTTTCTGCGAGACCGTCCCGGCCAAGAACGCGTTCTGCACCGCTCTGCTGGCCCGCGACGACATCCTGGTGCGCATCCAGGTCGCGGCCGTGGACGAGGCGGCCGCCACCAAGGAGCTCGGCGACGTGGCGCCCCGGGCCGCCGAGTCGCTGGCCAAGGCCTGGTGAGCAACGGCGGCGGTTGATGCCGTACGGATGCGGGTCCCTGAGCTTCAGGGACCCGCATTCCTCGGATCCGGCCGACGCCCGGTCCGGGGCTATTCCCGGCCGGCCGGCGTCCAGTCGGGGTCGAGGTGCTTGCGCAGTTTGCGCAGCGCGCCCGCCAGGATCCGGGAGACGTGCATCTGCGAGACCCCGAACTGCGTGGCGATGTGTTCCTGGGTCTGGTTGCCGTAGAAGCGCAGCGCGATGATTCGTTGTTCGCGCTCGGTGAGACAAGCCATCGCGGCCGGCATGGCGAGGCGCAGTTCGGTCAGCTCGTAGCCGTGGTCGTCGGAGCCGAGCAGGTCACACAGCTCGAAGCCGGGGGTGTCGCCGACCGGCGTGGACAACGAGACGGCCCGGTAGGCGCGCCCGCCCTCCAGCCCCTCGAGCACCGCCTCCTCGGACACCTCGAGGTGGGCGGCAATGTCGGCGATGGTCGGCGACCGGTTGAGGGTCTGGTTCAGCTCGGCCTGGGCGCGGTTGATCGCCAGCCGCATCTCCTGCAGCCGCCGCGGAATCCGGATCGCCCAGGTCCGGTCGCGGAAGTACCGCTTGATCTCCCCGAGAACGGTCGGGATCGCGTAGGGGGCGAAGTCGGTGCCGAGGCCCGGATCGAATCTGTCGATCGCCTTGATGAGTCCGACGGTCGCGCTCTGGAGCAGGTCGTCGAACGGCTCCCCGCGGCCGGCGTAACGCAGGGCGAGGCGTTTTGCCATCGGGTGCCAGGCCTCGATCGCCCGGGCGCGGAGCGCGGGCCGGTCGGGGTGGTCCGCGGGCAGGTCGCCCAGGCCCAGGACGAGATCCGCGGCGTAGGTGTCGGCCTCGGTGGCCGGCGAGACGGGCTTCGGTGTGCGCATCGTGTCCCTCTCGGATCCACAACGTCGGAGGACGTCGCGGGACAGTCGAGCGGCACCCGATCCTGGCACAGGAGACCCGGCCAGGGCCGTCGTCCGCAACAGCGTCACCGCGCGTCGGGATTTCGGCACATTTTTTGACCGGAACCTCAATCTAGCTGATTACCGGATGCTTGCCGAGCGGAAAGTACTAGTGTGACAAAACTTCACCCGTCAGCCGGTCGGTGGTTGCGGTCGAGCAGTGCGTCCACCCGGGCGGTGAGCTCCGCGGCCTCGAAGGGTTTGCCGAGGTAGTCGTCGGCGCCGGCCGCGCGTGCCGCCTCCTTCTCGGCGGGGTATTGCTGCACCGAAAGGATGAGGATCGGCACATTCTTCGTCCGGGGTTCGGCGCGCAGTCTGCGGCACGCTTCGAGGCCGTCGAGCCTCGGCAGGTCCGGGTTCATGATCAGCAGGTCCGGTGGCTGGGCGAGCGCCGCGTCGAGGGCGTCCTGGCCGTTGTCCGTCGCCCGTACGTCATGGCCCGCGCGACGCAGAAGCCGCAGCAGGACGTCGTTGATGTCGGGCACGTTCTCGGCGATGAGGATGTCGGCCATCGGTGATCTCCGTTGGGTTGTCACGGGCGGGGTCGGTTACGGGGCGGTGAGCGGGAGCTGGACGCGCACCGTGGTGCCGGACGGCCGGCGTGCGGTCAGGGTGATGGCGCCGCCGTGCAGCTCGACGATGGCGCGGGCGAGGCTGAGCCCGAGGCCGCTGCCGGGGGTGCCGTGGTGACGGACGTTGCTGCCCCGGTAGAAGCGCTTGAACATCAGGTGCCGCTCGTTCTCGGGGATGCCGATGCCGCTGTCGGAGATCTCCAGATCGGCCATGGCGCCGGCGATGCGCACCCGGATATGGACGTCACCGCCGTTCGGGCTGTACTTGACCGCGTTCGACAGCAGGTCGTCGACAACCTGCCGGAGCCGTTTCGCGTCGCCGTCCAGCATCAGGTGGGCGGGCAGCTCATGGCTGAATCGCACCCCGCTCGCGGTTGCCTGAGGCGCCGCCGCCGCCACCGCCGCGGCGAGGATCTCGACGAGGTCGATCCGGTCGGCGGCCAGGCCGAGATAGCCGGCGTCGAGGCCGGCCAGGTCGAGCAGAGCGTTGACGATGCCCTGCACAGCGGTGGCGTTGCGCTGGATGGCGTGCAGCATCTGCTGGTGGTCGGGGGCGAAAGTGTCCGAGTCCTCGCCGAGCATGGACGCGTTGGCCGCGATGGACGTGAGTGGCGTACGCATCTCGTGGCCCACCAGGGCGATGAAGTCGTCCTTGGCCCGATCGAGCTGGTGGTTGAGTTCCGCGGTGATGCACAGGGCCACGAACATCCCGACCTGTGCGGCCACGCCGTCGAGCAGCACGATGAGCAGATCCTCGTGCTGCTCGACCGCGTCGGCGTAACAGGTGAGCACGCCCAAGGTCGTGTCGCCGTCCTTCACCGGCACGGCCAGCACCGTACGGATGCCCAGGTCCCGGTATCCGTCGATGACGGCGCGAGGCAACGCCGGGGTGAGGTCGGCGACCTCGGCGAGGTCGGCGACGTCGGAGATCCAGATCGGCCGGCCGGTGGCCCACACCCGGCCGGTGACGCCGGAGCCCTTCACCACGGTGCGGCCGACGAGGTCGCCCGGGTCCAGGCCGGGGGCGCTCCAATGGCCGACCGAGCGCAAAGCCTCACCGGCCTCGTCGACGATCCACAGCTCCGCGAGGGGCCAGCGCAGCGTGGTGGCCACCGCGTGCAGGACCCCGGGGGCCGCCTGCTGCGGCGTGTCCGCGGCGGCCAGGGAGCGCGCCACGGCGAGGTGGCATTCGCGGAACTGCTCGGCGCGGCGCATCGCGGTGACCTCGTGGGCGACCGCCACCGCCCCGAGCCGGCGGCCGTCTCGGCCCACGATCGGCTGGGCGGTGGTCGCGAACGTCCGCAGCCGCTCGCCCGGCGCCTGGATCAGCAGGTCGCTGTCGCGTACGTGCTCGCCGTGCAGGGCGCGCATCAGCGGCGTCTGCGCCCAGCTCATCGGGGCCATGTCCGGGTGGCGGAGCGTCACCGCCGCGGTTTCGGCGTAGTCGTCCGGCACGGGCGCCGTCGCGGGCAGCCCCTGGGTGTTGCGCAGCGCCTGGTTGAGCAGCACGATCTTCCCGCGGTCGTCGCAGGCGATCACTCCGGGGGACAGGCTGTCGAGAACGGCCATCAGGAACCGGTCGTTCCGCTCCGCCGCGTCCTCCGCCGCGACCTGTCTGGACAGGTCGGTGAGGAACACGCAGGCCAACGGGCCGGACGCCGCGGGCAGGACCGACAACGACGCGTGGGCGGTCAGCCGGTGACCGTCGCGATGCCGGACGGTCACCGGCCGGGACACGCGGCGGCGCGGGGCGGCGGAGAACAGGCGAGCCAGAGCCGCGCCGATCGGCACGCCGTCGTAGTCAGGCAACAGGCTGTCGTCGAGGTGCCGGCCGCACACCTCGTCCGCGGCGAAGCCGAGCAACTCCTGCGCGGCGCGGTTCCAGCTCACCACCACGCCGTCCGGGTCCACCGCGAGGAAGGCCTCCTGAACGCTGTCCAGCAGTGCGCCCTGATCCAGGGCATCGGCGGGCGGGGTGACCGCGGCGAGGACGGCCGGGTGCAGCAGCGTCACCAGCTCGGCCAGCAGCGACGTCTCCTCGTCCGACCATTGCCGGGTCTTGACGTCGAGGACGGTCAGGCAGCCCACCTGGTGCTTGTCGCTGTCCAGCAGCGGCACGCCGAGGAACGCCCGCACTCCGTACCGCTCGGCCAGCAGGTGCTGCCGCAGTTGCTGATCCGGCTCGTTCAGCACGTCGGCCGAGGTCGCGCAACGGTCCACTCCGACGACGTACCGGCCCACCGCACGCTCCAACTGCCCGGAGAACGAATCGGCGGGGTCGTAGGCCCCGGAAATGTATTCCTTCCCCTCCGCGACCAGGGACACCAGCGCCATCGGAGCGGTGAGTAATCGGGCAGCCGTGGCGGCGACGGCGTCCACCAGAACGGGCACGGCGTTCATCACCGGGCGCATCCGCTCGACCGCGGCGAGCCGCAGCGGGTCGCGCAACAGCGCCTCGTCAACTGTCAACATCGGGTCCGCATCTCTGTCGCTTGACACTCGCCCTCTGCGAGCGGGAGCGTCCGTATGCCCGCCCATTTCGCCTTCGCACCTGATGTCACCGGTTAGTGGCACTCGATATATTCGGAAACGCAGCACCTGCCCCAAAAGGCCGGGATGTGGCGCCAGTGCGGTCCGGACTCAGCGGCGATGAGCGCCGGTGACCAGGTCCGTGGCGATGTCGCGCAGTTTGCGATTGGTGGTCTGCGAAAGCCTGCTCAAGATTGTGAAGGCTTCCTCCGGGGTGCAGTGGCGCTCGGCCATGATGATGCCCTTGGCCTGTTCGATCACCGCGCGATGCTCCATCGCCGCCTGCAGGTGTTGCGCCAGCGACGCGGTCGCGTCGTACAGATGGGCGTTGGCCAGGGCGATCGCGGCGTAGCCGGAGAAGGTCTGGGCCAGCACGACCGCGTCCTGATCGAAGTTGTCCGGTTTCCGGGCATACAGGTTGAGCGCCCCGGTGACACTCTCGTGCACGGGAAGGCCGACCGAAAGTGAGCTCCGCACCCCGGATTCGAGCGCCTGGGCGATGTAGACCGGCCAGCGTTGCTCGCCGGTCAGGTCCCGTACGAGCAGTGTCTCGGAGGCCGCCGCCGCATCCAGGCACGGGCCGCCGCCCTCCCGGTACTGCCACTCGTCGAGGATCAGCGCGAGATCTCCGCTGAACGCCGCGGTGTGCGCGTCCTTGCCCCGGACCAGGGTCACCGAGGCCTCCTCGACGCCGGCGATGGCGCGTTTGGCAAGATCGGCGACCTTCTGCAGGACGCCGCCGAGGTCGGTTTCGCTGAGCTTGATGCGGCCGAGCGCGGCGAACGCGTCAGTCGGGTCTATAAACGGCACGTCGGTCATGTCGGATTCATCCCCTAAAGGGCACATGACCGGATTGGTGATTGCCCGGCGATGCGCAGGTCACTGCAGGATGCCTCTGAAGGCACTACCCGGGACCTGCGCCGCTGTTTGACGCTGGGCTCGTCGCCGCACCCAGGCGCCGACTACAGACCATCAGCCTAGTGGTCCGCGCACTGTCACGGCGCCGTGGCAACCGTTGTTTCGGGCGCCCCGGCCGGAGCGTGCCGCGGCGCGCCGCGGCACGTGGACGTCCTGCTGGCGGTATCCGGCAAGGGGGACTAACGTCATTGGCGGGTCAAGCCGCGTGCCCGTCAGTTCTTGTTGACGGGAGGAGTGTAGGCATGACCGCTGAGCACTCGCACCGGCTCCCGCAGGGGAAAGCCGAGATTCCCTGGCAGATTTTCGTGGACGGGCCGACCGTCGGAATCGCCGGCGACGACGGAACGATGGTGATCACCGTCTCCCGGCGAATCGAGCGCGAATCGGCCGACGAGAGCCCCGACGACCGGCTGTCCGTCGTCGCAGTCACCGGCGAGATCGATCACGACACCGTCGCCCTGATCCACGTCGCGCTCGATCAGGCGCTGGCCGGCCGGGCGGCGGTGTGCTGCGACCTGAGCGGCGTCACCTTCTGCGGAGCCGCGGCGGCCCGGGTTCTGCTGGCCGTGCATTCGCGGGCCGTCGAGACCGGGCGGATCTTCTTCCTGCGCGGCGTCTCGGGAATAACCGCCCGCGTCCTGAACGCCCTCGACCCGGACCACCGGATCCCGCGGTAGGGCACCGAACCCGCGATCGACATTCATCCGCCGTATCAAGGAGAAACTCGTGGCAGCGTCGCCATCCTGGCGCCGGGAGCAGACTGGCCTTCTGCAGGAACGGCTGATCGTGCTCGCGGGCACACCCGACGACAGCTCGCTGATCGGCGACGACCTCGTCCTCATCGCCCGGCTGGTCGCGGACCGGATCGCCGCGGTCGACTACGCATCGGTGACCAGCCGATACGAGGGCGCCTACGCCACCGTGGCGGCCAGCAGCGATCTGGCTGTCGCCGTCGACGAGGCGCAGTACCGCGACGAGACCGGCCCCTGCCTGGAAGCGCTGGACGGGAAGCATCCGACTGCCGTTCCCGACATCGCCGCCACGATGACCTGGCCGGGGTTCCGCGAGAAAGCGCTCCGGCTCGGGCTGAAGGCATCGCTGTCCATCCCGTTGTTCGCCGGATCCGGCCAGATCATCGGGGCGCTCAATCTCTACGGCCGTCATGCCGGTCCGATGAAGGCGCTCACCGCGGCGGTCTGGGGCGCCTACGAGCCGAGTACGTCCGTCGCCGGCAACCACGACGACGATCTCGACGACGGTGGCCGGGAGCTGGCCGCGGGTCTCATCGGCGCGATGGCCTTACGAGACATGATCCAGCAGGCCATCGGCGTCATCATGGCCACCACCGGGCGTAATGCCGATTGCGCCTACTTCATGCTGCGCATGCAAGCGGCCGAGTCCGGCGCCACGCTGACCGACACCGCGGTCCATTTCATCGAGCAGGAGCATGCCTGACTGCGGACGGCGGTGCCTGACGGATGCATCGGCGCAGTGGGTAATATGCTCTCCTTGCGGCTGTCCCTCCCGGGTCAGTCAGCCAGCGTCAAGCAGCGGCGCGGGCCCAGAACCTCGACGGTTCCGGTTATTCATCCGCCAACCCGTACGGCCGTCACGCCGTGCGCCCGCTGCAAGGATTACGCACGTCCATGACGCATCCGATCGACCCGCTCTTCGCCTTCGCCGAACTCGGGCGATTCAAGCTGAGCGAGACCAGCTTGGACGCCGCCCTGGACCGGGTCGCCACGCTGGCCCAGCGGGCCCTGCCCGGCGCCGCCGAGGTCTCCATCACTCTGGTGCGTGACCAGGGCCCGTACACCGCCGCGTTCACCGGCGAACTGGCCCTGATCCTGGACGAACGGCAGTACGAGCACCACCGTGGACCCTGCTTGCAGGCGGCCGCGGAGAAGTCGACGATCTCGGTGCCCGACACGGCCACCGACGGCCGATGGGCCGGCTGGGCCCGGCGAGCGGCGGAGGCCGGGGCGGGCAGCGTGCTGTCCGTCGGCCTGCCGATCCTGGACGACGTCAGTGGGGCGCTGAACATCTACGGACGTAAGCCGGGCGCGTTCGCCGACGACGCGGGCGTCCTGGCCGAGACCTTCGCCGGGTACGCCGCGATCGCGCTCGCGAACACCCACCTCTATCACACTGCCGCCGAGCTGGCCCGCCACCTGCAGGCGGCGATGGACAGCCGCGCCGTCATCGAGCAGGCCAAAGGCATCGTCATAGCCGAACGACGGTGTACACCCGACGAAGCCTTCGACTTCCTGATCAAGGTGTCCCAGGACACCAACCGCAAACTGCGTGACGTCGCCGCGGCCCTGGTCGCCGGCGTCCGGGCGCCGTCCTCCTGACGGCGCCGCCCCCGTTTCGGCCGGGCGGATGGCGACGTGCCCGGCGCTCGGCAAACATCTGTCCGCCGGCATCCGCGCCGGTCTGACCTGCAGCTACGAACTCGACCCGGACGCCGCCGTCGACTGGATCCTCGACCAGCCGCGCTGACCGCCCGGCTTGCCTCGGCTGGATCGCGCCCACCGTGATGATCGCGGCCGATGTGCTCGTCCGGTGGCTGCTGCCGTCAGCCACCGGACGGCCGAACGCTTCCGGCCTGTCCCTCGTCTCAGTGCGCGGACGTCCGGCCGCGTCCGTGCTGGAGCGTCGAGATCAGGGCGAGAGTGGATTCGGCGCCCTGGTTCAGGTTGGGTCCGTGCAGTGTCAGGCCGTCGTAGGCGCCCCCGGTCGCGGGGTCCCACATGACCTGGTCGACGTCGTTGTCACCGAGGAACCAGGCGATGCACCGGCGCACCCCGTCGGCCCAGACCTGGTCGCCGGTGATGGTGGCCGCGGTCGCGCAGGCATCGGCCAGCGCCGCCACCTCGATCGGTTGCTGGTCGTGCCGCAGCCGGGGCCCGCCGCGCTGCCAGCCCGCCGACGGGAGGACCGACAGGTGGCCGTCGCCGATCTGGATGTCCAGCAGCCACGTCAGCATCCGCAGTCCGGCGGCCAGGACCGGCGGCCGGTCGAGGAGATGGCCGGCGGCGATGACGGCCTCGGCGAGGGCGGCGTTGGCGTAGGTGAGCCGGTCGTGCGGCCACGGCCAGCGCGGATCGGAATCCGGGCGGCCGATGACGAGGACCGCATCGGACAGCAGGGCGGCGGCCGGTTCGTTGCCGGGATCGCTGCGGAGCAGTTCGGCGGCGCCGAGCGCGGCGAATGCCATGGTCCGCGGGGCGGGGGCCCGGCAGGAGGCGCCCCGGGTGAAAGCGACGAGGGCGTCCTGGCGGATCCACGGAACCGGGCTGCGGGCAGCGGCAGTCCCGAGGCCCCAGAGAGCACGTCCCCACCAGTCGCCGAGGCCGGGCTGGTCGATCCAGGTCCGGTTGAACCCGAGCCGGTTGCGGAAGGCGCCATCGGCATCCTGCGCGTGGGTGAGGAAGGCCAGATAGCACTCCGCGAGCCGGTGCACCTCGGCGGAGGGGTCGGTCTCGCGGCTGGTGACGACGAGGCCGCGGGCCACGTCGTCGGTGCAGTAACCGTGCTCGCGGCGGACGATGGCGTTCCGGGCGTGCTCGAACATTCCGGTGTCGTCGGTGAGCCGGACCAGGTGCGCGTACGGAGGTGCGGGAACGGCGCGGCCGGGTCGCGGCGCCGTGATGGTTGGCCTGGCGGTCACCGGCCCGCCACGCCGACCGGGCGGCTGTCGGCGGTGACCAGTGCCGGGCGGCTGTCGGCGGTGACGAATGCCGGGCGGCTGTCGGCGGTGACGAGCGTCGCGCGGCTGTCGGCGGTGACGAGCGTCGTGGCGAGCTCGTGGTAGCGCCGGGCGACCACCGGCCAGCGCAGCGCCGGCTCGGCGTGACCGCTGCGTTCGCGCAGGGCAGCGGCCAGGGCGGGCTTGGTGAGGATGCTCCGGACGGCGGTCGCGAGGGCGGCCGGGTTCTTGTGCGGCACCAGCAGGCCGGGTCCGTCGGTGAGTAGTTCCACCGCGTGCGGGAAGGCGGTCGCGACGACCGGGATCCGGGCCGCGACGGCCTCGACGAGGACGCCCGAGGTGACCTGCTCGGTCGAGTCGTACGGCAGCACGATGACATCGGCGGAGCGGATCAGCGCCCCGAGCGCCGCGTCGTCGAGGTAGGCCGACTCGTAACGCACCCGGTGCGCGATGCCCAGGGTCGCGCCGAGCCGGTGCAGGCTCGCCCGGTAGGCCTCGCCGTGCAGCTCGACGACCTTGGGGTGGGTCCGGCCGGCCACGGTGTAGACGGGTGGGGACTTGAGCTTCTGCAGCCGGGCCACGGCGCGCAGCGCCCACTCGATGCCCTTGCCCGGTCCCAGCAGGCCCCAGGTGAGCAGGTGCGGCTCGGAGTGCCGGCTGATCGGCGCCCCGGCGTAGTCGGAGGCGCCGTGCGGAATCACCGTGACCTTCGCGGCGTCCACGGCATAGCCGAGAAGCAGGCGGTCGCGGGCGGCCTTGGTGATGGTCACGACCGCCCCGGCGACCGCCACGATCTGCTCGAGCAGTGATTTCTGCCGCGCGGTGGGCTGGGTCAGCACGGTGTGCAGGACCACGAGGCTCGGCACGGTGAGCCGGCGCAGCACGGACAGGACCTCACCGCCGTCGACGCCCGGATAGATGCCGTACTCGTGCTGGACGACGGCGATGTCGAAGGTGTTCAGCACCTCGGCGCTCGCGCGCCAGCCGCCCGGCGTGGTGGCCACCCAGGTGTGCGCCACACCGGGGGCGGGCCGGAGGTCGTCACCGATCGCCGTGACCCGCACGACGTTGTCCGCGACGCCGTCCTCACCGAGCTGAGCGGCCAGCGCGGAGTTGAAGGTCGCAAGGCCGCAGCGGGTCGGCGGGTGGGTGCTGAGAAATCCGTATCTGATGGTCATGTAACCGTGCCTTCCGGTCGTCGGCCTCGCCACGGACGACGCCCACGGCTGACCTCACGCGGTGATGGCGCCGACCGGCCAGCGTGTGTGGCGGTCGAGTGACCGGGCGCCTGGGTGGGCCGGCCGTGCGGAAGAACGGATCGAGCGGGGATTGTCTGCTTCTCACGGGGGCCGGGGCCGCCGGAGTCCGGAGCGACAGCCGCCAGCTTACGCCTGCCCTTGGCTGCGCCTGGTGGACGGACACTCTTGCCGATGGTGACGGACGTCGCTATGTTAATGAGAAATCACATTCCTTAACCACATCGAAACCTGCGCGTATCGCCTGCACACGTCGGGTGTGCATGGCGGCTTCCGGCCGACCAGGAATGAGGTAAGCGAATGCAAAATCTCAGCAGAAGGCGCGTCCTGACGCTCGGGGCCGCGCTGGGTCTGGCGAGCGTGGCCGACCCGGCCAAGGCATGGGCCTGGTCGTCCGCCGGCTCGATCGCTGCGACCGGCACCGTCACCGACCCGTGGTCGGTCTGGGACGACGCCACCGATCCGCTCGTCGCGTCCCTTCTGGACAGTGGGCAGATCCCGGCCGTCAACACCGCGTTCGACTCGTGGGTGAACAACGGCGACGCGCTGCCCGCCGGGCTGCCCGCCAACCTCGTCGCCTACCTCCAGCAGGTCAACACCCTGCCGTCGTGGGCCGATCGCACCAAGCTGAGCCGAGCCGCGGCGTTCAACAAGCGGATGAGCCTGTACCTCTTCCTGCTCTACGGCCTGGGCAGCGGAATCATGAGCACCGTGATCCCGCGGGAGGCCCGCAACGTCTACCACTCCGCGGGCGGCGCCGACATGCAGTCCCGCGCGGCCAAGACCTTCACCTACGGCTACGACCTGAGCGCCGCCGACGCGTTCCTGCCCACCGGCCACTTCGTGGTCACCTCGAACAAGACGCGCCTGACCCACGCCGCGGTGCGGCACCTGCTGCCGCAGTCGCCGGCCTGGCGGGCGGTCACCAACGACCAGGACTTCATCCCGATCAGCAACGGCGACATCCTGGTCACCTTCCACAGCCTCGGCACCTTCGTGTACGGCAAGCTGAAGTCCTGGGGCATCCGGATCTCGGCCGTCGAGGAGGATGCCTTCCTGCACATGTGGCAGGTCGCGCTGCACCTGCTCGGGGTGCGCGACGACTTCATCCCGGCCAGCTGGGCGGCGGCGAAACAGCAGTCCGCGTACGTCCTGACGCCGATCATGGCGGCCACGCCCGAAGGCATCGACCTGGCCGATGTGCTGCTCGGCCTGACCTCGTCGGTCGACCTGGGCGTGACCAGGGGCTTCCAGCGCGAGTTCGCCCGCTACCTGCTCGGCGACCAGGTCGGCGACTGGCTGCGGCTGCCGCGAGACCTCGCCTCCCGCACCCTGATCGAGGTCGGCTGGCCGGCCTATGTCGCGTTCCGCGAAGGACTGTCGCCGATCATCCCGACCACGTTCTCCATCTTCGACCAGTTCATCCGCGGCCTGGCCATGCTGTTCCTCAACAACGGCACCTCGCCGAGCTACACCCCGATCACCATTCCGACCGGCAACCGCCCCGGCGAGTGATCACCGCAGGGCCCCGACCACCAGGGCGGTGACCACGTCCCGGTGGTCGGGGGTGTCCTGCCAGCGCAGCGCCCGCCCGGCCTCGACCACCACCCCGAACCCGGCGTGCACCAGCAGCCGGGCCTGGCGTGAGTCCAGCTCCGGGCGGGCCGTCCGCAACTGCTGCTCCCAGGCGGTGATGTGCTCGCGCTGGGCGAGCAGCAGGGGCTGCCGCAGATCGACCGGCAGGCCACGGACCTCGGCCTCGGCGACACTGTTGAGCGCGTTGTGCTCGAAGCTGTAGGCCACGTACGCCGCGGTCAGCGCCAGCAGGGGATCGGCCGCCTGCTGGAGGCTCCGCTCCACCGCCTGGGCCAGCAGCCCGGCCGCCTGCAGGCACGCGGCCACCAGGATGTCGACCTTGCCCGGGTAGTGGCGGTAGATCGCCGACGGGGCCAGCCCGACCGACTGCGCGATCTGCCCGTTCGTGACGTTGGCGAACCCGTCCCGGGCGAACAGCGGGATGGCCGCGGCCAGGATCTCGGCGCGCCGGGTACGCGGCACCGGCTGCGCGGGCAGCTCGACCAGGCCCGCGCTGCCGGCCGCCGTGGCCGGATCGGCGCCGACCACGCCCCGGGCCGAGGCCAGCAGCAGCTCCTCGATCCGCCGCTGGGCGATCGAGGTGTGGTGCATGGTGATGGAGCCGATCGCGCCGAGCGCCGCCACCGCCCGCAGGTGCTCGCCGGGAAACGGATATTCGCGCCGCACCAACTCGGCCACCCGCTCGACGACCTGCCGGAACTTCGCCCGCAGCGCCTGGCGGTCGGCGCGCTCGAGATAGCGGGCCTCCCACCGATAGAGGCCACCGGATGCGCGGTGGGCGACCGTGACCCGGATCAACGCGGCCAGCACGTCCGGCAGGGTGGCCTCGTCCATCGCGGCGACCAGCCGGTCGGCCATCACGTCGGCGCACTCGGCGAACAGCGCGTACTTGTTCGGGAAGTGCCGGTAGAGCGCGGCGGCGCTGATGCCCACCCCGGCCGCGATCTCCTCCATCGACGCCGCGTGGTAACCGCGCTCGCTGAACACCTGGCCGGCCGCTTCGACGATGAGCTGCTTGCGGTTGCGCGGACGGGTCGCCGGCCCGGGCGGACGCAAGACCATGCGGGCTAGTCAATCACAGCGCGTCAGCACGCCGACGGCATCGACGTGTTTGACCCTCCTGTGATGCGTGGGTACTGTTCCCGGCGACGATCAACAGAACAGGCTCTGACCACATCATGAGCATGCCGCTGCGTCCCGGCGACCCCGTCCGGCTCGGCGCCTACGACCTGATCGGCCGGCTGGGCCAGGGTGGCATGGGCACCGTGTTCCTCGCCCGCGCCGCGGACCGCGCGATGGTCGCCATCAAGATGGTCCGGCCCGAGTTCGCCGACGACCCGGAGTTCCGCGACCGGTTCCGCAGCGAGGTGACCCGGGCCGAGCAGGTGCCGCCGTTCTCGACCGCCGCGGTGCTGGACGCCGACCCCGAGCACACCCCGCCGTACCTGGTGGTCGAGTACGTCGACGGGCCCTCCCTGACCGCTCTGGTGGAGAAGCAGGGGCCGCTCACCGGGGCATCCCTGCAGGGTGTGGCCGTCGGCATCGCCACCGCGCTGACCGCGATCCACAGCGCCGGGGTGATCCACCGGGACCTCAAGCCCGGCAACGTGCTGTTCGCCCTGGGCGGCATCAAGGTGATCGACTTCGGCATCGCGCGGGCGTTCGAGGCGACCAGCCGGCACACCCGCACCGATCAGATGGTCGGCACGGTCGCCTACATGGCGCCGGAGCGGCTCGATCCGGCGTTCGGCGAGGAAGTGACCGCGGCCGCCGACGTCTTCGCCTGGGGCGCGGTGATCACCTACGCGGCGACCACCCACACCCCGTTCGCCGGCGAGTCACCCACCGTGACGGCCATGCGCATCCTCACCCAGCCGCCGGACACCTCGGGCGTGCCGGAGCCACTGCGCGGCATCGTGGAGCGGGCGCTCGCCAAATACCCGGAGGACCGCCCGACCGCCCGCGAACTGCTCGACCTGCTGCTGGACAGCCAGACCCGCCCGGCGCCCCGGGTGGTGGCGCCACCACCATCGCCATCGCCACCGCCGCCCGACGTCGTCGACCTCGACGTCCCGCCATCGCATCGGAAGGCCCGCGGCAGCCGGCTGCGCCGCGTGACGGTGGCCGCTGCTTCCGTCGTGGCGCTGCTGACGGCCGGTCTGGTCGGCCTGCACCAGTCGCACGTGCTCGGCGGCGGCCCGTCCGAGTCCTCGCCGAGCAGCCCGGCCGCCCAGGCGACGCCGGTCGACGCGCGCGCCGCGATCCTGGCCGGCGAACGCCGGTTCTCGATCCAGCTCGGCAACACCGACGGGTTCTTCATGCTGGACGACCGCAACGACGAGCTGGACGTCTCGGACGGCACCGGCTCACGGTCGCAGTTCGTGCTGAAGCCGGTGGGCGTCGACTACGTGATCCGGTCGCTGAGCAACGAGGGGTACGCCGGCCCGGAGATCTGCCTGGGCGTCAAGATCGACCCGGACGAGGAGGAAGCGCCGGTGGTCGGCGCGACCTGCAACCCGACCAAGGGCACCCTGTTCTCGCTGGTCGCCACCGGCAAGAAGGACGCCAGGGGCCGGCCCACCTACAGCATCCACAACGAGTACGGATGGGTGTTGTGGGACGCCGACCACAAGCGGTCGGAGGTCAACGAGGTGGGGGAGCCCCAGTTCGCCGACAAGTACACCCTCGTCGACCGCGGCGAGCTCTGAGGAGACCGAGATGCACCGAACGTCCCGCCTGACGATGGCGGCTGCCGGCCTGGCCGTCCTGACGGCTTGCGCCGACACCACCACCGGGACGGAGACGCCGTTGTCGCCGCTCGGATCCGCCTCCGTGTCCCCGGCCACGTCGCCGTCGGCGTCGCCGTCCGTGTCGGCCGGCGGCCCGAAGCTCGTCGACGCGGACCTGTCCGGCCTGAAGAACTACACGATCGACCTCGGCGTCCCGGTCGTCATCGCGCTGACGCTCGACTCGGGCGGCAAGCACCAGCTCCAGTCACACCCGGACGGTTCCGCGGACTTCACCGGCACCGCCGTCACCGAGTCGACCCGGATGACCATCAAACCGGCCAAGGTGCGCAAGCGCTCCGAGTCGAACAAGAACCACGTCATGATCGTCGCGTCGCCCAAGGTCGCGGCGGACGGGCCGGCGTCGTGCCTCACCGACGTGCGGGAAACCGTCCTGCGGATGGAACCGTGCCGGCCGGGCGAGGCCAACCAGTCGTGGCGGCTGACCCCGGCCGGCGATTCCGGCCTGTTCGAGCTGACCGGCGCGCACACCGCCGTCCGCAGCGAGGACGGCCCGATCGTCAAGGAGGGCGGCTGGTCCGCCTTCGAGACGATCGCCGTTACCCCGTAACCGCCCGGGCGGCCGGCAGTCGGCCGGGCCCGGGCGGCACGAGGTCAGGCGGTCTGGCGCTCGTACGCGCCGGCGTCGACGCTTGCGCCAAAGACGCGCGGTAGGTCGTCGCGGTCGGTGGTCACGGTGTAGGCGTCGGCGCCGCGGTTCTTCGCCGGCGACCCGGTCTGCAGGTGGAAGTCGGTCCCCGAGACGAACAGCGGGTTCGCCGTGGTCGAGGACGGCGCGATGCCACCGTCGGCACTGGTGTTGTCCGACGACAGCATCCCGTCGATGTACGTCCAGTTGTAGTAGACGTTGTGCCCCTCGTCGATCCGCTGCCCGTTGGTGTAGCCGGCCGAATCGGCCTGCACGATGTTGTTCTGGAACCGCGCGTCGGCCCCGGCCCCGACGACCAGCGCGCCGGCCTCCGGGTTACGCAGCACGAACGTGTTGTTGGTGACCTTGGTGCCGTGCACGACGCCGAACTCCCCGCCGCCCTGCAGGTTGATCCCGATCACCTGCCCGGCCGAGAACGACGCCGACGTGGTGATCACGTTGTCGAAGAACCAGGCGTTGCTGGTGCGGGAATCACCGAGCTCGGAGAACGTCTGGTTGTCGGTGGCCGTGTTGTGATCCACCGTCAGGTCGACCGCGCCGTACACCTCGACCGCGGAACCGTCGTAGTCGAAGTCGGCCGACGGGCCGTAGTTGCCGTTGATCGTGTTGTGGTCGATCCGGACGCCGGCCGCGGCCAGGACCACCGCGCCGTTCGCGCCGTAGTCGTCGCTGGATTCCTCGTCCGCGCCCAGGCCGTCCGGGTTGATGACGGTCCGGTTGTTGCTCAGCACGCTGGCGGTGACCCGCAGCCGGTCGGCATCGTCGTACGCCTGCACGCCGATCGCGTTGCCGGTCGCGGTCACCCGCTGCACCAGGACGTCCTTGCCGCTGACCGCCAGGCCGACCTGGTCGCTGTCGCCGGCGTTGCGGACCTGCACGTCCTGCACCGTGACGAACCGGGCGTCGGCGCTGATGTCGATCGGGTGGTGATTGCCGCCCCCGTCGAAGATCGGTGCGGCGCCGGTGCCGTACGAGCCGAATGTGATGGTGGCGGCGGCGGTGCCGGGCCGGCTGATGATCAGGTTGGCGTTGGTCCAGGTCTGCCCGGCCTTGAACAGCACCGTGTCGCCGGGAGTGAGCGCCGCGTCCTTGACGGTGTCCAGCGAGTTCCAGGCGCTCGTCGAGGACAGGCCGGTGCCGCCGGCGGCCGCGGTCCGGTCCACGTAGTACGTCCGGCCGGGTGAGACCGCGGTGACCTTGTCCAGCCAGAGCTCCCGGGCGATGCAGTCGGCCTGGAAGTACGGGTTGACGAAGTCGACGTGCACGAGATGCTCCCCGGCGGCCCAGTTGCCGGCGACCGAGAAGTCCTGGTAGGTGGTGTTGGCGACGGTGTACGTCCCGGCAGCCGCCCCGTCGATCTTGACCGTCATCTGCGCCGCCGCCGCGCCGCAGATCTCCTGCCGGGCCCGGATCTTGTACGCCACGGTGGCGGTCAGGTTCGTGACCTTCAGTTCGACGCTGCTGGTGTCCCACATCTCGATGGCGTAACCGCCGCTGGCCGCCGTCTCGGCCGACTTCTGGGCGTTCGCCGCAGGCGCGATTTTGCCGCCGTCGAGCTCGCCGGACACGTCCGCGAACGCGGGCGCCGGCGCCATGGTCACGACGACTGCCGTCGCGACGAAGGCCGCGCCTAAATGGATCTTCCGCAAAACGAACCCCCCGTTGATTGGTGATCGTCTAACTATCAGGCGGGCAAGAGGGTGCGCTACCCCGTTGACTTCTTGGACATATATCTGAAACCTTTGACACCTGTCTGTGCAAGAACTCGGCAGAACGCCGAAACTTCGTGGCAGCAATCCCCATCCCCTCCGGCCACCGTGGATCCCCGACCGCGGCGGCCAGCGCAGAACAGAGGGCTTCATGAGAAATCGAAGACTGCTCCCCACCCTCCTCGCGGCGGTGCTGGTCGCCGCCGGCCTCGCTCCCGGCGCCGCTCACGCCGCCGGCGGCACCAATCTCGCCCAGGGCAAACCGGCCTCCGCCTCCGGCACCACCGATGTCTACGGCGCCGGCAACGTCACCGACGGCAACGCCAACACGTACTGGGAGAGCCCCAGCAACGCCTTCCCGCAGTGGGTGCAGGTCGACCTCGGCAGCGGCGTCGCCGTCGACCAGGCGAAACTGAAGCTGCCACCGGCCACCGCCTGGGCCGCCCGCACGCAGACCCTCACCCTGCAGGGCAGCGTCAACGGCTCGACCTGGATCACCCTGTCCGGCTCGCAGGGCCGCCTGTTCGACCCGGCCACCGGCAACACCGTCACGATCGACTTCACCGCGGTCGCCATCCGGTACGTCCGGGTCACGGTCACCGGCAACACCGGCTGGCCGGCGGGGCAACTGTCCGAAGTCGAGGTCTATGGCGTGGCCGGCCAGGACCCCGATCCGGATCCCGATCCGGATCCGCCCACCGGCGCCAACCTCGCGGCCGGCAAGACGATGGAGGCCTCGTCCTCGGTCTTCGGCTTCGTCGCGCCCAACGCCAACGACGGCAACACCGGCACCTACTGGGAGTCGAGCGGCTTCCCGGCCACGCTGACCGCCCATCTGGGCGCGAACGCCGACGTCACCGGCGTCGTGGTCAAGCTCAACCCGGACCAGGCGTGGGGCGCCCGCACCCAGAACATCCAGGTGCTCGGCCGCGCCCAGGGCGCGTCGGCCTTCACCTCGCTGACGGCGCGCGCCGACTACGCCTTCAACCCGTCGGCCAACCAGAACACGGTCACGATCGCCGTCACCGGCCGGGTCGCCGACCTGCAGCTGCAGGTCTTCAGCAACACCGGCGCGCCGGGCGGTCAGGTCGCCGAGCTCCAGGTTCTCGGCGCCTGGGCGCCCAACCCCGACCTGGCGGTCACCGGCCTGACCTGGTCACCGACCACACCGGACGAAGCCACCGCGATCACCGTCTCGGCCACGGTGCGCAATGCCGGCACGGCCGCGTCGTCCGCAACAACGCTTGATGTACGGGTGGGAAGCACCGTCGCCGGAAGTGCCACCGTCGGCGCGCTCGCGGCCGGCGCCTCCAGCACCGTGACGGTGAACGCCGGTCGGCTCGCGCAGGGCAGCTACCAGGTCTCGGCCGTGGTGGACCCGGCCGACACGGTCGCCGAGACCAACAACGCCAACAACACCCTGACCGCGTCGTCCGCGCTGGTCGTGGCGCAGGCGCCGGGCCCGGACCTGCAGGTGCTCAGCGTGACCTCCACGCCCGCCAACCCGGCGGCCGGCGCCGCGGTCACCTTCGCGGTCGCGGTCAACAACCGCGGCACCAGTGCGGCGGCGGCCACCGTGACCCGGGTGGTCGCGGGCAGCACCACCCTGAACGCGAACACCGCCGCGATCGCGGCCGGTGCGACCGTCACGGTCAGCCTCGGCACGTGGACCGCCACCAGCGGCGGCGCCACGATCACCGCTACCGCCGACGCGACTGCCCTGGTGGCCGAGACGAACGAGAACAACAACTCACGTACACAATCGATCGTGGTTGGTCGCGGCGCAGCCGTGCCTTATGTCTCTTACGAGGCGGAGGCCGCCCGCTACTCCGGCACCCTGATCGAGGCGGACGCGTTGCGGACGTTCGGGCACACCAACTTCGGCACCGAGTCGTCCGGCCGCAAGTCGGTGCGCCTGACCAGCACCGGTCAGTTCGTCGAGGTCACCTCGGTCAACGCGGCCAACTCGATCGTGGTCCGCAACTCCGTCCCGGACGCACCGGGCGGCGGCGGCCAGGACGCCACGATCAGCCTCTACGCCAACGACCAGTTCGTGCAGAAGCTGACCCTGTCGTCGCGCAACAGCTGGCTGTACGGCACTTCGGACGACACTGAATCGCTGTCGAACACGCCGTCGGCCGACGCGCGGAGGCTGTTCGACGAGTCGCACGCGCTGCTGACCACGTCGTACCCGGCCGGTACCCGCTTCAAATTGCAGCGCGACGCAGGTGACTCGGCAGCGTTCTACTACATCGACCTGATCGACCTGGAGCAGGTCGCGCCCGCGTTGGCCCAGCCGGCCGGCTGCGTCTCGATCACCACCTACGGCGCGGTGCCGAACGACGGGATCGACGACACCGCCGCCATCCAGCGGGCCGTCACCGACGACGAGAACGGCGTGATTCCCTGCGTCTGGATCCCCGAGGGCCAGTGGCGCCAGGAGCAGAAGATCCTGTCGCCGGACCCGAACCGCGGTCAGTACAACCAGAAGGGCATCCGCAACGTCGTCATCCGCGGGGCCGGCATGTGGCGCTCGCAGCTTTACACGAACACCGAGCCGCAGAACGTGGTCGGCAACATCAACCACCCGCACGAGGGCAACGTCGGCTTCGACATCGACGACAACACCCAGGTCTCCGATTTGGCGATCTTCGGCATGACCACCAACCGGGCCAACCGCGGTCACGGCATCAACGGCCGGCTCGGCAAGAACACGAAGATCAGCAACGTGTGGATCGAGCACGTCAACGTCGGCGCGTGGGTCGGCCGCGACTACTCGGACACCCCGGCCTACTGGAACCCGGGCGACGGCCTCGAGTTCTCCGGCATGCGCATCCGCGACACCTACGCGGACGGCATCAACTTCAGCAACGGCACGCGTAACTCGCGCGTCTTCAACTCGTCGTTCCGCACCACCGGCGACGACTCCCTCGCCGTCTGGGCCAACCCGCGGGTCAAGGACACCTCGGTCGACATCGCGTCGAACAACCACTTCGTCAACAACACGGTGCAGTTGCCGTGGCGGGCGAACGCCATCGCGATCTACGGCGGGTTCAGCAACTCGATCGAGAACAACCTGGTCTACGACACG
Organism: Actinoplanes sp. NPDC026619; assembly: GCF_040638295.1. Classification (NCBI taxonomy): domain Bacteria; kingdom Bacillati; phylum Actinomycetota; class Actinomycetes; order Micromonosporales; family Micromonosporaceae; genus Actinoplanes; species Actinoplanes sp. NPDC026619. The sequence continues at coordinate 24,089 of NZ_JBEZYA010000020.1, forward strand.
ATGAACTACCCCGGCATCATGCTGGCCACCGACCACGACCCACTGCCCTTCACCGGTACGACGCTGATCGCCAACAACGGCCTCTACCGCGCCGGCGGCGTCTTTTGGAACGAGGACCAGGAGTTCGGGGCGATCACGCTCTTCCCGTCGTCGAAGGACATCGTCGGCGTCACGATCCGCGACACCGACATCTCCGACTCGACCTACGACGGCATCCAGTTCAAGACCGGCGGCGGCAACATGCCGAACGTGGCGGTCACCAACGTCAAGATCGACAAGTCCAACAACGGCGCCGGCATCCTGGCGATGAGCGGCGCCCGAGGAAACGCGACCCTCTCCGGCGTCACCATCACCAACTCCGCCGACGGCAACATCGTCACCCAGCCCGGCTCCCAGTTCGTCATCACCGGAAGCTGACCGTGACAGCGGCGCCCCCGGCCCCTCGCCGGGGGCGCCGCCTCAGGACGCGTGTGCCGCGTGGTAGGCAGCGAGTACCGGGGGCACGCCGTCGGTGAGCATCTTGCGGCGGACCTTGCCGAGCAGCTTGGACATCGCGAACCCGCCGACGCCGGTGAAGCCGGTGTGCTGCCAGGTGAAGCGGGTGCCGCCGGCGATCGGCTCCAGCGTGTAGGTCACGTCGCTGACGTCGTCGCTGTCTTCCTCGCCCCGCCACGTGTAGCGCAGGGACCGGGGCGCCTCGACCTGCGTGACCTCGCTATAGACCACCCCGGCCCAGCCGATCGTCGGCTTGCCCACGATCCGGAACGTCGTGCCGACCTCGGCGGCGAAACCCTCGGGTCGCCCGCCCTGGCCGCTGGTCGTCCACTGCGCGACGTAGGCGGGATCGGTCAGGACGTGCCACACCTCGTCGATCGGATATGGATACTCGCGGACCACCGTGTATTCGCTCATGCGGCACAAGCTAGCCTACCTACCGGTAGGTAGGCTAGGGTCGAAGCATGAGTGTGATGCGGCGATCAGGGGCGGAGACCCGGGCGGCCATTCAGCAGGTGGCGCTTCGGCTCTTCACCACGCAGGGATATGAGGCGACCTCGATGCGGGAGATCGCGGATGCCCTGGAGATCAAGAAGGCGTCGCTCTACTACCACTTCGCCGGCAAGGAGGAGATCCTCCGGTCGCTGGTCGGGCAGCGCGGCACCGAGGCGGAAGACCTGCTCGCCTGGGTCGCCACGCAGCCGCGTAACGCCGAGCTGGTCCGGGCGGCGGTCATGCGCTGGGTGGAGTCGTTCTCGGTGGAGAAGCTGCACGGCATCCGGTTCATGTCGGCCAATCCGCTCCTCGTGCGCGCGCCCGACTCGGGCGGCGAACGAATCGGGTCGGCCCTCGCCGCGCTCGTCGACACCCTCGCCGAGCTGCTGCCCCGCCGCACTCCCGCCGACGTGCTTCAGCTGCGCATGGCGCTGCTCAGCATCAACGCCGCCGTCGACGCATCCGCCCACGGCGACTACACCGACGACGAGATCCTGGCGGCCGCACACCGCCACGCCACCGTCCTGGTCGACGCTCTGCTCTAGATCGGAATCACCGCCGCCCTGGCCGTCCGGGCCGGAAACGGCGGCTGACCCGGCGCCCCTGTGCTTCTTCTCAGCTCGCCTCAGACGTGGCACAGCCGCTCGCACCAACACTGACGGTCGTCGATAGGGACCGAACCCGGTCCGGATCGCGGCGAGGTGGAGGGGGACGGGGTGGAGGTCCAGCAAAGGTGGGCGTGGCCCGCGTGGGCGGCGGCCGGTTGGTCGGCGTTCTACGGTGGTCTCGCGGTGTAGCACCGTGTTCGCGCTGCCTTCCAGCAGGGACCGGTGGAAATCGTGGTGCGCCCGGGGCCACTCGGGGCTGACCTGGCCGCTGCCGGCCGGCTGATAGGCGGGCGTCCGGCTCAGCCGGTGGTGCGCCGCCCGCACGCGCGCCTCCCAGTCCAGGTCGCCGCGGGCGATCGCCAGCCGCAGCATGGCCGGCTCCAGTGTGGCCCGTGCCTCGGCGATCTCCTGCCAGCGCTGGTCGGACGGGGTCGGCACGGCGAACCCGCGGTTGGTGAGGCGGTTGCCGGACGGCGCCGGCTCCGGCCTGCCCGCGGGCGCGTTCCAGCTGCCGAACGACGCGCGGCTGGCCCGCTTCATCGGCGCCGCCCCGCCGGCCGGCCACGGCTCGCACCGCTACTTCGTCACCGTGCACGCCCTCGACACCGACGACATCGGCGTGCCCGCCGACGCAACGCCGGCGAACCTCGGCTTCACCATGGCCGGCCACATCCTCGGCCGCGCGACCCTGATCGCGATCGGCGAGACCCCGGCGAACTGACGGGATATGTCGTTGACGGTCGCGGCCGGTGCTGCTGGAGTCGGTGGATGAACGATCGTGCCGATGCCGCGACGCTGATTCGCACCGCGGTCGCCGCCGATCTGCCGGCCTTGCAGCAGATCTACCGGGCGGCGTCGTTGTCCAACGCCGGCGACGCCCCGCTGTTGCTGGCCCGGCCGGAGTTCCTGGTCTTCGCCGGCGACGGCATCGCCGCCGGCCGCACTCTGGTCGCGGTCAGCGACCCGGCCGGCGACGGCCGGGTCGCCGGGTTCGCCACCGTCGCGGCCGGCCCGGATGACGGTCCCGAACTCGAGGACCTCTTCGTCGATCCGGGCCGGCGCCGCCGCGGCATCGCCCGGCAGCTGGTCCGGCAGGTCGCGGGCGACGCCCGTGATGCCGGTCATCGGCGGCTGTGGGTCGTCGGCAACCCGCACGCGCTGGCCTTCTACCTGGCCGTCGGCTTCGTCCAGGTCGATCGGATCGACACCGAGCTGGGCGCCGGTCTGCGCATGTCCCTCGACCTGAGCTGAGGCTGCCCGGTTCTCAGCTCGGCCCGGGGGCGCCGCTGGGCGGCGTGCCGCCCGGCATTCCGCCACCGCCGGCCGGGGCGGCGCCGGCGGTCGGGGTGGTCGTGGTGTCCACCTTCGCGGTCAGCGAGACGGTGTACCCGCTGGTGACGTCGCCGATGACGGTGGGCAGTTGCAGGGCGCCCGAGTCGTCGCCGAAGACGTTGTCGTTGGCCAGCGTCACCTGGCTCAGGTTGTTGACCGACGCCGAGTAGCCGGTGGTGGCGTACACCTTGTCGCAGATGTCCTTCGGCATCGCCACCTGCGAGGTGGCGATCGCCTTGGTGGAGTCGGTGATGTCCGACTGGCTCGGGTAGACCTCGAAGTGGATGTGCGGCCAGCGCCCGCTGTAACAGGCCGGGAAGATGCTGGTGAACTTCACCTTGCCGGAGTCGTCGGCGACCTGGACGCCACGCAGGTAGTTCTCCTTGGTGATCCCGTCGGAGTACATCGAGTACTCGCCGTCCCGGTTGCAGTGCCAGACGTACACCGCGACGTTCTTGAATGCGGTGTTGTCGTTGGCCATGTCGAGAATGGTCAGCTCGAGGGTCATCGGCACGCCCTCGGCGGTCGTGGTCGAGCTGCCGAAGCTGGAGCGGATGTCGCTGCGGACCACGCCGCTCTCCTCGAGCACGTCCGCCCCGTTGGAGCCGTCGCCCGGGTAGGGACCGGCGGTCTCGTCCGGGATTTCCCCGGTCGAGGTGGTCGAGGCGGTCGAGGCCGCGGCGGACGCCGACGCCGTCCCGGTGCTGGACGAGGAGTCGCCGCACGCGGCGAGGCCGAGAACGGTGGCGCCGAGGCCGAGTCCGCGGAACATGGTTCGCCGGCTCATCAGGGTGCCGAGGTCGAAGCCGAGACCCTGGTCGACGAGCTCCTCGTCGGGCCGGGGGAGCGGTCGCCCCTCGTACGCCGGTGATCGGTCCTGCGCCATGTGTTGACTCCGTTCGGTTGTCGCCTGGTCCGCGTCAGCCTAGGAGCGATTTTTGTGAAAAAAGTATGATTGTCCGTTCAAGCCCCACAGCGATCGTTGGCATTCGATCGGTACGGTGGGCTCAGGTGTGCCGGGAAGCCTGGTCGGCGGTGAGCACGACGCCGTCCGCAGGGGAGCACTCCATGATCTTCGACATCATCGGCGCGGCCGCAGGGCTGGTCCTGCTGGCCCTCGCGGCCGACCATCTCGTGCTCGGCGCCTCCCGGCTGACGCGACGGCTGCGGGTCACGCCCGTCGTCGTCGGGGTCGTGGTGATCGGCATCGGCACGTCGGCGCCGGAGTTCCTGGTCTCCGGCCTGGCCGCGGCCCGGGGCGACACCGGCCTCGCGGTCGGCAACATCGTCGGCTCCAACATCCTGAACCTGACGCTGCTGCTCGGCGTCGCGGCGATCATCGCGCCGATCCCGGTGGCCGCGCGGGTGATCCGGCGGGAGGTGCCGCTCGCCTTCGCCGGCGTCGGGTTCTTCGGGCTTGTCGCCGTCGTAGCCGGGCTGGGCCCGATCACCGCCGCGATCCTGGCGGTGGCGGGCGTGGCCACCCTCTGGCTGCTGGTGCGGTGGGCCCGGGATGGCGAGGCCGAGGCCGGCGAGCCCACCGCCGAACCCACCGCGGAGGCCGGGCGCACCTGGATCGAGGCGGTGCGCGTGACGCTGGGTCTGCTCGGTGTGCTGGCCGGGGCACAGCTGCTCGTCGATGGGGCCTCCGCGGTCGCGGCGAACCTGGGCGTGTCGCAGCTGGTCATCGGGTTCACCCTGGTGGCGCTCGGCACCTCGCTGCCGGAGCTGGTCACCTCGATCCAGGCTCAGCGCCGGGGTGAGTCGGACCTGGTGGTCGGCAACCTGTTCGGCAGCAGCCTGTTCAACAGCCTGGTCGGTGGCGCGGTGATCGGCTTCGCCGACGACAAGACGGCTTACGCCGGGGGTGTTCTGGTTCTCACGATGGTCCTGAGCACCGGCCTGGCCTGGATCCTGCTGCGCCGTGGCCTCCGGCTCACCCGGCTCGACGGCGCCCTGCTGACCGTGGCATATGCATTGGTAGCGCCACTGTTGCTGTCAGCTTGACGCCTGATGACCCGCCGACGGGGCGTGGCAGGCCAGACGGCCGGGCGCGGGGATCAGGTGCCCCCGGTCCAGGCCGGGGGCACCGATCGAAGGCTCAGTAGGCGTCGATGATCGTCTGATCGATTCCGCTGCCGGCGCTGCCCGCCGCGGTCACCCGCAAGGAGACGGCGCTATCCGCGGCCGGCTTCGGCAGGTCGGCTCGGAACTCGCCGGCGGCCACCTTGGACACCGGTGCGGATTGCCATGTCGTTCCGCCGTCGAGCGAGGTGGAAACGGCAAAATCATTGACCTGCTGATTGCGTACGCCGTGAGCCTGCCGGACCACAAATGTCGCCGAGCCGGACGGCAGGGGTTGATTTGCCGCGTCCAGCGGCAGCCGATAGTCCACCGACAGCAGCGGCAGGGGAATGGTTCCGGTGCCCGCCGGGCCGGCCGACCGGAACGTCCACGCCGTCGAGATCCGGGTCGAGACCGGAATGGCGGCACTGGCGTCGACGTCGTAGGTCAGCCGGTAATTCGCGGCGTCGCGCGGAACCGGGAAATCGGCGATCGAATCGGTGGCCGTGCCGACGAGCCGGCCATTGCGGGTGAGCGTGAGCTTGCGGTCGATGTCGAGCCCGAAACCGCCGGACAGGCAGTCGAACCGCTGGTGCTCATCGGTCAGCGTGACCAGTTCGAGGTGGATGTTCCCGCTGGTCCGGCTCGGCGCTGCCGGCTCGCAGCCGCTCGGTGAGCCGGCCGGATCGTCGAACCAGTCGGACCGCAGCGGCTGGCGCACCCACGTTTTCTCCTGCCGGCTGCCGGGCGCGTAATGGGCGATTCCCTCCTGGGTCACGGTGTCGTTCCAGAAGGCCTCGTCGATCCAGGCGAAGCCGGGCGTGACGTAGTCGGTGCGATCCCCACTGACCGATTCGGTGCTGTTCTCGGCGAGGAATTCACCCTCGGGGCTCAGGCCGTAACGTTTGTGGCCGGTCACCGCGTCGGCCATGTCCAGCCGGTGGAAATGCTGGTCGATCCGGGCCAGCCGGGTCTGTTCGGCCGCGGTCACGAAATAGGCCGGGTCGGCCGGCAGGCTGTTCCCGAACGGCTTGATCAGGTCGTAGTGGCGGCCGGGCGCATCCAGGCCGAAAGCGGAGTAGACACGGAAGTCGCCCACGGTGGCCTGGCTGCTCGGGAGCACGAAGACATTTCCCGCCTTGGCCGGCTCGCCCCAGAGGAAGGCGAAATCCGACCAGCTCGGGCCGCGCCGCCCGGTCTGCAGGTAGTTCAGCCCGAGCGAGGTCGTCCGAGTCGCGACGCCGTCGACGCTCGCCGCGAGCCGGTGCGCCTTGGCCAGGTCGAACCGCAGGGTGGTGTCGGTGCTGACCGCGAAGTCCGGCTCACCGGCCATCGCCGCCCGCTCGTCGGAGAAGTCGTCGGTGAACGAGTCGAAGGCGGCCATGATGCTGTAGCGGCCGGCCGGGACGCGCAGTTTCAGCGTGCTGCCGGGGTCGCCGTAGACGCCGGTGGCGAACAGCGCGGGGTCGTCGATGTTGACCACCTGCACCGACGCCCAGCCGATCGAGCCCTCCGGCGCCCCGGGAATGGCGGTCGTCTGGACGGTGAGGTCGTAGCTGGGCGGCTCGATGAAGAAGGTCACCGGCGTCCGCGTCACCTCGCTGCTGTCCCGGGCCGTGACCAGCGCGGTCCAGAGGCCGGGCCGCGAGGCGAACGCCGCCCGGTCGATGTCGAGCGTCACGCTGCCGGTGGCGCCGGGAGCCAGTCGCAGCGAGCCGGCCGACAGGGTGACCGCGCCGGCCGGTCCGGCGGCGCCGTTGTGGTCGGTCGTCGTCACGCCGATCTTCGTGGTGACCGCGGCCGGGCCGGTGTTGGTCCAGCTCAGACCGGGGGCGGCCACCACGCCGGCGAGCGGCCGGGCGGCGTCGAGACGGCCGGAACCGACGGCGTAGGCATCGCCGGCCGGATCGGCGGCCCCGATCAGCGCCGCCTTGATTTGGGCTGCCTTCCAGTCGGGGTGCCGCTGGGCGAGGACCGCGGCGGCGCCGGCGACGTGCGGGGTGGCCATCGAGGTGCCGGAGGCCGCGACGTAGCGGGCGTCGATCGGCCGGCCCATCGTGGTGCCGGCGGCGCGCGCCGCGACGATGTCCACGCCCGGCGCGGCGATCTCCGGCTTGTCCGCGTGGGTGCCGGTGACCGGCCCGCGGCTGGAGAACTCGGCCACCGCGTCGTGGCTGTCGACCGCGCCGACGGTCAGCGCGTCGCCGGCCGCGGCCGGCGAGGAAATCGTCCCGTCCGTCGGCCCGCTGTTTCCGGCCGCGACCACGAAGAGCGCGCCGGTCTGCTCGCTCAGCGCGTCGACCGCGAGCGACAGCGGGTCGGTGCCGTCGCTGGGCTCGTCGCCGCCGAGGCTCATGTTCACCACCGCAGCGCGGCTCGCGGCCCACTCCATGCCCGCGATGACCTGCGCGTCCGTCCCGTATCCGTCGTCGTCGAGCACCTTGCCGATCGCGAGCCGCGCGCCCGGGGCGACCCCGCGACGCGCGCCGTGCGAGGCCGCGCCGGTGCCGGCGATCGTCGCCGCGACGTGGGTGCCGTGCCCGAAGTGGTCGGTCGCGTCGCCGCCGTCGGTGGTGAAGTCCATCTTCTCGGCGATCTGGCCGAGAAGGTCCGGGTGGGTGGCGTCGATGCCGGTGTCCAGCACGGCCACGGTGGTGCCCCGGCCGGTGTAGCCGGCCGCCCACGCCTGCGGCGCGGAGACCTGCCGCAGGTTGGCGTCGAGCGGTTCGGGCGCGGTGGTCGCCCGCACTCGACGGTCGAGCCAGATCTTCGGCGCCGAACGGGCCGTCAGTGAGGGTGCGGTCAACGAGGCCAGCAGCGCCGGGCCGGCCGATTTGGCCCGACGGCCGGCCACCGCCGCGATGCTCGGCAGCGCACGGGCCTCGGTCAGGCCGGCGGTGAGCGGGTCGGTCGTGAGCCGGGCCGCCGATCCGCCCGGCCGCACGATCAGCGGCAGGTCCCGGGTGTGCGCGTCGTCGTAGCCGTTCTGGATCAGCGTGGTCACGTCGAACAGGGCGGGGTCGAGCTGCTTGCCGATCATCGGGGCGACCCGGCCCGGGACGACGTGCACGTGTCCGTCCGGCGTACAGGATCGGTGCATGATGCCGCTCTTGGCGGCCGGCCGCACGGAGACGACCGGGCAGCCCGAGGAGGTGCTGCGGACGGAGACCACGTCACCGGTCAGCAGGGTCACGGTGACGAAATGGGAGTTGGACGGAACTGGGGCGGCGGAGCTGACGCCGGGCACTCCCAGTGCGGCGATCAGGATCCCGGCGGCGGGCAGGGCGCGAACCATCGACACATTCACACGTCTTAGTCGGGTTCGGGGGCCCGCGGGGTTGTCCGCCTTGACGTATCTATCTTCGTCTATTAGACCGTCAGTAGCGCCCGAACCGTGGAGGTACGAAGTGGTCAAGGAACGTCTGCTGGTCATCGTCCTCGCGGTGGGGCTCGGCCTCGCCGGCGCGACACCGGCATCGGCGGCCGCAACCCCGGATACACCGACCGCCGGCCCGTGCGCCTACACCCCGACGCCGGACGAGCCGGCCGCCCGCCCGGTCCCGCTGCCCCGCGACCCCCGGCACACGCCGTCGCACGGCACCGTCCGGGTCGTGCTGAACACCAACCTCGGCGCGATCCCGCTGGAGCTGGACCGTGCCGCGGCACCGTGCACGGTGCAGAGCTTCGTCCACCTCGTCCGGCACCGGTTCTACGACCGGACGATCTGCCACCGCCTCACCAAGTACCCGACCCTGTCGGTGCTGCAGTGCGGCGACCCGTCCGGCACCGGCGAGGGCGGCCCCGGCTACCGCTACGGCGACGAGCTGCCGACCAACCTGCCGCCCGCGCCGACCGACCCGACCGGGGCCCGCAAGGTCTACGCCCGGGGCGTGCTGGCCATGGCCAACGCCGGCCCGGACACCAACGGCAGCCAGTTCTTCCTGGTGTACGCGGACTCGGCGCTCCGCCCGAACTACACGATCTTCGGCTCGGTGAAGCCGGCCGGCCTGCGCACCCTGGACAAGGTCGCGGCCGGCGGGGTGACTCCGACCCCGGAGGACCCGGCGCCGGTGGACGGTGCACCCGCGCTGCGTACCGAGATCTGCGTGGCACGGGTCCATTAGCCTCGAAGCATGTTGGTCGCCGAGCGGGTGAGCATGTGGCGGGGCCGGTACCGGATGGTCGCCGACGGGCGCGAGATCGCGACGTGGGACCCGTCGTGGTGGCGCACCGGCGGTGACTTCGAGGTGGACGGCCACCGCTTCGGAGTGCGGGCCAACGGCTGGGGCACGAAATACCGGATGCTCGACGAGGCCGGCAACGAGGTGGCCCTCGTCGAGCGGGCCGGCCGCAAGCACTGGTCGGTGCGGGCCGACGGGCGCACCTACGAGTTCCGCCGGGCCTCGATGTGGGGCAACCAGCAGGAGATGCTGCTGGACGGGGTAACAGTGGGCTCGATGCGCCGCACCAGTGGCTGGACCGGAGCGATCGAGGCCGACCTGCCGGGGATGCCGCTGCCGCTGCAGATCTTCGTGGTCGGCGCCCAGATCGCCCGGTGGCAGGCCGAGCAGTCGGCGGCGTCGGCCGGGGCCTGAGGTCAGGCGCGCCGGAACAGATCGGCCTCGAAACGGTAGGCGTCGCCCCGGTACTTGTTGTGTCCGATCAGGACCGGGGCGCCGTCGGCGGTGTAGGCGACCTCGTCGCCGACCAGGATGGGCGCGCCCGCGGTGATGCCGAGCAGCCGCGCCAGCTCGGCATCGGCGCTCTCCGCCATCAGGGTGTAGGCGCTGCGGTGGACCTCGATCCCGCAGTGCCGGCGTAACTCGTCGTAGAGCGACACGTCGGTGAGGTCGGTGGTGGCCAGGGCGGCCGCGCCGTTCTCCGGGAGGACGACCACGTCGTAGCAGACCGGGGTGCCGTCCATGCCGCGCAGCCGGTCGATCTGGAGGACCGGCGCGGCCGGCGCGATGCGCAGCTTGGCCGCCTCGTCCATGCCGGCCGGGCGGACCTCCTGGCGGATGACGCGGGCGGTCGGGCGCAGGCCGCGGGCCCGGGCCATCTCGGTGAACGACTGCAGCGTGCTCGGCGGCTCGCCGATGACCTGGGTCGGGACGAACCAGCCACGCTGAGCGGAGCGCTGCAGCGTGCCCTCCGACTCGAGCCGGCTGAGCGCGAGCCGCAGCGTCGCCCGGCTGACCCCGAGCTGGGTCGCCAGGTCGCGCTCGCCGGGCAGCCGGGAGCCGGGGGCATAGCGGCCGACGGCGAGGTCGCGGGTCAGCTGCTCATAGGCGTGCGTCGAAGCGGTACCGGTCGTCACGCCGAGAGAGTACCAGTTATCTCGTTGGTTGGACCAGAAGCGAAAAGTGGTTCAGCACTGGACTAACTGGTATAGGAACGCTTAGTGTCCGGAGTCACGGGCGATCAACGGAGTGATGATGAGCATTCATAAAGCAATCGCGGGAATCTCGGCCGGCATCCTGCTCAGCCTGGGCCTGACGGCGTGCTCGCCGGGCAGCGGCTCGACCGACAAGAGCGCGGCCCCCACCACCGTGTCCACCGACGTCGCCGCGGCCGGCCCGGTGACCCTGAAGTTCACCGACTTCTGGGGCGCCGCCGAGGGCGAATGGATCAAGCAGGTGATCGCGGACTTCCAGAAGAAGTACCCGAACGTCACCATCCAGCGCACGACCGAGGACTGGGGCCAGCTCAACTCGACTCTCAACCTGCAGCTCCAGGACGACGGCGGGCCCGACATCGCCACCGCCAACAACGGCTGGCAGTCGCTCGGCACGCTGGCCAAGGGCGGACTGGTGGTCAACCTCGACCCGTACGCGAAGGCCTACGGCTGGGACTCCGCGGTGCCGACCACGATCGCCCGGCAGAACCAGTTCACCACCGACTTCAAGACGATGGGCTCGGGCTCGTGGTTCGGGACACCGATGGCGCGTACGTCGCTGATCGGTCTCTATTACAACGCCGACAAGCTCAAGGCGCTCGGCATCGACCCGCCGCAGACGCTCGCCGATCTCGAGGCCGACGCGGCGAAGGCCAAGGCCGCCGGTGAGATCCCGTTCGAGTACGGCAGCCAGGACAGCTCGACGACGATCCTGCTCGGGCTGCAAGCATTGCTGGCCGACAAGACCAAGCTCAACAACTACATCTACGGCGACACGTCGGTGAAGGCGGCCGACATCGGCATCACCGAGGCGATCTCGACGGTCAAGAAGTGGGCCGACGCGGGCTACTACCCGCCGAAGTACCAGGGCCTCGACTACCAGACCGCGGTCGCCAACTACGTCGCCGGCAAGGGCGTGTTCCGCTGGGAGTACACCGGCTCGCTCGGCCTGAACGCGACCCAGCAGGGGCACTTCGGTTACGTGCAGCTCCCGCAGCAGTCCGGCAGCGGCACGGTCGGCGTCGGCGCCGCCCCGGGCGCCATGGTGGTCTCGGCGAAGAGCAAGCACCCGGAGGTCGCCGCGGCGTTCCTCAACTACATGATGTCGCCGGAGGCCGGCCAGGCGGCGGTCGACCGCGGTCTGGTCCCGGCGATGTCGCCGGACGTCAAGGTGCCGGCCGCCTCGCTCAGCCTGACCGGGGAGTCGGCGGGCGCGGCGACGCTCGACAAGAACGACGGCTACGTGCCCTACTTCGACTGGTCCAGCCCCACCATGCTGGACACCCTGGGCCAGAACCTCCAGCTCGCGCTCGCCGGCAAGTTGACGGCCGACAAGTTCACCGCCGCCGTCGACAAGGACCGCGATGCCTTCATCGCTCAGCAGAGCTGACGCGCCCGCCTCAGGTCTCCGGCGGCGCTCCCTGCGCCGCCGGAACCGGTGGGTCGGCCTCGCCTTCGCCGGTCTTCCGCTCGCCCTGTACGCGCTGGTCGTGCTCGTCCCGCTGGCGCAGTCGGTGCAGTACTCCTTCTTCAAGTGGGACGGCGTCAGCGCGTCGACCTGGGTGGGGTTCGACAACTACGTCTCGTTCGTGACGGACCCGGTCCTGCGCTCGACGTTCGGTCACGTACTCGTGCTGATCGGGTTCTTCGCTCTTCTGCCGATCATCCTCGGGTTGCTGTCGGCGGCCCTGCTCACCCGCACGAAGCAGCCGGGCATGGCGGTCTACCGCTGGATCTTCTTCCTGCCGCAGGTGCTGACGACCGTGGTCATCGCGCTGGTCTTCAAGCGGATCTACGCCCCGGACGGGCCGCTCAACTCGGCCCTCGAAGCGGTCGGGCTGGACTCGCTCGCCAAGACCTGGCTCGGCGACTTCACCTGGGCGCTGCCCGCGCTCGGCCTGATCGGCACCTGGGTGACCTTCGGTTTCTGCATGGTGCTGTTCATCTCCGGCACCTCGGCCATCTCACCCGAGCTGTACGAGGCGGCCCGGATGGACGGCGCCGGCCCGGTCCGCGAGTTCTTCGCGGTGACGCTCCCCGGGTTGCGGGGGCAGCTGGCGATCGCGCTGACGCTGACGATCACCGCGGCGCTGCGCACGTTCGACCTGGTCTGGATCACCACCCACGGTGGCCCGGGGACGTCGACGCTCACGCCGGCGGTCGCGCTCTACAAGGCCGCGTTCCAGAACCCGCAGGTCGGGCTGGCGGCCGCGATCGGCGTCGTGATGGCGGCCCTGTGCCTGGTCATCGCGGTCGTCATCACCCGCATCTCGGAAAGGGACTGACGTGATCTCGAAAACGGAACGCACCGTGAACTACGTCGTCCTGACGATCCTGGCGGTGGTCGTGCTCTTCCCGGTCGGGACGTTCGTCGCCACGGCGCTCAGCCCGGACCGCTCGGGCAAGCTGGTCGGCGTCGCCGACTTCCAGTGGAGCAACTTCACCACGGCGTGGCAGGACGCCGGGTTCTCCCGGGCGATGACCGTCTCGATGATCATCGCGGTGGTGGTCGTGGCCGGGCAGGTGATGCTCGCGCTGCTCGGCGGGTTCGCGTTCGGCGTACTCGGCGTGGTGGGTGACAAGGTTTTGTTCCCGATCGTGCTGCTCGGCATGATGATCTCGCTCGAGGCGATCATCGTCCCGCTCTACTACCAGTTCCGGACATTCGGGCTGACCAACACCCTGCCCGGCATCATCCTGATCCACCTCGGCATGGGCGTGCCGTTCGGCGTCTTCTGGATGCGCGCCGCGTTCCGGGCGCTGCCCCGCTCGGCGTTCGAGTCGGCCGAGATGGACGGAGCCGGCCCGCTGCGCATGCTGCGGTCGATGGCGGCGCCGATGGCCAGGCCCGCCATCTACACGCTGATCCTGCTCAGCTTCATGTGGACGTGGAACGACTACTTCCTGTCCCTGGTGTTCCTGCACGGCTCGAATCAGACGGCGACCGTGGCCCTCGGTGTCTTCCAGGGCAAGTACGTCACCCAGATCAACCTGATGGCGGCCGGTGGTCTCATCGTCGCGGCGCCCGTCCTCGTCCTGTACGTCGTGTTCCAGCGCAAGTTCATCTCCGGAATGCTGGCCGGCGCGATCAAGGAGTAAGCAAGTGTCACTTCAACCCTTCGTGCTGCCCGACGCCGACGCCGTCGGTGCCGAGGTCGCCGCGACGATCCTCGATCGCCTGGCCGCCGCCGATGGCCGGCCCTTCCTCCTCGGCTGCCCCAGCGGCCGCACCCCGATGCCGGTCTATCGGGCCCTGGCCCGGCACGCCGCCCGCGGGGTGGACCTGTCGCGGCTGGTCATCGTGATGATGGACGACTACGTGGAGGCCGACGGCCTGCGCCGGGTCGACCCCGGGCTGTCCTATTCGTGCCTGGGTTTCGCGCAGCGAGAGATCGTGGCGCCGCTCGGGCAGCCTCTGGAGATCTGGGCGCCCGACCCGGCCGAGCCGTCCCGTTATGACGAAGCCATCGAGGCGGCCGGCGGCATAGATCTGTTCCTGCTGGCCACCGGCGCCGGCGACGGGCATATCGCGTTCAACCAGCCCGGCACGCCCCGCGACGCGCGAACTCACGTGACGCCGCTCGGCGAGGCGACTCGGCGCGACAATATGGGGACATTCCCGGAATTTACTGACCTGGAGATGGTCCCTACCCGCGGGGTGACGGTCGGCATCGACACGATCGCCGCGTCATCACGCGAGGTAATCATGATCGTTTCCGGTTCGCACAAGCACGATGCGCTGATGCGAATAAAAGCCGCAGATGTCTATGAGCCGGACTGGCCGGCCACCATCGTCGTCGAATGCAAGAACCCCACGCTGATCGTGGACCGTTTTGCTCTTGAAGGGATTGAGTAGCAATGGCAGCCATCAAGCTGGTCTACATCGGCGGCGGATCCTCCCGCGGCGCCGGGACCATGGCGTCCATCCTGGCCCACGGGAAGGAGTTCGACGGCTCGGAGATCGTCATCCAGGACGTCAACCCGGACCGGCTGCACGCCGTCGAGACGATCGCCCGGAAGATCGCGAAGGCGGAGGGGCTCGACATCACCATCTCGTCGACCACCGACCGGCGCGCCGCGCTGACCGACGCCGACGCCGTGCTCGCCAGCTTCCGGCCCGGCGACTTCGCCGCGCGCGCCCTTGACGAGCGCATCCCGCTCAAGCACGGGGTGATCGGCCAGGAGACGCAGGGGCCGGGCGGGTTCTTCATGTCGCTGCGCTCGATCCACATCTACGAGGACATCATTCGTGACCTCGACGCGGTCGCGCCGAACGCGGTGATCTTCAACTACACCAACCCGGTCAACATCGTGTCGCAGGCGGTCACCCGCTTCACCGACCGGACGATCTGGTCGATGTGCGAGGGCCCCATCGTCTTCCCGAAGACGGTGCTGCGGGCGGCCGGCCTCGACCCCGCGCGCGCGAACGTGATCATGGCCGGGGTCAATCACAACTGCTGGTCCTACGAGCACACCTACGACGGCCAGGACCTGATGCCGCTGCTCGACGCCGCGTGGGAGGCGCGCAAGGACGACCCGACGCTGTCCGTGCACGCCAAGCGGATGCTGCGTCTCGCGGTGACGATGCGATCGGTGCCGGCCGACTACTTCCAGTACTACTACTTCCGCGAGGAGGTGCTGCGCGAGCTCCAGGGCGCCCGCACCACCCGGGCCGAGGACCTGCTCGCCGCGCTGCCCGGTTACTGGCAGCACTACGAGGAGCAGTCCCAGGTCGACGTCCCCGATCTGGACCCGAAGCGGTCCCGCGGCGGCATCCACGAGCTCGAGCTGGCGATCGACGTGATGAGCGCCTATTACAACGACAAGAGCGCCCGCCTGCCGGTCAACCTGCCCAACGCCGGAGGCGCGCTGCCGGGCTTCGACGAGGACGTCGTGGTCGAGATGTGGTGCGCCGTCGACGGGCAGGGCGTGCGCCCGCTGCCGCAGAAACCGC
Organism: Actinoplanes sp. NPDC026619; assembly: GCF_040638295.1. Lineage (NCBI taxonomy): Bacteria > Bacillati > Actinomycetota > Actinomycetes > Micromonosporales > Micromonosporaceae > Actinoplanes > Actinoplanes sp. NPDC026619. The sequence continues at coordinate 39,432 of NZ_JBEZYA010000020.1, forward strand.
TCCCGCACGCGGTCCGCGGGCTCGTGCAGCAGCTCGCCGAGTTCCAATACCTCGCCGCCGAGGCCGCCTGGAAGGGCAATCGCGCCGACGGGATCCGGGCCCTGGCGGCCAACCCGATGGTGCCCACCCTCGCCGTCGCCGAGGAGCTTTACGACGAGATGGCGTACGCGCACCGCGCCTACCTTCCCGAGCGCCTGCTGAAGTGAGTGCCTACCTGGCGGTCGACGCCGGAAACTCCAAGACGGTCGCCCTCGTCACCGACGCCGGGGGCACCGTTCTGGGTCGGGGCCGGGGTGGAAACGGCGACATCTACGGGGCGCCGTCGGTGGAGACGGCGCTCGAATCCGTCCTGGGCGCCGTCGACGCCGCCCTGAACAGCGCCGGAGTCATCGCCGGGAACATCGCCTCGGCGGCGTTCCGGATCGCAGGTGTCGACTATGCCGAGGACGCGACGTTCTGGGCGGGGCACCTTCGGTCCCGGTTGACCAGGCTGAGCGTCAAGAACGACGCGTACGCGTCGCTGCGGTTGCTCGACGGCTCCGGCGTCGGGGTCTCGATCACCGTCGGCACCGGTCCCGCCGTCGCCGCCCGGGCCAGGGACGGCCGCGAGGAGCACTCCGGCTTCTTCGTGTTCGACCACCTCGGCGGCGGCGGACTCGGCAACGCCGCCCTCAAGGCGGTCTGCCAGGCCTGGATGGGCGTTGGTCCGGAGACCGCTCTCACCGAGGCGCTGTGCTCCTTCTACGGAGTCGCCGACGGCTGGCACCTGCGACACGAGTTCACCCGCAGGTTCGGCGCACGGCCGGCCACCGACCTGTGGAAGGCATCCCGGCTCGTGCTTGCCGCGGCCGAGGCGGGCGACCCGGTCGCTCGCGACATCGTCGGCGCGCAGGCCGAGGCGTTCGTGAAGTATGCGCAATGGTGCGCCCACCGGGCCGGTGTCGACCTCGCGTCCGGTGAGCTGCCGGTGCTGCTCAACGGCTCGGTCGCCACCTCGGAGCACCCGGCGATGCGCGCCGCGCTCACCGCCGAGTTGGGCCGGGTCGCGCCGGCCGCGCGAGTGGTGGTCGCCGATGCCTCGCCGCTGAGCGGGGTCGTGCTCGACGCGCTCGCGGAGGGCGGCATCGACATCGGCGCCGACCTGCTCGCGCGGGTGCGCGACGAGCACCCCCATGACTTCCTGATGACGTGAAGGACCTCCTGATGACGAACGTCGACGACCTGACTCTCGAAGAGAAGGCGTCCCTGCTCTCCGGCCACGACGACTGGTACACCGAGGCGATTTCCCGGCCCGGTGTGGAGATCCCGGCGATCGAGGTCGGCGACGGCCCGCACGGGCTGCGCAAGGAGACCGGCGTCGACATGGTGTGGGTGCCGGCGACCGGGTTCCCGACCGCGTCCGCGATGGGCGCCTCCTGGGATCGCGACCTGGTCCGGCGGGTGGCGGCGGCGATCGGCGAGGAGGCGCGGGCCGAGGGCGTGCAGGTCGTGCTCGGGCCGGGCGTCAACATGAAGCGGTCGCCGCTGTGCGGGCGCAACTTCGAGTACTTCGCCGAGGACCCGCTGCTCTCCGGGGAGCTCGGGGCGGCGTACGTCATCGGCCTGCAGTCTGCCGGGGTTGGCTCTTCGCTCAAGCATTTTGCCGCCAACAACCAGGAGATCGAGCGGACCCGGATCTCGGTCGAGGCCGACGAGCGGACGCTGCGCGAGATCTACCTGGCCGCGTTCGAGCGGGTGGTGACGACCGCCGACCCGTGGACCGTGATGTGCTCCTACAACCGCCTGCACGGCGTGCACGCCTCGGAGAACCGGTGGCTGCTCACCGAGGTGCTGCGGGACGAGTGGGGTTACGGCGGGCTGGTCGTCTCCGACTGGAACGCGGTCCACCATCGGGTGCGCGCCCTCGCCGCCGGGCTCGACCTCGAGATGCCCGGCGCCGGCGGGGTGACCGACGCCGAGATCGTCGCCGCCGTGCGGTCGGGGGAGCTCGACGAAGGCGTCGTCGACGCGGCCGCCCGCCGGGTCCTCCGGCTCGTCGAACGCACCTATCCCGGCCCCGATCTGGTGAACGGGCCGGTCATCGACCTCGGCGTGCCGCCCGGCCGCCGGTTGACCGCCGAGCAGCTCGCGCTGCTGCGCGCCGACGAGCACCACGAGCTCGCCCGGGAGGCCGCCGCGGGCTGCGTGACGCTGCTGCGCAACGAGGGCGCGGTGCTGCCGCTGGACACCGGCCGGCGGATCGCGGTCGTCGGCGCGTTCGCCGCCCACGCCCGCATCCAGGGCGGCGGCTCCTCCGGGGTGGACCCGACCCGGGTCGACAACGCGCTCGGCCTGCTGGGCGAAGTCCTGCTGGGCGAGGTCGCCTACGCGCCCGGCTACGTCCACACGCCGAAGGACGCCTATCAGGACGACCTCGACGCCTATCTCGCCGCCCACGACGCCGCGTTCGTCGACGACGGCGCCGGCCCGGCCCGCCGGTCGGCCACCCTCGCCCGGGCGCTGCGTCTGGCGGCGGCGGCCGAGCGCGTCGCGGCCGGCCCGCTGTCGGCCCGGGCGGTCCAGCTCATCGACGACGCGGTCGCGGTCGCCGAGGACGCCGAGACGATCGTCGTCTTCGCCGGCCTGCCGCTCGCGTTCGAGCAGGAGGCCGACGACCGGACCACCCTCGCGCTGCCCGCCGACCAGGTCGCGCTGATCGGGCGGCTGGCGGACCTGCGCGAACGGACCGGCGCCGCGCTGGTCGTGGTGCTGTCCAACGGGGCGGCCGTGACCATGGACCCGTGGCACGACCGGGTCGACGCGATCGTCGAGGCGTGGCTGCCCGGGCAGGCCGGCGCGGGCGCGGTCGTCGACGTGCTGCTCGGCCGGGTGAACCCGTCCGGGAAGGTCGCCGAGACGTTCCCGCTCGCGGTCGAGGACACCCCCGGCTACGTGACCTGGACCGGGGAGCGGGGCACCGTGCTCTACGGCGAAGGCGTGTTCATCGGCTACCGCTGGTACGACGCGCTGCGCCGGGACGTGCGCTACCCGTTCGGCCACGGCCTGTCCTACACCACGTTCGGTTACACCGACCTCAAGGTCGAGGTGGGCGGCACCGTGCGCGTCTCGTGCACGGTCACCAACATCGGTGCCCGCGCCGGTCGCGAGGTCGTCCAGGTCTACGTCGGCGATCCCGACGCCGCGGTCCGCCGGCCGGTGCGCGAGCTGCGCGGATTCGACAAGATCAGGCTCGGGCCGGGGGAGAGCGCGCGGGTCACGTTCGACCTCGGCAGCCGCGACTTCGCCTACTGGGACGTCGCCGCCGACCGGGGCGACGGCCGGTACGGCGCCTGGCGGCGGGAGGGCGGCGAGTTCGTCATCGAGGTGGGCGCGTCGTCGCGCGACATCCGCCTGCGCACGAGCATCGAGCTGCCCGACGACCCGGGCCTGGCGCCGCTCGTGCCCGACGAGGAGCTGCTCAAGCTCGGCGCGTCCCGCTTCACCCAGGGCTACCGCGGCTAAATGGGATATCTCGTGCTTTATCTGTGCTTAGAGTGGTGGGAGAGGGGTCAATCGAAACGGGGGCCGACGTGGCGGAGACGACTCAGGTGATCCGGGAAGCGCCGGACCGTGTTCTCGGCTTGATGATCGACGCGCTGAACTCCCGCAAGGAAGCCGTCGACGCCGGCATCTGGGTGGCGCTGACCGTGCAGGGGACGATGATCTCCGGCGAGATCATCCCGCACTGGCAGTGGTTCGACGAGCAGACCACGCTGTTCGGCGAGGAGTCCCACGTCGCGTTCTTCGCCTCGCTGATGAAGGAATCCCGGGACGAGCACATCGCCCTGATGGACAAGGACGACGCCGACCTCACCGACGCCGAACGCCTGGAGCTGACCCAGCCGCCGGCCTTCATCCACCTGCGCAACGCGCGGACCTTCCTGCCGCAGCCCGTCCCGGACACCGGGCACTACTGGCGCGGGCGCCTGGAAGACGTCTCCGGCTGGTCGTTCGGGCAGCTCTCAGCCGAGTAGCCGGCGGTAGGTCGCGGCGACGAACAGCGCCGAATGGCGCAGCGTCGCACTGCCGACCGTGAGTTCCACCCGGGCGACGTCCGGGAGCTCGGTGGCGGCGACGTGCGGCGAGACCCAGAACCGGTCGGTCTCGGCCAGGCGACGAGCATTTTCGCCGTACGCCGCCGGGGTCGTCGGCAACAGCAGGTGCATCATCGGCGTCTCCGGGACGGCCGGCACCACCCGGATGCCCGGCACCGCCTCGAGCGCGACCGCGATGTCCAGGGCGTGCCGCATCCGCTCCGGCATCTCGGCCAGCGCGCCGGGCAGCAGTTGCCGGGCCGAGGCCGCGCCCGGCCACAGGTGGGCGAGCGTGCCGCCGAGCCGCTTGCGCCACTCCCGGACCTGCGCCACCTCGTTCGCCGGCCCGGCCACGCAGCAGCCGGGCAGCGCGCCCACGCCCTTGTAGAACGAGACGTAGACGGTGTCGAAGAGCGCGGCGATCTCGGCCGGCGGCTTCCCGTAGCCGGCGCTCGCCTCCCAGAGCCGGGCGCCGTCGAGATGCGCCGCGGCGCCCTGCTCCCGGGCCCAGTCGACCTGGGCGGCGAGGTCGTCGAAAGCGGGCAGCCGCCCACCGAGGTCGCGCTGCGGCAGCTCGAGGAGCAGCGCCGCGAACGGCTCGGCCACCGGCCGCAGGTCGGCCAGCGTCAGCACCCGGGCCGGATCGCCGACCGTCCGCCCGATCAGGCCGTGCAGACGGGCGTGCGCGTTGTCCTCGTGCTGGAGCAGGTGAGACATGGGATGCCAGAGAACGGTGCGGACCGATCGGGCGTCGGCGTGCACCCGCAGCGTCGCGGCCTGGGCCATCGTGCCGCTCGGCAGGAAGACCGCGGCGGGCTTGCCGAGCAGCTCGGCCACCTCGCGTTCGAGGTCGGCCACGACGCCACCCGCGCCGTAGATGTCCGGTTCGACGTCGGGGCTGATCGAGGCGAGCAGCTCGGCCGGCCGGTTCAGCCCGTTGCCGGCGAAGGTGTCGGTGCAGGCGGCGCGCAGGGCGGCAAGGTTGTCCACCGGGACGAGTCTCGCAGCACCGGGCCACTTCCACCCGATTGCCGGGGCCCGGCGCGGGGCACGAGAGACCCCGTGCAGACGTCTGATGTCATCTTTGCGGTGGTCGGTGTCGGTGCCCTGCTGGCCGGGATCCTGCCGCGGGTGCTGGAGCGCCGGCCGCTGTCCATGCCGATCGTCTTCGTCGGCCTCGGCATGCTGGTCTTCGGGCTGCCGCTGGGGTTGCCGGACGCCGACCCGCTGGCCCACCCCGAGCTCACCGAGCATCTGACCGAGCTCGGCGTGCTCGTCGCGCTGATGGGCGCGGGCCTCAAGATCGATCGGCCGCTGGGGCGGCGGGCCTGGTCGTCCACCTGGCGCCTGCTCGCGGTCGCGATGCCGGTGACGATCGCCGCGATGGCGCTGCTCGGCTGGTGGTGGGCCGGGTTCGTGCCGGCGACCGCGCTGCTGCTGGGCGCCGCCCTGGCCCCGACCGACCCGGTGCTGGCCGCCGACGTGCAGGTCGGCGAGCCGACCGGCGAGCAGGACTCGGAGGACGAGGTGCGGTTCGCCCTCACCTCCGAGGCCGGGCTCAACGACGGGCTGGCCTTCCCCTTCGTGTACGCGGCGATCGCGATGGCCGGCAGCGCGGGTCTCGGCTGGATCGGCGAGTGGGCCTGGCGGGACGTGCTGCTCAAGATCACGGTCGCGGTCGTCGGCGGGTTGCTGGTCGGCAAACTGCTGGGCCGGCTGTTCTTCCGGGCCCGTAAGGAGTCGTTGCGCCTGGCCCGGCACTCGGAGGGCTTCCTCGCGCTGGCCGCGACCATGCTGGCGTACGGGGTGGCCGAGGTGGCGCACGGCTACGGCTTCCTGGCCGTGTTCGTGGCGGCGCGGGCGATCCGGTCGGCGGAGCATTCGCACGAGTACCACCAGGTGCTGCACGACTTCGCCGAGCAGACCGAGCGGCTGCTGACCGTACTGCTGCTGCTCTTGTTCGGCGGTGCCCTGGTGGACGGCCTGCTGGGCCCGCTGACCTGGCCGGCCGCCCTGCTCGGGCTGGTGCTGATCTTCGTCGTACGGCCGCTGTCCGGTTTTCTGTCCTTGCGTGGCGCACCCGGCCGCCGGTCGGAGCACTGGGTGATCGCCGCGTTCGGCATCCGCGGGATCGGCTCGTTCTACTACGTGTCCTATGCGCTGACCATGGCCGACTTCCCCGGCGCCGATCTGGTCTGGGCGACGATCGCCTTCGTGGTGCTGGTGTCGGTGGTGCTGCACGGGGTGGCCGCCACGCCGGTCATGCGGCGGCTAGACCGCGCCAACGAACGCACCGGCCAGAGCGGGGAGGACCGCCCCGAGTGTGTCAGTGGACACGTCTCCGACATCTAGCCGTCATTTTCCGTTTTCAGCCCGTAGCTTTGAGTGCTGCCCCGGGCGGCTCGTCGTCGCGCGCCTGGCCGACGTCGACCGATGAAGCTGGAGTGAGCCCTCCCGGTGACCGTTACCACTGACCTGCGCCTGATCGACCTGCCCGAGATCGCCGGCACGCCGGCGCTGTTCCGCTCCCGTTCCGCCCCGGTGCGCCGCACCCTGGTGGACATCTTCGACGCGACGGTGCAGGCCCATCCCGCGGCCCCCGCGATCGATGCCGGCGGCGCCGCTCTGACCTACCGTGAGTTCGCCGGTGAGGTCGAGGCGATGGGGGCCCTGCTCAGCGAGCAGGGGGTCGGCGCCGGTGACCGGGTCGGCATCCGGGTCTCGTCCGGCACGGCCGATCTCTACCTGGCGATCCTCGGTGTGCTGGCGGCCGGCGCGGCGTACGTGCCGGTGGACGCGGACGACCCCGAGGAGCGCGCCGAGCTGGTCTTCGCCGAGGCAGGCGTCTGCGCCGTCGTCGGCGACGGTCTGAGCGTGTCGATGCGGCGCGCCCCCGGGGGCCGCCCCGGCGGTCCCGGACCGGACGACGACGCCTGGATCATCTTCACCTCCGGCTCCACCGGCACCCCGAAGGGCGTGGCGGTCACGCACGCCGCCGGGGCCGCGTTCGTGGACGCCGAGGCGCAGCTGTTCCTGGCGGCGGACACCGAGTCGATGGGGGCGGGCGAGGCGATCGGCCCGCACGACCGGGTGCTGGCCGGGCTGTCGGTGGCGTTCGACGCGTCCTGCGAGGAGATGTGGCTCGCCTGGCGCAACGGCGCGTGCCTGGTGCCGGCCGAGCGCTCGCTCGTGCGCAGCGGCGTCGACCTCGGCCCGTGGCTGGCCGAGCAGCGCATCACGGTGGTGTCGACGGTGCCGACGCTGGCCGCGCTGTGGCCGGTCGAGGCGCTCGACGAGGTCCGGCTGCTGATCTTCGGCGGCGAGGCGTGCCCGCCCGAGCTGGCCGAGCGGCTGGCGGTCGAGGGGCGCGAGGTCTGGAACACCTACGGCCCGACCGAGGCGACCGTGGTCGCCTGCGCCGCCCCGCTGACCGGCGAGGGCCCGGTGCGCATCGGGCTGCCCCTGGCCGGCTGGGAGCTCGCCGTGGTCGACGCGGCCGGCGTCCCGGTCGCGATGGGGGAGACCGGCGAGCTGGTCATCGGTGGCGTGGGCCTGGCGCGGTACCTCGACGCGGCCAAGGACGCCGAGAAGTTCGCCCCGCTGCCCGCGCTCGGCTGGGCGCGGGCCTACCGCAGCGGCGACATCGTCCGCGCCGAGCCCGAGGGGCTGCTGTTCCTCGGCCGCGGCGACGAGCAGGTGAAGCTCGGCGGCCGGCGGATCGAGCTGGGCGAGGTGGACGCGGCGCTCCAGGCGCTGCCCGCCGTCGCCGGCGCGGCCGCCGCGGTCAAGCGGACCGCCGCAGGCAACCAGCTCCTGGTGGGTTACGTCGTGGCCCGCGACGGATTCGATGCCGCCGCCGCGGCGCTGCGCATCCGCGAGCAGTTGCCGGCCGCGCTCGTGCCGCTGCTGGCCGTGATCGACGAACTGCCGACCCGCACGTCCGGGAAGGTGGACCGGGCGGCGCTGCCGTGGCCGCTCGCGGTTGCCGGCACTTCCACCGGCGAGCTCACCGTGACCGAGGAATGGCTCGCCGGCGGCTGGGAAGAGATTCTCGGTATTCGGCCCACCGCGGCGGACGCCGACTTCTTCTCCAACGGCGGCAGCAGCCTCAACGCGGCGCAACTGGTGGCCTGGATCCGCCGCGAGCATCCGCAGGTCGCGGTGGCCGACATCTATCAGCAGCCGCGGTTGTCGCAGATGGCGGCGCTGCTCGACGCGCTCGTGGTGACCGAGACGGTCCGCCGTGAGGTCCGGCCCACACCCCGGCGGGCCGGAGTGATCCAAGCCCTGCTGATGCTGCCAATGCTGGCGCTCGTCGGGCTCCGATGGCTCACCGTCCTCGCCGCGCTCGGCAAAATCTTCGCGCCGGAGCCGTGGGCACCCCAGGTCTCCTGGTGGTGGATCGCGGCCAGCTGGGTGGTGCTGTTCAGCCCGGCCGGCCGGATCGCGATGGCGGCCGGCGGCGCGCGGCTGCTGCTGCGCGGCGTCGGCAAGGGCAACTACCCGCGCGGTGGCGGCGTGCACCTGCGATTGTGGGCGGCCGAGCGGCTCGCCGAGGTGACCGGCGCGACCGGGGTCGCCGGCGCGGGCTGGATGATCACCTACGCGAAGGCGCTCGGCGCGCAGATCGGCCGGGACGTCGATCTGCACTCGGCGCCGCCGGTCACCGGCCTGCTCAAGGTCGGCCGGGGCGCGGCGATCGAGCCCGAGGTCGACCTGTCCGGCTACTGGATCGACGGCGACATCGTCCGCGTCGGCAAGATGCGGATCGGCGCCGGCGCCCGGATCGGGTCTCGCAGCACGCTGATGCCCGGCGCGCGCATCGGCAAGGGCGCGCACGTCGAGGCCGGCTCGACCGTGGCCGGCGCGGTGCCGGCCGGTAAGAGTGGCTCCAAGAACCGGGCCGCCTGGCCGACGCAGCGCCCGCCGCGCCGGTCCCGGCTCTGGGTGGCCGGTTACAGCCTGACCGCCCAGCTGCTCGGCCTGCTGCCGGTGGTGGCGATGCTGCCCGCGCTCGCCCTGCTCGGCTGGACCGTCGCCGCCCACCCGGCCCTCGGCCCGGCGCTGCTCGCGGTTCCGGCGGCCGCCGTCGCCTACTTCGTGACCTACGCCCTGCTCGTCCTGATCGGCGTACGGGTGCTCGGCATCGGTCTGCGGGCCGGCTTCCACCCCGTCCGGGGCCGGGTGGCCTGGCAGGTGTGGACGACCGAGCGGCTGATGGGGATGGCCCGGATCGCGCTCTTCCCGATCTACGCCAGCCTGTTCACGCCGGTGTGGCTGCGCCTGCTCGGCGCCAAGATCGGCCGCAACGCCGAGCTGTCCACCGTGCTCGCGCTGCCGAAGATGACGACCGTCGAGGACGGCGCGTTCCTGGCCGACGACACCATGGTCGCCACCTACGAGCTCAGCCACGGCTGGCTGCGGGTCGCCCCGGCCCGGATCGGCAAGCAGGCCTTCCTCGGCAACTCCGGGATGGCCGCGCCCGGCCGCTCGGTTCCCAAGCGGGGCCTGGTCGGGGTGCTCTCGTCGGCGCCGCGCAAGGCGAAGAAGGGCTCGTCCTGGCTCGGCTCCCCGCCGATGCCGCTGCGCCGCACCGTCGAGTCCGGCGACGCCGCGCTCACCTACGCCCCGCCGCTGCGCCTGAAGCTGGCCCGCGCGGCGATCGAGATCTGCCGCATCCTCCCGGTGATGTGCGCGGGCGCCCTGGCCGTGCTGGTGCTAGCCGCGCTGGCGTCGATCGCGCAGGCGGCCGGCCTCGGGGTCGCCGCACTCGCCGCCGGGCCGCTGCTGTTCGCCGCGGCGATCGCCGGCGCGCTCACCGCAACGGCCGCGAAGTGGCTGCTGGTCGGCCGGTTCCGGGTCACCGAGCACGCGCTGTGGACGTCGTTCGTCTGGCGCAACGAGCTGGCCGACACGTTCGTCGAGGTGCTGGCCGCGCCGTGGCTGTTCCGCTTCGCCGCCGGCACGCCGCTGCTGAACGTGTGGCTGCGGACACTCGGCGCGAAGATCGGCCGCGGTGTCTGGCTGGAGACGTTCTGGCTGCCCGAGTACGACCTGGTGCGGCTCGGCGCGGGCGCGACCGTCAACCGGGGCTGTGTTGTACAGACCCACCTGTTCCATGATCGGATCATGAGCATGGACGAGGTCACTCTGGGCGCGGGTGCCACGCTCGGCCCGCACGGGATCGTGCTGCCCGGCGCGAGCATCGGCGCGCGCACCACGGTCGGCCCCGGTTCGCTGGTCACGCGCGGCGACGCCGTGCCCGAGGACAGCCGGTGGCTGGGCAACCCGATCGCGACCTGGGCATCATGACCCCGGCGGGAGCCGACCGCTCGACCGACTCCTACCTTCCGGGGCACGGCAACGGCGGCTACCGGGTGCTCCATTACGACCTCGACCTCGATTACCGGGTGGTCACCAACCGGCTCGGCGGCAAGGCGACCGTCACGGCGCAGGCGATCCAGCCGCTGTCCCGGTTCAGCCTCGACCTCGGCGAGTTCCGGGTGTCCGACGTCCGGGTCGACGGGCGCCGGGTGCAGTACACCCACCGGGCGAACAAGCTCCGGATCAAACCGGAGCAGTCGATCGGGTACGGCGCCACCTTCAAGATCGAGATCAAGTACGCCGGGAAGCCGGTCCCGATCTCCGGCCGCTGGGGCGACATCGGCTGGGACGAGCTGACCGACGGCGCGCTGGTCGCGAGCCAGCCGAACGGGGCGCCGTCCTGGTTCCCCTGCAACGACCGGCTGGAGAAGGCCAGTTTCCTGGTGAAACTCACCGCCGCGTCGCCCTACACGGTGGTGGTCACCGGCGACCTGGTCTCCCGCCGCCGTGGCGCCGGCGACACCACCTGGGTCTACGAACGGACCGAGCCGACCGCCCCGTACCTGATGAGTGCCCAGGTCGGCCGCTACGAGCTGGTCGACCTGGCGGTCGGGGGCGTCGCCCAGCGGGCCGCCATCCCGCCCCGGCTGCGGACCGTGTTCCGGCACGACTTCGCCCGGCACGGCGAGATCATGACGACCTTCGAGAGCCTCTTCGGGCCCTACCCCTTCCGGGAGTACGTCGTGGTGGTCGCCGACGACGACCTGGACGACCCGATCGAGGCGCAGGGCATGGCCGTCTTCGGGCGCAACCACGTCGACGGCTTCCGCACCCACGAGCGGCTGGTCGCGCACGAGCTCGCTCATCAGTGGTTCGGCAACAGCCTGACGGTCGCCGACTGGCGGCACATCTGGCTCAACGAGGGCTTTGCGACGTACGCCGAATGGCTCTGGTCCGATGTTTCCGGCGGCCCTTCGGTGGACGCCCTCGCCGCCCGGTGGCACGCCTGGCTCGCGGCCCAGCCGGCGGTCGTCGCGGTGGCCGACCCGGGCGTGGCCCGGATGTTCGACGCCCAGGTCTACAAGCGTGGCGCGCTGACCCTGCATGCCCTGCGCGCCCGGATCGGCGAGACGGCGTTCTTCGCGCTGCTGCGCTCGTGGGTCGGCGAGCACCAGCACGGCACCGTGACGACCGCCAAGTTCCGCGAGCAGGCCGCCCGGTTCGCGACGGCGCCCCTGGAAGACCTGTTCACCGCGTGGCTCGACCGCCCGGCGTTGCCGCCGCTGCCGATCCGGATCTGAACACTCCTTCCGTCATCGGCGAAGTACGGGTGTGATGCACCTGGCGAGACGACGAAGACGGGTCCGGTGGTGAGTGTGGTGACGCAGCTGGATACCGACGCCCACCTCATCGAGCGGGCGAAACTGACGCCCGAGTCATTCACGGCGATCTTTGACCGGCACTATCGGAACATCTACGCGTACGTGGCCCGGCGGCTCGGCCCGGATCTGGCCGAGGACGTGGCGTCGGAGACCTTCCTGACCGCCTTCGACCGCCGGCACAGCTTCGACACGGCTCGCGGCGACGCCCGGCCGTGGCTGTTCGGGATCGCCTCGAACCTCGTCGCCCGGCATGTCCGGGCCGAGTCGCGGCGATACCGGGCGCTGGCCCGCGCCGGTCAACAGGATCTCGGCCTCCTCGGCCCGGACGACGATGCCGTCGCCGGCCGGGTGGACGCGGCGGCCGTCCGCGGCAAGCTCGCCGAGGCCCTGGCCCGCCTGCCGGAGCCGGTGCGCGCCGTGCTGCTCCTGGTCGCCTGGGCCGGCCTCAATCAGCAGGAAGCCGCGGTGGCGCTCGGCATCCCCGCGGGCACCGCCCGGTCCCGGTTGCACCGGGCACGTCAAGAGATGCGGCAGGCGCTCGGCGCCGATATCGAGGTGGACGAATGATGGACGAGATCAGCATCCTGCACGAGACCTTCGACGACGACGTCACGACCTCGCCCTCACCCGAGGCGGAGCAGCGCGCCCGGCACGCCTTGCAGAACCGGATCACCGCCCCGGCCCCGGTCCGGCGCCGGCTCTCCTGGTGGCTGAGCATCCCGGTCGCCGCCACCGCGGCCGCCGTTGTCGCGGTCGTCGTGGCCGGCAACGTCAACGGCAAGGGAGCGCCCGGCCCTACTACCGCCGGCCCCGCGCTGTCGGCCGCGCCAGTGGCGGCGTTGCCCTATCTCAAGCCGGTCAGCGCCGCCCAGGTCCTGGAGAACGCCGCCTGGACGGCCGAGCAGGAGGCCTGGGTCAACCCGGCCCCGACCCAGTTCATGTACGTCGAGACGCTGGAGATGCGCAACAAGCCGGGGTACGAGCAGAAGCACCCGAACGGCACGCTGCTGCCCGGCAAAGCGGAGTACCGGACGATCCAGGAGTGGAACCGGATCGACGGCCAGGTCTGGGCGTCCAAGCGCAACGGCAAGCTCGAGGTGAACCACCAGGGTCAGAACGGCGGCTGGAAGGCCTTCGTCCCGTGGTCGCAGGTCGTCAAGCTGACCAGCTCGGCCGTGATCGACGCCTACCTCGAACACCCCGAGGGCGGCGTGACGGCGGAGCCGTGGGCGCTGGCCGGCCAGTACGTCCTGCCGCCGGACGTGAAGGCGGCGATCTTCCGCTACCTCGCCCAGCAGCCGGGGGTGCAGGTCAACCCGGACGCGGTCAACCTGGACGGCCGCCCGGCGATCGCGCTCGGTGAGGTGATCGAGGGTTACCTGTCGCGGGAACTGCTCTTCGACAAGGACACCTACAGCCTGATCGGGGACCGTCTGGTCGCGGTCAACGACGAGACCGCGCCGAACAGCTCGCACCACAAGAAGGGCGACCTGCTCCGGCAGGTGATCTACCGCAAGATGATCATCGTGGACAAGGCCGGCGACACCGACTGACTCAGCCCTTCAGGCCGGTGTGGGCGAGGCCCTCGATGAACTGGCGCTGGGCGATGACGAAGACGATCAGCACCGGGATCGCGGTCATCGACGCCGCCGAGAGCTGGACGTTCCAGAGCTGGCCCTGATAGGGGTCGGTGAACTGGGTCAGCGCCTGAGGGAGCGTGAACATCGACTTGCTGGAGAGATAGACGATCGGCTCCAGGTAGAGATTCCAGCTGGTCAGGAACGTGAAGATGGCGACCGCGCCGAGGGCCGGACGGGCCAGCGGCAGGGCGATGCGACGGAAGATGGCAGCACGGGTGAGGCCGTCCATGCGGGCGGCCTCCTCCAATTCCACCGGGAGCGTGATGAAGAACTGCCGCATGATGAAGGTGGCCAGCACACTGGGCGCGCCGAAGATCGGCACCAGGATGAGCGGCCAGTGGGTGTCGATCAGGCCGAGCGCGTTGAACATCCGGAACAGCGGGACGATGGTCACCTCGCTGGGGATCAGCAGGCCGGTCAGCACGAGAAGGAACAGCGCGTTCTGGCCGCGGAACCGGATCCGGGCGAAGGCGTAACCGGCCATCGACGCCACCACCAGCGTGCCGAGCGTGACCACCACCGCGATGTAGGCGCTGTTGAAGTACTGCCGGGCGAACGGCTGCATGGTGAATACGTCGTGCCAGGCCGCGAACGAGACATGACTCGGCCACAGGCTCCGGCCGAAGATGTCGGCGTTCGGCTTCAGCGAACTGGTCACCATCCACCAGGTCGGAAAGACGAACGGCACACACAGCAGCAGGAGTACGCCGTACAGAAACGTCTTGCCCCTACGACTCATGGAAGACCCACCTCTTGCGAAGCTGCCACTGGAAAACGGTGAGCGCGAGCACGATCAGGAACAGCAGCACCGACAGCGTCGCGCCGTAGCCGAACGCGTGGAACTGGAACGCCTGCTGGTAGAGGTAGTAGACGAGCACCGTGGTGGAGGTGCCCGGCCCGCCCTCGGTGAGCACCGCGATCTGCGCGAAGACCTGCAGCGACCCGACCACCGTGATGATCGAGGTGAGCAGGATCGTCGGGCTGATCAGCGGCAGCGTGATGCGGCGGAACACGGTCCAGGCGTTCGCGCCGTCGGTGCGTGCCGCCTCGTAGAGCTCGGGCGGCACACCCTGCAGCGCGGCCAGGAACAGCACCATGTTGAGCCCGACGTTCTTGAGGACCTGGACCACGATCACGGCGGCCATCGCGGTGCCGCCGGAGCGTAGCCAGTTCGGCCCGTCGAGCCCGACCGCATTCAAGAAGGCGTTGATGCCGCCGTTGTCCTGCAGCATGAACCGCCACACGATCGTCCAGGCGACCAGCGACACCACCACGGGGGAGAAGAACATGACCCGGAAAACGGTGGTGCCGCGCAGTTTCTGGTTGAGCAGCACGGCCAGCAGCAGCGCGAGGCTGAGGTTGACGACGACCAGGCCGGCCGAGAAGAACAGCGTGGCCAGCAGCACCTTGGGCACGTTGGGGTCGTCGGCGAGCTGCCGGTAGTTGTCGGCCCCGGTGAAGGTGAACGTGTTCGCGAGCACGTTCCACTCGTGCAGGCTGTACCAGAAGACCAGCACGAGGGGGATGAGGACGAAAGCGACGGTCCCGGCCAACTGCGGGGCGATGAACGCGTACGCGGTCAGCCGGTCCTGTCGTTTGATTGCCGAGGTCACTTCGCGAGCACCGGCTGGATCGCGGTGCAGACGCTCTTGAGCACCGCCGGCACGTCCGCGCCGTCCTTCCACATCGGGTCGAGCGCCGACCGTACGGCCTGGCTGATCTGGGCGTTGTCGGCGTGGCTGGGCTTGACCACGCCGTTCGAGATGCCGTCGATCACGACGCTCTGCAACTGTTCCTTGCTGAGCAGCGGGTTGGACTTGGCGAGGGTGTCCGCGGTGAGCTGCGGGGTGCGCGGCGGCGGGAAGAACTGGGCGAGCTTGGCCGAGTTGGCGTCGCCGGTGAAGAACTTGAGGAAGTCCTTGGCCGCGTCGACGTGCTTGCCCTGCTTCATGACGCCGACCCCACCCTGGCCGATGACCGAGTACTTGCCCTTCGGCCCGGCCGGCAGCGGGACCAGCGCCCACTTGAACTTGCCGTCCTTGAGCAGCGAGGCCCGGGAGATCTGGGTGATCGTCATCGCCGATTCGCCGGCGAAGAAGTCGGCCGCGACGCCGGGCCCGGGGATCGCCTTCTTGCTGAAGATCGCCTGGTGGATGAAGGTCATCGCGTCGATCATCGGCTGCTGGTCGAAACCGCAGGTCTTGCCGTCCGCCGACCACGCCTGGGCGCCCCAGCCGTCGAAGATCGGCGCGAGGTTGGTCCAGTCCTTGTAGTCGAAGTCGCGCGGCACCAAGCCCTGCTTGCCGGTCCTGGCGGCGGTCGCGGCGGCCACCGCGACCGCGTTGTCCCAGGTCCAGTCGTCGCCGGTCGGCAGCGTCTGGCCGGCTTGCGTCAACAGATCGGTGTTGACGAAAACCCCGAAAGGCGAGGTCGAGAAGGGGTACGCGATGAGTTTGCCGTCCTGCTTCCACAGTGCGGTGGCGCTCGGCGCGAGTTCGGCCGGGTTCTCGATCGCGTCGTCGACCGGGGCGAGCGCGCCGGAGGAGACGAAGTCGGGCGCCGCACCCTCCAGGATCCAGGCCAGGTCGGGCGCGTTGCCGCCGGCGATCTGGGTGGTCAGCGTGGTGGTGTAGGTGTCGACCGGCAGCGCGTCGAACTTGATCGTGACGTCCGGGTGCGCCTGGGTGTACTCGGCGGCGATCTCGGTGAACAGCTTCACGTGCGCCTCGTTCGCCGACCACGTGGTCATCCGGAGCGTGACCGGCCCGCTGCCGCCGTCCTGGGAGTTGCCGCAGGCCGTGATCGAAACGAGTAGGACTATCGAGGCGATGGCCGCCCTCAGCTTCATGGGGGAGTCCTTTCAGTAACCGCTGATGTCGGGCCAGCGCAGCTCGACGCCGTCGGTGGTCAGGCGTTGCTGAAAATCGGCCAGCAGGGCCGGGTTGCTGCGGACCGCGCGCGGGGAGCACCCGCGGTCCAGGCAGAAGGCGGCGAGCGCGCCCGCCACCTCGCCGACGTTCCACTCGACCGGGTGCAGCCGGTGGGATCCGTTGGTGATGTGCGTGGTACCGATGTTCTTGCCGGCCGGGAGCAGGTTTTCCACCCGCTGCGGCAGGAGCGCGCCGAGCGGGATCTCGAAGGGACAGGAGCCGACGTCGATGTAGTTGTCGCCGCCGGTGGACGGGTGCAGGTCGATGCGGTACATGCCGACGCCGATCGAGTCGGGGTGCGACACGGCGCCCTTGTCGCCGCGGACGGCGAGCGAGAGGTCCTGCTCGACGATCGTGTACTCGGCCCGGATGCGGCGGCCCTCGCGGATGTACGGCGCCATCGCGAGCCCGCCCTCCCCGGTTCCGGTCACGTCGCCGCGCAGCCGCAGCCCCGGGAAACCGGTCCCACCGTCGGCGCGGGGTGCTTCGGTCTGCAGCCAGTAGAGGACGGACAAGGAGAGTTCCCGTGCTTCGGCGACGTGAGCCGCGGCGTCGGGCACGTCGACGATCGGGGCCTCGAAATAGTCGATCATCGGCCAGTTGACCAGGCAGATGTCGCTCTCGTAGGCGCCGTCGGCGAAGTTGCCCCGGGCCGCGATCCGGCGGAACGTCCACAGGTTGCCGTCGCCCGGGTTGCGGCGCTGGTCGGCCTGCACCAGCCACGGATCGTCGCCCGGGTTCGGGGTGAAACTGCGGGTGGAAAGTTCGAGGGTGCGCGGGTTCGGGGTCTGCCAGGAGAGCATCTTCGCGCCCCAGAATTCCGGCTGGTAGTCGCGCCAGAAGCCGTAGCTCGCCGGCCGGTCGACGGTGTGGTCGCCGTCCACGTGGTCGACCGCGAAGCACACCGAGAACGCCTGCATGTTGGCCGGATCGGCACGGTCGGGGGCGCTCGGCTCGCCGGTCTCCCCGGCCGATTCGAAGCCCGTGACATACTCGGTGCCGGTCAGCGGCAGCAACTCGCCGGTCTCGGTGGCATCAAGAATGTAGGGCCCGGTCAGCACGATTTCGTCGCCTTCACGCTGGACCGTCACCGACGTCACGCGGTCGCCGTCCATCGAGGCGGCCACCGGGACGGCCGGCTGCAGCACGGTCAGCCGCCCCGAACTCCGATAGGGCGCGAGCATCGCCTCGATCACCGCGACCGCGACTCCTGGCTCGTGGCACAGCCGGCTCACGTGCCCCGCCCCGGGGTTGAGCCACCTGGTGTCCCGGGCACGCTGCGTGAGCGGGTAAAACGACCGGTAGTAGTCGCGGATCCCGTCCCGCAGCGCCCGGTAACTGGCGGTGACTCCGAACTGCTCGACCCAGCTGTGCTCGTCCGGCGGCACCGCCTGGCTGGTCAGCTGGCCACCCAGCCACGCGTACTCCTCGGTCAGCAACACCGACCGCCCGGCGCGCAGCGCGGCCAGCGCCGCCGCCACCCCGCCCAGCCCGCCGCCGATGACCACCACGTCGGCTCGCAGCTCACGCACGGGCCACCGCCAGCGTGGTGCCCTCTACCGGCTCGCAGGGGAGGATCCGCTGCTCGCCGGGCCGGCCTTCGAGAACCGCGGCCAGCACCTCGACCGCCTGCCAGCCCATCTCCCGGCGCGGGATCCGGAAACCGGTGAAGTCGAGGTCGGTCGGTGCACTCCGAGTGGGGTCGCCCAGCGCCACGATGGACAGGTCGGCCGGCACCCGCAGCCCGCGCTCGGCCGCCTGCTGGGCCAGCGTGACCCCGTCGGCGAACTCCTCCACGAACACGCAGGTGGTCTCGCCGGCGACGATGGCGTCGAGATCGGGAGCGGCGAGCCGGCGGCCGTCGGTGCCGGCCGTCTCGGCGAAGCCGCGCCACCGGTCGGCGTGCGATTCCGGGCCGGTGTCGCCCTCACCCACGTAGACCAACCGCCGGTGTCCACGGTCGATCGCCGCACGGACCTGGGCGGCGGTCGCGCCCGGATAGTCGGCGCCCACATAGGGCACCGGGCCACCGGCGTCGTCGCGCCGGCCGACGCTGACGAACGGCTGCCCCTCGTCGAGCAGCCGGGCCAGCTCGGCCGGGTCGAGCCACTGGCCGAGCAGGATGCAGCCGTCGGCCAGCCGCAGCCGGTTGTCCTGGTGGAAGATGCGGCGCCGGCCGTCGACGACCGGCGCGCTGGTGAACAGCAGCAGGTCGCAGCCGATCCGCTCGGCGCACTCCTCGATGCCGACCAGGAACGGGTGGTAGAAGTCGCCCATCCCGGCCGGGAACACCGACTCGTAGGTGAAGACTCCCAGGATCCGGTTGTGCCGGGCGGCGAGCCGGCGGGCGATCGGGTCGGCCACGTAACCGGTGCTGCGGATCGCCTCCAACACCCGCTCGCGGGTCTCGGGAGCGATCCGCACGTCACCGTCGTCCCGCCCGTTGAGCACCAGCGACACCGTGGCCTGGCTGACTCCGGTCATCCGGGCGATGTCCTGCTGGGTGACGCGTCTGGACACCGTTCGACCCCTTGTTTGCAGCAGTGATACGCATTAGTTACGCGCGGATCACATCGTGGGGTGACGGGTCGGCGGGAGTCAAGGACTAATAGGTATTAGCACGGAACTAATTCGTATTATCAGCTAGCCGGGGCGACTCACCAGGGCAGTTCGCCGGCCTCGTCCGAGAAGGTGCCGGTCGGGCCGGACGAGTCGAGGGTAGCCAGGCGGACGACCTGGCGGGCGCTCTCCGCGGCCGAGCGTCCGATGCCGAAGGCGGCGGTCATGTCGGTGGCGGTGGGGCCCGGCTCGAGGGCGTTGAACTTGATGCCCGGCTGGGCCTTGGCGTACTGCACCGTCAGCATCGTGGCCGCGGCCTTGGACGCCGAGTACAGCGCGAGGGGCAGGCCGAACTCGACCCGCTCCGGATTGTTCACCGCCCAGAACGACCCGGCGCTGCTGGAGACGGTGACGACGGTGGGGTTCGCCGACTTGCGCAGCAGGGGCAGCGCCGCCTCGGTGACTCGCACGATGCCCACCGCGTTCGTGTCGAAGGAGCGCAGCGCGGCCGGGCCGTCGAGCCCGGTCTCCAGGATGCCCGCGTTGTGCACCAGGACGTCGAGCCGGCCCTCGGCCGCGTCGATCGTGGCCAGCGCGCCGCGCACCGAGTCGTCGTCGGTCACGTCGAGCTGGACGAATCGCACGCCGAGCTCGGCCGCGGCCTTCGCGCCCCGCTCGGCGTCGCGGGCGCCGATGTAGACCTCGTGCCCGAGCTCGCGAAGCTGCCTGGCGGTCTCGAAGCCGATGCCCTTGTTGGCCCCGGTGATCAGTGTGACGGTCATTTCACTGCTGTCCTTACGTCGGTGGGTTGGTGCGCGGAGGCCAGCATGGCCAGCTTCTCGGCGTTGCTGGAGCCGGCATCGGGGTGATAAATGACGAGCATCTGGCCGTCGCCGCCGCCGATGCTCAGCCGTTCCCGGTTGAGGACGAGCTCACCGACCTGCGGGTGCTGGAACCGAATCGGCGTCCCGGTCTGCGCACGCACCTCATGGCGGCCCCAGAGCCGGCGGAACAGGTCGCTCGCCAGCGACAGCTCGCCGGTGAGCTCGATGAAGCGCGGGTCGTCGATGTCGGTGCCCACGGCCTGCCGCAGGTTCGCGATGAAGCAGTCACCCATGTGTTCCCACTCCGGGAACAGCGCCTGCTCGGCCGGGTCCAGGAACAGCGCCCGGAGTTGGTTACCGCCCACGGCGATGCCCGGCGAGAGGGCGTGGGCGAGGCTGTTCGCGGCCAGGATGTCGAAGTACCGGCCCTCGATGAAGGCGGGCTGGACCAGGGAGTCCAGCAGCTTGCGCGCACCGGGCGGAACGACCTCCTTGCGCGGCCGGCGCCGGCGCTTGCGCTGACCGGCCGCGACCAGCGTCAGCAGGTAGGACAGGTGCTCCTCGTCGAGCTGCAGGACGCGGGCGATGGACTCGAGCACCTGCACCGACGGGTTGCGGTCGCGGCCCCGCTCCAGGCGCAGGTAGTAGTCCGCGCTGAGGCCGGCCAGCATCGCCACCTCCTCGCGCCGCAGGCCCGGCACGCGCCGCACACCCACATCGGGGATGCCGGCCTGCTGCGGTGTCACCAGCGCCCGCCGAGCCCGCAGAAACTCGCCCAGTTCGTTCGATTTCTCGCTCACGAATCCATCGTATGGACGGCCGGGGCGGTCAGCGGGGGCCCTGGCGTACCCCCGGCTGCGCAGGGCTCTGGGGCGGCCGTCCGGCCGTGCCTAGCGTCCTGATCGACTACAACCCGAAGGTGGAATCTTGACCAGCACGATGACAGATCGCTCGACCGATCGCTCGGCTTCCTGGGCCGGAGTCGTCTCCCTGAGCCTGGGAATCTTCGCCATCGTCATGTCCGAGTTCCTGCCCGCCAGCCTGCTGCCGCGCATCGCCGACGACTTCGATGTGTCGGCCGGCGCGGCCGGCCAGGCGGTCAGCGTGACCGCGTTCGCCGCCGCCGTCTCGGCGCTGTTCATCGCGGTGGTCCTGCCCCGGGCCGACCGTCGGCGCGTGAAGATCGGCCTCACCCTGCTCGCCGTCGTCTCCAACCTGATCGTCGCGGTGGCGCCGAACCTCTTCGTGCTCCTGGCCGCGCGGCTCCTGCTCGGTGTCGCCCTCGGTGGCTTCTGGGCGATGGCCACCGCGATGGCCGCGCACCTGGTGCCGGCCCATCACCTCGGCCGCGCGCTGACCGTGATCAACTCCGGCGTCGCGCTCGCCACCGTCGCGGCCGTCCCGCTCGGCGCCTGGCTGGGCGAGGTGTGGGGGTGGCGCTGGGTGTTCGTGCTCGGCACGGGTGTCGCGCTGGTCGCCCTGACCGTGCAGGCGGCGACGTTGCCGTCGGTCACGCCCACCGGGGCGAGCGGCCTGCGGGCGCTCGGATCGGTGCTGCGCTCCGGCGTCGTCCTGGCCGGCCTGTTCGCGGTCCTGCTGATCTTCGGCGGCCACTTCAGCGGATTCACCTACATCCGGCCCGCCGCGGAGAGCATGTCCGGGATCGACGCCGACGGCTTCACGGTGCTGCTCCTCGTCTTCGGTCTCGCCGCCTTCCTCGGCACGGCACTCGCCGGACCCTTGGCCGACCGCTCACCGCGTACCGGCGTATTTCTGTTCCCCGCCGTGCTCGGGGCAGGAATGGTCGTCATGCACCTCATCGGGGGCTCGATCGCCGGGCTGTTCTTCGCCACCGCGCTGTGGGGCTTCGGGATGGGCGGCGTGCCGACCACGGTGCTGAGCTGGGGCGCCCGCACCGAGCCGGCCCGCCTCGAGCAGATCGGCGGGTTGATCGTGACGATCTGCAACGTCGCGATCGCCACCGGCGCGATCGTCGGCGGGGTCCTCGTCGACCACGCCGGGGCGGACGTGCCGCTCCTGGTCGGCGGCATCGTGGCGATCGCCGGTGCGGGGCTCCTCACCGCCCGCAGAGCCCGGTGAGCTCGGCCAGGGTCGCGGCCGATCCGCGCTGGTGCAGCGAGTCGAGGGTGGCCAGGTAGGGCGTCCGGAACGCGGGTTCGTCGGCGAGCTGCCCGAACAGCTGAGGGTCGCGCAGGAAGGCGATCGGGTCGTCGGCGTAGCGGCGGGCCGCCGCGGTGACCCGGCCGGCCAGCCGGTCGACCACCTCGACCGGCGCGCCCTGCTCGTCGACGCCCTCGGCATAGCGCGCCCAGCTCGCGCACACCGCGGCGGAGAGCGTGACCGGACGGCCGGCGGCCAGGTTCTCCCGCACCACCGGCAGCAGCCACTTCGGGATCCGGTCGCTGGTCTCCGCGCACAGCCGGGCCAGGGTGTCGCGGACCTCCGGGTTGGAGAACCGCTCGATCAGCGTGCGCTGGTAGCCGGCCAGGTCGACGCCGGGCACCGGGCGCAGCGTCGGCGTCGCCTCCTCCGCCATGTAGCGGGTGAGCAGCGAGGCGATCGCCGGATCCTGCGCGGCCTCGTGCGCGTACCGGTGCCCGGCCAGGTAACCGAAGTAGGCCATCGCCTGGTGGCTCGCGTTCAACAGCCGCAACTTCATCAGCTCGTACGGCTCGACCTCGCTCACCACCTGCACCCCGGCCTCCTCCCACGGCGGCCGGCCGGTGCCGAAGTCGTCCTCCAGCACCCACTGGAAGAACGGCTCGGCCACCACCGGCCAGGCGTCCTCGACGCCGAACCGGCCGGTCACCTCGGCCCGGTCGGCGTCGGTGGTGACCGGCGTGATCCGGTCGACCATCGAGTTGGGGAAGTGCACCGCGGAATCCAGCCAGGCCGCGAACTCGGCCGAGTCGAGCCGGGCGTAGGCGACCAGCATTCGCCGGGTGACGTGCCCGTTGCCCTGGATGTTGTCGCAGGACATGACCGTGAACGGCGCGATCCCGCGGTCCCGCCGAAGCTTCAGGGCCGCCACCAGGTAACCGAAGATCGTCGTCGGCGCGTGCGGGTTGGCCAGGTCGTGCCGGATCCCCGGGTCGTCCGCGACGAACTCGCCGGTCACCTGGTCGTAGTTGTAGCCGCCCTCGGTCACCGTCATCGAGACGATCCGGACCTCGGGCCGGGCCATCCGCTCGATCGCCGCCGCCGGGTCGTCCGGCGCGAACACGTAGTCGACGATGCTGCCGATCACCCGCGGCTCGCGGCTGCCGTCGGCGTGCTTGATCACCAGGGTGTACAGCCCGTCCTGGTCGGCCAGCACGCCGGCCATCCGCTTGTCCGACGGCAGGATGCCGATGCCGCAGATGGCGAAGTCACGGCCGAGACCGGCGGACAGCAGCCGGTCGACGGCCACCGCCTGGTGGGCCCGGTGGAAGGCGCCGACCCCGAGGTGCACGATGCCGGCGACCAGGTCATCCCGGTCGTAGTCCGGGACGGCGACCTGCCCGGCGGCCGCGATCGCGGGCAGGTTCGCCGACGTGAGCGAGAGGCCGAGAATGCTTGTCATTGGGGGGCTCCTTATTCGGCCAGCGCCAGCGGCGGCGCGGTCGCGGTGACCTCGTCGAGGCGCAGGCAGGCCGCGGTACGGCCGGGGCTGACTTCCGTCAGTGGCGGGGTAGTGGTGGTGCATTCGGTGGTCGCGAACGGGCAGCGCGGGGCGAAGGGGCAGCCCGCCCCGCTCAGCCCGGTGGCGACGGTGGCGGCGCTGCGGGCCTGGCGGCGCTGCTCCTGGCGGGCGACGTCCGGCACCGGCACGGCAGCCAGCAACGACCGGGTGTACGGGTGGGCCGGGTCGTCGCAGACTGCCTCGGCCGGTCCCTCCTCCATGACCCGGCCCTGGTAGAGCACCACCACCCGGTCGGAGACGTGCCGGACCACCGCCATGTTGTGCGAGATGAACAGGTAACTGGTCGAGTAGCGCTCCTTCAGCCCGGCCAGCAGGTTCAGCACGTGCGCCTGCACCGAGACGTCCAGCGCGCTGACCGCCTCGTCGCAGATCACCAGCTCCGGCGCCCGGACGATGGACCGGGCGATGGAGATCCGCTGCCGCTGGCCGCCGGAGAACTCGGCCGGGTACTTCCCGGTGGCGCTCGCCGCGACGCCGACCCGGCCGAGCGCTTCCACCGTGCGGCGGTACTGCTCGGCGGCGCCGACACCCGCGGCGACGTGCAGCGGTTCGGCCACCGAGTCGCCGACCGTCATCGTCGGGTCCAGCGAGCTGAACGGGTCCTGGAACACCGCCTGCAGGTGGGCCGACAACTCACGGCGGCGCCGGGTCGACGTACGCGTGATGTCCTCGCCGTTGAGTTTGACCGAACCGCCGGTGATGGTGCGGATGCCGAGGACCGCGCCGCCGATGGTGGACTTGCCCGATCCGGACTCGCCGACGATCGAGACCGTCTCGCCCCGCCGGACGGTGAAGGAGACCCCGCGTACGGCGGTGAACGGCGGTTTCCGGAAGCCGGTGCGGTAGGTGACCGTGAGGTCCTCGACCTGCAGAAGCGGGGTTTCGGTCATGATGTCGCTCCGAGGACGGCGTCGAGGTGGATGCAGCGGGCCGCCTGGTCGGCCCCGCCCGCGGGCACCAGCGGAATCGGTTGGCCGGCGCATGCGGGCGTGCGGAACGCGCAGCGGTCGTAGAAGTGGCAGCCGACCGGCCAGTCGGCCGGGGCCGGCACGACGCCGGGGATCGAGGGCAGCAGCTGCCCACGCTCGGCAACGATCGGGTTGGCCTGGATCAAGGCCTTGGTGTACGGGTGTGACGGGTGCCCGAACAGCGTGCCGGCCGGGGCCGTCTCGACGATCTGGCCCGCGTACATCACCGCGACCCGGTCGCAGAGGTCGGCGATCACACCGAGGTCGTGGGTGATCAGGATGATCGCCATCCCGTTCTGGTCGCGCAGCCGGCGCAGCAGGCTGAGGATCTCGCCCTGCACGGTGACGTCGAGCGCCGTGGTCGGCTCGTCGGCGACCAGCACCCGCGGCCGGCCGGCCAGCGCGCACGCGATCGACACCCGCTGGGCCTGACCGCCGGAGATCTGGTGCGGATACTTCTTCATCAGCGCCGGCGGATCGGGCAGCCCGACATCGGTGAGCAGCTCGAGCACCCGGGCCTGGGCCGCCGCCCGGCTGCTCCGGTCGTGGGTGCGCACGATCTCGCCGAGCTGCGCGCCGATGGTGAAGCTCGGATCGAGCGAGACCATCGGGTCCTGCGACACGTAGGCGATGCGGCCCCGGGTCGCCGCCCGGGTGCTGGCCGGCGCGGTCAGCAGGTCGGTGCCGTCGAACTTGATGCTCCCGGTGGTGCGCCCGGTGGGCCCGAGGCTGTCCAGCACCGCGCTGACCGTCACGGACTTGCCGCAGCCGGACTCGCCGACGATGCCGAGGATCTCCCGCTCCTGCAGGCTGAAGCTGACGTCCTGGACCACCCGCAGCGCGCCGAAGTGCACGTCCAGGTGCCGGACCTCGAGCACGCCGGCCGCGGGCTCGACCTCGTCGACCGGCCGCACCCGATCGGTCGCGGGCGTGACCGAACGCGCCGCCCGGCTGGTGCGCGAGCTGGTGGCGTCGCGCAGGCCGTCGGCGAGCAGGATGAACGCGACGATGGTGAGCGCGATGGTCAGGCCGCTCGGGATCACCAGCCACGGCTGGAGCTGCAGGTTGATCTGCGCCTCCGCGACCAGCCCGCCCCAGCTGGGCGCGGGTGGCTTGACGCCGAGGTTGAGGTAGTTGAGGCCGGCCTGCACGCCGAGGTTGATCGCCGCCAGCATCGCCGTGTTGACCAGGATCGGGCCCCAGATGTTCGGCAGCACGTGCCGCAGCACGATCCGGGCGCGCCCGGTGCCGACCACCTCGGAGGCGACGATGAAGGTCTCGGCCCGTACGCCGCGGGCCGCCCCGCGGGAGACCCGCAGCAGCGTCGGCGCGGAGAGCAGGCCCAGCGTGAGCATGCCGGCGTGGGCGTTGTTGTCGAAGACCGAGTACGCCATCAGCAGCACGACGATCGCCGGGATCGCCATCACCACCTCGGTGACCCGGGAGACGACCGCGTCCACCCAGCCGCCCAGGAAACCGGCCGCGAGGCCGAGCGGCAGCCCGATGACGAACGCCACCGCGAGCGCCTCGACCACCCCGATCAGCGTCACCTGGCCGCCGAACAGCAGCCGGCTGAGCACGTCGCGACCGAGCTGGTCGGAGCCGAGCCAGTGCTGGCCGGTAGGGCCGGAGAGGGTGTGCCCGAGGTCCTGGGCGAGCGGGTCGTAGGGGGCCAGCCAGGAGGCGGCCGCGACCGCGGCGCTGATCAGGATCAGGAAGACGGCCGCGGCCAGGCCGAGCGGCCGGCGGGCGAACTCGCGCAGCGTCCGCCACCGCTGGCGGTCGCCGGCCGGAGCGGGCCGGCCGGTCTCGGTTGCCGGCGTCTCGGTCACGACGCTCATCGCGCCCTCGCCTTCGGGTTCAGGAACGGGATCGCCAGGTCGACCACGACGTTCACGACCACGACGATGGTCGTGAAATAGACCGCGATGCCCTGGATCACCGGCAGGTCGTGCTGGCCGGCCGAGGTCACCGCCTGCGAGCCGAGGCCCGGCAGCACGAAGATGTTCTCCACCACCACCGAGCCGGACAGGGCGCCGACGAAGATCAAACCCAGCACGGTCACGGTCGGCCCGGACGCGTTGCGCAGGGCGTGGCGATAAACCAGAGACCGTTCCGGTACGCCGTTGGCACGCAACGACCGGATGTACGGCCCGGTCAGCGCGACCATCATCTGGTCGCGGGTCTGCTTGGCGACCGCGGTGATCCCGGCGAACGACAGCGCCACCACCGGCAGCACCAGGCTGCGGAACCAGTCACCCGGGCCGGCCGCGAACGGCACGTAGCCGGTCGCGGGCAGGATGGTCGTCTTCACCGCGAACAGCGACACCAGGATCACGCCGAGCCAGAAGTTCGGGATCGCGATGCCGGCCGAGGAGACCACGTCGACGACCCGGCCGACGATCCGGCCGCCGCCGGCCGAGAGCACGCCCAGCAGCAGCCCGACCACGGTGAAGATCAGCAGCGAGCCGATGATCAGGGCGAGGCTCACCGGGAGCCGGGCGCCGAGCATGGTCGTCACCGCTTCGCCGCTGGTGTAGGACGTGCCGAGGTCGCCGTGCGCGAAGCCGGTCAGCCAGTCCCAGTAGCGGGTCAGGAACGGCCGGTCGAGGCCGAGCTGATGGTTGTAGGCGTCCACCTGGTCCTGGCTCGCGCCCAGTCCCAGGATCGACCGGCCGATGTCGACGGGGGTGAGCGACTGCAGCAGGAAGGTGATGCTCGGGACGATCACGATCAGGGCTAGCGACCCCAGGATGCGAGTTCCCCATGTGCGGAACACGATGCCTCCAGGCATTGAGGGGGAGCCTGGCCGCGGGCGGACCCGCGACCAGGCATCGGCAGGTCAGCTCGCGGGCTTCCAGTTGACCGGGTCCGGGATCGGGAACTTGTTGGTGAACTCCAGGCCGGTGATCGACTTGGTGGACAGCATCAGGGTGTCCGCGGTGGCCACCGGGACGGCGAAGGCCTGCTCCACGACGTACGTCTGGAACTCCTCGGCGACCTTGTTGCTCTCCGGCGAGTCCGGGTCGTACTTGCGCTCCTCGGTGGCGTACACGTTGGACTGCTTGTCGTCGTAGCCGAAGAAGTTGTAGAGCGCCGGCTTGGTGAACAGCCCCTGCATGATCAGCAGGTGCGTTCCGTAGTAGAAGTTGAACGTGCCGATCGGGTACTTGCCGGAGCCGATCTCCTTGACGTAGTCGGTGAAGACGGCCGGGGCGGTGAGCTTCACGTTGATCCCGATCGCCTTCCACTGCTCGGCCACCGCCTGCGCGAGCAGGTTCTGGTTGAGCGCGCCCGGCTGGACCAGCAGGTCCATGCTGAAGCCGTTCGGGTAACCGGCCTGCGCGAGCAGCTCCTTGGCCTTCGCCGGGTCGTACGGATAGCGACTGTCGAGCCCGGCGAGGTAACCGGCCGTGCCCTCGGCGGAATACTGCTCGGTCGGGGCGGCGGAGACGCCGTAGATCGCCTTGGTGACGCCGGCGCGGTCGATGGCGTACTGCATCGCCTGCCGCACCTCTTTCTTGGCCAGCGCCGGCTGCACCTTGCCGGCCAGGTCGAAGAGGTAGAAGCCGACCATCGCCGAGCGGGCCTTGGTCAGGTTGAGACCGAAGGACTGGCCGACCGTGGCGGTGTTGTTGTTGACCTGCGCGGCCTGTACCTGACCCGAGCGCAACGCCGCGAGGGTGGCGTTGTCGTCGGCGATGACCTTGATGACGACCTTCTCGAAGTTCTGCTTCGACGGGTCGTAGTAGTTCGGGTTCTTCACGTAGACGTACTGCGAGTTCGCGATCGTGGTCTTCGAGTCCAGGACGTACGGCCCGGCGCCGAAGCTCTCGGTCTGCAGCTGCTTCGGGTTGGCCACACCGGCCGGCGCGATGATGTCGCCGACCTGGCCCTCCTGGTCGAGGCTGAACGGCAGCAGCGGGTCCGGGGTGGAGAGGTTGAAGGTGACCTCGAGCGGCCCGGTCGCGACGAAGCTCTTCACGTTGACCAGGAACTGGAACAGCGTGTTCTTCTTGACGTACTCGAGCGACTTCACCACCGCGTCGGCGGTCAGCGCCTCGCCGTTGGAGAACTTCACGCCGTCGCGCAGCTGCATCACGAACTTCAGCCGGTCGGCCGAGTACTCCCACTTGGTGGCGAGGGCCGGCTGGGCGGTGCCGTCCGGCGACCGGCGGATCAGCGGCTCGTAGTCGAGCTGGGTGAACCAGACCAGGGGAGTGCCGTTGCCGTTCAGCGCCGGGTCGAGGTTGTTCGGCCCGTTCGGTGCGGCCAGGGTGAGCGTGGTCAGCTTGGCGGAGCTACTGCTCGAGGAACTGCCACCGCCGCAGGCCGCGACGGCCAGTGCGGTGGACAGTGCGAGGGCGCCGGCGAGCAGCCCTCGGCGGGACATTATGGACATTTCGCATCCATTCCGGGAAAGGGGGCATGGCCGTCCCCGCCAGGCGAGGACGGTTGAGTGCGAGGGGGGTGTGGTGCTGCTTAGTCGGCGATCGTGGTCAGCGGCGGCTTGGAGGCGGCCGACCGAACGAAGTCCAGGCGCACCGAGTTCCGATCCGTGACCAGCTCCGGGTACAAGTCGATCACCATGGTCGAGGGCTTCCCGGCCGTGAACGGGGTCCAGTCACCCAGAGGAGATCCGGCCGGGTCACCGCCACGGATGAAGTTCGTCCAGGCGATGGCGACAGCGCGGGCGAACGCCTGAACGTCGGGGTCGGTCACCGATCGCTCGCCGATCAGCGAGCCCACTCCGGGCGCGTCGATGACGCCGAACGTGAACGGCAGCTCGACCAGATGGGCCGCGCCGACGCGGCCGTCCATCGCCGTGCTCTTCCAGGCGAACTCGTAGGTGAAGACGCGGCCGCCGCCCTGGGCGCAGGCGAGCGCGGTCTCCAGCGCCGGCACCCGCCACCCGTGGTCGGTGGCGAACAGGAACCGGCGGCCGCGGTCGTCGGTCTCGGCGATCGACCCGTAGATCGCCAGGGCGCGCTCGACGTCGGCCGGGTCGCTCAGCACGTTCGCGAGGTCGTCGGCCAGCGAGGTGTCGTCGTCCACCCAGCCGGTGAGGCTGAACAGCCGGTCCTCCTCGGCGTTCGTGCCGATCAGCACGTCGATGTCGCGGCGGGCGCCGGAGCGCAGCAGCTCGAGGGGGTCGGTGGCGATCACCTGGCCGTCGCGGACCAGCGGGAACGTGCCGAGCGTGACCCCGTGCGACCGCTGCACGGCGAGCACGCGCAGGATGTTCACCTGCTGCAGCTGCTCGATCGCGTCCTCGGCGGCGGGGTCGATGCCGAACTGGCGCAGCACGGTGTCGCGGTGCGCGATCGCGCTGTCGATGCTGGTCGTGACGCCGAGGTGGCCGCTCTGCACGATGGCCCGCCGGAACAGGCCCTCGGCGGCCGGCGAGACGAGGATCCCGGCCGCCGACATGGCGCCGGCGGACTGGCCGGCGATGGTCACGCCGGCCGGGTCGCCGCCGAACGAGGCGATGTTCTCCCGCACCCAGCGCAGCGCCTGGATCTGGTCCTGCAGCGCGACGTTGGCCCACCCGTCGCGCTTGTCGGCGAGGTAGAGCCCGCCGAGGATGCCCAGCCGGTAGTTGATCGACACCACCACGACGCCGTGCTCCCGGGCGTGCCGGGCGCCGTCGGTCCAGCTGCCGGTGCCGGAGCCGTAGAGGAAGGCGCCGCCGTGGATCCAGAACAGGACGGGGGCGGTGCCCTCGACGTCCGGGGTCCAGATGTTGAGCGTCAGGCTGTCCTCGGACGGCGTGGCCGCCGGGTGGAAGAAGTTGTGCTGGGTCGGCGGGACGTTGAAGGGCAGCGGGTCCAGGTCCTGCTCGCAGACCGCGCCCATCACGGTGGCGTCCAGCTCGCCGTCGCGGGCGACGGCCGGCTGGGGCGGGGCGAAGCGCAGGTCGCCGATCGGGGCCGCGGCGTAGGGGACGGCGAAGAACGTGCGGTAGCCCTCGTGCGCAAGTCCACGGACGGGACCCTCGGTAGTGGTGGCGGTAATGGTCCTCGCCGATATGGGGGGCGATGCCTGAATGGTCATCGGTTCGACGTCTCCTTCGGTCACCGTCCGCATCGAGCACCGGATCGGTATGACCATTAGAAACAGCCCGGCAACATTGCAGAAAGCCCGTTGTTCACATCGGGCATGACCGGTTGGTGACCGGTTCGGGCAGCGCGTGCCCAGCGTGCGAAACGGTCAAATCGATCCGCTGGCTCCGTTTGCCGCGCGGCATCGGGCCGTCCTGAGTGACCGTTCAGGCAAAAGTAGTCGCCCGGTCACTGACCGTTGTTTCGGAGCGGAGATGTGATGTCGGTCGCGAAAAGGACGTGACGGACATCGCAGCCGGGTCAGACCCGCAGAGCCGTCAGACCCGCAGCAGCCGGATGTCGGCGTTGGTGAAGGTCCGGGCCATGGCCGGGGCGAGCTCGCGGCCGGTGATCATCAGCTCGAAGTCGGTGGCCTCGGCGAACCGGACGAACGTGGCCCGGCCGAACTTGGAGTGCGTGCCGATGAAGATCCGGCGGATCGCCGACCGGATCGCGGCGCTCTTGACCACCGCGACGGCGGGATCGGGCGTGGTGAGCCCCCGGTCCATGGAGACCCCGTTCGCGCCGATCAGGGCCAGGTCGATGGTCAGCCGGCCGAGCAGCTCGGTGGCCCACGTGTCGACGACGCCGAGCGTCTTTCCCCGGACCCGGCCGCCGAGCATGATGACCTGCGTGTGCGGCCGCGGGGCCAGCAGCGAGGCGATCGGCAGCGAGGGCGTGATCACCGTGATCTGCTCGTCCTGCGGCAGGTGCTGGGCGATCAGCTGAGTCGTGAAGCCCTCGTCGATGAAGACGTTCTGGGCGCCGCCGAGATGGGCGATCGCCGTCGTCGCGATCCGCAGCTTCTCCTCGACGTTGCTCTCCACCCGGGCGGAGAGCTCGCTCTCGAACGCCCCGCTCTCGACCGGATAGGCGACCCCGTAACTGCGTCGCAGCAACCCCTGGCTCTCGAGCTTGCGGAGGTCCCGGCGCAGCGTCTCGCGCGAGATGCCGACCTCCTCGGCGATCGCCGAGACGTCCAGCCGGCCGTCGGTGCGCAGTCGTTGCAGCAGTTCGTAGCGGCGGTTGTATCCCGAGGTCGCGACCTTCTCGGCTGACGAACTAGCCATGATCCGAGGCTACGTGATCAAGGAACATGAATCGGTGGCCTCGCGCGACGAACCGCGCGAGGCCACCGCCCTGCCTAGCCGAAGATCGACGAAACCCACTCGGGGTGGTCGATGAACGGGTTGCGGTTGTGCTGATAGGTCGAGTAGATGACCTGGTTGCGGTTCTTCTCGAAGGAGTCCGGCGGGTCCTGCGCGCTCCAGGTCCGCAGCTTGGAGAGCTTGCCGATGTACGGGTTGCTGCCGTTGGAGACGGAGTCGTTGACCTCGAGGTCGGCGAACCCGTCGTCGCCCGAGTACCGCACCGCCATGTAGAAGATCATGCGGGCCACGTCGCCCTTGACGGCGTCGCGGGGCTCCCACGAGTCCGAGTCGGTGTAGTTGCCGGGAGCGCCGGTGGCCGCGCTGCCGCCGCTGTCGAAGTCCTTGTTGTCCCGCAGCGAGTTGACCGCGACGTCCTCCGGGCGCAGGTGGTGCAGGTCGGTGCCGGGGCCGGCGGTGGTGCCGAAGTCGCCGTGCGACTTGGCGTAGACGTGCTCCCGGTTCCAGTCGCCGGAGTCACCGCCGTTGAGCGTCTTGGACCGGCTGATACCCGAGTAGAGCAGGATCACGTTCGACGAGTTCGACGGGTCCTGGTCGGTGACCTTGAGAGCGTTCCAGACCCCGTCGTACGACAGCTTGGTCACGCCGCTCGAGATGATCGTGTGCAGCGCGGTCTTCAGGCTGGCGCCGGACTTGCCGAGCGCGTTCGCGTAGTACGTGTCGGTGCTGCTCGAGCTGGTCGGCGACACGGTCGGCGAGGTCGTCGTCCCGCCCGTCGGCGAGGTGGTCGGGCTGGTGCCACCGGACGTCATCGCGGTCGGCGATTTGAGACCCGCATGCGAGAAGTACGCGGTCAGCGTCCCGGTCACGGTGATCTTCGTGCGCAGCAGGCTCGGGTTGCTGAGCAGCCCGAACGCCGACCGGTACGAGCTGGTGATCTGCACGTACAGCATCGAGCCGGTGCTGGTCTGGGTACTGCTGTCGGCCATCGCCAGCGCGGTGTCCCCGGTGAAGCTGCTGGTGCGCACCGTGTCGGTGGCGGTCGGCTCGCCGACGACGTAGCCGGTCACCGTCCCGGTGCCGCTCTGGCTGGCGATCGCCTGCGCGACCGTCAGGGTGGTCGCCGCAGTCGCGGGGGGCGTTCGAATGAAGGTGACCACAAGGGCCAGCACAGCGAGCAGGGCGGGCGTGGCTATTGCCGCCCTGCGTCGATGGCGGGTCTGCCCGGACATAGCGCTCCGATCGCCAGCATATAGATGACGGTCATCATAGGGAGCGGAGACCGAAGCCCGGCCATATCAGGTTTGTCATACCCGGTCGAGGGTAAGGGCCCGGATTTTGTTGTCACCCCGAGGCAGCCGTCACCCCGAGGCAGCCGTCACCCCGAGGCAGCCGTCACCCCGAGGCAGCGGTCATGGGTTCGCTCCGAGCGCGCGGGCGTCGGGCGTCACCAGCCGCGCCGCCTCGGGGTTGCTGCCGGCGGCGGCGTTGTTACTCGCGGCGTCGTTGCTGGCGGCGTTGTTATTGGCGGCGTTGTTATTGGCGGCGTGTTGTTGGCGGCGTTGTTGCTGGCCGCCTGCGGAGCGAGACGCACGGATCGTTGCCGGCGCTGTGCTGCGCGGGCGGTGTGGGTCGATCATTGGCGTGGGTGGTAGAGGTTGCGGCGGGGATGTTGGAGGGGGTCGATGGCCGGTGGTGGGAGGAACTCGGGTAGGCCGTCGGAGTTCAGGCGGATCTGCCAGCCGGCGGTCGGATGGTGGATGAGTCGGTGATGACGGCGGCAGAGAAGGACCAGATTGTCCAGGGTGGTGGGGCCGCCGGCTGTCCAGGCGATGATGTGATGGGCGTCGGTCCAGCGTGGTGGGCGGTCGCAGTCGGGGAAAGCACAACCGCCGTCGCGCACGTGCAACGCTCGTCGTAGCGGCCCGGTGGCCAGGCGGCGGGACCGGCCGGCGTCGAGGATCTGCCCGGCGCCACCCAGAACCAGCGGCAGGATCCGGG
The DNA here is from genome assembly GCF_040638295.1 of Actinoplanes sp. NPDC026619. Classification (NCBI taxonomy): domain Bacteria; kingdom Bacillati; phylum Actinomycetota; class Actinomycetes; order Micromonosporales; family Micromonosporaceae; genus Actinoplanes; species Actinoplanes sp. NPDC026619. The sequence goes on from NZ_JBEZYA010000020.1 coordinate 73,046, forward strand.
CATCGCAGGCCAGCCGCCGCACGGTCGTGGCCGGCAGTCGCTGACCGGTGTCGGTGGCCGCCGCGCCGAGGGCGTGGGTCAGCGGGTGGTAGGCGACGGTGACGGACAGCTGGACCGGTTCGCCGCCATCCTCGGGCAGCTCGCCGGTGCGTAGCGCCAGTCGGCAGACTTCCAGCAGGGCGTCGGCGCGGCGTTGCGCCGGACTGCGGTCGTCGTCGGTGGCCGGGCCGCACAGCGGGTGCAGGGCCGCCTGCACGGTGGCGGCGTCCTCGATGTCGAGCAGGCCCGACAGTCGCACGGTGCCGTCGGCCGGTAGTGACAGGGTGAAACCGCGGCGCTGGTGGGCGCGGGCCTGCTGCCGGTTGAGGGCGGCTTCCTCGGCCCGGTCGGCCACCTCCGGAGCGACGTGGGCGAGGATCCGGGCCCCGGCCTGGCGCAGGTGGTGGGCCGGCAGCCGGGCGGCCATGCCGATCAGGACTGTTTCGGCTTGCTCGGCGAGTTGTGTGGGGTCGGCCGAGGACAGCTCGGTGAACTCGCTCAAATCAGCCGGGATGGCCTCGACCGCGGTGACGATCACTTCGGCCTGCCGCAGATCGAGTCGGCCGTCCAGGACCGCCTGCTCCACGGCCGGGCGGCGGCCGAGCGCTGAGGCGTGGCCGGCGATCTCGCGGGCCGGTGACGGATCGATCAGCAGCAGGTCACTCAGCCACCGGGCCGTGCTGCGGTAGCCCTGTGCTGCGGGCAGGCCTCGGGCGCCGGCCTGCTGGACCAACCGTGCTCGTAGGGCCGCTGCGGCCTGTTGCGCCCGGTCTGCCGCCCGAAGCGTCTCGAGCAGGTCATGGTCGGACAGCGGCCAGAGCGGGGCCGCGGCGAGTTTCGCCGTGGCCTCTCCGATCTGCTGCAGGTCCGCCAACATGGGACCCATATTCGAACACCTGTACGACATTTGTGGGACCGCGGGCGCCAGGAGGAGATCCACATTCGCCATCTGAAACCCAGCCGACCGACGCCAAGATCACCGGGTCTGAGCAGTCGGTCGGGGCAGGCATCAGGCAGGCTGGCAGGCATGCAGGCAGGCAGGCTGGCTGGCCGGCAGTCGGTCGGGGCATTCTGCGTGGTCAGTCGGTGGGAGTGGCCGCGGAGGCCGGGGTGCGGCGCCAGCGGGTGGCGGGGGCGGGGGCCTTCTTTTCCACCGGGCGGCGGATGGCGGCCTCGCCTCGGTTGGGCAGGGCCAGGCGGAAGACCTTGAACCAGGCCGACGCGACCTGCTTCGGCAGTGGGCCGGAGGTGTAGGGCAGGCCGTACCGCTGGAAAAGGTCTTGGATCTTGGGGGCGATCTGGCGGTAGCGGTTGCTCGGCATGTCCGGGAACAGGTGGTGCTCGATCTGGTGGGACAGGTTGCCGGTCATGATGTGCATGGCCTTGCTGCCGCTGATGTTGGCCGAGCCGAGCATCTGGCGCAGGTACCACTCGCCGCGGGTCTCGCCCTCGATGGAGGTCTTCTCGAACGTCTCGACGCCGTTCGGGAAGTGGCCGCACATGATGACCGAGTGGCTCCACAGGTTGCGGACGATGTTGGCGGTGAAGTTGGCCGCGATCGTGTGCAGGAAGAACGGGCCGGACAGCGCCGGGAACACGATGTAGTCCTTGAGGACCTGCTTGCCGATCTTCTTGCGGACGCCCTTGAGCGCGGCGCGGAACTTCGGGTCGCGGCGGCGTTCCTTGGTCTGCAGGTTGCGGCCCAGCTCGAGGTCGTAAGCGGCGATGCCGTACTCGAAGAACAGCGCGTTGACCATGTTGTAGAACGGCTGGCCCAGGTGCATCGGGTGCCACTTCTGGTCCTCGTCGACCCGCATGATGCCGTAGCCGAGGTCGTTGTCCTTGCCGATCACGTTGGTGTAGGTGTGGTGCAGCTCGTTGTGCGAGTGCTTCCACTGGTCGGCGGGAGTGACGTGGTCCCACTCCCACTTGGACGAGTGGATCTTCGGGTCGCGCATCCAGTCCCACTGGCCGTGCAGGATGTTGTGGCCGACCTCCATGTTCTCCAGGATCTTGGCGACTGACAGGCCGGCCGTGCCGATCAGCCAGGCCGGCGGGAACAGCGAGAACAACAGCACCCCGCGACTGCCCAGCTCCAACCCGCGCTGCCAGGCGATCACCCGCCGGATGTACGCGGCGTCCTTGTCGCCCCGGCTCGCCATGACCTCGTCGCGGATGGCGTCGAGCTCGATGCCGATCTGCTCGATGTCCTCGGGCGTGAGGTGGGCGATCGGGCTGGTCTTCTTGCGCTGGACAGTCGTCATGTGGTCAGCCTTCGATTGTGCAGGGGCCGGCGGCGGCCGAGATGCAGGTCTGGACGAGGATGCGGTCGCCGGGTTCGGCGATGGTGAGCTGACCGTCGCGCAGGTCGCGCACGGCGCCCTCCCGCAGCGGCAGCACGCAGCTGAAACAGATGCCCATCCGGCAGCCGGAGGGCATCAGCACCCCGGCGGCCTCGCCGGAGTCGAGCAGTGGCTCCGAGCCGTCGGTCTCGACGGTGGCGCCGGACTCGGTGAACGTGACGGTGCCGCCCCCGCCGCCGCTGATCAGCGTCGGGCGGAAGCGTTCGGTGCGCAGCAGGTGGGCGGCGTCGCCGTCGGACCAGTGGGTTTCCAGGTCGTCGAGCATCTCGTTCGGGCCGCAGGCCCAGGCCTGCCGTTCGAACAGGTCGGGGACGAGCTCGGCGATCTCCGCCGGTTTGAGCCGGCCGGAAACGGACGACCGGGTGTGCCGCTCGATCAGCCGGATCCGGCCGTCGGCGGCGAGGGCGCGCAGCTCCGGTCCGAAGACGGCGTCCTCGCGGGTGCGGGCCGAGTGCACCACGACGACGTCGGCCAGTTCGTGCAGCGCGCTGCGGAGCATGCCCATGACCGGGGTGATGCCGCTGCCCGCGGTGATGAACAGGACCTTCGCCGGCCTCGGGTCATGCAGCAGGAACTCGCCGGTGGGCGGGTCGAGGTGCAGGATCATCCCGCGCTTGGCGTGGCGCACCAGCTCGGTGCTGACCGCGCCGCCGGCGACCGCGTTGACCGTGATGGTGATCCGGCCGTCGGCCCGATCGGGCGAGCTGGTGATCGAGTAGGAGCGCCACAGCCGTACGCCGTTGACGTCCACCCCGACCCGGACGTACTGCCCGGGCTCGTGCCGCACCCAGCCCCGGCCCGGCCGCAGCACCAGGGTGGCGCTGTTCGCGGTCTCCGGGCGCACCGCCTCGACCTTGGCGCGCAGCACCTGCGCGTTGCGCAGCGGAGCGATCACGTCGAGGTAGTCGGCGGGCACCACCGGTGTCGTGATCAGTTCGACCACACGCCAGGCGCCGGTGCGCAGATTGCGGATAACGGCCACGTAACAAGCTTCCTGCGCATGCGGGGTAGATGCCTGACCGTACGAAGTGAATCGGGTCGTGTCTTTTGTTCGTCTGGTACAAGAGAGGAGTGGCAAACTCTTTTCCGGACGTGAAAGCCTTCCGGTTGTCGCCGGAAGTGGTCGCGCCACTACAGGAGCGCCTGCCGCACGTCGCCACCCAGACGATCGACGCCATCATGGCCGAGGTGCCGGCCTATGCGGAGGCGTTCGCGGGTGACCTGGGCGAGAAGATCGAGCGCGCGGTCCGCACCGCCCTGGGCGCGTTCCTCGGGCTGGTGTCCCGCCCGCACGGTCCCGACCCGCAGTCCCCGCTGGCCCCGGCGCTCGCGGCGGCGTACGCGCTCGGGCGCGGTGAGGCCCGCAGCGGCCGCAGCCTCGACGCGTTGCTCGGGGCGTACCGGGTGGGCGCCCGTGTCTCGTGGCACGAGCTGGCCGCGATCAGCGTCGCCACCGGGCAGCCGGCCGCGATCATCGCGCACTTCGCCGAGCTGGTCTTCGCCTACATCGACGAGCTCTCCGCGGCCAGCGTCGCCGGGCATGCCGACTCGCTGGCCTCCTCCGGCCGTGACCGGGACCGTCACCTGGAGCAACTCGCCCAGGCCCTGCTGGCCGGCGAGACCGAGCACACGATCGTCGCGGCCGCTCAGCGTGCCGACTGGCCGCTGCCGGCGACGCTGACCGCGGTCCTGGTGCCCGAGCACGCCGCGCACTCGCTGGTCGACCTGCTCGGCCGCCGCACGCTGCGGCTGAGCGAGGCCGACCCGGACTTCTCGGTGCTGCTGGTGCCGGACGCCGGCGGCGGGAAGCGGGCGGCGATGCTCGGCCTGCTGCGCGGCCAGACCGCGGTGGCCGGGCCGGCGCGCCCCTGGCTGCGGGTCAAGGAGTCGTACGACCGGGCCGTGCGCACCCGCGGGATCCCCGGCCTGCCCGCCGGCAAGGTCGCCGACACCGAGGACCACCTGGCCACGCTGGTGCTGAGCGCCGACCCGCAGGCGCTGGCCGACCTGCGCACCAAGGTGCTGGCGCCGCTGTCGGCCACCCGCGACATGTCGGCGGCCAAGCTGGAGGAGACGCTCCGCAGCTGGCTGCGGCACCAGGGCCGGCGTGAGGACGTGGCCGCCGAGCTCTTCGTCCACCCGCAGACCGTCCGCTACCGGATGACCAGACTGCGCGAGCTGTACGGCGACCGCCTGCGCGACCCGGAATGGATCACGTCCTTGATGATCGCCCTGTGCTAGCTCACCGGTGGCGCGGGCCGTGGATCTGGGCGTGCAGGCGCTCCATGCGCTCGTCGAGGCGGGCGGACTCGTGGGCGGCGGCGGTCAGCTCGTCGCGCAGCGCGGCCGGCACGTCCTCCTCGTACTTGTAATGGATCTTGTGCTCGAGGCTGGCCCAGAAATCCATCGCCACGGTGCGCATCTGCACCTCGACCGGGACCGTGACCACCCGGTCGGAGAGGAAGACCGGGATCTCGACGATCAGGTGCAGGCTGCGGTAGCCGTTGGCCTTGGGCTCGGCGATGTAGTCCTTGGTCTGCAGCAGCGTGACGTCCTGCTGGCCGGTCAGCATGTCGGCGACCGTGTAGACGTCCGACACGAAACTGCACACGATGCGCACCCCGGCGATGTCCCGGATGCGGGCGCGCACCAGATCCAGCGCCATCGGGCAGTTGATCCGCTTCGCCTTGGCGGTGAGACTCTCCACGGTCTTGAGCCGGGTGTTGACGTGCTCGATCGGGTTGCCGCGGCCGCGGTGGGCCAGCTCCTCGGCCAGGATCGTGATCTTGGTGCCGATTTCGGCCAGCCCGAACTTGTAGACCAGCATGAAGTGGCTCAGCTCGTCGGCCGGCCACCGAAACGGCTGGGCCTCGGCGGCGGGCACCCGCGCCAGCGAGGACCGGTCGGTGGTCACTTGTTGTCTCCCGGCGTGCTCCTGCGTGATTCGATGCGCGACATCACCGTATGCGGTCCACGCACGTGTTCCGTTCGATTATCAGGCATGGGGGTACCTGGACCACGCGCGCATATGGTGAGCGCCACGGCCGGCAGGGGATGATCATGAGGTCGAACCGGGTCATCGGGGCTATTTTCCGCCCCCGGGCGGCCGGCGGCTGGGTGCCGGGGAGCGTCGACGGCCCGGCCGGCACGCGGTCCTACCTGGTCTATGTTCCGGCCGGACTCGCTTCGCGGTCCCGGGTGCCGCTGGTGGTCCTGCTGCACGGCTGCAAGCAGACGGCCACCGAGTTCGCCGCCGCCACCGGCTTCAACGCGCTCGCCGATCTTCACCGGTTCGTGGTGGTCTACCCGCAGCAGAGCACCTGGAGCCATCAGCAGGGCTGCTGGCGGTGGTACGAGTCGGGTCATCAGCGGCGCGGCGCCGGTGAGCCGGCGATCCTCGCCCAGATCACCGCGGCGGTGGCCGGTGAGACGGCTCGCTGGCGGATCGACCCCCGCAAGGTCTATGTCGCCGGCCTGTCCGCCGGCGGTGGCATGGCGCTGATTCTGGCCGCGACCTACCCGGACGTGTACGCCGCGGCCGGCGTTCACTCCGCACCGGCCTACCGGTCGGCGGCGAACGGCCTCGGCGCGGCGGCCGCGATGGCCGGACGGGCCGTGCCGCCGCCACGCCGGCCGGCCGACGGCGGCCGCGCGATGGCGCCGGTCATCGTGTTCCAGGGCGCCGCGGACACGACCGTGCGGCCGGCCAGCGGCCGGCGGATCACCGAGCAGTGGCTGGCGTACGCGGGGGAGACCCGGCCCGGCGAGGAGGTGCGGCGTACCGCCGGCGGGCGGTCCTGCGTCGTCACCCGCTGGCCGCAGCTTGAGCATTGGCTGGTGGACGGCCTCGCGCACGCCTGGTCGGGCGGGGCCGCCGGTGGCTCGTTCAGCGATCCGGACGGCCCGTCGGCGAGCGCCGCGATGTGGGACTTCTTCGCCGGCCGAAGAGCGGGCCGGAGAGCGGGCGGGAAGGCGGGCCGCCTCAGGATCCGAAGGCGGCGCCCAGGCCGGTGAGGTCGATCGGCCGCCGGACACCCTCGGGGATGTGGGCGACCAGCGGGCGCAGCACCTCCAGCGCGGTGAGCACCTCGCGGCCGACCTGCTCGACCGGGCGCATGGCGTCGACCGACACCAGGATGCCGCGCTCCGCGTACCAGTCGATGATCGGCGCGGTCACCTGGTGGTAGAGCGCGAGCCGGCGGCCGATGATCTCCTCGGTGTCGTCCGAGCGGTGCTCGAGCGCGGCCCGGGCGAGCAGGCGGCGCAGCACCACGTCGTCGTCCGCCTTGAGGTGCAGGGCGACATCGGCGGTCATCTCGAGCTTGCGGGCGATCTCGTACAGGGCACGGGCCTGCGCCATGTTGCGGGGCACGCCGTCGAGCACCCAGCCGCTGCCCGCCTTCTTGGCGGCGAGGAACTCCTGCTCGACCATGGCCAGCACGACCTCGTCGGGCGCCAGCCCGCCGTCGTCGAGGTGCTGCTTGACGGCCCGGCCGAGCTCGGAGCCACGCGCGACGTGGTCACGCAGCAGGTCGCCGGTCGCGACGTGCGGGATGCCGAAGTGGGTGGCGATCAGCGCACCCTGGGTGCCCTTGCCGGCGCCCGGCGGGGCGATGAGCAGTATCCGCACGGAAGTTCCCCTCGCCCCGATCTAGGCCCCGGCGAGCTTATCTCAACCGGTGGCGGATAGCCGCAGGTGGCGGTGGGCGGCCATGCGTACCGGAGCATTCAGCTCGCCGAAGCCGTCGTGCCCGCCGCGGCGCTGCAGGATCTCGAAGAAGACGCGGCCGCCGTAGACCGGCGTGTACATGTGCAGCAGCTCGCCGCCGCTCGGGTCGCGGTCGTAGAGGATGCCGTGCCGGCGTAACCGCGCCACCTCGTCGCCGAGCAGCACGAAGCGGGCCACCAGGTCGTCGTAGTAGTTGTCCGACACCTGCACGGTGGCGCCGCCGAGCCGGTCGATGGCCTGGGCGGTGGCGAAGATGTCGTCGGTGGCGAAGGCGACGTGCTGCGGGTCGGCCACGGCCGGCGCCCAGCCGCCGCGGCGCACCAGGGCCACGGTCAGCGCGAGCCGGATGCCGCGGTCGGGCGTGGCGAACGCCCGCGACCGCATGAGACCGAACGGCGCGGCGAACTCCCCGCTGCTGGAGTGGGTGAGCCCGAGCACGGAGTGGTAGAAGAGGCCGGCCTCGTCGAAGTTGTCGAACGGCTGGGCGAGGCCGAGATGGTCGGTGCGCACCAGGCCGGCGCCGTCGGTCAGGTCGGGACCCACAGCTGCACCGGCTTGGAGCGGTGCTGGCCGGTGTGTGCGAAGCCGAGCCCGCGCAGCGCCTCCTGCAGGTCGGGGCCGGAGCGGCCGTCCACCGCGAACTCGGTGAAGGCGTGCATCGCCAGGACCGGAGCGGCGGGCAGGTGGCGCATCCCGAGGCCGTCCTCGAGGGCGATCAGCGAGCGCATCGCGTCGACTGCGGTCCGAACCGGATCGGCCTGCCGGAAGACGTCGTTGAACACCTCCAGCGACAGCGGGCCGCGGTAGCCGGCGTCGAGCACCCGGCGTACGAAGCCGGTCAGGTCGAAGGAGCCCTGGCCCGGGAACAGCCGGTGGTGCCGGCTCCACTGCAGCACGTCCATGCTCAGCCGGGGCGCGTCGGCCAGTTGCAGGAAGAAGATCTTGCCGTCGGTGATGCCGCTGATGCCATCCGGGCTGACCTCGCGCGACAGCACGTGGAAGGAATCCAGGCACAGGCCGAGCGCCGGATGATCGGCCTGCTGGACGATGCGCCACGAGTGGTCCCAGGTGGACACGTTCTGCCCCCAGGCCAGCGCCTCGTACGCGATGCGCATCCCGCGGGCCTGGGCCCGATCGGCCAGCAGGGCGAGCTGCTCGGCGGCGAGATCGTCGTCGTCGATCGTGGCCGGCGAGACCGACGAGCAGACCAGCACGAGGTCGGTGCCGAGCTCGGCCATCACGTCGAACTTGTGCTCGGCCCGGGCCAGGTTGGCCGCCAGTTGCTCCGGCTTCACCCCTTCGAAGTCCCGGAACGGCTGGTAGAGATCGATCGTGAGACCGAGGTCGGCGCACCGGGCCCGGATCTCGGCCGGCGAGAAGGGCGACACCAGCAGGTCGTTCTCGAACAGCTCGATGCCGTCGAACCCGGCTGCGGCGGCCGCGGCGATCTTCTCGTCCAGCGCGCCCGAGACGCACACGGTCGCCATCGCCCGGCGCAGATCTTGGCTCATCGCCGTACCTCTCCTAGGTGTCGGTGGTGCCGAAGCCGAACAATGCCCGGGGTGTCTCCCAGAGAACCTTGCGCCGGTTGACCGGGTCCGGGACCAGCCGCTCGACGAGACGCAGCAGGGGTCCGTAGTCGACCCGCTGCCCGGCGCGCAGGAACGGCCAATCGGAACCCCACACGCAGGCGTCCGGCCCGAAGGTGTCCAGCAGCGCGTGCACGTACGGCCAGGTGTCGCGATGCGGGTACGGCTCGTGCGAGAACTTCAGGAGGCCGGAGAGCTTGACGTACGCCCGTCCGGTGCCGGCCAGGGCCAGGACGGCGCGGAAGCCGGGCTGGCCGAAGCCGGCGCGCGGGTCGGGGCGGCCGCAGTGGTCGACGAGGATCCGCGCCTGCGCCGGCCGGACCGCGGCGGTGAGCGGCACGAGCTGGTCGTGCTGACCCTGGATGTCGACGAACATGCCGAGGCCGGCCAGGTCGGCGAGCAGTTTCCCGGTTTGCCGGTAGTGATCGGTGCCGAGGGCGGTCGCGTTGAAGGTGATGCCCTGGACGCCGGCCTTCCGCAGGCGCTCGAGATCGTCGCGGGTGATGTCGTTGGGCACGACTGCCATTCCGGCGAACCGCCCGCGGCTCGTGGCGATCGCGTCGAGCAGGCAGGCGCTGTCGGTCCCGTACCCGGAGCTCGCCCGGCAGACCATCGAGGAGATTGAGGTCCTGGGTGCGTTCCGGGCCAGCCCGGCGGCTCGCGGCCGAGGTGGCCGGTCGCTTCCGGGTGGAATATCAGGACATCCGCACCGGGCAGCGCGAGACGATCACGGCGTAGCCCCTCAGGTTCGGTTGCCGCATGCCGATTAACAGGTATGCGGGTACCGCGCGGCGTCCGGGAAGCGTGGCGCCTGGCCATGGTGCCGCTGGTGGTCTGGCTGCTGCTGGTGATCGTGGGCACCGGCGTTCTTCTCTGGCAGCAGAACAACAGCCGCCAGGCGGTGGCGGAGCGCTTCGACAACGGCGTTCAGCTGCTCGGCGACTTCATGACGACGGTGGTGGCCGACCAACTCGTTCGCGAGCGCATCCAGGCCCAGGCCTGGCTCATCGAGCCGACCGTCACGGCGCGGGACTTCGACCTCGTCGTCGCCGGCTTCGGCTATCCGTCCGCCGTGCTTCTCGACTCCGACGGCCGGGTGATCCAGAACTATCCCGCCGACTCGAAGCTGATCGGCCAGGATCTGGCCGGGCGCTACGAGCACCTGCGCACCGCTCTGCAGGGCCGGATGGCGGTGTCGTCCGTCGTCCCCAACGCCGCGCAGGGGATTTCGGTCGTCGCGTTCGCGGTGCCGTTCGAGACGACGTCGGGCCGCCGGGTGTTCTCGGGCGCCATCTCGATCAAGGCGAGTCCGCTGTCGGCATACCTGTCCACCGCGCTGTCGCTCAGCAAAGCCGAGGTGCGGCTGGCCGACACCGGCGGTCACGTTCTCGCCGCGACCGACACCTTCGACAGCGCCGAACCCACCCTCGCCAGCGAGGACGCGCCGCTGAACACCGCCCTGGGCCGAGCCTCGGACGGCCGCTACCGGGCCGGTGGGGCCTGGTGGCGCTATTCGTCGGTGGCCATCCCCGGCACGCCGTGGCGGATGTCCGCGGCCGTGCGCGAGAGCGAGCTGTACGCCTCGCTGGTCGACAACGAGATCGCCGGCCGGGCCGCGCTGGGCGGCGCCGCGCTGGTCGGACTGGCCGTGGTGGTGGCCATCGGGCGGGTCCGGGTCAGCCGCCGTGGCCTGCTGGTCAGCGAGCGCCGGTTCCGCAAGGTGTTCGACGGTTCCCGGATCGGCATGGTGCTCGCCGACCTGCAGGGCCGCTGCGTGTGGGTCAACCCGGCGGCCTGCCAGATCCTCGGCCGCGGCGAGGACGAGGTGCTGGGCCACCTGCTGGCCGACTTCGGTCATCCGGACGACGCCGGGCTGTCGACCGGCCCGATGCGCGATTGCCTGGCCGGTGACATCGACGGGTTCGATCTCGACAAGCGGTACGTGCGCCCGGAGGGTGACGTCGTCGAGGCGTCGGTCACGACCGCGGTGCTGCGTGACGAGCAGGACCGCCCGCAGTACTTCGCCACCCAGATCATCAACACCACCGAGCGCCGGGCCCTGGAGCGGGAACGCGAGCGCATCCAGACGGAGCTCACCGAGCGGGCGGCGGAACTGCAGGACGCCAACACCAATCTGGCCGACGTGATGGCGATGCTCAGTCACGACGTACGGCAGCCGCTTGCCAAGATTGTGGGTTTGGGGGGTTTGCTGCAGGAGGAGTGGGGCGAGATTCCCGCGCACACCCGGATCAACTACATCCAGCGGATGACCGCCGCCGGGCATCGGGCCAACGACCTGGTGACCGACATCCTGACGCTGGCGCAGCTGGACGCGGGCGCGATCCTCGCCCGTCCGGTGCGCATCGACATCTCGCAGGCGGCGCGGGAGGCGGTCGCTGCCCATCACATCAGCGCCGGCACGCCGATCTCGGTGATCGTCCCGGACGAGACCGCCGGGCTCGCCGATCCGGCCCAGCTCCAGCTGGTCCTGGGCAACCTGCTCACGAACGCGACCAAGTACGGCACGCCGCCGATCGAGGTGACCGTGGTGAACGCGGAGGAGCAGGTGGCGATCCGGGTCGCCGACCGCGGCGAGGGGGTGCCGCCGGAGTTCGTGCCCCGGCTGTTCGACCGGTTCGCCCGCGCCGAGTCCGGCGTCGCGACCACCACGGCGGGCACCGGCCTCGGGCTCTATCTCGTGCGGCAGCTCGCGCAGGCCGGTGGCCTCGACGTCTCGTACGAGCCGAACCAGCCGCACGGCGCCGTCTTCACGGTCTCGATTCCCCGGGCCGCGCACGTCCCCCGCGTCTCCACGCCGGAGAAGGAAAACGTGTTTCCGTAAGTTGCCTTCGTAACACTCTTGACATCTATAAACATAAATACCTAGCTTAGGAAACAGTTTTCCGCTGAGCCGATCAGATCGGTCCACTCCCGCGGCGGCCCCGAAGGGAGTTGACCGTGCTGAAGCGCATAGCGGCAGCCGTGTTGATCGTCCTCGCTCTCGTCGTTCAGCCCGCCGCCCCGGCCCTGGCCGCGGTGGAGACCATGACCGTCGACATGGCCTCCTACGGCGGCACGCCCACCTACCGGGCGTCCGGCTTCATCTACGGCATCTCGCAGAACGGCGCGACCCCCTCGTCGTCGCTGCAGAGCCAGATCAAGGTCAAGGTGATGCGGGCCGGCGGCTCGCAGATCGGGTGCCCGAACGGCGGTTACGTCAACGGCGGTTACACCGCCCGGTGGAACTTCATCAAGGCCTACTACGCCCGGGCTCGTACGTCGGGGGCGAAGTTCAGCCTGCTGTTGTCCGGCATGTGGGGCTCGGACGGCGTCTGCACCGTGCCGCGCTGGCCCGGCGACAGCGGCAACTGGACCGAGTACACCACCTTCGTCAACCAGCTGATCGCCGATGCCAAGGCCAACGGCATGACCGGCGCCGACGTGCGCTGGGACATGTGGAACGAGCCGAACATCTTCTTCTGGGGCCGCACCCAGAGCCAGTACCTGGAGATGATCCGCCGCGGCACCCAGCTGGTGCGGGCGGCCATCCCGGGCGCGGTGATCGAGGGGCCCAGCTACGCCGGGGTGCCGACCGCGTCGAACTCGTGGTGGACGACCTACCTCGACTACGTGAAGGCCAACAACGTGGTCCCGAACATCATGAGCTGGCACGACCTGCCCGGCGACCCGGCGGTCGACTGGGCCAACCTGTCCGGGATGCTCTCGTCCCGCGGCATCAGCATCAGCGGCACCTCGGTCAACGAGTACGGCGCGTACGGCGACGAACAGCAGCCGGGGCCGTCGGCCTGGTACATCGCCCGGCTCGAACGCTGCAACTGCGACGGGGCGCGGGCGAACTGGGGCATGGTCGGCCAGACTCCGTCGCTGTACGACACGTTCGGGTGGTTGGTCACCGCCAACGCGAACCAGCCGATGGGGCAGTGGTGGGTCTACAAGCGGTACGCCGACCAGACCGGCCAGCGTACGAAGATCACGGAGAGCTCGAGCCACGACGGCACCGTGTTCCAGGACTCGTCCGCCCGTAAGTCGATCGCGGTCCTCGGCGCGAAGGCCGGGGGCACGCAGGGTGCCATCGACGTCCGCTACACCGGCATCCCGTCCTGGCTGGTCACCAGCGGCTCGGTCAACGTGCTGGTGGAACGGATGCCGTCGACCAACGCCTACGTGAGCGCCCCGGCCGTGGTCTCCAACGGGCGGGTCACGGTGAGCAGCAACGCGATAACCGTCCCGGTCAACTGGACCAATGCCAAGGATGCGTACGCGGTGACCCTCACACCGTGACTCACACCGGCCGGGCGCCGCTCTGTCAAGGGGCGGCACCCGGGCGGCTGAGATACCGTGGTGTCACCGGGACGTGTCTCGTCCCGACCCGCTGCCCCAGTCCCCGGTGGCGCACCGATCCCAACCAGGTGCCCGGGAGCGACTGTGGCCACATATTCTTCGATCGTGCGGCCAGGTGTTTCGCTGTGACCATGGCGGTGCAGCCCCCGTACCTGCTCACCGCAGTTATCGGCCGGCCCGGCGTCGGAGTGGCGGTCGTCGGCGACGCCGGCATGGCGGTGGTCGAGGTGGCGCCGCACGGCCAGTGGTCGGCGCAACTGGGCGAGGAAGTGTCCGCCGCCCTGAGCATGTGCCTGGCCGGCCCATCCGCCTCGATCATCATCGATCTGCACGAACTGGTGGATCCGCACGGGTTCAGCCTGTCGTTCTGGCTGGCGCTGTGGCGGCAGGCCCGGCTGGACAATCCGCCGGCCCACCTGATGTTCTGCCTGCCCCCCACGAGCGCGCTGAGTCAGCGCCTGCGGCATCGGCAAGGACCGCAACCGCGTGTCTTCGCCACCCTGCCCGAGGCGCGCACGGCGATCGCCGACCGGATGTCGCGCGCCGACCGGCTGCAGGCGCAGCTGGCGCCGCAGGCGGCGTCCGTCCGGGCCGCCCGCGCCCTGGTCACCCAGGCATGCGAGGCGTGGCAACGGCCGGAGCTGCTGGACAACACCTGGCTGGTCGTGTCCGAGCTGGCCACCAACGCGGTGGAACACGCCCGCACCGACCTCATCGTCACCGTGTCACACAGCGGAAATCGACTGCACGTGGCGGTGCACGACTGCGTCCGCAAGTTCCCGCAGGAGCTCAGCAGTGCGCCGGCCGCGCTCCCCGAACGAGGACGGGGCCTGCGGCTGGTGCACACGGTCGCCGCCGCCTGGGGCGCCATGCCGACGCCGGACGGCAAGGTCGTGTGGGCCACCGTGCGTTGATCCCGCCGGTTCGGAATGCTCCGCGGGGGTATCCCTCGATGCGTGGCGGCTCGGCGTTCAGTGCGGTGGGTCGTGGCATCGTGGCGGCTGCTGCGTCGCCGCGTCCGGTGGCTGGATCATCTGATCCGGGCGGGGGTGCGCTACGACCAGGCGGACGGCGGCCGGCTCGCTGCCGCGGTCACCTACTACGCGTTCTTCGCCTCGTTCGCGCTGGGACTGCTGGGCGTCTCGATCTTCGGTTTCGTGCTGGACGACCCGGCCGTTCTGCGTTCGGTCGAGCGCTACGTCGCCGAGGATCTGCCCCGTCTCGATGTGCAGGCGTTGCGCAACGCCCGGGGCGCCGTCGGCGTCGTCGCGTTCATCGGCCTGCCGATCACCGGATGGTTCTGGGTCGACGCGTTGCGTTCGTCGATCCGCCGGATCTGGCAGCTGCCCGAATACCCCGGCAAACTCGTCATCCGGGTGCTGGTGGATCTCCTCGTGCTGGCCGGACTCGGGCTGCTGCTGGCCGCCTCGCTGGCGGTGGCCTACGCGACCACCCAGGCCGCCAACCACGTGGTCGCGGCGAACACGGACGGCTCGCTCTCCCGGTGGTTGTTCAGCGCGATCGGGCTTCTGGTCGGCCTGGGCGTGAACACGGTCATCGCCTGCGGTGCGCTGACCGGGCTGCCGCGGGTGCGGATGCACTGGCGCCGCCTGCTGGGCCCGGCGGTGCTGGTGGCACTGGGGCTGGAACTGCTCAAGACGATCGGCCGGCTGTACGTGCAGCACACCCAGGCCAACCCGACCTATCAGCTCGTCGCCGGCTCGGTCGGACTGCTCGTCTTCCTGAACGCGATCAACCAGATGGTCCTGTTCGCGGCGGCGCTCACCGCGACGAGCACGACCGGTGATCCGGCCGACCTGGCCGAGGAAGAGCCGCAGCACGAGGCCGAGGCCTCCCCGCCCGGGGGAGTAGCATCCGAGCCGATGCCCTAGACCCCGGCGCCGTGCTGAGCCCCGAAGGTCCGATCATGAGATCGTCCAAACGCATCAGTTCAACCGCCGCCGGCCATGAAGCCGCCGGCCATGAAGCCGCCGGCCATGAAGCCGCCGGCCATGAAGCCGCCGACTGGAAGTCGTGATGGATTCCCGCGACGTCGTCGACGTCCTGCGCGAGCAGCACGATGAGATGCGGTCCCGGTGTGCCGGCGTCGAACGGTCCCGCGGCGACCAGAAAGCCCGGCGCATCGGCGAGCTGTTCCAGCTGGTCAGCGTGCACGAGCGCAGCGAACAAGCTGTCGTCCACCCGGCCACCCGGGACAGCAGTGCCGCCGGCAACATGATCGGCCTGGCGCGCATGGCCGAGGAGAACGCCATCGAGCGGTCCTTCGGCGGCCTGCAGGAACTCGGTAACGCAAGTCCGGGATTCGAGCGAGGGTTCGCCGCTCTGTGCCGGGCGCTGCTGGAGCACATGACGCGCGAGGAACTGGACGAGTTCCCGCTGCTGCGCCTCTACGTGCCGGCGCAACGGCTGCACATGATGGCCGGAGCGCTGCACGACGTCCAGGTCATGGACGCCGCCTGATCTTTTCTCGGTCGTGCGGCTCGTCCTGTGGGTCGGTCCCAGGGGGAACCGGCCCGCGGGACGGCCGTGCGGGCCGGTCGGCTGTTACTGAGCGCTGCTGCTGTCGGTCAACTCGGCCAGGTTCAGCTGGAGAGTGGTCAGCAAGCCGCCGTGCTTGGTGGTGTTGATCTGGTCGGGCAGTTCCCGGTCGACGAAGTCGGCCCGGGCATTCTGGCCACGCTCCCGAAGAACGGCAAGCACGGCAGCCTTTGAAATGATCATGGTCCGCTCTCTCTGTTGAGATCGCCCGCCGGCCGCGGACTATGGCCACCAAAGTCCGGAGCGGCACCTCAGACTCTACGCCTGCCATGACGCCGGCAGTTCAGGCCGCGTCGACGGGTAGCGGATAGACGGATGCTGCGACTATGTCGATCTGCCTCTGACTCCGGTGCACGTCCTCGGCCCGGGCCGCCTGCCGGACGTCATTGGACGACGGACCGTCCGGGTGACCGGGTCAGGCGGTGGTGTGTGCGGCCTGAGTGATGAGGTCGGCGACCTTGTCCGGGTGCGAGACCAGGGACAGAGGTGCCCGGCGCGGACCTGCACCGTGCGGGCGCCGGCACGCTGGGCCATGAACCGTTGCTGGGCCGGCGTGATGATCTTGTCCTGGGTGCCGACCAGGTACCACGACGGGATCGTCTTCCAGGCGGGCGGGCCGGACGGCTGGTGCCCGCACTCAGCGCGAGCGGGCGTTGCGCGGCGTAGAGCAGTGCGGCGGTGCCGGCCGGCACCGCCGGTGGCGAACGAGGTCAGGAAGGTGCTGCGCTTCAGATAGAGGTCGACGTCGCCGGCCGGCGCTCCGGGTAGGGCACGAAGTCGAACACGGTGGCCGGATCCACCGCCAGGGCGGAGTCGGCGCCGCTGAGCGGGAAGACCGATTCGCCGGTGTCCGGGGCGAAGGCATCCACGTACACCAGGGCGTTGACGTTGATGTTGCCGTTGGCGGCGTTCGTGATGACGGCGCCGCCGTAGGAGTGACCGACCAGGATGACCGGCCCGTCGACGGTGGACAGGAAACCGGCGATGGTGGCGGCGTCACCGGCCAGGCCACGAAGCGGGTTGGGCGGCACCCGGACCGGGAAGCCGGCCCGCTGCAGGCGCTGCACGACGCCGTTCCAAGAGCACAGTTCCTCGTCCGGCCTGCCTCCGGGCAAGAGCTGGCGAGGGGTCGGTGCGGCTGCCGGGATGGGGGATGCTCGACCTCCGGCGAGCGACTCCGCAACGAGCGGGCACTACGCCACCGGGGTCCCGAGCGACATGCGGATCGTACGCCTGGTGAGCCGGCGACACGCCTGTCGGATTTCCTCACCGGCAGTAGGAGCGCTCCGAACGGGCGTCAGGGGCGCCGGCGATCCGGAGGCAGGGAGGCCAGTCCGTCGACGACGTCCCGGGCCAGCGTGGCGAGTATTTGGTTGGTGTTCCGGGCGTGCTGACGCAGCCGGCGAAAAGCCTCGTCCGGTGCGATGTCGTGCCGCTCGGCGAGCAGACCCTTGGCCTGCTCGATGATGACCCGGGAGGTGAGCGCATGCTGGAGCCGACCGGCCTGGTCGCGCTGGCTGGTCAGCGCCCGGCGTTGTAGCAGGCCCACGGTGGCGACGTCGGCCAGCATCCGGCCGAGCCGCTGCCCGCCGTAGGCCAGCGGCTCGTCGGTGGGGCAGAACAGGTTGAGCACCCCGATCACATTTACACCATGGCGCATCGTGATGGCGTGTGAGCTGCCGAAACCAGCAGTCTGCGCCGGCTCCACCAGGTCGGCCCACCGGGGTTCGCCCGGGTCGAAGCGGTGATGGGTGATGACGTGGCCATGACGATAGGCATCCACGCACGGCCCGTAGTCATTGTCCAGTTCGATCATCTCGAGCCGCCGGGTCTCCTCGCTCGAGGCGGCCATCAGACGCAGACCGCCATCGGCGCCGGCGAGCATCACTCCCGCGCCGGTGGCATGGAGCAGATCCACGGAGTACGTGGTGAGCTGGTGAAGGAAGTCGGGGAGACGAAAGTCGTCACCGAGTGTGTCGGCGAGCGAGAGCAATGCCACGCCGACGCTCTCCACCGAGGCGATTGGCTCATCCGGCTCGTCGGTCATGACGGCGCTGCCGCGCAACCGCACTGCTCCAGAGGCGTCCGCATCGGGACTCCGATCACATGAGGGTGACCGGGGTCCTGAGCCACGTCGTTCCGTCAGTCTTCACGGGGATCACGCGATGGCAAGTTGCACCGGCCGGTCTCAGGGCCGGATCAGGCCGGGCAGAGCGTCCAGATCGGTCACGATCGTCTCGGCGACATCGGTGAGTCGCCGGTTGTTGTTCCGGGAGTACGCCCGGATCCGGCGGAACGCCTCATCGACGCTGACCCCGTGGACCTGGGCAATTGCGCCCTTGGCCTGCTCGATGATGATCCGGCTGTTCAACGCCAGCTGCAGCTGCTCGGTCAGGACCGCGCCGCGGCGGATCGTGCGTTCCTGCATCAGGCCGATGGTCGCCACGTCGGCGAGAGCCTGCATGATCTTCACGTCCGAGTCGTCGAAGTTCCCGCCCGTGGTGGCGCCGAACACATTGAGCGCACCGATCACCCGCTGCCGCAGCCGCAACGGAAACGCGTGCACCGACCGGAAGCCGGCCCGCGCGGCCCGGGGCGCGAAGTGAGGCCACCGGTCCGTCGCGGACGCGAGGTCGACGTTGATCATCGCCCGGCCGGTGTGGAAGGCCTCGAGACACGGTCCCTCGTCGTTCTGCAGCTGAAACAGCTCGACCAGGCGGACGTTCTCGTCGGAGCCCGCCATGAACTGCAGTCGCCCCCGTTCGTCGGTGAGCATCAGCCCGGTTGCGGCCGCGCCGACCAGGCTGTTGGCCCGGTCGGCGAGCATGTGCAGGAATTCGAGCAGATCGAACTCGTCGACCAGGGTGTCGGCGGCCTCCACGAAGATCGTGGCCAGCCGTTCAGCCGAAACGGTGCCCATGCTCTGCCTCCTGGTAGCCGAAAATGACGACGGATTGCTCATTGTTACCGTCCAAGCGGAGGCGGCGGCTGACGACGTCGCGTGCGATGTCCTCGAGGCGGCGGTTCTCGGCGTAGGCGTGCGCCCGCATCCGCACCAAAGCTTCCCCGATGGATACCGGAGCTGCACCATTACCATCCCCTGGGCCTGGGACAACTCGGCCCGGTGCCCGAGATCGAGGATCGAGGATCGAGGCGCCGGCACCCTCCCGGGTGATCCGGTCCTCCTGCATGTCGCGCAGCGCCGAGCCGGGCGGCGCCGATCTGCAGCGGAAACGCGAGGACGGCGCGGACACCGTCGCCCCGGGCGGCCGGCGCATAGACCGGCCATCGGCGGGCCACCGCGTCGGACAGGTCGGCGATGAGCACCGGCCGGCCGGCGGCGTAGGCCTCGATGCACGGCCCCTCGCCCAGGAAGAACTGCAGTTCGGCCACGCGTTTGCTCACCGGGTCGGAGGTGGCGGAGATGCCCTGGGTCCCGTCGGCGGTCATCACGCTGATGCCGCACCCGCAGGCGGCGAACGCATCGACCGCGGCGAGGCAGAGCCGCCGCAGCAGATCCGGGTGATCGGGCTGCCGGTCGATCAGACTCCGGACCGCGGCCCGGTGCCCGTCCACGCCGCCGTTCGCTGTCATGCCCGCATAGCCGTGCCTTCCCGTCACACACGTGCGGCTGACGCTACTCCGAAAAGAGCGCTCCAGTTGCCGCCGAGCGGTGCGAAAAGCGTCCGCGGCCGCCGGCCCGACCGGG
The DNA here is from genome assembly GCF_040638295.1 of Actinoplanes sp. NPDC026619. NCBI lineage: Bacteria > Bacillati > Actinomycetota > Actinomycetes > Micromonosporales > Micromonosporaceae > Actinoplanes > Actinoplanes sp. NPDC026619. The sequence continues at coordinate 92,396 of NZ_JBEZYA010000020.1, forward strand.
GACGCCCGATGGGTGTCGGAGAGGATCTCGACGTGACGTCGGGCGCGACCTTGATGTGGCGCGCGCCGAGCGCCTCGGCGGCGGCCTCGCGAGCAGGCTTTCATCGGCCCCAGCCGACCATCGGTGCCTGCCGTCGGGCTTATTCCGGCAAAAAGACCTCAACCGCCGGCGAGGGCGTAACGTGCGAGACGCGTTCGAAGCCAGAGGAGGCGGCATGACCAATCATGTTTATCGGCTCAGCGAGATCGTGGGCAGCAGCCCCACCAGCGTCGACGATGCGATCCGGACCGGCATTCAGAAGGCGGCCCAGAGCGTACGCAATATCGAGTGGTTCGAGACGCAGGAGATCCGTGGCCAGGTGGTCGACGGCGACGTTGCCTATTACCAGGTCCGGCTGAAGATCGGCTTCCGCGTCGACGACTGACTTTTCGCGGGCGGTGGGCCGCGCGACCGGGCGCACGAGGTGGCCCGTCAGGCGACCGCGCCGCGGAGGGTGTCGACGTCCAGGCGGGCCAGGTCCGGCGCGGGCAGGACCGCGGTGCAGCAGTCCGGGCCGGTGTGTCCGAGGTGGACCACCGGGCAGCCGGCCGCGGTCGCGCTGGCCACGCCGGTCGCCGAGTCCTCCACGGCGATGCAGTCGGCCGGCCGCAGCCCGAGCCGGCGCGCGGCCAGCAGATAGGGCGCCGGGTCCGGTTTCCGTTCGTCCTCGATGACGTCGTCCCCGCTGACCACCACGTCGAACAGATGCCGGCGACCATTCAGGACACTGTCCACCAGGTCCTGGCTGCTGCTCGTCACCAGGCCGGTGGTCAGGCCCGCGGCCCGGACGTCCCGCACCAGTTCCAGCGCCCCGGGCAGCCAGGTGGTGTGCCGGCGCAGGGCCGCGCCCACGTTCGCCTCCAGCCAGGCCACGTCCGCGGTCACGTCCGCCTGCCAGCTCAGCCGCTGGTGGACGGTGGCCACCGCCACCGGGGTGGCGAGGCCGGTCAGACCGTCCAGTGCGCCGTCCGGCAGGTGTGCCGCCCGCTGTTCGGTCAGGGCGAGCCAGGCCCGGTGCCAGTACGGATTGCTGTCGAGCAATGTCCCGTCCAGATCGAACAGCACCGCCCGGGGCGTCATCGATCCCGCCTCATCACCTATTGTCATCGCACGCCTCCCCTTAGTCATGGGAAGCCACGCGGCCGCGGAAGGTCAAGACCGGGACGGAATGTCATCGAGCGCCGGGCGCCCGCCGGCAGACCGACCAGCGCGGGTAGGAAAACGGTAGAACAGCCCGGAAGAATCGATCGAATTGCCTTCTTGGAATTGCTCTAATTCACTTATGGCGATCTTCTCCGATGGTGTTGTAGCCTTCCGTCCATCGTCGGAGCGAGTCAATTTTCTCCTTGGGGCAGGCGATGGTGGGGGCGAAAATTGGAAAGCATTCCGGATCGTCCGCGGGTCGGCGCGGCCACTCCCCGGGAATTAGGAATTCACAGTGCTGTTCCGGTGGCCGGCGGCGATTATGATTTGCCGACCTATGTGGAGCGCAGTTTCGATTTCCAACTGCGCGCCGCGCTGACCGGCGATCTGCCGGAGCGCGGCAACTTCGTCGTCATGGTGGGCGGCTCCTCGACCGGCAAGACCCGATCGCTGTACGAGGCGATCTACGAGCTCGTGCCCGACTGGTGGCTGGTGCAGCCGGCCGAGGCGACCGACCTGCTCGGCATGCGCAACGCGCCGCCGCGCACGACCGTGTTCTGGCTCGACGAGCTCCAGCAATACCTGGGCGGCCACCCACCGCTGACCGCCGAGTGCGTCCGCGCCCTGGTGCGGCACGGCAACCTGGTGGTCGGCACGCTGTGGCCGGATCAGTACGCGAAGTGGACCGCCGGTCGCGACGACGTCAACCAGCTGATGAAGAGCGCCGTCCTGATCTCGGTCCCGGAGTCGCTCGACCGGATCGAGCGGTCGGCCGCGGAGGTCATCGCGGAGCAGGACAACCGCATCCGGGACGCTCTCAAGACGCGCGACGACGGCATGACCCAGGTGCTCGCGGGCGGGCCCCGGCTGGTGATGTGCTGGGAGCAGCCCGCCAACGCGTACGCGAAAGCGATGCTCACCGCCGCGGCCGACGCGCACCGGCTCGGCGTGCAGGCGCCGTTGAGCGCCGAGCTGCTGACCGGCGCCATGTTCGGCTACCTCCGCCCGCAATATCGGGTGCCTTCGGCCGCCTACTGGTTGTCGCAGGCGCTGCCGCACGCCACCCGGCCGGTGCACGGCGACGTGTCGCCCCTCTACCCCGTCGACGACGGCCGAGCCGGCACCCTGGCCGGTTACACGATCGCCGACTACCTCGCCCAGCACGTGCGGCGTGAGCGGCGCAGCGAGCCCCTGCCGCACGAGTCCTGGCAGGCTCTGGTCACCCAGCTGCGGCGCCCGGAAGATCTGCGGCGGCTCGCGAGCAGCGCCACCGCGCGGCTCCGTTACGTCTATGCCGAGGGCGCGCTCACCCGGCTGGCCGAGGAGTTCGGCGACAGCCGGGCCGCGGTCCAGCTGGCCGATCTGCTGGTACGGCAGGACCGGCTGGAGCACGCCGTCGAGGTCCTCCGGCACCGGGTCACCGCCGACCCGAAGGACCGGGTGACCGTCCGGAAGCTGGCCGACGTCCAGACGCTGTGGCAACGGGTGGACGAGATCCGGCCGCCGGCGCGCTCCCGCGACCCGGGAATACCGGCCGCGGTCGCCGACCTCCTGTGCGACGGCGGCGTCCGCGACGAGCTGCGCCGCGAGGCGGACGCCGGCAGCGCGATCGCCGCCGAACGCCTCGTCGACCTGCTGGTCGACCGCGGCTGCCTCGGCGAGATCCGCGACCGCGCCGGCCGGGGCGAACGCCGCGCCGCGGAGGCCCTCGCCGACCTGTACGCCGCCTGGGGCGAGACGGACCTCCTGCGCGCCCGCGCCGAGGCCGGTGACAGCGCCGCCGAGCTGCGGCTCTCCAAGATGCACCGCGTGCAGGCCCGGCACGAGCAGGCGAGATACCAGATCGGCGAGCTGCGGGCGGCGGTCGACGAGGGCCGGGCCGAGGCGGCGATGGAGCTCTGCACGCTGCTGTTCGAGCTCCGCGACGAGGAGAACCTGCTGATCGAACTGAACGCGGGCACCACCGGCGCGGCCGAGCGGTTGATCGCCCTCTACACCGCCCTCGACCACTGGCGCCTGATCGGGCTGCGCGCATTCGGCCTCGACGCCGACGGACACCCCCTCATGTAGGTACGTGGAAAGGACCTCCTGATGATCGCCGAACCGCCGGTTCCCGCCGAATACGCCTATCTGATCATTTTGCAAGCCGAGGATCGCGAGCTCTCCAACACCGAGATGGACGAGCTCTACAAGGTCAGGTTGGTGAGCCCGACCTACGAGAAGCTGAACTCGGACGGGTGGGTGGCCTCGGACACCAAACGCCGCCCCTATCGGCACGCGATCACCGCGAAGGGTCGCAAGGCTTTGACCGGTGCGCTGCCGATCGACGCGAGCCTGGCCGAGGAGGGGGAGAAGCGCTCGCGTGGAGAGAAGCAGCTGTTCTGGGCGTCCACGGTCGCGCAGCAGAAGCTGATCCTGAGTCTGCAGGCCGGCGGGAGCAAGGCCGAGCCGGTGGCCGAGCCGGTAGTTGAGCCGGTGGCCGAGGATCCTGCCGATCTCGAGGGCCGCATCCGGGGCGCCTACTTGAAGCTCGCCGGCTCGAACGGCGCCTGGGTCGATCTCGTCGCCCTGCGGACCTACTTCCGCGACGTGTCCAAGGAAGTGCTCGACAAGGCGCTGGTGATGATGTTCGAGGCCCGCCAGGCGCGGCTGGAGCCGGACCCGCTCCGGAGCAGAATCGGTGCGGCGCAGCGAGCCGCCGCCGTCCACGTCGATGGCGAGGACCGGCACAAGCTGGCGATCGGCCGGCCATGAAGGCGGAGGAGCGCACGGCGCTCGCGGCTCTCCGGTTCGGCTGGGCGGTGGCCCCGGACGACGTGTGGCGACGCTCGCCGTTCCACGTCGACGGGCTGCACGAGGCGGTCGTCCGCGATGTGCACGACGGCATCGCCGAGGCCGCAGGCAGCGTCGACGCCAGCCCGATCGGGCTGGTTCTGGAGGGCAGGAACGGCAGCGGCAAGACGCATCTGCTCGGCTGGGTCCGGGAGCAGGTGCAGAGCCGCGGCGGTTACTTCTTCCTGGTCGGACTGATCGGCGGCCGTGACTTCTGGGAGAGCCTGCTGGTCTACCTGCTGGACGGCCTGGCCCGAGAGGTGGCCGACGACGAGACCCAGCTCCAGCTGCTCCTGCGCCGCCTGGCCTCGCGGATAGGCGCGCCGCGCAACGACCGCCGGGCGGTGATCGGCGAGACCGAACTGACCCGCGCCGCACTCGACACCTTCGTCGGCGGATTGCGGGAGTCCGACCCCCACCTGGCCCACGATTGCCGGGACACGCTGCGAGCGCTCGCCCTGCGCGCTTCGGCGAACGACGAGCATCAGGACATCGCCGACGACTACTTCGCCGGAATGGAGGAGACGTTCGCAGGGGAGCGGCAGAAGTGGGGGATGCGCAACCGGCAGCGCACCGCCCAGGAAATGGTGCGGGAAATCTCCCGCCTGCTGGCCGCGACCGGTCCCTCGGTCATCGCGTTCGACCAGCTCGACCTGGTCATGGCGCAGGCAGCGGTGCAGGAGGACTGGTCGAGGATCGCGCCGGCCGAGAGCAACATGCGGACCGCGATGATGGTCGTCGACCTGGCGGCGGGCCTGACCGACCTGCGCGACACCACGCGCCGCACCCTGACCGTGGTCGCCGCTCTCGAGCAGACCTGGGATCTGATCGAGGAGCGATCGCCGGCGTCCTTCTCGGACCGGTTCCGCACCTGCCCCGCGCTTCAGGGCATCTGGGAGCCGCGGCTCGCCCGGGAGCTGGTCGAGAAGCGGTTCGCGCCCCGGTTCGCCGCCGCCGGCATCATGCCGCCCTATCCGACCTGGCCCGTCCGGGAGTCGGCCTTCGACGAGGTCAAGGGCATCACCCCGCGGCGACTGCTGATGATCATCGACCGGCACATCCGGGCCTGCCTGATCGACGAGGAGCTCCGCGAGCTGCACCACCTGCGCGACGTGCCGAGCGAGGCCCGGGAGCCCAAGGCGCCGGTGGTGACCGCGCCGGCGATCTCCGACCACGAGCTGATGCGGATCGAGGCGCGTTTCGAGGAGTTGCGGCGCAATGCCGACGTCACCTCACCGCTCGAACATGACACCGAGGACACCACCTTCCCGGCGCTGCTCGCGGCCGGCCTGCGGGCGTGGATCGTCGAGCGCGGCGACCGTGGCGAGCGGTTCAGCATCGACCCCCCGCCGAGCTCCAAACCCGACCTGCATGCCCGCCTCCGCCGTGACCTGGACGAGCGCGCCGAGGAGGATTCGACCGACGACCAGGTGCACTGGTCGTTCCGGGCGATCAGCGACACCCACCACGGGGTGGCCGCGCTGCATCGGATCCGCCGAGCACGGACCGCGGCCGGCCTGACCGCGGAGGTCGCCAAGCGGAAGCTGTTCCTGCTGCGCAACGGCGACTGGAGCCAGTCGGGCAAGACCCAGGAGGTGATCCGGCAGCTCAAGGAGGACGGCGGGACGACGCTCACCGTCGACGAGGCGGACCTGCGGGTGCTGGCCGCGCTGCACGAACTGAGCGACGAGAACCCGGCGCAGCTGCAGGCGTGGCTGGTCCGCTATCGGCCGACCGAGCAGATCACGCTGTTCAAGGAGGCACTGGCCGACGCCGACACGTGGACCGGCGACGACCTGCGCCCCGAGCCGGAAAAACCGGACCCGGCCACCATCGACGCCCCGGTTCCACTGCCGCTGGCGTCGCTGCGCAAACACGCGGCCATCTTCGCGGCTTCCGGCTCGGGAAAGACGGTGATGCTTCGCCGCCTGGTAGAGGAATGCGCGCTGCAAGGCGTGTCGGCGATCGTTCTGGACTCGAACAACGATCTGGCCCGGTTCGGTGAACCATGGCCGGAGCCGCCGGCCGGCTGGTGGCCCGGCGACGCCGAACGGGCGGCCCGCTACCTGGCGCAGACCGAGGTGGTGACCTGGACGCCGATGCGAGAGTCCGGTCGCCCGTTGAGTTTCCAGCCGCTGCCCGACTTCGCGACGGTGCGCGACGATCTTGACGAGTTCGAGGCAGCGGTCGGCGCGGCGGTGGCCGCACTCGCGCCACGCGCCAAGGTCGACGGCCGCACCCGGACCGCGCACCTGGGGCTGGCCGTGCTCCGCCGGGCGGTCGAGCACTTCGGCCGGCAGGGCGGCCGCGATCTGCGCGCGCTGATCGCGTTGCTCGCCGACCTGCCGGACGGCGTCAGCGAGCTCGACGGCGCGGCGAAGATCGCCGCCGGCCTGGCGCAGACGCTGACCGCCTCGATGGACACCGACCCGATGTTCGGCGGCCACGGAACTCCGGCCGATCCCGGCACGCTGCTGACCCCCTCGCCGGGCAAGCAGGCACGGATCTCGGTCATCAGCCTCATCGGCCTGCCCTCGCCCGAGGCACGGCAGGGGTTCGTCAACCAATTGGAGATGAGTCTGTTCGCCTGGATCAAGCGGCATCCGGCGCGGTATCGTCCGCTGCTGGGCCTGCTGGTCATCGACGAGGCGCAGGAATACGCACCCTCGGAGAGGATGACCGCGTGCACCCAGAGCACGCTCGCGCTCGCCTCACAGGCCCGCAAATACGGCCTGGGGCTGGTCTTCGCCACCCAGGCGCCGAAGGGCCTGCACAACCGGGTCTCCGGCAACGCCTCGACGCATTTCTTCGGCAAGCTGACCGCGCAGATCCAGATCGACGCCGCCCGCGCGATGGCCCGGGTCAAGGGCGGCGACGTGCCGGACATCGGCAACCTGACGGCCGGCGAGTTCTATGTCGCCCTCGAAGGCGAGCCGCCGCACCGGATGAGCACCCCCATGTGCCTCAGCTACCACCCGAGCAGCCCACTGACCGACGAGGAGGTGATGACCAAAGCCCGGATCTAGACGTACGGGCGGAGCAGGCTCGCCAGGTCGGAGCGGCCGATCTCGTCCAGCGCGCCGGGCAGCTCCGGCAGCCGTTGCCGGTTCGTCAGCCAGGTCCACAGTTCGTGCGGTTCGTCGCCGGTGCGGAACCGGCGCATCTCGTACGAGGGCACCCCGACGACGTCGGCCAGGTCCGGCCAGTAGTAGGTGAGCTGGCGGACGATCTCGTGCAGCACCCCGTCGGGGATCCGGGCGGCGGATCCGTCCGGCGCGGGTGACGTGGTCAGCAGCCGGCCGAGCAGTTCGAGGAGCACCTCGGCGGAGGCCCGGGCGGCGAACGCCTTGAACCGGTCGTCCTTGTCCCGGTCGGCGTGGTCCATCACGCCCTTGGCGACCAGCCAGTGCGGGATCTCCCGCTCGTGGGCGATCGTGGCGACGGTCGCCGCCTCCATGTCGAGGGCCAGGGTGTCGCGCTGACGGCGCCCGAGCCGGTCCCAGATCTCCGGGTCGGCCATCACCGCGCTGCCGCTGGCCATCGCCCCGGCGAACACGGCGAACGGCAGCCGGTCGGGGCCGTCGAAATCGTCGTACAGAATCCGCTGGATGTGGTCGCGCCCGTCGTCGGTCAGCACCGGGTCGGCGCCGCCCCCCTCGATGAGACCGTCCGAGGTGAGCTTGGCCAGGCGTGGACCCCAGCTGGCCCGGGTGAAGTAGCGGTCGCGGGCCGGATGCTTGCGTGGGTCCTGGCCCCGGTGGAGCCGTTCGAGGAACCAGACCGCCGCCTCCGGTTCGGTGGCGACGCCGTAGCTGGGCAGGCCCCACGGGTCGAAGTCCTGCACCGCGCGCACCCAGCGGCTCTCCAGCGGGAACTGCTGGGGCTCGGCGCGAAAGGACTCGCTGGTGTGTTTGCCCTCGTCCCACTCGTAGGCCGGGGCGGCCACGATGACGTCGCCGGGCGCGGTGGCGCCGGGGTTGCCCGCGCAGACGCCGCACATGGCGAGGCAGGCGGGCTGGAGCCGGTCGGTCAGGATCGCGGTGATCGGGCTGGTGCTGCGACCGCCCATCCGGGTCGGGCGGGCCAGCGCCACGGTCAGCGTCTCGCCGGTGCTGGTCGGCAGACCGGTGGTGGAGTACGGGGTCGTCCCGCCGGTCTCGTGCTCCACCCACGGCGACAGGCCGGCCACCCCCCGAACGGCCTCGTACTCCTCCTTGATCGCGGTGATGATCAGGATGTCGGTCTCGCTCTTCAAAAGACGAACTCCTCGCGCGGATCTCCGGGCCGCCCGCGGGCCCGCCAGCCAGCGGGCGGCCCAGGGATTCTCGCGCGGCGTTCTTCCGGATTCCTTCCGCTCGATGCGAGGCCGCTCGATGCGAGGCCGCTCGATGCGAAGCGGCTCAGCCGGCGGCCGCCACCCGCATGATCGGCGGGTTCAGGGCCGTCTCCGCGCCGGCCCGGTAGAGGGCGGCCGGGCGGCCCACCTCGGGAATCCGCCGATCGCCGGTCTGCTCCACGAAGCCGGGCGTGTTGATCACCTTGCGGCTGAAGTTGCGCGGGTCGAGCCGCTGGCCCCAGACCACCTCGTACACCTTGCGCAGGTCGCCGATGGTGAAGGCGGGCCCGCAGAAGGTGGTGGCCAGGGTGGTGAACTCCAGGCGGGTGCGGGCCCGCTCGACGGCGTCGTCGAGGATCCGGTCGTGGTCGAAGGACAGCGTGCCGCGGACCTTGTCGACCGGCGCCCAGGCGGCGCTGCTCGCGTCCGACCCGGCGGTCGGGAGGGGCAGGTCCGGCATGATCGCGAGGAAGGCGACACTGACCACCCGGCCACGTGGGTCGCGCCCGGGTTCGCCGTACGCCTGAAGCTGCTCCAAATGCAGTTGGTGTCCGTCGAGGCCGGTCTCCTCGGCGAGCTCGCGGACCGCCGCGTCGGGAATGTCCTCGTCGCTGCGCAGGAAGCCGCCGGGCAGGGCGGGCCGGCCGCGGAACGGATCGTTGGCCCGGGTGATCACCAGCACCTGCAGCGAGTCGTCCCGCACGGTGAGGATCACCAGGTCGACGGCGAGCCGGAGGTAGGTGTGCTCCCGATCGATCATCCGGCGAGCGTACTGAAATTGTCGTATTGACACAAACTATCGTGGATGCCCGGCCGCCCAGATCTGGTCGAACTCGCCGCGGAAGTGCTGGTACCACGTGTGGTCGCGGCCGGCGCGCAGGGTCAGCGCCGGCTCGGTGCCGCCGAACGTGTGCGAGTAGATGTCCACGTGCAGGTGGCCGTTGGCGGACAGCAGGCCGAAGGCCGGCACGAAGTCGAGCAGCCGCACCTCGAGCCGGCCGGCGCCGGGGGCCGCGGCCAGGTCGTCGAGCAGGTCGAGGGTGGGCCGCAGCCGGTGGGCGAAGATCTCGGCCGCGTCCGGTGTGGTGCTGCGCCGGGCCGCCTCGGCGAGCACCGCGCCCTGCGGGTCGATCAGCGCGACCCGGACGATGCCACCGCGGCGCAGGCACGCGCGCAGCCCGGCGGCGTGGTTGCGGACGGTCCGGTTGAGGGTGACCCCGGCGATGTCGATCGCGGTGGCGCCGGCCAGGTCGGCGTCGATGCCCGAGGTGGAGGAGTGCAGCAGGCGGTCCGCGGGCGGGGTCTCCACCAGGTGCTGCCGGGTGAGCTCGACCAGGCCGCTCACCTGCAGCCGGGAGTGCAGGGCGCCGGCCGCGAGGACGCCGAGGGTGGCCAGGGTGGCGCCGGACAGGATCGAGGCGCCGGCCAGGTCGAGCATGCCTAGGGCGCCCACGACGAGCGCGATGACGAGGGTGACGACGAGGTCGAGTGACTGCCAGATGCGCACACGGGCAAGGTTACCAGCAGTTCATGTCATATAGACAGTAAGTATTCTCGCGGTGGCGGAGCAGCAGCCGGCGGGCCACATGCGTGCGGACCTCGGCCGGTGGCAGCCAGGCCGGCCCGCCCGGGGACCAGGCCGGCAGCGACGGCGCGCCCGCGTCGGAGGGGTGCACCACGACCAGGGCGCCGATCCGGCGGCGCGGCACCGTGCGCCGCAGCCGCCGCACCGCGCCGAGCAGCGGCTGCACCGACTGGCCGATGTAGGTGCCGTCGCAGAGCACGCCACCCTCCGGCAGGACGGTGTACGCCCCGGACGGCCAGGCCACCGATTCGACCAGCAGCAGGTGCGACGCGGTGCTGACGGCGAATCCGATCTTCGGCGCCCGCTTGGCGATCCGCACCCCGGCGTCGACCCGCACGCCCGGGGTGCCGGCCAGCCGGTCCAGGATCTCGCCGGTGCGCGCGGCGGCCTCGCGCACGCTCATGCCGATCGGCCGCAACGACCGGCTCTCGTCGTCGGTCAGGCCGTCCAATGTGCCACGAAGGCGTTGCGGCATGGCGCGCTCCCGTCACGATGGACCCAGGGCAACTGCTCACCCGCGATTCGGCCACAGCGAGCTACCGGTTTGCTTCCGCGAGCGTGACGCGAGCGCGAGGTGTGCGTGACGCGACTGCGGCGCGCCACGTGCCAATTACCCATCGCGGTGATGGTGTTTGCCCCCGCGCACCTCCTACGGTGACGGCTCGACGTTGTGGCGGCGGCGAAGAGGGACAATTCGATGCGGTACGGGATTCTGGGTGATCTCGAGGTTCACGAACCGGATGGCAGGCTGGTCGAGCTGCCCCCGGGGCGGGCGCGTGCCGTGCTGGCCACGCTGCTGCTGCGGGCCAACCGCCCGGTGGCCGCGGCCGATCTGATCACCGCCGCGTGGGGCGAGCGCGGCGTCAGCCCCGCCCAACTGCACAAGGCCATCTCGGCGCTTCGCAAGATCCTCGGACCTTCGGTCAAGACCCACAACCGTTACGGGTACGAGGTGGAAGCGCACGAGGACGAGCTGGACGTCCTGCTCTTCCGGCGGCTGGTCCAGCAGGCCGACGCCCGGCGCGACGGCTCCACGGCCGAGATCGCGGCGCTCCGGCAGGCCCTCGCCCTCTGGCGGTCCGACCGCCCGCTGTCCAACATGCGCCTGGACGCCCTCGCCGTCGAGGTCGAAGCGCTTCGCCGGCAGCTCCGGCGCGCCGCCACCCGGCTGTTCGAGCTGGAGATCGAGCGCGGCGGGCACGCCGAGGTGATCGAGGAGCTGGCCGGCTTCGTCACGGCGTACCCGGACGATGCGAAGCTCTGCCGTTTGCTGATCACGGCGCTGCACCGCGACGGTCAGGTCGCCGAGATCATCGGGGTGCTGGACCGCTACGAACAGGCGAGCGAGACGCCCGACCAGGGTCTGCGCCGCCTCGCGTACGGCATGGTCAGCGGCGAGGCCGCCACCGGGCCGATCGTGCCGGTGCCCCGCCAGCTGCCCCCGCCGCCGCCGTACTTCGTGGGCCGCGACGGCCTGCTCGCCGAGGTTCTCTGGCTGCTGCGCCGGCCGCGGCTGCCGGTGCTGACCGTCTCCGGGCCGGGCGGCATGGGCAAGACCGCGCTGGCGCTGCGGGCGGCGCACGACGCCGCGACGTCCTACCCGGACGGCCAGCTCTGGGCCGACCTGCGCGGCACCGAGGAGCAGCCGGCCGACCCGGCCGAGGTGCTGGCGGAGTTCCTGCGCGCGCTCGGCGTGCCGAGCGTGCCGGAGACCCGCAACGAACGCGCGACGCTGTTCCGGTCGACGATGGCCGGTCGCCGGGTGCTGGTGCTGCTGGACGACGCCGCCGACGGGGCCCAGGTCCGCGATCTGCTGCCCGGCGGCGGCGACTGCGTCGTGCTGATCACCGCCCGGCGGCGGCTGCCGGACATCGGCGCGCCCGCCCACCACGTCGCGCCGCTGGGCGCGTTCGACGACGACACGGCGGGGGAGCTGTTCCATCGGATCGTCGCCGACCTGCACGTCGACCTGGCCGGCGACCGTCCTGGCGAGCAGGAGGCGATCCGCGCCGTGATCCGGCTGTGCGGCGGGCTGCCCCTCGCCGTCCGGATGGCGGCGCTGCTGCGCGTCGAGGCGTTCCACCGCTCCACCGGCGAACTGCTGCGGCAACTCACCGAGCAAGGCACCACGGCTTTCGCGTACGGCGCGGAAAGCCTCGCCCGGACCATCGGCGCCGGGCTGATCCCGCTCGACGACCGCGCCCGCCGGCTGTTCCTCGGTCTCGGCCTGCTGACCCTGCCGACGTTCGCCGAGTGGACCGCGGCGGCGGTGCTCGGTTCTTCCGACTCTTCGCTTGCTCAGCTCGCCGCGATCGGGCTGGTCGACCCGCTGCCGGACGGGAATCGCTACCACTTCCATGACCTGACCCGGGAATATGCCCGCGGCCTGGCCGATACCCGGCCGCCCTGGGCGGACGGTCTCGCCGACGCCCCGCTGCGGGTCTGCCGTGCGCTGCTGACCCTGGTCCGGCACGCGCACACCGCGTTCTACGGCGAGGATTTCGACATCGCGCACAGTGACCTGGCCGACGCCCCGGTCCCGGCGGCCGAGCTGACCGCGGCCACCACCCAGCCGCGCGCCTGGTTCGAGCGGGAGCGGGCCAACATCCGGGCCGCGGTCGAGCAGGCGGCCGCTCTCGGCCACGCCGGCCTGTGCTGGGACCTGGCCGTGTCGGCGCACGAGTTCTACGCCATCGGGGCCTACTTCGACGACTGGCGGGCCACCCACGAGGTCGCGCTGCAGGCGTGCCGGGCGGCCGGCGACCAGCGCGGCGAAGGGATCGTGCTGACCATGCTCGGCATGCCGCCGCTGGTCGCCAGCGGCAGCGCCGGGGTGTCCGGCGTGCCCGAACTGGAGCGGGCGGTGCGGCTGCTGCGCGCGACCGGCGAACGGCACGCGCTCGCCATCGCCCAGCGGACCCTGGCCAACGCGCTGCGCCGCAACGGCGAACTGGCCCGGCCGCTCGAGCTGTTCACCGAGGCCCTCGCGCATTACCAGGAGAGCAACGACATCGTCGGGAGCCAGCAGGCGCTGCGCTTCATCGGCCAGGCCCACCTCGACCGCGGCGACGCGCGGGCGGCGGCCGCGGTGCTGCGCGAGGCCGAGAAGCTGGCCCGCGACGGTGGCCAGGCCCGGGTGCTCGCGCCGGCGCTGTACTGGCTGGGCCAGGCCTATCTCGCCGGCGACGACCTCGACGCGGCCGCGGCGGCGTTCGACGAGGTGCGCCGGATGTCTCCGCCGGACAGCGGGCTGGCCCACGCGTACGCGCTGCATGGTCTTGGTGATCTGGCGCTGGCCCGGGGTGACGCCGGCGCCGCCCGGTCGCTGCTGGCGGAGGCCGGGGCGCTCGCGCACGACGGCGCGGACGCCGGCCTGGAGGGGCGGGTCGGCCTGTCGGCCGCGGCGGCGCTCGCCCGGCCGGCCGATCGGGTGGTGGCGCTGCTGCGGGCGCTGGGGCCGATCCGGTCGGTCGGCTCGGTGAAGCTCGAGGTCCGCGTGCAGGTGGCGCTGGCCGGCGCGTACGACCGCCTGGGTGATGCGCAAGCGGCGAAAGCCGCCCGGAACCGGGTGGCCGAGCTGTACGACCGGGGGAGTGTGCCACCCGGCGACCGCCTCTAATTGTCTCATTGACACAAACCTCCGACGCGGCTTAGTGTCACTCTGACAGCAAGGCTGGCGCTTCGCACCGAGGCGTACGACCCGGAACGGTGTGCGGGCCGCGCTGTCGATCGCGCGCATTGGCATGCGCGAGGAGGCCGGCCAGCCTCCCCTTGCCGTTGTTCGGCCGAACCCGGCGATCGCGTGTGCCTCTCCACCCTCATTTCTCGCAACCTTCCCCGAAAGGAAAGGTCATGCGCGCACGTCATCGGCAGTTCATCGTGACTCTCATCGCGGCCGTCGCGGTCGCCCTCACCGGTCAGTTCGCTCCGGCGCCGGCCACCTCGGCCGACCACGTCTGCCCGGCCAGCACGACCTGGGACGACTTCCTGAAGCGCTGCGTCTGATCCGCACCACGTGCGCCGGCGACACTCCGGTGTCGCCGGCGCACCGTCCGGCAGAAATTCGGAAGGCTTCGTCGCTACCGTGCGGCCGGAATCGTCAACCATCATCGGGGGCCGGCTATGAATTTCGGCAGCATCGGCTCCGACAAGTCCGGCAACGAGCCCCGGCGGGCCGAGGTCGGCGTGCTGACGGCGACCGGCCCAGAGACCCAGGCGGTCACGGCGGTGCTGCGGCAGATGTGCGGCTACCAGCAACGCGACCACCCATCCGCGTTCGAGGCGTGGCTGCCCGACCGCCGCGGCCGGCGCGTGCGGGTCGCCGCGATGCCGGACTACCGGTGCCTGATCGAGGAGTACCGCCCGGCCACCGTCCTGCTGGTCGGCGTGGCCGGCGGCGTCGGTCGGCGGGTGCGGATCGGCGACGTCGTCATCGGCAAGCGGGTGATCGAGCACGACTACCGGCAGGAGACCGCGGCGGGCACGCTCCGGCGCGGCCAGGCCCGGGAGATCTCAGCCGATCTCACCAATCGCCTCGCGGAGTTCACCCGCACCGTCCCCGACGAGCAGCTACGCCCCGCCGACGGCTCGTTCCGCATCCACTGCGGCCCGATCGGCTCCGGCAACGCGGTCGTGACCGACGCCAACGCCGAGATCCGGCGCTGGCTGTACGAGTTCCACGAACGAGTGCTGGCGGTGGAGACCGGCGCGGCCCGCGCCGCGCACGCCTTCCACGAGAACCTCCGCCACGACAGCACCCGCGGCTGGCTGACCATCCGCGGCATAGCCGACACCGCCGACGAGCCGAAGGGCGGCCACGAAACCACAGCCGCCAACCACGCCGCCGAGGTAATGGCCATGCTCCTGCCATACCTCTACTTCGCCACCCCCGGCTAGCGCCGCCGGTTGCGCTATGTGAACCGCAGCATTCCGGCGCCGGGCCCGCGGGGTGCGCGTCCTGGATCTCGACGACATCGGCACCCGAGATGCCGTAGCGGCCAACCCACGACGGCAACGAGGTCGACTACGTCATCGAGTTCGATGACGGCCGGGTGCTCGCGTTCGAGGTCAAGGCGAACGAACGCGTGCCGGAACCGACCTCAAGGGCCTTCGCTCACTGCGTGACGCCCTCGGCGACAGGTTCATCGCCGGAGTGGCACTCGGCGCCAGTCGGGAAGGTGACTCGGGCGGCGGTATCCGCGGCGGGCGGTGGGATCCCTTATCGAGCGATATCAGGGTTCCTTCGTCCGAGGAGTAGCTGTGCGAACCCGTCAATCGCTTACCGCCGTCGTCATCGCACTCATCGTCATCCTCATCGGTGTCCTGCTCAGCCTGCTGACGGGCAACGGGCCCAACGCGAAAGCGGACGGTCCGGAGCCGTTGCCGTCCGCCAGCTCCGCGCCGCCACCGACACCGAATCCGCCGCCGCCGGCCGGTAAACCCGGGACCGGCGGCAAGGCGGGTGGGGGCACCAGGAGCGGCCCGAAGAGGACCAGCAGTACGTCGGCGCCTAGCAAGAGCAGCGCGTCGGCGGCCGGCAAGAGCACCCCGCCGAAGGTCGCGGTTCCGCCGGCGCTTGGTGGCGCGAGTGTGCCGGACGGGGCCACCTACAGCCTGGCCAGGGACAAGCGGGCGTTCACGATGGTGTTCAGTACGCTCGAATCGACCACCGACGCCGGGCGGCTCAGCCGCGAGCAGTCGACCACCATTCCGGTCCGCGGTGACGCCGGCTACCTCAACGTCCTGGCGCTGGACGGCTACCTCGGGTAGCGCGCTAGCGTGGCGATCATGTCACTTGCTCTTTCGCTGCTCGATCTCGCGTTCGTGCAGCCTGGCCGGTCGGTGCGGGACAGTTTCGCGGCCTCCGTGGAGCTGGCCCGCGCGGCCGAGCGTTCCGGTTTCCGCCGGGTCTGGTATGCCGAGCATCACAACATGCCGACGATCGCGTCGTCGGCGACCAGCGTGCTGATCGGGCACATCGCCGACCACACCGAGTCGATCCGGCTCGGGTCGGGCGGGATCATGCTGCCCAACCATTCGCCGCTGGTGATCGCCGAACAGTTCGGGACGCTCGCCACGCTGCACCCGGACCGCATCGACCTCGGCCTGGGGCGGGCGCCGGGCAGCGACCAGAACACGATGCACGCCCTGCGGCGCAACCCGTCGTCGGCCGACTCGTTCCCCGACGACGTGCTCGAGCTGCAGGGCTACCTCAACGGCCACACCCTGGTGCCGGGCGTGCAGGCGACACCGCGTGCCGACGAGGTGGTGCCGCTCTACATCCTCGGGTCGTCGATGTTCGGGGCCCGGCTCGCGGCGCAACTGGGGCTGCCGTACGCGTTCGCCTCGCATTTCGCCCCGGACCTGCTGCACCAGGCGGTCGAGGTCTACCGCGACACGTTCCGTCCGTCGGGGCAGCTGGAAAAGCCGTACGTCATCGCCGGGGTGAATGTCTTTGTGTCTGAAGATCATGACCAGGCCGTGCAGCAGCAGAAAGTGGCCTATCGGTCGCGGACCCGGTCGTTCATCAGCCGGGGCCAGCTCGGCGCGAACTTCACCGACGCCGAGATCGACGCGTTCCTGGCCTCGCCCAACGGGGCCCAGCTGGCGTCGATGACCCGGTACACCGCCACCGGCACGCCGGCGGAGGTGCGCGACTACCTCACGGCGTTCGCCGAGAGCTGCCACGCCGACGAGCTCATCACCACCCACCAGGCCCCGGACCCGGACGACCGGATCCGCTCGATCGAGCTGATCGGGGCTGAGCTGGGCGAGTAAGTGGCGGGCCCGACGGGTACGCACCTGGCCATGCGAACAGGATTTTTGGCCGGCGCCGTCGCCGGAGCGGCCGGCACCGCCGCGCTGAACGCGGCCACGTACGTCGACATGGCCGTGCGTGGCCGCGGCACCAGCAGCACACCGGAGCAGACCGTCGAGGCGATCGAGGACCGGCTGCCGGTCTCCGTTCCCGGCGAGGGCGAAACCCGGAGCAACCGGATCAGCGGCCTCGGCAGCCTGACCGGGATCGCGACCGGGATCGGCATCGGGGCAGCGTTCGGCCTGCTGCACCGGGCCGGCCTGCGCCCGCCGGCTCCGGTGGGCGCCGTTCTCGCCGGGCTCGCCGCGATGGTGGCGACGGACGCGTCGATGACGGCTCTGCGCGTCACCGATCCGCGGCAGTGGTCGGCGGGGGAGTGGCTCAGCGATCTGATCCCGCACCTGGTCTACGGCTCGGTCACGTACGGCACCGTCGCTGCCCTCGCGCCGAGAGCGAGCCGGTAAAACTCTTAGGACGCCGAGAACGCCACGTCGTCGAACCAGACGGAGCCGGTGTTCGCGCCCGACTTCAGGTGGACCTGGAGGCTCGCGGCGCCGGCCGGGGCGGTCCCGTCGACGATGAGCTTCGTCCAGCCGGTCGTGCCGGTGCGCAGCAGCGCCGAACCCTGGCCGCCGAGCCACTTGTCGTTGGCGTCGAACCAGCTCAGCGCGATCTGCGTGGTGCCGGTGGCGGCGTTGCCGCGCGCCCACACCTCGGCGTGCCACTTCTGGCCGGGCTTGACCGGAGTGATCGGGTTGACCTTGTAGGCGGGCAGGCCGGCCGCGGCCTTGCCGGTGCCGGACAGCTTCACCGACCACGTGCCGGAGTGCGCCGCCGACTGGGTGCGGGCCGGCACGCCCAGCTCGGGCATGTAGTTCTGCCACGGCGTCTGCGCGGCGGTGTTCTCAAAACCAAGATCCATCAGGCTTGACGGGTACGCGGTGCCGGTCCACGCCGATTTCACCGCGGCCGCTGCGGGCTTGGCGGTGCCGTCGGTGCGGTAGAGGCCGTAGTGGTACTCGGCGGGGGTCCGGGCGACCGCCGAGTCGGGGATCGCGCCGGCCGCGAAGTCGTAGAGCGTCCACGGCGCCACCGACTTGATGCCGGCCGCGCTGGCCGCCTGGAAGACCCGGGCCAGGAACGCGGCCTGCTCGCCCTCGGTGAAGGTCAGCGAGCTGACGCCGGTCTCGCCGATCACCAGCGTGGCCGGCGCGACCAGCGCCTGGGCCTTGCGGATCGTCGACAGCGCGCGCTCCGAGTAGCCGTACAGGTGGAAGTCGTAGTAGTCGAGCGCGATGCCCGACTTCAGTTTCGCCAGGCGCGCGGTCGTGTTCACCGAGATCGTGACGGGGGTCGACGGCACCGCCGCCTTGACCACCGGCACCAGGCGCTTGGCCCACGCCATGGCGGCGGCGTTGTCCGGGTCGAGCTCGTTCTGCAGGTCGACCGAGACGATCCGGCTGTCATTCTTGTACGGCGCCAGGATCGCGGTCGCCCAGGCGCTGCTGCCGGCGATGTCGGAGTAACCGTTCCACCAGTCGAACAGGGTGAGCTTCACGGTCATGCCGTGCGCGCCCGCCATCGTCACGAACTGGGCGAGCTTGGCGGCATACTCCGCCTTGGGCGCCGGGTAACCGAACACCGACGGAAACACCATCACCCGAACGCTGTTCGCGCCCATGCCCTGCGCTTTGGCCAGGTCGGCATCGATCGTCGCAGCGTCGAACGACGTCCACATCTTCGTCCACCCGGCCGCCGACGGGTAATAGTTGATCTGCTTGGCCGCCTGCACCACAGCCAGCCGCGACGCGCTGACGGCCGCGGCGCGGACGGCGACGCCGGGCTTCGCCGTTGCCGGCCCGGTGGCTGCCATCAGCAGTCCGGAGACGAGGACGGGGACGATACCGGCGCGGAGCGTGCGGGGGATCTGCATGTGTGTCGGTCCTTCGTGGCTGGGTCGGACAGGCGACCATTCCTGTCGGCCACGAAAAGGCCCGCAAAAGGTCTGCTGATTGCTGGTCGGTTGCAGCTCAGGGGTCATTCGGTGCGCGGCTCGTGCCGGCCCGCGCAATCACGCGGGCCGGCACCAGGGGTCAGGCGAGACCGTTCTCGGTCAGGAAGGCCTTGGCCACCGCGGCGGTGTCCTGCTTGTCGACCTGGACCTTGGCCAGGTAGGTGGTCAGGTTCTCGGTGGTGAGCTTGGCCGAGACGGCGTTGAGGGCGCCGCTGACGGTCGGGCTGTTCGCGGCGGTGCGGATCAGCGGGAGGATGTTCTCGGCCAGGTAGAGGTTCTTCGGGTCGTCCAGGACGACGAACTTGTTGGTGGCGATCGACGAGTCGGTGGAGAAGATGTTGCCGACGTCGATCTGGCCCTTGACCAGGGCGTTGACGGTCAGCGGGCCACCGGCGTCGAGCGGCTTGAAGGTCTTGAACTGGATGTTGTAGAGCTCCTTGAGGCCCTTGAGGCCCTGGTAGCGCTCCTGCCATTCGGGGCCGGCGCCGATCGACAACTTGCTCGCCACCGGCGTGAGGTCCGCGATCGACTTCAGGTTGTACTTCGCGGCGGTGGCCGCGGTGACGGTCAGCGTGTCCTTGTCCTCCGCGGCCGACTGCTCGAGCACCTCGGTGCCGCTCGGCAGCACCTTCTTGAGCTCGGTCAGCACGTCCTCGGGCTTGCTGACGCCGGCCGGGGCGCCGCCCTTGGCCAGCGCGGAGAGCAGGGCGCCGTTGTACTCGGGCAGCAGGTCGATCGAGCCGTCCTGCAGCGCCTTGAGGTAGAGCTCCCGGGCGCCGATGTTGAACTGGCGCTTGACCGTGACGCCCTTGGCCTCGAGCGCCTGGGCGTAGATCTCGCCGAGCAGCTCGCTCTCGGCGAAGTTGGCCGACCCGATGGTGATCGAGCCCGGCGCGGAGCTGCTGCCGGTGGTGGTGTCCTTGCTCAGCGGGTCGTCATTGGCGCCACAGGCGGACAGTGACAACAGGAGGGCAAAAGCGGCAACTGCTATTCGTGTACGCATTACGAGCCTTTCTATCGAAGACCGGGGGAGATGATCCAGCGCTGGATCTGCGCGAGGATCAGGTCGAGCACGACTGCCAGCACCGCGACGACGATGGCGCCGGCCAGCACACGCGAGTAGTCATTGACGGCGAGGCCGTCGATCAGCAGGCGGCCGAGGCCGTTGAGGCCGACCGCCGCGGCGATCGTGGCGGTCGCCACCACCTGCAGGGCGGCGCTGCGGAAGCCGCTCATCAGCACCGGCAGGGCCATCGGCAGTTCCACCCGGAACAGCACCTGCGCGGGGCGCATGCCCATGCCCTTGGCGGCGTCGACGACGCGGCGGTCGAGACTGCGCATGCCGGCGTAGGCCGAGGTCAGAATTGGCGGAATGACAAGAACGGTCAGCGCGATGAGTACGGGTGTCAGGCCCAGCCCGAGCAGGGTGACCATCAGCATCAGCAGGCCGAGGGTGGGCAGTGAGCGGCCGGCGTTGCCGGCGTTGATGGCCAGGAACGAGCCGCGCCCGGTGTGCCCGATGTAGAGGCCGATCGGCAGCGCGATGACCGTGCCGATGATCAGGGCGAGCACCACGTACCACAGGTGGGAGAGGATCAGCTGCGGGATGCTGCCGTCGGCGGTGAGGCTCCAGTGCGCGCCGTCGAACAGGTAGGTGAGGTTCACGCTGCGCTCCCCTGGAATCGGGTCCACGGGGTGACCAGGCGTTGCAGGAGCACGATCGCCAGGTCGCAGATGCCGGCCAGAGCCACCGACAGGACGATGCCGACGATGATCGGCTGGAGGTAGAACAGCTGGAAGCCGCGGGTGAACAGCTGCCCGAGGCCGCCCACGCCGATCAGCGCGCCGACGCTGACCAGGCTGATGTTGGCGACCGTGGCGACCCGCAGGCCGGCCAGGATCACCGGCAGCGCGACCGGCAGCTGCACGTCGATCAGGCGCCGGAACCGGCGGTAGCCCATCGCGGTGGCCGACTGCACGATGATGTCGTCGACCGAGCGCAGGCCGTCGGCGACGGTGCGGGCGAGCAGCGCGACGGTGTAGATGGTCAGCGCGACCACGATGTTCAGCGGCGACAGGATCTTCGTGCCGAGCAGGACCGGCAGGAAGACGAACAGCGCGAGCGACGGGATCGAGTAGAGCACCCCGCACGTGTTGATCAGCGGCTGGTAGAGCCAGGGGAAACGGACGCCGAGGTAGCCGATCGGCAGCGACACCACGAAGCCGATCACGACCGGCACCAGCGCGAGCCAGATGTGCTGGCGCAGCGCGGTGAGGATCGTCTCCCAGTTGTTCGACAGGTAGGTGCTCACTTGCGCCCCCGTCGCTCGGCCAGGTGGTCGACCAGGTCGTGGTGCGTCACGATGCCGTCGGCCGTGCCGTCCGGGCCGATCCGCACCGCACCGCCGCCCGTTATCGCGAGGTCGGTCACCAGGCGCAGGGAGTCGTCGACCGTGAACGTGCCGAGCTCGTCGATCACCAGGCCGGCCGCCGCCGGATCGGTCAGCGGCCGCACCGGGAGGTCGGCCGCGCTGTCGAAGGACAGGCTGCGCAGCCCGCGGTCGCGGCCCACGAACTCGGCCACGAACTCGTCGGCCGGGTTGTCGAGCAGCTCCTGCGGGGTGCCGACCTGGGCGAGGTGACCGCCCTGGCGGAGGATGACGACCACGTCGCCGAGCTTGATCGCCTCGTCGATGTCGTGGGTGACCATCACGATCGTCTTGCCGAGGTCTTTCTGCAGTCGCAGGAACTCGCGGTGCAGGCCCTCGCGCACGACCGGGTCGACGGCGCTGAACGGCTCGTCCATCAGCATGACCGGCGGGTCGGCGGCGAGCGCCCGGGCCACGCCGACCCGCTGCTGCTGGCCGCCGGAGAGCTGAGCCGGGTAGCGCGTGGCGAACTCGGGGGCGAGGCCGACCCGCTCGAGCAGCCCCAGCGCGGCGGTGCGGGCCTGGCGGCGGGACTTGCCGAGCAGCATCGGCACGGTGGCGACGTTGTCGAGCACGGTGCGGTGCGGGAAGAGCCCGGCGTGCTGGATGACGTAGCCGATGCCCCGCCGGAGCAGCGCTTCGTCCTGGCCGGAGACGTCCTGGCCGTCGATGAGGATGCGGCCCGAGGTCGGGCTGATCATCCGGTTGATCATGCGGAGCGAGGTCGTCTTGCCACAGCCGGACGGACCCACGAACACGGTGGTCTTGCCGGTGGGAAGCTCCAGGGAGAGATGGTCGACAGCCGTGCTTCCGCCGGGGTAGACCTTCACGACATCGTCAAATGTGATCATGGCACTCCCCGGGTTGATGAATACGGTTATTCATACTTCCGGGGTAGTGAATAGCGTGTCAAACCATCGTTACGCTCCAGAAATTTGGTGACACCGTTATGCAGGCAGATGTCCGACTCGATGGCCACTCCTTGGGATTGGAAGACCTCGTCGCGGTCGCTTACGGCCGGGCAACGGTGGTCGCCGACGAGGACGCACTACGGCTGGTGGGGGAGCGGCACGCGGTGCTCCAGCAGGCGCAGGCGGCCGGCGCGGTCTACGGCGCGAACACCGGCGTCGGCGCCAACCGGCACGAGCGCAGCGGCGCGGACGGCGCTCATCCGCTGCGGCTGCTGCGCAGCCATTGCGCGGCCGTCGGGCCGGTCGAGGACGACGAGACGGCGCGGGCCGCGATGACCGTCCGGCTCAATCAGATCCTGGCCGGCGGATCGGGCATCTCACGCCGGGTGGCGGAGGCGCTGGCCGAGGCGGTGTACGCCGGAGCGGTGCCGACCCTGCACTCGTGGGGCGCGATCGGCACCGGCGATCTGGCCTCCCTCGCCGAGCTGGGGCTGACCCTGGCCGGCGAGCGCCCGTGGCGCTCCGGCCGCGGCCCGGTCACCACCATCGACGCCACCGACGCGCTGCCGCTGATCAGTTCGAGCGCGCTCACCGTGGCGATCTCGGCGCTCGCCCTCGACCGGGTGGCCGGGCTGTTGCGCGCTTCCATCGTGGTCGGGGCGCTCAGCTTTCTCGCGCTGCGGGGCAACCCGTCGGCGTACGACACGGTGGTCCACGAAGCCCGCGCGCACCCTTGCCAGGCCGAGGTGGCGGGGGCGCTGCGCGCGCTGGTGGCCGGATCCGTCACGCCGGTGCGCATCCAGGACCCGTTCGGGCTGCGAGTGATGCCGCAGGTGACCGCGCCGGCGCTGCAGTCCGCCCGCCAGTTGCGCGACGTGCTCGGCGCCGAGCTGAACGCGGCGGTGGAGAACCCGCTCGTGCTGGCCGACGGCGTGCACCATCACGGGCAGTTCCACACCGCGACGCTCGCCTCGCACCTGGACGCGGTGCGCAACACGTTCCTGCCGGTGCTGTCGCTGTCGTCGGCGCGGCTCGGCCTGCTGATGCGCCCCGACCTGACCGGCCTGCGCGCGTTCCTGGCCGACGGCCCGGCCGGCAGCTCCGGCCTGATGATCAGCGAATACGTGGTGCAGGACCTGCTCACCGAGATCCGGGTCGGCATGCAGGCGGTCGCGGCCGGCACGCTGACCATCTCGCTCGGCCTGGAGGAGCACGCCAGCTTCGCCACTCAGGGCGCGCGCTCCCTGCGGTCGATGACCCAGCTCGCGCCGACGATGCTCGCCGCCGAGCTGGTCGCGGCGGTGCGGGCGTTACGGATGGCGCCCGGCCGGCTCGTCGACGGCGGGGCCCGGGAGGCGTACGAGTTGGCCGCGTCTGTTTTGAAAGAAGACATGGCGGACCGGCCGCTCGGCGAAGATCTTTCCCGGGCGGCGGCGCTGCTGCCCGAGCTGGCGTCAATCGAGCGGTCGTAGCCCTTTAGTCGAGCGGTCGTAGCTCGTCCGCATAGCTGAGCGCCTTGCGGCGCAGGATGCCGTTCGCGCTGATCGAGTACTGCCCCATCCGCCACAGCGGGGGCGAGTAGGCGTGCAGCGAGACCGAGCCGTCGACCGCGCCGGCCATCCGGTGGATGTGGTCGGGGCCGAACGCGAACGCCCGGCCGGCCTTGACCACCCGCACCGCCGGCTCACCGCCCATCCGCGGGGTCGCCTCGGACACCGAGCCCCGGGTCACCGCGACCGCCCCCGAGGAGGTGTCGTGGTCGTGCCAGCCGGTGTCGTCCTGGGTGTTCCAGCACAGCACCCAGACGTCGATGTCGCTGTCGCGGTAGAGCGACGCGTAATGCCGCTTGCCGGTGTCGTGCCGCACCAGCGGCGCCCACAGCTCGGCGCGCGCGGCCAGCTCGGTCACCCAGCGCTTCAGCTCGGTGGTGCTCAGCACGCGCCCGGGGAGAACGGGCAGTTCGTTATCGACCGTGATCATCGGGGCTCTCCAGTCAACAGATGCCGCGGGTTGGCGGTGAACATGGCGTGCGCGAACGCATCGCCGAGGCCGGGGTCGCACGACTCGGCGTAGGGCCGGTCGGAGCCGTGCACGATCGGGTCGACGCCGACCACCCGCACCATCGCGTCGATCGCCCGGGTGCCGTAGGACGAGGTCTCGTAGAAGACGTTCGGGTCGAGCGCGCCGAGCGTGCCGCCGCGGGCCGCGAGCCGCTCGTGGTGCAGCGGGGCGAGACCGGCCAGCGCCACGAAGGCGATCCGCAGCCGCGGGTGCTGCCGGCGACCGGCGAGGTGCCAGGCCAGCCAGGACTGATGCAACTGCGCCACATAGGGGACCAGAGCGGGCCACCAGGCCGGGAGATCCGGTTCGGCCTCGGCGGGCGCCGGGCCGGGATGGATGAGTACGGGTTTGCCGACACGCTCGGCCTCGTCGAGCAACGGTCGCAGCCGGGCGATCGCGGCCGTGCCGGTCAGGGCGGTCGCGGGCAGTTGCAGACCGGCGATCCGCTCCTCGCGCAGCACCTTGGCCAGCCCGTCGGGGTCGGGCTCGGAGACCGAAGCGGCTGCCCACACCCGGAAGGGCTCGCCGAGCTCGAGGGCGCTCTCGTGCCAGACGTCGATGAGCTCGGCGCCCTCGTGCGCGGGCAGGTGCTCGATGCCGAGCGGGCTGGACAGCGAGACGAGCGCCGTGCCGGGCTCCCGACGGCGGCGTTTCGCGAGATCGTGGGCGGCCGGGTCGACCTCGAAGGGCGGCTCGCCGGGCAGGTGCAGCGTCCAGCCGCGCAGGTAGGGGAACGTGCGGCGGCGGCGCAGAGCGTCCAGGAAGCGCGGGGGCCACAGGTGCTGGTGGCAGTCGATCACGCCGGATCCCTTCGGTGAAGCGCTTCACAAGATGCATTGAGTGAAGCGCTTCCGTGTTACGGCTGCAAGGCATTCTCAGGCACTGGGCTGTTACTCTCGGCCGGTGTCGGGGGTGGAAAAGCGACGCACGTTGCAGGACCTCGCGGACGCCGCGGGGCTTTCGCTCGCCGCCACCTCCTACGCCCTGCGCGGCGTGCGCGGCTCGCCGGCCACCATCGAGCGGGTCCGGCAGATCGCCGCCGACCTCGGTTACACCGTCGATCCGATCGCCCGGGCGCTGGCCAGCGGCCGCACCGGCTCGGTCGGGGTCAGCGGGTCCCTGCGCGACCTCTGGCAGCAGGACCTCTCGGTGCTGCTCACCCGGGCGCTGCGCCGGCAGGGGCGGTACGCGACGATCGCCGACGCCGACGCCGACCCCGCGCAGGAGCGCCTGATCGTGGAACAGTTCGCGGCCCAGCGCGTCGACGGCGCGCTCGTCTCCCCGGTCGACCCCACCGCCGACTACTGGCGGCTGCTCGGCCCGGAGATCGCGGTGGTCGCGATCGGCGACGCCCTCACCACCCGCCCCGGCACCGGCAGCGTCCTGTTCGACAACCGCTACGGCGTGCAGACCGCCCTCGCCCACCTCGCCACCCTCGGCCACCGGCGCATCGGCCTGCTCGCGCCCGCCCTGCCGTCCACCCCCGGCCGGCCGGCGCAGGTGCTGGCGGCCGCGCTGGCCGGCGACCTCGGGATCGAGCTGGTCGAGATCTCCGCGCCGGCCGCCACCGCCGACGCCGTCGAGGCAGCGACGGCGCTGCTGGCCCGCGCGGACCGGCCGACCGCGGTGTTCTGCCTGAGCGACTCACTCGCGTTCGCGGTCTACCGCGCCGCCCGCGACACCGGCCTGCGGCTGCCCGGCGACCTGTCGGTGGTCGGCTACGACGACCACCAGCTCGCCGCCCTGGTCGACCCCGCCCTGACCACGATGGCCTGGGACGAGGACGCCATCGTCGAGGCCGCGGTCAGCCAGCTGGCGGGCGCGGTCGCCCAGGTGCCGATGTTCCGCCCGGAACTGATCGTCCGAGGCTCAACCGCCCCACCCGGCAGCGGTTAGCCGGGGCCGGTCGTTCGCGGGAGGCGGACACGGCCGGCCCAGCCGTTCTCGAGCAGCTGGACGATGCGGTCCAGGTCGCGACCGAACGGGCGGTCGGCGGTGCCGGGCGGCAGTGCGGCCGCGACCTCGTCGAGTGCGGTCAGCGCGCCGGCGGCCAGGCCTTCGGGCGGGCCGCCGAGCTGTCCGGCCTGGTGCACGGCCAGGAGTTCACACGCGAGCACGTCGCGCAGGCCGGCCACCGCCTCGCCGAGGCATTCGGCCGCCTCGAAGCCGAAACTCTGCACGTCCTCCTGGCCCAGCGACGTCTCCATCGTGCCGATCAGGGCCGGCGTGGCGAAGCGGCGCAGCCGGTGGGTGACGCCGACCGCCCGCTTGTGCACGGTAACCATGCCGGCGTGCAGGCCGGGGGAGTCCGAGAGCTGCCGGGGCAGCCCGGTCACCGCCGGATCCAGCAGCCGGTGCAGGCGAGCCACGCCCAGCTCGGCGAGGTGGATGAGCGCCGTGGTCAGCGCGCTCAGCGTCGTGGCGAGATCGGTGCCGGCAAAGCCGGCGGTGCCGACGAACCGGCCGTCGAGGTGAGCGGGCGAGTCGGTCACCGCGTTCAACGCCCGATCGGCCGACGCCTCGACCGCCGCGACCGCCCGCAAGGCCGCGGCCAGCGCCGGCGCGGTGACCCGGAACGACACCGGCGCCTGCAACGCCCTGGTCGGTGAGCCCGGCGTCTGCAACGCTCCGGCTGGCGTGCCCGGCGCCTGCGACGCTCCGGTTGGTGGGTCGTCGCCGAGCAGGGCTCGCTGGGTCTTGAGGACGGCGGCGAGTTCCTCGCTGTCGGCCAGGGCTGGGTGCATCGGGTCGTGGCTGGCGCGGATCACCGCGTGCGAAGCCGCCGAGCCGACCACGATCTGGCGCAGGAGCACGCGGACGGCGGCCGCCGCGAGCGTGGCGAGGCCGGTGAGGCCGGGCACGCCTTCCAGGAAGGCGACGCCCTCCTTCGCCTCGAACGGCCGGGGTTCGAGGCCGGCGGCGGCCAGCTCGGGGGCGGTGTCGACCGCGTTGCCGTCCGCGTCGAGGACCTGGCCGGCGCCGAGCAGGACGGCGCCCGCGTGGGCGAGCGGGATGATCTCGCCGGCGGCGCCGCCGCGCAGCGGGATCGCCGGGATCACGTCCGCGTCCAGCAGGGCGATCAGGTGCCGGCAGAGGTCGGGGGAGACGCCGGCGGCCGGGTGCAGGAAGGTGCGCAGGCGGGCGGCGAGCAGCGCGCGGGCCTGATCGCGGCGCAGCCACGGGGCGGAGCCGACGGCGCGCCCGACCATCAGGGTGTTCTGCTGGCGGGCCTGCGCCGCGGGATCCAGGCGGACGCCGGCCATCGCGCCCATGCCGGTGTTCACGCCGTAGACCGGCCGATCGCCGCCGAGGTCGCCGAGAGTGGCGCGGCGGCTCGCGGTCAGGGCGGCGAGCAGGCCGGGGGCGAGGACGATCCGGGTCCGGCGGTGGGCAACACGCTCGATCATCGACCGGTCGAGCTGCTCGGCGCTCGCGACCACCAAGGCATCGATGGGTGTGGGTGGGGTCATCGGTAGCGGAGCATCGTGCCGGCGCCGGCCGCCTCGGCTCGGGTCAGGATCAGGTGGGCCAGGGCGACGTCGAGGATGGACAGGCCGCGGTGCCAGAAGAGGATGCGCTCGTCCGGGTGTTCGCGGCCCGGTTTGGCGCCGGTGACGATCTCGCCGATCTGGGCGTGCAGGGTCTGCTCGGACAGCCGGCCGGTGTCGACGTGCGCGCGCAGGGCGCCGAACCGGCCCGAGCGTGACTCGCGCCAGTCGTCGACGACCACCTTGTCCATCACATCGAGAAGATCAAGTTCCACTGCACTGACGGTGCCGTACGGGACCACGAAGGCGCCGGGTTTGACGGAAGCCGTACGCAATAGTGGTGTGGGAATTTCCAATCGCGAAGCCTCGACCAGGATGTCGGCCGCCTCGAACGCCTCGTCCGCGGTGGCGACCGCGCGCACCGGAGTGCCGGTGACCTCGCGCAGCCGGGCCGCGAACGCCTCGCGTGACTCGGGCCGGCGGCTGGTCACCCGGATCTCCTCGAGCGGGAACAGGCTGTCCAGCATGGTGACGTTGGCGAACGCGGTGCCGCGCGCGCCGACGTGGCCGAGGACCCGTGAGTCGGGGCGGGCGAGGTATTTGGCGCCGACCGCGGTCATCGCGCCGGTGCGCACCTCGGTGATCAGCGTGGCGTCCATGATGGCGAGCGGCACGCCGGTCGTCGGGTCGTAGACGGTCATCAGCGCCAGCTCGCTGGGCAGGCCCTTCTGGTAGTTCGGCACGAAGTCGCCGACGACTTTGACGCCGCTCAGCCCGTGCTCGCCGAGCGTGGAGACATGGCCGCGCAGGATGTTGAAGTGGCCGGCGCCGCCGTTGTCCGGCACCAGGTGGGTGCGCGGCTCGAAGACGGTGTGACCGCGGCCGTGCGCGTCGACGACTCCCTCGACGGCGGCGATGACCTCGGCGCTCGTGATGCCGAGGCCGTCGACGTCGCCCCCGGAGAGGAAGCGCAGCTGAATCATGACATGCACCCTATAGCCTAGGTGTTTCAAGTTATTCAGATCGGCCGGAAGGGGCTCGATGGCGCGCGCGGAGGACTGGCTGCTCGCCCTGGCCCAGCAGCATCGGCTCTCGCCGACCCAGCGGCAGATCGTGCAGCGGATGCTCGGCCTGTTCCCGGACGTCGCGTTCAAGTCCACGATCGAGATCGCCGAGCTGGCCGGGGTCAGCCAGCCGACGGTGACCCGGCTGGCCACCGCGCTCGGGTTCGCCGGCTTCCCCGAGTTCCGGGCCGCGCTGCGCGACGCGGTGCTGTCCTCTTCCCCGGTTCCGGTGAGCGGCCGGGAGACCTCCTTCGTCGACCAGGAGCTGGCCAATCTGGAGAGTCTGCGGCGATCCGTGGCCGGCGAGCCGTTCAAGCAGGCGGTGACTCTGCTCGCCGGAGCCGCCCCGCTGGGCGTGATCGGGCTGCGCGCCTCCGCCGCCCTGGCCGACTACTTCGGATATTTCGCCCGACGGCTGATTCCGTCGGTGCAGGTGTGCACCGACGCGAGCACCGTCGACGACACCGTTCTCCAGGTGCGCCAGCAGGGCGACGGCGCGCTGCTGGCCTTCGCGATGCCCCGCTACCCGGCCGGCACGGTCGCCGCGATCCGGCTGGCCCGCTCACTCGGCCTGGCCACGGTCGTCGTGACCGACACCGCCCTGGCCCCGTTCGCCGACGACGCCGACGTGCTGCTGGTCGCCCCGGTCGGCACCGAACTGGTCTTCGACTCCCACGCCGCCGTGGTGGTGCTCGCGATCAGCCTGCTCGACGCGATCGCCCGCACCGCCCCGGAGCGCACCCAGCAGCGCCTGGAAGCCCACGAGTCCCTGGTCGACCGCTGGATCCAGCCCTAGCTCTTGCCGTTGTCGAGGATCTTGGCGGTGGCGATGATGGTCTTCTTGTGCTGGGTGCCGCCGCCCACGCTCCAGATCGCGTAGGTGTGCTTCTCGACCGTGCCGACGTCGCCGGCGCAGGTGAACTGGAAGGTCTCGGTGCCGGAGAGGGGCTCCGGGCCGTACGTGCCGGGGGTGTTCGTCGGGTCGTCGACGCTCAGGGCGGCGCTGTCCGCTCCGGTGATCTTCCACTTGATGATGGCCGGGACGGCGGGGGCGCGGAACACCGCGGTGCCCTCGGGGCACTTCGGCTTCTGCACGAGCTGGAAGGAGATCGTCGGGCCCGATGCGGTCGACTTCTTCGGCGCCGGCTGGGTGGTCTTGCTCTTCGCCGGGCTCGTCGTCGTCCGGCTCGACTTCGGCGTGGCGGTGGTCGTCGCGCCGTCGGAAGAGGAGTCCGCGGAAGTGGAGTCGGTGGGAGTCGCGGTTACCTCGGCGCCGGCCGGGACGGTTGCCGGTCCGGCCTTCGTGTCGTCAGGGGTGCAGCCGGCCAGGATCCCGAGCGTCGCGGCGGCCAGTGTCAGGGCCGTCAACTGCGTCTTCATGAGTAGGTACGGTATTGATCTCGTGACCTTCTGTGCTCCTCCCTTCGTGCCGTCGTAGATCACGGACGGCCGGGATGAGCAGGAGGACAGCGCATCCGAGCACGCCGATGGCGGCCGCGACGGTGAGCATCGGGTCCCCGAAGACCGAAACCGGCCGGGCACGAAGTAGCGGGCGAAGTCACGCGTTCTTGTGCTGCGCCGGTCGCAAGAGGAGGGTGAGGGCCATGGCGCAACTGCCGTCGCTCTCCGGCGCCGCCGCGTGGCTCAACTCCAAGCCGTTGAGCCCCGAAGCTCTGCGTGGCCGGGTCGTGCTGATCAATTTCTGGACGCTGACGTGCATCAACTGGCTGCGGCAGGAGCCCTATGTGCGGGCCTGGGCGCGGGCCTATCGCGCCGACGGCCTCGTGGTGATCGGCGTGCACACGCCGGAGTTCGGCTTCGAGCACGACGTGGCCGGGGTGACCGGGGCGCTGAAGGAGCGGGAGATCGACTACCCGGTCGCGGTCGACAACGACTACGCGATCTGGTCGGCCTTCGACAACCACTTCTGGCCGGCGCTCTACTTCGCCGACCGGGACGGCTCCATCCGCGACTCCCACTTCGGTGAGGGGCGCTACGAGCAGTCCGAACAGAAGATCCAGCGGCTCCTCGGCCTGCGGCGGGACCCGGTCGCGGTGCGTGCGCTGGGCGTCGAGGCGCCGGCCGACTGGGATAATTTACGCACGCCGGAGACCTACCTGGGCACCTCGCGCGGCGAACGGTTCGCGTCACCGGGTGGCGTTCGGGACGGCTCCCACGCGTACACCCCGCCGGGTTTTCTGAATGTCAACGACTGGGCCTTGTCGGGCGCGTGGACCGTCGGCCGGGAGAAAGTGGATCTCGACGAGGCGGGCGGGAGCATCGGTTTTCGCTTCCTCGCCCGCGACGCGCACCTGGTGCTGTCGGCCGGCGACCGTGGGCCGATTCCGTTCCGGGTGTTCGTCGACGGCGAGGCGCCCGGTCCCGCGCACGGTGAGGATGTCGACGAACAGGGCAACGGCGTGCTCGGCGCCGGCCGTCTCTACCAGCTGATCCGGGCCCGCGACGAGGTCCGCGAGCGCACCCTGGAGATCACTTTCCTGGAGCCGGGTGCGCGGGCCTACGCGTTTACGTTCGGCTGAGCTTTCCGTTCAGCGCGAAGCGGGCCGGGGCGGGGCGGCCGTCGATGGCCAGGTCGGCCAGGACCTCGCCGATCGCCGGGGTGAACTTGAAGCCGTGCCCGGAGAAGCCGGCCGCGACGACGACCGGGCCGACCCGGTCCAGCACGAAGTCCATCGTCGGCGTGCTGGTGTAGGTGCAACTGATCGGGGCGGGCCGGTCGGCGTCGACGCCCGGCACCCACTCGCGCACGTAATCACGCAGCCGCCGGGCGGTGTCGCCGAGCGGCGCGAAGTCGCGGGCATCGGGGTCGACGACCGGGCCGCCGCCGTGCCGGCCGACCTTGACCCCCTCACCCGGCGTGGCCAGGCCGTACACATCGTCGCCGAGGTGGTGGATGAAGCTCGGCCAGGCGATCGCGTCGTCGCGGGCCGGGAAGTGGGCAGGCTGTTCCTCGGTGACCCGCAGCGGCGGCAGCGGCGCCAGCCCGTCGAGCAGCTTGGCCGACCAGGCGCCGACCGCGACGACCACCCGCCGGGCGTGCCAGGTGCGGCCGGCGGTCACGACCTCCACGTGGTCGTCGCCGCGGACCGTGATCGCCTCGACCGGCGTCTCGTGGTGGATCTCGGCGCCGAGCCCGGCCGCGGACTGCTGCAGCGCGGCCACCGATCGGTCGGCGTGCACCCGGCCGCTGCTCGGATGGAAGAACACCCGGTCGGTGAAGCGCAGCCCCGGCCACTGGTCGGCGGCCTCCTCGGCGGCCAGCCACTTGCCGGGCGCGCCGGCCGCCTCCAGCGCCTCGGACAGCGCCGCGAGCACGGCCTGGTTGCCGTGGTCGACGCCGCCGGTGATGTCGAGCACCGCGGTGCCGCTGGCCTCCTCGAGGTCGCGCCAGAGGGGCAGCGCGCGCTGGGCGAGGGCGATATAGCCGGGGTCGGAGTAGACCAGCCGGAAGATCCGGGACGCGCCGTGCGAGGCGCCCCGGGTGTGCCCGGGCGCGAACCGTTCGAGCAGAGCGACCGGCCGGCCCCGCGCGGCCAGCCGCCAAGCGGCCGCGGAGCCCATGGCCCCGCCGCCGATCACCACCACGTCCAGCATGTTGCCTCCCACCATACGAGGGTCGCAGATGTTCACGCAGCGTGTAGCCAACCCTACATAACCTATAGGAAAAATGCCTACTACCGCACCTGCGGTACGCCGACCACCGCGCACGGTTGACGACGCCGCCGACCGCCACGACGACCCTGGTGAAGGCCCCGTTCTTCGCTGAAAGGTCCCGCCGTGACATCACTTGCCCGCGCCTGCTTCCGGTGGCGCTACGCCGTCCTCGGCGGCTGGATCGCCGCCCTCGTCACCCTCGCCGCCCTGGTCCTGGGCGTCGGCACCGCGTTCTCCGACGACCCCGGCATGCCGGGCAGCGAGTCCGGCACCGCCTACAGCCTGCTGGCCCGCTCCGGATCCGGCGCCGGGACCGAGTCCGGCACCGTCGTCTGGCGGGCCGGCACGGCGGGCGTCACCGCGATGCTCGACCAGGTCGCCGCCGCGGCGGGCGTCGTCGCGGTGAGCAAACCGGTAACCAACAACGGCGTCGCGTACGCCACCGTCACCCTGAAAGCCGGCGCCGACCCCGCGGCCGCCGAGGCCGCGGCCCGGACCGCCGGCGTCGAGCTCGGCGGACCCGCCTTCACCGAGTAGCCGGGCGGCTCGCACGGCGCCGAGGCGGTCGGCCTGCTCGCCGCCCTGGTGATCCTGTTCCTGGTGTTCCGCTCGGCCTGGGCGGCGGCGCTGCCGATCATCACGGGGGTGGTCGGCGTGGCCGCCTCGCTGCTGGTGGTGATCCTCGCCGCGCACGTGGTCACGCTGGCCGCGACCAGCCTCACCATGGGCGCCCTGATCGGCCTCGGCGTCGGCATCGACTACGCCCTGTTCATCGTCAACCGCTACCGCGCGGCGCTGGCCGACGGCGAGCCGGTGCCGGCCGCCCTCGTCCGTGCCCTCACCACCTCGGGCCGGGCCGTGGTCTTCGCCGGCCTCACCGTCATCGTCGCGCTCCTCGGCATGTACGTCGTGCAGCTCGGCATCCTCACCGGCATGGCCCAGGCCGCCGCGGTGACCGTGCTGTTCACCGTCGCCGCCGCGATCACCCTGCTGCCCGCGCTGCTCGGCATCCTCGGCCGGCGCGTCCTGCCCCGCCGGCCGGTCGCCCACCGGCCGCGGCGCGGCGCCCGCTGGGCCGCGCTGGTGCAGCGCGCGCCGCTGCGCTCGGCCGCCGGCGCCCTGCTGGTCGTCGTGGTCCTGGCCGCCCCGGTGCTGAGCCTGCGGGTCGGTGACGCGGACGCCAGCAGCGACCCGGCCGGATCGTCCTCGCGCGCCTACTACGAGCTGATGACCGAGGGCTTCGGCGCGGGCGCCGACGCCACCCTGCTCCTGGTCGCGGAGAACCCGGACGCCGCCTCCTTCGCCGCGCTGGTGCGCGAGTTGCCCACGCTCGGCAGCGTCGCCTCGGTCTCCTCCTACACCCGCAACGGCATCGCGGTCGCCACCGTCGTGCCCCGCACCAGCGCCCAGACCGAACAGACCGCCGACCTGGTCAAGGAGCTGCGCACGAACGTCATCCCGGCCTCCGGCCTGCGGGTGTACGTCGGTGGCGCCACCGCGAGCAGCATCGACCTGGCCGACGCGCTGCTCGGCAAGCTCCCGCTCTACCTCGGCCTGATCGCCCTGCTCGGCTTCCTGCTGCTCGCGATCGCCTTCCGCAGCCTGCTCGTGCCGCTGGCCGGCGCGATCAGCAACCTCGCGACGATCTTCGTGGGCCTCGGCGCGGTCACCGCGATCTTCCAGTTCGGGTGGGGTTCGCGGCTGCTCGGCGTCGGCACCGGCGCGCCGGTCAACTACCTGGTCCCGGTTCTGGTGATGGGCGTGATGTTCGGCCTGTCGATGGACTACCAGGTCTTCCTGGTCAGCCGCATGCACGAGGAGTGGAATGAGACCCACGACAACCGCCGGTCGGTGCGGATCGGGCTCGCCGAGACCGCCCGGGTCATCGTGGCCGCCGCCACCATCATGCTGTTCGTCTTCGCCTCGTTCGGGTTCAGCGGCGAACGGATCGTCTCGATGATCGGCATCGGCCTGGCCATCGCGGTCCTGGTGGACGCGTTCGTGGTGCGAATGACCCTCATCCCGGCGCTCATGACGCTGTTTGGCCGGGCCAACTGGTACTTCCCGGGGCGTACCAAATCGATCGAAGGTTTTGAATCGGAGCCGGTGAAAACTGTCGTAGGCTGACGCGGTGCGCCACCGCCTGCTGGCCGCCGGCCTCCGCGATGAGCTGGTCGATCCGCTGCAGTCGTCCGGATATCTGGTCGAGGCGGTCGCCACCGGGGCGGACGCGATGGTGGCGCTCGGTCAGCAGCCGGTCGATCTCGTGATCGTCGACTCCGACCTCCCCGATCTTCAGGAGATCGCCCACCGGCGGCCGGTTCTGCACCGGCCGCCGGTGCTGTGCGTCGCCTCCTGCGAGTCGCTCGGCCGGCTCGTGCCCGAGCTCGGCACCGACATCGAGGACTACGTCACCAAGCCGTGCCGGGTGGCCGAGCTGCTCGCCCGGGTCGAGGTGCTGCTGCGCGAGCGGGCCCGCGGCGACCTGCTGCGGCGCGGCGATCTGCTGCTCGACGAGAAGGCCTGCCGGGTGTGGCGCGGCGGCCGGCGCATCGAGGTGACCGCGGCCGAGTTCCGGCTGCTGCGGCACCTGCTGGTCAACGCCGGCCGGGTGCTGACCAAGGAGCAGCTGGCCTGGCACGTCTGGAACGAGCCGCGCGAGGTGAACGCGATCGAGCGGCTGATCTCCCGGCTCCGGCAGAAGATCGACGAGGCCGGGCCGCCGCTCATCCATACGAGGCGGGGGTTCGGCTACTCCATGGTGTGACCCGGGCCACAATCGGCTGTCCGGTTCGTGTCAGGTTGCTTTGTTTGCATGGGTCCATGTCCGATGACGCGCCGTACTACCCGATGACCCGGGAACCGTCCTGCCCCTTCGCGCCGGCCGCCGCCGTGCGCACGATGGGCCCGGTCGGCAAGGTGACGATCTGGGACGGCTCCACGCCGTGGTTCATCACCCGGCACGCCGACCAGCGGGCCCTGCTCAACGATGCCCGGCTGAGCATCGACGAGAAGCGGGCCGGATATCCGCACATGACCCCGGGCCGGGCGGCCGCCGCCCCGCACATCCCGGCGGTGATCACCAATACCGATCCGCCGGAGCACACCCGGCTCCGTCGTACGGTGAACGGGCCTTTCATGGTCAAACGGGTGGAGGCGTTGCGGCCCCGGATCCAGGAGATCATCGACTCCCTGGTGGACGACCTTCTCGCCGGACCGCATCCCACCGATCTGGTGCAGACGATCGGCCTGCCGGTGCCCACGCTGGTGATCACCCAGATCCTCGGCGTGCCCTATGCCGACCACAAGTTCTTCCAGGAAGCCAGCCACCGGGCGATCAGTCACGACGCCGATCCGTCGGACGCAGCCGCGGCGGGCCGGGGGATCGGCGAATACCTCGGCGCCCTGCTGACGAAGAAGATCGACGAACCGGCCGACGACGTGCTCTCCGAGATGGGCGCGCGGGTCGAAGCGGGGGAGATGACCTTCGCCGAGGCGGTCACGATGGGTGGCGCCATCCTCATCGCCGGGCACGAGACCAGCGCCAGCATGATCTCGCTCGGCACGCTGGCGCTGCTGCACAACCCGGATCAGCTGGCCTTGCTGCGCGAGAACAGCGACGACCCGAAGTTCGTGGCGAACGCAACCGAGGAGATCCTGCGCTACCTGACCATCGTGCACTCCGGGATCCGGCGCATCGCGGTCGAGGACATCGAGCTGCACGGCACGGTCATCAGGGCCGGCGACGGTGTGGTCTTCGAGCTGGCCGGCGCGAACTACGACCCGGCCGAGTTCCCCTCGCCGGACCGGCTCGACCTGCGCCGGGCCGCCCGCCAGCACCATGCCTTCGGCTACGGCGCGCACCAGTGCCTCGGCCAGTCGCTGGCCCGGGTCGAGCTGCAGGTCGCCTACGGCACCCTCTACCGACGCATCCCCACGCTCGCGCTGGCGGTGCCGTTCGAGGAGGTCGAGTTCGCGATGGAAGGCGTCGCCTACGGCCTCAAGTCGCTGCCGGTCACGTGGTGATCGGCATGCGCATCGAGTTCGACGAGCCCAAGTGCGTCGCCGCCGGGCAGTGCGCGATGGTCGCCCCGGACGTCTTCGACCAGCGCGAGGAGGACGGCGTCGCGATCGTGCTCGACCCGGCCCCGGAGCCGTCGCAGCAGGACGCGGTCCGGGAGGCGGCGGCGGTGTGCCCGGCGGCCGCGATCCGCCTGGTGGAGCCGTGAATCGGATCGTCATCGTGGGCGCTTCGGCGGCCGGTCTCGCCGCTGCCGAAACCCTGCGCCGGTCCGGCTTCGGCGGCACGATCACGCTGATCGGCAAGGAGATCGAGCAGCCGTACGATCGTCCGCCGCTCTCCAAGCAGATCCTGTCCTCGCAGTGGGAACCGGACCGGTTGACGCTGCGCAGTGCGGACCAGATCCGAGCGCTGGATCTCGACCTGCGTCTCGGCGTCACCGCCACCGGGCTGGACGTCAACGGGCGGCTGGTTCACCTGGCCGGCGGGGTCCCGGCTCTGGGCGCGGGCTCGCTGGGCGCGGGCTCGCTGGGCGCGGGCTCGCCGGGCTCGGGCTTGGGTGTGCCGGGCTCGGGTCTGCTGGGTGGGCTGTCCGGTGGCGGGCCGGTTTCGTTCGACGGGCTGATCGTGGCTACCGGCGTTCGTCCGCGGCGGCTGCCCGGGACGGCGGCCCATGTGCTGCGCACCGTCGATGACGTTCTTGCGCTGCGCCGCCGGCTGGGTCCGGGCCGGCGGCTGGCCGTGGTCGGCGCCGGGTTCCTGGGCGCCGAGGCGGCCGCCGTCGCCCGCGGCCTGGGCTGCGAGGTCGTGCTGCTCGAACCGGCGCCGGTGCCGCTGGCCCACGCCGTCGGCGCCGACGTCGGCCGGGTGCTGTCCGAGGTGCACCGCGAGCACGGCGTCGACCTGCGCACCGGGGTCGCGGTCGCCGAGGTCTGTCCCGGCGGCGTGCGGCTGGCCGGCGGTGAGCTGGTCGAGGCGGACGACGTGCTGGTGGCGATCGGCTCGCGGCCCAACACCGAGTGGCTCGACGGCGGCCTTTCCGTCGATGACGGCCTGGTCTGCGACGAATTCCTCGCGGCCGCGCCCGGCATCTACGGCGCCGGCGACGTGGTCCGTTGGCCGAACCCGCTGTTCGGCGGCGAGTCGATGCGTATCGAACACCGCACCAACGCCGCCGAGCAGGGCATGGCCGCCGCCCGCAACCTGCTGTCGTCCGACCCGGCGCCGTTCGCCCCGGTGCCGTACTTCTGGTCCGACCAGTACGACTTGAAGATCCAGGCCTACGGCTACCTGCGTGGCCACGACCGCGTCGAGATCGTCGAGGGCTCGCTCGAAGAGCGGCGTTTCCTGGCCGCCTATCACCGCGACGGCCGCCTGGTCGGCGTGCTCGCCATCGGCATCTCACCCCGGACGATCCGAGAGTGGCGGCAGGCCATCGCCGCCCGTAAGGAGCTGGCATGAACGAGATCGTCGTCGTCACCGGGGCCGGTGGCATGGGCCTGGCGGTGGCCCGGCGGATCGGCAGCGGCCGCACCGTCATCCTGGCCGACGCGTTCCCGGACGCCCTCGACCGGGCGGTGGCCGCCCTGCGCGCCGAGGGCTACGCCGCGACGGGCCAGCTCACCGACGTGGCCGACGCTTCCTCGACGGTTAAACTGGCCGACGCCGCCGCGGCCGAGGGTCCCATCGCCGCGGTGGTGCACACCGCCGGGGTCTCCGCGGCCACCTCCACCGTCGAGAAGATCATGGCGGTCGACCTGGCCGGCACCGCGCACGTCATCGACGCGTTCGAGGCAGTCGCCGGGCCGGGCACATCGCTGGTCTGCGTTGCCAGCATGGCCGGCCACTACGCCACGCTCAGCCGCGCCGACGAGCTGGCACTGGCCACCACGCCGGCCGCTGACCTGCTGTCGCTCGCCGTGGTGCGCGCGGCCGGCCCAGATCCGGTCCAGGCCTACATCCTGGCCAAGCGCGGCAACCAGGTGCGGGTGCAAGCGGCGGCGCTCGCCTGGAACCGGCGCGGCGCCCGGATCAACACGATCAGCCCCGGCGTGATCTCCACCGCGATGGCGAGATCCGAGGCGGAATCGGTCTCCGGCAGCCACATGATGGCGATGCTCGACGCGTGCGGGGCGGGCCGCACCGGAACGCCCGCCGAGATCGCCGAGGTGGCGGCGTTCCTGACCGGCGCCCGCTACATCACCGGCACCGACATCCTGGTGGACGGCGGCCAGGCGGCCTGGTTGCGCTGGCACGCCCAGCCGGGCACTTCGTGAGCGGACCAGTTCGGCCGGGCACGTTGTGAGCGGGCCGGCTCGGCCGGGCGCGTCGTGTGCCGGCCCGCTCGCCGGGCGCGTCGTGTGCCGGCCAGTTCGGCCGGGCACGTCTTGAGGCCGGCCCGCTCGCTGGGCGCGTCGTGTGTCGGCCCGCTCGGCCAGGCACGTCGTGAGCCGGCCGGCTCGGCCGGGCCAATTGGTTGAGTGGGCAGGCTCAGCCGGGCAACGTCACGCGCACCTCGTAGGTGCCGTCCGGGCGTGGGCCGGAGGTGACCGAGCCGTCCGCCGACTCGGCCCGCTCGTGCATGCCGATCAGGCCGTGCCCGGTGCCGGGGCCGGCGTGCCCCGGCCGGGCCGGGTTGGCGACGGCGATCGTCAGCTCGTTCCCGGTCCATTCGACGCGCACCTCGGCGTGCCGGTCGGTGCCGTGCTTGCTCGCGTTGGTGAGCGCCTCCTGCACGATCCGGTAGGCGGCCACGTCGGCGGCGCCGGCGAGCGGCCGGGCCGACCCGGTGGTAGTCACCTCGACGGCGAAGCCGGACCGGCGGAAGCCGTCGACGAGGTCGTCCAGGTCGGCGAAGGTGGGCGTCGGCTGGCGGCTCGGCGGCGGATCGTCGTCCTGGCGGAGCAGGCCGACCGTCGCGCGCAGCTCGTCCAGCGCGGCGCGGCTGGTGTCGCGGATGCCGGCCAGCGCGGCCACCGCCTGCTCCGGATGTGACCGCATCAGGTGGTGCGCCACCCCGGCCTGGGCGTTGACCAGGGTGATGTGGTGGGCGACCACGTCGTGCAGGTCGCGGGCGATGCGGATGCGCTCCGCGCGCACCCGGCGGTGGGCCTCCTCCTCGCGGGTGCGCTCGGCGAGCGCGGCCCGCTCGTGCGCCTCGGCCAGCAGTTGCCGCCGGTTGCGGGTGCCTTCACCGGCCGCCACGGCGAGGGCGGCGTAGTTGGCCGGCACCAGGTTGGCGACGTCCAGCAGCCCGCCGGCCTGCCAGGGCGCGATCGCCGCGGTGAGTGCCACCGCCGCCACGATGCCGGCCGTCCACGCGGTCCGGCGGCCGCGCAATGTCGCGAGGGTGTAGAGCGCGACGACCGCCGGCACGTCGACCAGCACGAGGTGCCCGGCGACCAGCGGCAGGGCGGCCCCGGCGGCCACCGCCACGATCGTCACCGCCACCGGGAAGCGCAACCGGAAGAGCAGCGCCAGCGCGCCGTGCAGGATGAGAATCAGTTGGGCGCTGGTCGGCGTACGCCAGAAATGGCCGTCCCGATAGGCCACCGCCGCCATCATGATCAGGATCGCGAGCAGCGGCGGCGCCCAGATCCGCCAGGCGGCCCGCCCCCGCTCAGCCACGCAGGCCGTTCTCGTAGGCGAAGACCACCAGCTGGGCCCGGTCGCGCGCGCCGGTCTTCATCATCGCCCGGTTGACGTGCGTCTTCGCGGTGGCCGGGCTGATGAACAGCCGCTCGCCGATCTCGTCGTTGGACAGCCCGGCGGCGACCAGCGCGGTGATCTCCTTCTCCCGCGCGGTCAGCTCGCCGAGCGCCGCCGACACGGCGACGGTGGCCGGGTCGGACCGGCTGAGGAACCGGCCGATCAGCGTCGTGGTCGCGGCCGGCGACAGCAGCGACTCACCCGCCGCGACTGTCCGGATCGCCTGCAGCAGGTCGCCCGGGTCGACCCCTTTGCCGAGGAAACCGCTGGCCCCGGCCCGCAGCGCCGCCACCACGAACTCCTCGGTCTCGAACGTGGTGAGCACCAGCACCCGGACCCCGGCTAAATCGTCGTCGCCGGTGATCCGCCGGGTGGCCTCGATGCCGTCCACCCCCGGCATGCGGATGTCCATCAGAACCAGATCGGCACGCGTGCCGCGGGCGAGCGCCACCGCCTCGTCGCCGCTGCCCGCCTCGCCGACCACCTCGATGTCCGGCTCAGCGTCCAGCAGCAGTCGGAAGGTGGCCCGCAGCAGCGCCTGATCGTCAGCGAGCAGCACACGAATCGTCACTCGCTCATTCTCCGGGGCACGGCCGCCGCCGCGTCCGCCACTCGCGGTGATTGTGTGTACCGCGGCCGCGGTACCGGAAAACGGCGCCGTCCTAGCGGTGGCGCAGGACGCAGAACTCGTTGCCCTCCGGGTCGGCCAGGACCGTGAAACCCTCGTCCAGGGTCCATTGCGCGAATCGGCTGGTCATGATGCCCGGTTACCCGCTCGATCCGGACTCATGCCCGAGGTGCGCGGTGGGCAAATTTTCTCAGTGCGCATGGACCTATTGCTGAACGGTTACCGTGGCGATACCGTCCGGATAAGCGTGACGAAATGGGGTAGGCATGGACGGTCCGCGCGCGATCGTGGTCGGTGTCGACGGCTCGACGTCCTCGATGCGCGCGGGGGCGTACGCCGTGGGCCTCGCCCGCCGGCAGCGCTGCCGGCTCGTCGCCGTCTATGTGCGCGGGCTGCCGTCGCCGCTGCTGCCGCTGGCCGACACCGGCGGCAGCGCCACCGCCACCATCATCGCGACGCAGGACACCGTCGAGCGCGAGCTGCGCTCGACGTTCGAGCGCCAGGTCCCGCTGCTGAACATCGACGCCAGCCTGGTCATCCGCACCGGTGAGCCCTACACCGAGCTGCTCGAGGTGGCCAAGCAGGTCCGGGCCGACGCGGTGATCGTCGGCCAGTCCACCCAGACGCTGCACCGGATCGCCGGCTCGCTAGGCATCAAGCTGGTCCGCTGCGGCCGCTGGCCGGTCACCGTCGTCCCCTGACGGCACCGTCTCCAGCAGGCCGGCCGCGATCGAGGCCGCGGCCGGGGCCAGCGCGCCGTTGAGGCGGAAGAACAGCTCCTGGGCCGCCGCCGCGGGCCAGGAGGGCGGCAGGTGCCGCACCGGCAGGCGGGGGTCGCGGCGGATGATCTGCAGCCAGTCGGTGACCAGGTGCAGCTTGGCGGCCAGCGGGTCGGCCGCATCAGCGTCGAACGGCGCCCAGTGCGACCGGAATCCGGTGTAGCGGGCGGCCAGCGCGGCCAGGTCGTACGCGCCCGCGATCATCTCGGTGACGTCGGTGGACGCGTCGGCCCGGGCGTGGAAGACCCGGATGTGGGCGCCGGCCAGTGGGCCGATGTCGGGGTGGCCGGGGGCGATCCAGAGTCCGCCCTGGACCGAGCCGAAACCGGCCCAGGCGAGGGCGGCGCGCAGGTCGTGCCGTTCGCGCTGCCGTTCGCCGGGCAGCGAGAAGGCGAGCAGCGTCCAGGTGCCGTCCCAGTCGTCGTTGACCGCGCCGGTCCGCCACAGCCGCGCCGATCCGTCGGTGAGGATGCGGGTGGAGAGCGGGGTGAGCCCGAAGTGCATGCGCCGGCCGTGCCGCTGCCGGCGCAGCAGCCCGCGCCCGGTCATCCGGGTCAGCGTGGAGCGGGTCGCCTCGGCCGAGACGCCGGCGCGGGCGAGCACGTCGATGACGCTTCCGGAGTAGACGCACACGTCCCGGCCGAGGACGTGATCGCCCAGGAAGGTCAGCATGATCGCCGAGGCGGACTTCGGTGGCACATTGCGCAGATTACCGGCGGTGTTGGCGTCATGTGCTGCGATGTCGGGCAGTTTATTGACCAGCGTAAATTTTGCGCCTAACTTTGCGGCACCCGTCCCGAGTACACGGAGGTACTCATGCGACGTCTCCTCGCGGCTCTGGCCGCACCCCTGCTGATGTTTCCCGCCGCCTGCAGCACATCGGACGATGCCGAGACCACCAAGATCGGCCTGATCGTCTCGCTGACCGGCAACTACGCCCCGCTCGGCAGCGAGGACGCCAAGTCCGTCGAGCTGGCCGTCCAGCAGCTCAACGACGCCGGCGGCCTGCTCGGCAACCGGGTCGAGCTGATCGTGCGCGACGACAAGAGCCAGCCCGAGCAGTCCGTGCTGAGCTTCAACGACCTCAAGGGCAACGGCGTGGTCGCGGTCATCGGCTCGCCGTTCTCCAACTCCGCGCTGGCCACGATCCCGCAGGTCGACCGGGCCAAGATCCCCTACATCTCGCTCACCCCGGCCGACGAGCAGATCAACCCCATCCATCCGTACGTCTTCGTCGTGCCGGCCACCTCCGCGACGTACGCGGACCGGATCTTGCAGTACTACCAGTCGCAGAAGATCAGCAAGGTCGCCCAGGCCCACGACAGTCGCAGCTCGTACGCCAATTCCGGGGCCAAGGGCATGGAAGCCAAGGCCGCGCAGTACGGCATCACGATGGTTGCCGGCGAGGAGTTCCAGACCTCCACCACCGAGTTCGGCGCGATCATCAACAACCTCAAGCGATCCGGCGCGCAGGCGCTGACGATCTGGGCGACCGGCGCACCCGCCGTCGCGTTCGCCAAGCAGTACGCCACCGCCGGCGCCGGCCTCCCGCTGATGTTCACCGGGGCCCAGGCCAGCACGCTCTGGCTCAAACCGACCGGGGCCGCCGCCGAGGGCGTCTTCGTGGCCAGCTCGATCGCGGTGGTCGGCGACGCGTTGCCGGCCGGTGCGCAGAAGACCGCGATCGACGAGCTGGCCAAGCCGTTCACCACCCAGCAGGGCTACCCGCCGCCGCAGTTCGCCGCGGACGGCTACACCGGCTTCAAGCTGCTCGCCGAGGCGATCAAGAAGGCCGGCGGCACCGATCCCGAGAAGATCCGCACCGCCTTCGAGGGCCTGACCCTGACCACCCCGAACGGCACCTATCACTACTCCGCGAGCGACCACTCCGGACTGACCGCCGACTACATCTCGATCAACGTGGTGAAGGGCGGCGCGTTCCAGGCCACCGACTGGGCCAAGGGCAAGCTGGCCGCGGTCGCCGGTGGGTGACGGCGTGCCGGCCCTGCTGACCGTCACCGGCGCCACCCGGCGGTTCGGCGGCGTCTACGCCCTGCGCGACGTCGACCTCGACGTTCGCGCGGGGGAGACGCACGCCGTGATCGGCCCGAACGGCGCCGGCAAGTCCACCCTGTTCAAGCTGATCGGCGGCCAGCTGATCGCGACCGCCGGCACGATCGGTTACGCCGGCGAGCGCATCGACCGGCTGGCCCCGCACCGGCGGGCCCGGCGCGGCATCGCGATCGCGTTCCAGGACTCGCCGGTGTTCCCGAACATGACGGTGGCCGAGAACGTGATGGTCGGCGCGCACGCGGTCACCCGGGCCGGCCCGCTCGCCGCCGTGCTGCGCCTGCCCCGGCACCGTCGCGAGGAGGCGCCGATCCGGGACGACGCGGCCCGGGCGCTGACCCGCACCGGCCTGGCCGAGTGGGCGGACCGCCCGGCCGACGCCCTCCCGCTGGGGCAGCAGCGGGCGCTGCAGGTGGCCCGGGCCCTGTGCGGCCGCCCGAAGCTGCTGCTGCTGGACGAGCCGGCGTCGGGCCTGCGCGGGCCGGAGCGGTCGGCCCTGGCCGAGCTGATCGAGCAACTGCGCGGCGAGGGCCTGTCCATCCTGCTGGTCGAGCACGACGTCGCTTTCGTGGCCCGCCTCGCCGACCGGGTGACCGTCCTCGACCTCGGCCGGGTCATCGCGAGCGGCCCCTTCAAAACCGTCCGCGCGAACCCGGCCGTGATCGCCGCCTATCTGGGCGGCCCGCAATGATCAAAATCGACGACCTGACCGTCCGGTACGGCGTGGCCACCGCCCTCGACGGCGTGACCCTCACCGTCGGCACAAGCGAGATGGTGGCGCTGATCGGCCCCAACGGCGCCGGCAAGTCCACCCTGGTCAACACGCTCTTCGGGATCCTGCGCCCGGCGAGCGGAACCGTCACGACCAGCGGCCGGCTCGCGCTCGTGCCGGAGGGCCGCCACCTGTTCGCGCCACTGTCCGTCGACGACAATCTGCGCCTGGGGGCCTGGCGTAACTCCGATCGGGACACCGGGCTCGTCTACGAACTGCTGCCGGAACTCACCCCGCTGCGGAAACGGCCGGCCGGCCGGCTCTCCGGCGGCCAGCAGCAGATGGTCGCGCTCGGCCGGGCGCTGATGGCCGGCCCGGACGTGCTGGTCATCGACGAGATGTCGCTGGGCCTGGCCCCGCTGGTGGTCGAGCATCTCGCCGCGAACCTGCGCGAACGGCACGCCGGCGGCCTCGCGGTGCTGCTCATCGAGCAGAACGCCCGGCTCGCCCTGGACCTCTGCACCCGGGCGTACGTGCTGGAGGCCGGCCGGATCGTCGCCGAGGGTCCGTCCGCCGAACTGGCCGGCAGCCCCGAGGTCGCCACCGCCTACCTCGGCCTGGAGGAAGGCTGATGGGCGAACTCCTGCAGTACCTGGTCACCGGCGTCGGCATCGGCTG
Organism: Actinoplanes sp. NPDC026619; assembly: GCF_040638295.1. NCBI lineage: Bacteria > Bacillati > Actinomycetota > Actinomycetes > Micromonosporales > Micromonosporaceae > Actinoplanes > Actinoplanes sp. NPDC026619. The sequence continues at coordinate 137,386 of NZ_JBEZYA010000020.1, forward strand.
CGCCTACGCACTCACCGGCAGCGGCCTGGTCGTCATCTACCGCGTCACCCGCGTGGTCAACTTCGCCCAGGGCAGCTTCGCCGTACTGGCCGCCCTCACCGTCACCACGCTCCTCGCCGCCGGCCTGCCGCACGGCCTCGCCGAAGCCCTGGCGGTGCTGGTCGCCGCCCTGACCGGCCTGATCGCGGGCGCCGTCGCGACCGGAAAACCCGGAACCACTCCGCAGGCGGGCCTCATCATCACCCTCGGGCTGGGCGTTTTCGCGTACGCCGTGGAGATCCTCCTCTGGGGCGACCAGCCGAGGTCGTTCGCCGGTGTGCCCGGCTCGATCGACGGCATCCAGAAGCACTACCTGCTCATCATCGCGGTGACCGCGGTCGTGCTCGGCGCGACCGCCCTGCTGTTCGCCCGCACCGACCTGGGCCGGGCGCTGACCGCCACCGCTGCCGACCCCTACGCGGCCCGGATCGTCGGCATCAACGTGCTGCGGATGGGCCTGTTCGCGTTCGCCCTGGGCGGCGCGCTCGGCGGCCTGGCCGGTGTCCTGATCACCCCGGTGCAGCAGGTGTCGTTCGACAGCGACGTCGCGCTGGTGGTCAGCGGTTTCTCCGCCGCCATCCTCGGCAACCTGACCCGCCCCGGCCTCACCCTGGCCGGTGGCCTGCTGCTGGGCGTCGTGCAGGCCCTGGTCGGCGGTTACCTCTCCACGGCGTACCAGTCGGAGGTGGCCTTGATCTTCATGCTCGTGGTCCTGGTCGCCCGAGCCGGCCGGCGCGAAGTGCTGGAGGCGGCATGAAGTGGGCCTACCTCGGCGGCGCCCTGATCGTGGCCGCGGTGCCGCTGATCCTCACCCCCGGCCAGCTGACCACGTTCGTCCTGCTCGGGCTGTCGGCGATGACGGTGGTCGGCCTGTCGCTGCTGATGGGCTACGCCGGGCAGGTCTCATTGGGCCAGGCGGCGTTCACCGCGATCGGCGCGTACACCTGCGGTCTTCTCGCCCTGCACCACACGCCGCCGCTGCTCGCCCTGCTGGCCGCACCGCTCGCCGCGGCCGCGGCCGCCGTCCTGGTCGGCGTGCCCATCCTGCGCCTGCGCGGCCACCAGCTGGCCTTCGCGACCCTCGCCCTGCAGCTGATCCTGCTGTCGGTGCTGGGCGACGCGGACTGGGCGGGCGGCGCGGTCGGCCTGCAGGGGCTGCCCTACCTGTCGATCGGCGGCTTCGAACTCGACGAGGACATCCACTACGCGTACGTCGTCCTGGTCCTCATCGCGCTGGTCAGCCTGATCGCCTACCGCCTCGTGCGCTCCCGGGTCGGTCGCGGGCTTCGCGCGCTGGCCACCGGCGAGGCGGCGGCCGAGGCGAGCGGGGTGCCGGTCGGCGCGTACCGGCTGCTGGTCTTCGGGGTCTCGGCGGCCTTCGCCGGCCTGGCCGGCGGCATCTACTCCTTCTTTCTCGGCTACCTCGCGCCGGGTTCTTTCCCGGTGTTGCTTTCGGTCGAGTACGTCGTGATGGCGGTCGTCGGGGGTCTCGGCAGCATTGCCGGCGCCCTGCTCGGGGCCACGCTGATCACCGTCGTGGTCCAGCTGCTCACGACGCTGGCCACCCAGCCCGGCATGCCCAGCTACGCGCCGAGCGTCCTGTCGTACGCCGTCTACGCGCTCCTCCTGATCGCCGTGGTCCTGTTCGTCCCCAAGGGAATCGTCCCCACCTTGCGGAGGTCCTCATGAAACGTCTGTCCGCCCTGATCACCGCGCTTCTGCTCGTGCTGCTCCCGGCCGCCCCGGCCCGCGCCGCCACCGCTGCCTATTCCGGAACGCTCGCCGACGGCGCGACGTGGATCGCCGACGTCCCGGCGTCCTGGAACGGCACGTTGCTGCTGTTCAGCCACGGGTTCGGATCGCTGACCGCGGCCGACGCGCCGGACCCGGCTACCAAGCAGGCGCTTTTGGACCGCGGCTATGCCCTGGCCGGCTCTTCCTACGACCCTCATGGCTCGCTATGGGCCCTCGCCAGCGCCGCCCGGGACCAGTTCGCCACGCTGGACGCGGTGGTCGCGCTCATCGGCCGGCCTCGGCTGACCATCGCGCTCGGCGTCTCCATGGGCGGCCTGATCAGCACCCAGGAAGCGGAACGCGCCGGCCACCACCACCGCCTGGACGCCGCGGTCTCCACCTGCGGCCTGCTGGGCGGCGGAGTTGACCTGAACAACTACCAGCTGGACGGCGAGTACGCCCTGTCCCGCCTGCTCGCTCCCACCGCGACCATTCCGCTGGTCGGCTACGCGAGCCCCGCCGACGGCGCCGCGGCCGCAGGTCAGCTTTCGTCCCTGGCCACCGCCGCCCAGGCCACGGCGGCCGGTCGCGCGCGGGTCGCGCTGGGCACGGCCCTGCTGAACATGCCGACCTGGTCCGCCTCGCAGGCCACGCCCCCGGTCTCCGCCGAGGGAATCGCGCAGGCCCAGTACGAATGGCTGGTCGCGACGCTGCCGTTCGTGATGCCGTCGCGCTACTTCATCGAGCTGAGCGCCGGCGGCAACGCCTCCTGGAACGCCGGCGTGAACTACGCGGCGCTCCTGTCCCACTCGCCCTACCGCACGACGGTCGAGGCCCTCTACCGATCCGCCGGCCTGTCCCTGCATGCGGACCTGACCGACCTGACCCGGCATGCCTCGGTCCAGGCCGACCGCTCCGCCGTGGCCTCACTGACCCGAACCTCAACCCTGACCGGCAACCTCGACGTCCCGACGCTGACGATGCACACCCTTTACGACCAGCTGGCCCCGGTCGAATACGAGAACCGCTACGCCCAGCAGGCCTCCGGCCCCCTGCTCCGCCAGTCGTTCGTGGCCCGCCGGGGCCACTGCGCCTTCGTCCCGTCCGAGTTCATCGCCGCGATCCAGGCGGCCGAGCACCGCGCCGTCACCGGCCGCTGGGATGCCACCGCGACCACCCAGGCGCTGCAGAAGGCCGCGCTGGCCCTGTCCCTGAACGACGCCCCGGCCTTCGTCAACTTCCACCCCGGCCCGTTCGTCAGCCATCGATGGGCGTGGCTGTCATGAAACCGTCATGAAATCGCGGAAGCATTGCCAACTCTGCCGACCAGGATCGATGGGCTGTGGTCGATCCGGTCGAGGCGAAGGGGAGGGCGCGGCGTGCAGCCGATGGCTGATGACGAGTTCCTTGCGCGGCAGCGCCGGCAGGACCCGGTCGTGGCGTCCGGTGAGGTCCGGTTGGCTCTTGCGGTCGTCCTCGAGCTGGGCGCCGGCGAGCTGACGCGGCGCGAGCCGATCCGGGTCGATGTCCAGAACGACGTCGTCGTGCTGGATGGCGTGGTGAGTTCTCGGGCGGCCCGGGACGCGGCGGCCGCCGCCGTCCGGTCCGTCAGCGGATCGCACGATCTCTGCAATGCCCTGCGGGCGCCGGCCGGTGACGGCGAACCGGAGCAGGCCGACGAGTTCGGCGCGGTGGTCGCCGCTCTGTTGCCGGCGCCGGGCCACCGGGGGCGGTTCGCGTTTCCGCGCCCGGTCATGTTGTCGCTGCTGGTCTGGCTGTGGCTGACGGTTCCGTGGCTGGCGTTGGTGGCCGGCGTGCCGGCCGGGCCGCTGGCTGTCGCCGTGCTGGTCGTGACCGCCGGTGCGCTGTGTGCGCGACGCTGGTGGCCGTCATGAAAACGTCATGTTGCTGCGGATTCGCTGCCACATGCGTCCGGCAGGCTGGTCGTCTCGTGGGCGACGGGTCACCTCGCCAAGGTGCATAACGAGGAGCGAACATGACAGTCGTTCCGCAGGTCGCGGATGGGGGAGTAACACTCGCGCTGACGCCGGCGGTGGCGATCGTGCGGGTCGCACAGGACATCGGCCTGGACGTGGTCGCCGAGTTGCGCGACGCACTGGAACAGGCGGTGCTGGCACGGCCGCTGGTGGTGGTCGACCTCGCTCAGGTGCAGACCATCGACTCGACCGGGCTCGGCACGCTGGTCCGGGCGCGGAATGCGGCCCACCGGCGGCACGGGACGCTGGCGCTGGCGGCCCAGTCCCGGTTCGTGCAGACCGTGCTGCACACGATGCGGCTGGACACGGTGTTCCCGGCGTTCGACAGCCCGGACGAAGCCGTCGCCATCCTTGTCGAGGACTCCAGCCTTGTTCAGGAGCCCAGCAAGACTGCGTAGTCGGCGATGGTCAGCGGGCCGTCGGAGAGCGAGCCGTCGCCCCGCGGCACGCCGAGCGGACGGCCGCCGGTGGTGAACGAGACCGTGCCCACCTCGGCTCCCTGGCTCGTCAGCGTGCAGACGATCTGCGCGTACGCCAGCATCTCGTCGTTGCGGACGCCCGGCCCGGCCGTGCCGCCGATCGCGATCGTGGCCCGCCGTTGCAACAGCGTCATCCCGTCGATGTGCATCGTGCTCAGGGCGCTGGTCAGGCCGTCCTCGTGTTCCGCCGCGGTCGGCCCGGCCAGCAGGTCCTGGAGCATCTGCTGCGGGGTGCGAGCCGTCGGCATGCGGCGCACCACTCTCGACAGCAGGCCGTCGCGGACCAGGTAGAGACGTTCGACAGCGGCGCCGAGGCGATCCGGGGCCGGTCCGCTCGAGCCGTACGAGAGACCGGGGTTGCGCAGGTCCTCCGGCTCGTCGTCGACCGGCACGCCGCAGCCACCCACCAGCATCGCCACGACAACGGCGGCGAGCAAGCGCGTCTTCATGGCCGGCACCCCGGCAGTTCGATCCGGAAGCGGGCGCCGCCGCCCGGGCGGTCCAGGACCTGCGCGGTCCCGCCGTGCGCGGTGGCATGCTGGGCGACCAGGGCCAGGCCCAGTCCGGTGCCGTCCGAGGCGCCCCGGGTCCCGGCGGCGCGGCCGCGGACGAAGCGGTCGAAGATGACGGTCTTGTCCTCGGGGCTCACCCCGGGGCCCTCGTCGTCGACCTCGATGCTGCCGAACTCGTCGTCGATCGCCAGCCGCACCGCGGTGGCGCCACCACCGTAGGCGGCCGCGTTGTCGAGGAGGTTCCCGAGCATCTGCGCGAAGCGGCGGCGGTCGACGTTCCAGAGCGGATCGCCGTCCGCCGTCACGAGGCTGCTCGGCAGTCCGTGTTCCCGGCAGACCGACCGGGCGAGCTCGGCGACGTCGACCGCGGTCCGCTCGGCCGGCTGGTCACTGCGGGCCAGCATGATCAGGTCGTTGACCAACTGCTGGAACCGGGCGGTCTCGTCGGCGATCAGGCCGGCCGCGAGCGCGGTGCGCTCGTCGAGCTGATCGCGCCGCCGGGTGAGGACGCTGGCCGCGGCGGACAGGGTCTGCAGCGGTGAGCGCAGCTCGTGGCTGACGTCGGCCGCGAACCGGCGGTCGCGCTCGACCCGGGCGGACAGCTCGTCGACCATGTGGTTGAACGAGGACGCCAGCCGGCCCAGGTCGGGTTCCTGCGCCGGGTCCAGCCGGGCGCCGGAGTTGCCGGTGGCGATGTTCTGCGCCGCCTCGGCCACGCGCACCAGCGGGCGCAGCACGTAACGGCTGGCGTACCACCCGAGGCCGGCGCCGGCCAGTGCCGTGACGATGGCGACCGCGGTGAGCACGATGGTCAGCACCTTCAGCGTGTGGTCCAGCTCGGCGAGCGAGTCGACCTCGTAGAACACCGTGTCGGCGGAGATCGGCACCGCGATGACCATGCCGGGGGCGCCGCCGACCCGCACCCGCTGCACGGCGGCCCGCCCCGACTGGGCGCGTTCCTGCAACGCGGCGGGCACGGCGTCGGTGGTGCCGGCGTCGGCATTGCGGGCGAACCATTCCCCGGAGCGGTGCAGCAGCGCCCGCCGGCTCTCGCCGGTGTCGAGCGATCGGAGCAGGGCGACCAGGTCCGGGTCGGAGGTCGTGACCAGGCCGGCCCGCATCACCGCGGCGTCGTAATAGGCGGCCCGGACCGCGGTCGCCTCCCGCTCGCCGAGCAGGGAGTGCCGGATGATCTCGTATGACGCGAACGCCATCGTGGCCGAGAGCGCGAGCGCGCCGGCGGCGAAGCCGGTGATCACCCGTGACCGCAGCCCGAGGCGCATCATCGCTGCAGCTTGTAACCGAGCCCGCGGACGGTGACGAGGTGCCGGGGCGAGCTCGAATCGTCCTCGATCTTCTGGCGCAACCGGCCCACATGCACGTCGACCAGGCGCTCGTCGCCACCGTCGTACTCCCAGACGCGCTGCAGCAGTTGCTGCCGGGAGAGCACCCGGCCCGGGTGGTCGGCCAGCTCGCAGAGCAGCTGGAACTCGGTCCGGGTGACCGCCACCGGCGCCCCACGCCGGCGCACCTCACCTGCCTCCGGCAAAATTTCAAGATCACCGAAGCGCAGCACGGGTACGTCGTCGGGCGCGACCGTCCGGGCCCGGCGGCGCAGGGCCCGCAGCCGCGCAGTCAGTTCCTTGACTGCGACCGGTTTGACCAGGTAATCGTCGGCACCGGCCTCCAGTGCGGCGACGATGTCATGCGTGTCGTCCCGGGCGCTGATCACCACGATCGGCACGTCGTCGGTGCGGCGCAACTGCCGGATGCACTCGAAGCCGTCGATGCCGGGCAGCATCAGGTCGACGAGCACGGTCTCGGCGGGAGCACGGCGCTGACTGTCCAGGCCCTCCTCGGCGGTGGGCACGCCGGTCACCGCATAGCCCTCGTCCTCGAGCGCGAGCACCAGGGAGAGCCTGATCCGGTCGTCGTCTTCGATCACCAGAACCGCGGACACCTTCACATCATGGCTGGTACGGGGCCGAACGACGAACCGGATGGCCCTTCGCGCCGACACTGTCACGGAACTGTCATGGTGCCGGGGACCGGCCGCCACATCGGGATCCGAACCTTGCGAGCAGGCCTTATACGCGCAGGAGGGGTGTCCGTGCCGGACCGGGAGATACCGGAAGCGGTGGTCGTCGTCACCGAGGCGCTCGACGGGACCGCCGTCCCCCGGTGGGAGCGACTGATCTCCGAGGCGATGGCGCTCCGCCCCCGCCGGCTGGTCGTCGACCTGCGGCACAGCCCGCAGGCCGACGCGGCCGGAATCGGGGTCCTGCTCCGGGCGCACCGCGCCATGATCAGCGCGGGCGGGCAGCTGGTGCTGCGTGCCCCCGCCGACCGGGTCCGGCGAGTGCTGCGCCTGGCCCGCCTGGACGGCGTCTTCGAGATCGAAGAGCTGCATCGACAGGCGTAACTTGACTTGATTCACTCGGGGAACGACGATGGCCAGGTCCACGCGGCCGTGTGTGGCGGAACCTGTCGGCCGGGCGTGGGTGGTTTTCGACTTTGTGGGGAGTCGGTGCTGCGGCACCACCCTCGTTCGCACTCCTTCGGCATGTTCGGCCTCGCTCGGCGGCGCACCCACCCCCGAAGGACGACAACATGTCCCCCCAGCGAAAAAGGGGCCGCCTGCTGGCGGTTCTCGCGATCGTCGCGCTCGGCCTGGTCGCCGGTTTCGGACCCACCCTGGCCCGGACGGCGTTCGCCGCGACCAAGACCGTTTACATCCCCGCGTCCTGGCAGAGCACCGGCGAGGTGCCGTGGAGCTCGGACCGCAGCAAGGAGTCGGCCAACTTCGTGCTCCTGTGGGGTGAGAAGTCGGGCACGAGCCCGGCCACGGCGGCCTCGCCCTACAACTTCGATCCGGACAACATCCTGTCCCAGCTGGAATCCCTCTACTCCTACTACGTGAACACCATGCAGTTCACGCCGGAGAGTGGCGCGCTCGCGCAGTACAAGATCGATGTGATCGTCACGCAGACCTGGAACCGGACCGAGCTGGACGCCTGGGCCACCGGCGGCAGCGCGGACGGCAAGGTCGGCGTCATCAACATCGCGCCGGCGGCCGCGCTGCCCGGGTCGTGGGGCCTCGCCCACGAGCTGGGACACGTGTTCCAGAATCTGACCTTCCTCGGCAAGTCCGGGTACGGCTTCACCGACGCCTCGGCCGGCACGTTCTGGGAGTCCAGCGCCGAATACATGGCGATGCAGGTCTACCCGGACGGCGGGGCCGGTGACCTCACCCGGTTCCTGCGTACCGAGAACATGGCGTACTCGTCGAGCCGGCACCACTACGGCGCCTGGATGCTCATCCAGTACCTCGTCGACAAGCACGGCGGGATCAGCATGTTCAACCGCCTGTGGAACGAGGCGCGCTCCACCGAACATCCACTGGAGACGTACCGGCGACTCATGGGCTTCACGCAAGATCAGCTTAACGCCGACCTTGCCGGTTACGCCCAGCACCAGGTCACCTACGACTACAGCAACAAGAGCCACTTCCAAACCTTCATCAACAACGTGTACGGCGCGGGCTTCCTCAACGCCTACAACGGCGTGCCCGTGGACGCGGTCAACCAGGCCGCCGGACATTACGCCGTCCCGGACGCGATCGCGCCGTCCGACTACGGCTACAACAAGATCAAGCTGGTCCCGTCGACCGACGGCGCACTGGTCCGGCTGCACTTCAAGGGCCACGTCAACAGCGCCGCCGGGTCCGGCTGGAGCTACGGCTTCGTCGCGGTCAAGAACGGCACTCCGCGGTACGGCACGGTCTCGACCACCGCGGACGGGCAGATCTCGTTCCAGCTGCAGTCCGGCGAGAGTGAGGTCTATCTGGTCGTGCTGGGCGCGCCGTCGTCGGTGCACCACTACGGCTACTCCGACGGATACACCAAGAACTACCGCTATCCGTACGAGTTCACCGTCTCCGGCGCCGTCCCGTCCGGCTACGAACCGGGCTACACCAAGCCGGCCGCCACCGGCGGCGGCCACTGGCACACCAACGGCGGCGGCTGGGTGTCCAACAGCGCGACGGTGGCCTCGACGGCCTATGTGGGACCGCGGGCGGCCGTCTACGGCACCAGCACGGTCTCCGGCAACGCCCGCATCGAGGGCCTGGCCTGGGTCAACTCCGGCGCCACGATCAGCGGCAACGCGGTCGTCAAGGACAACGCGCTGATCCAGGGCGGGGCCAACCTGTCCGGCTCGATCGTGGTCGGCGGCGATGCCGAGCTGGCGTCGGCGTGCAGCTCGGGCACCTACCTGCTGTTCAACCCGGACCGCGGCTGCGACGGCAAGGCGGGCGAGACCGACCTCAACCCGGCCTACTCGCGCTTCACCGACGCGGACCTGGCGATCACCGACGGCGGCACGAGTACGCCAACCCCGACCCCGACCGCCACCACGTCCCCGACCACGTCGCCCACCGTGACGACGTCACCGGCCGCAACCACCTCGCCGACCACGTCGCCCACCGTGACCGCGACGACGTCACCGGCCGCAACCACCTCGCCGGCGACCGGGGCGTGCGCGGCGCGGCTGTCGATCGTGGGCAGTTGGACCGGCGGCTTCCAGGGTGAGGTCACGGTCACCGCCGGCGCGGCGGGCACGAAGTCGTGGACGATCGGCTGGCAACTGGCCTCCGGCCAGCAGATCACCCAGTCCTGGGGCGCGAACGTGACGACGTCCGGCACCGCGGCGACCGCCACCGACGTCAGTTGGAACGGCGCCCTGGCGGCCGGCGCGTCGACCACGTTCGGCTTCCTCGCCAACGGCGCGACAAGCACGCCGACCCTGAGCTGCTCCGCGACCTGACCGGCCGCCCATTTCCAGGAAGGCGGCCCCTTCTCGAGATCAGGAGAGGCCGCTTTCCTTGAAACGGGGCCGGGCCCGAGGCCGGGAGGGGCCGCATTCCTTGGAACTGGGCCGGGGTTGGGTCGGCCCTAGAAGAAGCCGCCGTTGGGCAAGGGGGTTCCGCTGATCTCGTACGCGCCGATGGCCTTTGCTTTGTAGGTTCGCGGGTTGTGCGAGGCCAGGGTGCGGATGTTGCGCCAGTGGCGGTCCAGGTGGTTGATCTGGCGGACCGCGGTGCCGCCGCCGACGTCGAAGAGTTCGGTCGCGGCCCGCAGCGCCTGTTCGTCCACCACCACCTTGGCCTTGGCCGCTCGCAACGACGCGCGGAGGGCGAGGTCGGCCTCGTCCGGTCCGCCCTGCGACTCGGTTGCCTGCTGCAGCGCGGCCGCCGCGGTGAGCACTGCCGCCTCGGCGACGAAGGCCTGGCTGGCCAGGTAGCCGACGCTCTGCTGCAGGATCGGGTCGTCGACCGGCTGGTCGGCGGCCGCGTGGTAGAACGTGCGCTGCTTGGCGCGCACCAGGTCGCGGGCGTCGCGGGCGGCCCGGCGGACGATGCCGGCGATGATCGCGGTCAGGATCAGCTGCGGGAACGTGGCCAGGTAGGGCACGTCGCCGTACCACGCGCCGTTCTGGACGAAGTCCTCCTCGTGGACCGGTGTGTTCTCGAAGCGGGTGGTGCCGCTGCCGGTGAACCGCTGGCCGATGCCGTCCCAGTCGCGCTCGATGAACACGCCGGGGCGGTCGACCGGGACGACCAGCCGGGCCGGTTCGCCGTCGGGGCCCTGGGCGGCTACGACGAGCAGGTCGGCGTAGAGGTTTCCGGTGCTGTAGAACTTCGTGCCGGTCAGTCGCAGGCCCTCGGAGGTGGTGACGACGACCGTTTCGAAGCCGGGGTTGCGCAGGCCGGCCTGCTTGCGGCCGAGCTCGGTGGCGGCCAGGCCGAACAGCCTTCCCGCCCGGACGTGCTCGAACCACTTCGCGTTCGACTCCCGCGGGCGGCGCAGCAACTGCTCCACGAACTGGTAGTGGTTGCGCAGGCTGTGTGCGACGTTCGGGTCGGCCTCGGCCAGGTCGATGACGGTGGCGAAGAGCTCGGTGACGGTGGCGCCGCCGCCTCCCTCGGCCACCGGCAGCCGCAGGGCGCCGATGCGCGCCGCCTTGAGCAGCTCGAACTCGGCGAACGGCGGGCGCTTCTCCTGGTCGCGCTCGACCACGTCGGCGTCGATGGTGTCGATCAGCTCACGCAGTCGCGCCGACCCGGCGGTCACCGGTTCAGCAAGAGTGTCAGTCATGGCTCAGCTCCCAGAGCGAGGCGGACGAGGCGGGCACGGACGAGGCGGGCACGGGCGAGGCGGGCACGGGCGAGGCGGGCACGGGCGAGGCGGGCACGGGCGAGGCGGGCACGGGCGAGGCGGGCGACGGCGCGGCGGGTGCGGGTGGTGGCGGGAAGAGGCGGAACGAGATGAGGCCGTCGCGGGCGAGCTGGTCGGTGACGGCGTCGCCCCACGCCACGTACTCGGCGAAGGCGGTTTTGCGGGCGTCGAGGTCCGGCGGCGGTGGCAGAGCGTCGCCCGGGGTGAGCGCTTCCTGGTCCGTACCCGTCGAGGTAGGCAGGCCCGCCGCCAGCCAGGCGCCGATTCCGCCGGTCAGGACCGACGTGCCGGGGAGTTCGCTTGCCGCCAGGCGGGCGAGGCGGCCGTCGTCCGAGACCAGGACGACCGGGCCGCGACGCAGCGCGTCGCCGAGCAGTGCCGGGTTGCGCAGCAGGGTCGAGCGCCGGGCCACCAGCGAACCGGGAATGTGGTGCCGGGTCTCGAAGTAGGCGGCCGGCGGCTGCAGGTCGATCACCGTCACCGGGTCGCCGGCGACCAGGGTCGCATCGAGTTCGGCCGCCGAGAGGGCCGGCGGGAGCGCGTGCACGAAGACGTCGTCCCAGCCGAGCTGCCGCAGCCAGGACGCGGTGATCGAGGAGCGCACCAGGTCGGGCGAGTCGACCAGGACGATCCGGGAGTGGCGGGTGCCGACGTAGAGGTCGGTTGCCTGCACGAGCTGGCCGCCCGGCGCCGGGATCGAGCCGGGGAGGTGGCCCGACGCGTACTCCTCGGGGGTCCGGACGTCGAGGAGATAGGTGGTCCGGTCCGGTGCGGGCGGCGGTTGCCCGACGACCACGCCGAAGCGTTCCCGGATCTGCGCCGCGGCCGCCGTGGCGCGGGAAAGAGCCGCGGGGGAGGGCGCGTCGATCAGGTCGGCGGAGCCTGCCACCGGGGAGAAGCCGGCGAACAGCCAGGCCGACGTGCCGTTCTCCAGCGACACCACCGGGTTGGTGACGCCCGCGTTGATCAGCGCCTGAGCGCCGATGATTGCCCGGGTGCGGCCGGCGCAGTTGACCACGATCTGGGTGTCCGCGGAGGTGATCTGGTCGAAGACCCGGTAGAGCAGTTCGGCGCCGGGCGCGGGCCGGCCGCCGGGGATGGCGATGTGCCGGTATTCGGGCAGCGGGCGGGTGTCGAGCACGATCAGGTCCTCGCCCGCGTCCAGCTTCTCCTTGAGCCGGTCGACGGTGATGCGCGGCGTGTCGTAGTTTCGCTCGACGAATTCGCCGAGGGCTTTGCTGAGCGAGTTGAGGCCGGTGATCAGCTCATTCCCGGCGGCCGTCCACGCCGGCGTGCCCCCGTCGAGCACCCGCACGTCGGTGTAGCCGAGCGCTTCCAGGCGGCCGGCGGCGGCCAGGCCGTCGGTCAGCACGAGGCGAACATTCCGGCGCGGCACCCGGGTGCCGATTTCCAACTCCAAAGAGCTTTCCGGGATGGGTACGGCGACGGAGAGGTGTCCCGAGGCGTACCGGGAACCCTCGCGGGTGTCGACGACGGCGATCTCCCCGCCGTCGGTCAGGTCGGCGCGCAGCTCGGCCGCGGAGATCAGCCGGCTCATGCGGGCGCCTTCGCGTTCTGTAGCGGGGTCTCGACGCCGATGTGCTGCGGCCGCACCGCCCGTTCGCCGGCCACCCGCGCGGCGATCGACTCGAGCCGGGCGATCTGCGCGGGTGTCAGCACGACGTCGAGGGCGCCGAGGTTCTGCCGGAGGTAGGACGCATGGCGGGTGCCGGGGATCGGCACGACGTCGTCGCCGCGCGACAGCACCCAGGCGAGGGCCACCTGTCCGGGCTGGGCGTCGACCTCGGCCGCGACCTCGGCGACCTCCTCGGCCAGCCGCCGGTTGATCTCGAACACCGCGTCGGCGAACCGCGGATGCGTGAGCCGGCGACCGGACAGGTCGGCGCGGCTGTGCACCCGGCCGGTGAGCCAGCCCCGGCCGAGCGGCGAGTACGGCACCACGCCGATGCCGAGCTCCCGGGCGATGGCCAGCGTCTCGTCCTCGATCTGGCGGCTGAACAGCGACCATTCGTTCTGGATCGCGGTGATCGGGTGCACGGCGTGGGCCCGGCGCAGGGTCTGCGGGCCCGGTTCGGACAGGCCGATGTGCCGGATCTTGCCCTGCTGGACCAGCTCGGCGAGCGTGCCGACGGTCTCCTCGATCGGCACCTGCGGGTCGGCCCGGTGCTGGTAGTAGAGGTCGATGTGGTCGAGGCCGAGCCGGCGCAGCGAAGCGTCCACCGCGGACCGGGCGTACGACGGCCGGCTGTCCAGCCCGGAGCGGTCCAGCCGGTTGCCGAACTTGGTCGCGATGACCAGTTGGTCCCGGCGGCCGCGGATCGCCCGGCCGAGCAGGATCTCGCTGACTTCCGGCCCGTACACGTCGGCGGTGTCGAAGAAGTTGATGCCGAGGTCGATGGCCTCGCCGACCAGCGCGGTCGCCTCCCGCTCCTCGTCGGCGCCGGCCGAGTTGACGAAGCTCATGAAACCCAGGCCGAGCGCGGAGACCTCGAGGTCACCGAGCCGGCGACGTGGCACGACCGTCACTGTTCTGCCTCCTGAAAACGAGAGAGCGGGCGGGGAAGGCCGAGATGGTCGCGCAGGGTGCGGCCGGTGTACTCGCGCCGGAAGATGCCGCGCTGCCGCAGCAGCGGGACGACGTGGTCGACGAACAGCTCGAGGCCGGTCGGGAACACGTCGAAGTTGAGGTTGAATCCGTCGGCGGCCCGGGTGCGGAACCAGTGCTCGATGGAATCGGCGATCTGTTCCGGCACCACCGTGACGTTGATGCCGTGCTTGCCGAGCTCGTCGGCGACGTTCTTGGTGAGGGCGGTGACGCCGGCGTTGCGGACCGAGCCGATGACCGAGACGGTCTGCCGGGAGCCGGTCCCGCTGATGTTGATGATGCGGCCCCAGCCGTTCTCGATGAGCAGCGGCGCGACCGCGCGGATGGTGCGCAGATAGCCGATGACCTTGACGTTGATCTGGCGCTGGAACCAGTCGTCGGTGGCGTCGAGGTAGCTGGATCCGTGCTGGGCCGGCTGTTCCGCCGCGTTGTTGACCAGGATGTCCACCCCGCCGAACGCGGCCTTGACGGTCTCGGCAAGCGCCTTGACCGACTCGTCGTCGCCGGTGTCGGCGGTGACCGGCAGCACGTCGGCCCCGATCTCGTCCTTGATCTTCGTGGCCGCCGCGGCCAGCACCTCGGTGCGGCGGCCGGCGATCGCCACCTGCGCGCCCTGCCGGGCTAGTTCGAGAGCGACGGCGTAACCGATGCCGGTGCCGCCGCCGGTGACGATGGCGCGCTTTCCGTCGAGTTCGTGTCCCATGTGGAGTCCGTTTCTTTGGTCCGGAAGGCATGTGTCCGGAAGGCATGCGGGCGCGCACCAGCGGTCCGCGGCCATGCGGACGGGTGGTGGCAGGAGAGGGGGTGCGTCAGGGTCGACAGGCAGCGGCGATCACGCGCATGAGGTCGACCTCACGGCGGGTGATCAACGGGCGGCTGCGCGGCATGCCACCTATCTTGCCTATAGGAATTGCGGGTTGTCCATGCTCGACGCCGTTACAAAGGTTTCCCCTCTGTTACGCCGTGGGGACCGCACTCCGCATCCGCCGCCCGATCGTGCCGGCGAGGCCGGCGGCGAACAGGGCGATCATCACGACGGCGGTGTGCGAACCGGCCGTGTCGGCCAGACGTGCCACCGGATTGGGCCGGCCCAGGCGATCGGCCAGCCAGCCGGCCGCGGCGACGGCCGCCACCGTGGCGCCGCCGATACGCAGCACCGGCTGGGCCGGCAGCCGGGCCGCGAGCACGATCGCGGGCAGCGCCATCGCCACCAGCAGGAGCTGGACCAGTTCGATGCCGAGGTTGAAACCGAGCAGGCTCAGCGCCAGTTGCCCGGTGGACAGGTGCAGCTCGGCGAGGGTGAACGAGAACGCCATGCCGTGCCCGAGGCCGAACAAGCCGGCGACCAGGGCCTCCCGGCCGGGGAACAGCGGCCGGATCGCGTGCGTCGCGCCGATCAGGATGCTGGCCGCGATGAACGCCTCCACCGGCCGCGCGGGCAGCTCGATGTGGCCGAGCGCGGAGGCGGCCAGGGCGGCGGAATGCCCGGCGGTGAAGGCGAGCGTGACCGCCCCGATGCGGCGGACGGCCCGGCGGCCACCGGCGCTCCCGTGCCAACGCCGGCCGGTGGCGAGCAGGGCCGCCGGCAGCAACAGGACCAGCAGGAACAGCAGGTGGTCGGTGCCCTCCACGATGTGCGTGCCACCCAGCCGCAGCATCGCCAGGAAGCCGCGCCCGGCGCTGCCCGGTCCGAGGTCGACGGTCAGGCCGGGCACCGTCATCGTGCGGCGGTCGACCGTGAGCACGCCGACCTGGGTGTCGCCCTCGACCCGGCCGGCCGCCCAGTCCTGGCGGACCGAGACCAGCACGGTGTGGGTGACGACCTGGTGCACGATCGCGTCGTAGCCGAGCCGGAAGTGCCGCACGTCCCCGCCGGGCGGCGGCGAGAGCGAAGCGCCGATCACCCACTCGCGGTACGGGCCGGTGGCGGTCTGTTCGCCGTCGGCCGCCTCGATCCGGTCGATCGCGACCCGCCACGGCGCGCCGGCCATCGTCCGCGGCCGGAAGTGGGCAAGCAGATAACGGCGCACGTCGCCGCCGGCCGGCGACGATGCAGCGGTGGGGGGAGAGCCGGCGGCCAGTGCCAAATCCTCGGCGGGCAACCGCAGCTCGGCCGAGACGGAGCGGTCGTGCACGTCCAGCGTGACCGTCGAATGCGGCATCGGATGGGCGGCGGCGGGCGCTCCGGGCAGGAACGCCGCCACCAGTGCGGCGGCCGCGAGGGCCAGCCGGCGGATCATGAGAACGTGAACTCGCCGCCGTAGTCGCGGGTGTGGTCGCGGTAAATGGTGTGGTAGTGGATCTGGTTCTGCAGGACGACGCCGTTCTGGCAGACGAACTCCACCCACACGCTCGGCCCGTCGATGCGGACGTAATCGGCGTGCTTGGTCAACCCGAGCGTGCCGGACCAGCCGATGTAGGTCTTGTCCAGCTCCGACTCGTAGGTGCTCAGCAGGGCGGTCGCGGTGGCGTCGTCGGCATTGGCCACCCACGGTTTGACCGCGGCCAGCACCAGCTTCTTCTGTGCGGCGGTCAGCGAGCTGACCGCGAGGCCCTGCTTCTTCGCCGGGAACTTGCCGTCCTGGTCCGGCCCGAGGAGCACGTCGGTGAACGACTGGGACAGCTTCGCCTTGGTCTGCTCGGCGGTCGACAGGCTGCTGGTCATGGCCAGCATGGCGGCCCGCATGTCCTTCAGCGGCGCATGCGCGGTGCTGAGGGAGTCGGTCCAGCTGGTCGGCTCCACGCCGACGAAGAACGGCGAGACGCCCTCGACCGCGCCGGCCTTGTAGGTCATGTTGACGGCCAGGTGATGTCCGCCGAAGTGCAGCTGCCAGGTGCCGGTGCTGCTGGGCGTGCCGAGGAAGGCCAGGTAGTAGTTGCCGGAGCCGTAGCCGCCGAGGCCGCCGCCACCGTCGGAGCCGCCGCCGGAGGGCATCCCGCCGCCCGAGGGCATCCCGCCGCCGGAAGGCATTCCGCCACCTGAGGGCATCGCCCCGCCGGACGGCATCCCGCCGCCGCCCGGGCCGCCGCTGGTGCCGCTGCTCGCCTGCACGCTGCCGAGATAGTCGTCAGCCAGCAACAGCTCGGTGACCCGCTGGTAGCCGCTGCCGGATCCGGTGCCCAGCGCGGTCAGCAGCACGCTCTTGGCCGCGGCCACCTCGTCGTCGTCGAGGTTGCTGAACTCGACCCCGACCCGGCAGGTCGACCCGCACGGCAGGTTGGACCAGGCGGTCGCGTTGTCCTGGGTGAGGTCGAGCTGCGCCGAGGCCTTGTCGGTGTCGTCGAGAGTGGCGAGAAACGCCTCGGCCGCCTCGACGACGCCGGCCACGCTCTTGTCGTACGACTTGACGGTGGCCGCCGTGGTCGACGCGGTGTCCTCGGAGCCGCTCGAGCCGCAGGCTGTGAGCCCGAGGGCCAGGACCGCAGAGATGGCAATGATGGGACGTCGACTGGTCACGACTGCTCACGCTATCGGCCTATTGGCGAGTAGATGACCTGATTGGGATGTCCGACGAGGGTTTCCCCCATTACTTAGATCGAAGCTTGTCGATAACGTCTGCGCTGTCCCACCCGGGAACCCCCTAAGGAGTACGCGTGATGTTCCGAACCCCTCTGGCCATCGCTGTCGGGACCGCGACCGCGGTCACCGCGGCGCTGACCGCCGGGCCGGCCGCAGCTCAGCCGCCGGCGCAATCCGCCGTGTCGCCGCTGGTCGCTGCCGCCGCCGGGGCCGACGCCCTGGTCGCCGCGAAGCCCTCGTACCTCCACGTGAGCAGCATGGACACGTTCCAGCGCAAGACCGTCGTCTCGTCGGCCGGCGTCAACTACGTCCCGTTCGAGCGGACCTACAAGGGTCTGCCGGTCAAGGGTGGCGACTTCGTCGTCGTCACCGACGCCGCCGGTAAGGCGACGTACACGTCGGTCGCCCAGACCAGCGCGATCGGCGAGCTGTCGGTCACCCCGAAGATCTCCGACGCCGCGGCGCTGACCACCGCCAAGGCGCAGCTCAAGTCGGTGACCGGCGTGGAGGGCACCAAGCTCGTCGTCGTCGCCGAGGAGGGCAAGGCCGCCCGCCTGGCCTGGAGCTCCACCGTCAACGGCACCGGCGCGGACGGCGTCAGCCGGCTGACGGTCAACGTGGACGCGCTCACCGGCGCGGTGCTCAGCACGTCTGAGCACGTCATGAACGCGACCGGCACCGGCAACGGCTGGGTCTACGGCTCGGTCTCGCTCAGCACCACCCAGTCCGGCTCGACCTACCTGCTGCAGGACCCGTCGCACACGACGATCAAGGCGCAGAACGCGACCGGCAACGCGACGTTCTCCGGCACCGACAACGCGTGGGGCAACGGCGTCGGCACCAACCGGGAGACCGGCGGCGTCGACGTGCTCTACGTGGCCGAGAAGCAGTTCGCGATGCTGTCGTCGTGGCTGGGCCGCAACGGCCAGAACGGCTCCGGCGGCGCGTGGCCGATCCGGGTCGGGCTGAACCAGCAGAACGCGTACTACGACGGCACCCAGGTGCAGATCGGCAAGAACACCGCCGGCAACTGGATCGGTTCGGCCGATGTGGTCGGTCACGAGCTGGGTCACGGCATCGACGACAACACCCCGGGCGGCATCTCGGCCAAGGGCACTCAGGAGTTCGTGGCCGACACGTTCGGCGCGGCGACCGAGTGGTACATCAACTCGCCGGCCGACGCCCCCGACTACCTGGTGGGTGAAGAGGTCAACCTGGTCGGCTCCGGCCCGATCCGCAACATGTACAACCCGTCGGCGCTGGGCGACTCGAACTGCTACTCCAGCAGCACCCCGAACGGCGAGGTGCACGCGGCTGCCGGTCCCGGCAACCACTGGTTCTACCTGCTCGCGCAGGGCACCAGCGGCAACGGGCAGCCGGCCAGCTCGACGTGCAACAGCACGACGATCACCGGTCTGGGCATCCAGAACGCCATCAAGATCATGTACAACGCGATGCTGCTGAAGACCTCGTCGTCGTCCTACCTGAAGTACCGGGTGTGGACGCTGCAGGCCGCGAAGACCCTCTTCCCGGGCAGCTGCACGCAGTTCAACACGGTCAAGGCCGCGTGGACCGCGGTGAGCGTGCCGGCCCAGTCCGGCGAGCCCACCTGCTCATGACGTAAGTCGATCGAGAAGGCCCTCATCTCGTTGAAACTGAGGTGAGGGCTTTTTCGATATCGGAAGCCGGCGCCGGCCGGGCGAAGAAGAAGCCCTGGGCGTAGCGGTAGCCGAGGGCGTGCAGCCGCTCGGCCTGGGCCTGCGTCTCGACGCCCTCGGCGACGGCGCGCAGGCCGAGCGTGTCGGCGATGCCGCGCAGCGACACTGCGATGGCCTCCTGCTGCGGGCTGCCGTTGAGGTCGTCGATGAACGACTTGTCGACCTTGAGCGTCGTGACCGGGCAGGTCCGCAGCAGGGTGAGCGACGAGTGGCCGGTGCCGAAGTCATCGAGAGCGATGCCGACCCCGAGATCCCGCAGCGCCCCGACGGTGGCCAGGGCCGGCCCGCCGGCGAAGACCGCGGTCTCGGTGATCTCCAAAATCAGCCGGTCGGCCGGGAGGCCGTGCCGGTGCATCGTCGCGGCGACCAGTGCCGGCAGGTCGGGGTCGAGCAGCTGCCGCGCGGAGACGTTGACGCTGACGGCGGGTGCGTCGGCGCCGTAGCGGTGATACCAGGCGGCCGCGTCGGCGCAGGCGGTGTCGAGGATCCACGCGCCCAGGTCGATGATCAGGCCGGTCTGCTCGGCCACCGGGATGAACTCGGCCGGCGACATCCGCCACCGCACCAGGGCCTCCACCGCGCGCATCGCGCCCGTCGGCAGCTCGACGATCGGCTGGTAGGCGAGCCGGAACTCGCCGTCTTCGAGGCCACGGCGCAGGTCGGCGGCGAGCTGGGCGTCGTGCTGGACGGTGGCGTCGAGGCCGGCCGTGTGCTCCAGGCAGCGGCCGGCGCCGACCCGCTTGGCGGCCTGCAACGCCAGTTCGGCCCGGCGCAGCAGATCGGGGATGGCGTCGCCGGCGCCGGTGGCGAACCCGACCGAGACGGTGACCAGCAGGTCGTGCCCGTCGACGGAGAGCGGGGCGTGGAACGCGTCGCGCAGGGCCTCGGCGAGCTGAGCGCCGTCCTCGACCGACAGCAGCACGCCGAACTCGTCGCCGAGCAGCCGGGCGACGGTCGCCGAACCGCCCACGGTCAGGGTGATCCGGTGCGCGGCCTCGCGCAGGACGGCATCACCGGTGGCGTCGCCGAGCCGGTCGTTGATCGCGGCGAAGTTGTCCAGGTCGCAGACCGCGACGACGGCCGGCGCGCGGCGGTCGGCGAGTGTGCCGGTGAAGCCACGCCGGTTGGACAGGCCGGTCAGATCGTCGTGCCGGACCTGGTCGACGAGCCGGTCGAGGAGCACCCCGTTGTCCAGCAGGGCCGCGTGCTGGCGCACGACGACCAGCAGGATCAGCACGATGGCGCCGGTCGCGAGCCCGGCCGGCAGATATCCGTCGCGCACGGTCACGCCGACGAGCATCACCGCGGTGACCGCGACGGCGGCATACGGCACCAGGCTGATGGGCCGGCGGCGCACGGTGTCGTCCGATGGTGGCGGGGTGGGCGCGGCAAGGTTCGCGCGGGTCTGCGCCCGGGTGGCGAGCGTGAGGATCATCGCGAAGATGAGCATGTTGAAGGCGATCGGGCTCAGGTGCGGCCACGGCCGCAGGGCCGGCGCGAGCACCGTGGCCAGCGGGCCCAGCAACCCGACCGGGCTGAGGATCCACAGGGCGCGGCCGGCCACCGGGCCGGAGCCGCTCATCCCCACCTTGATCACGGCCAGGACGGCCGCGAGGGCGGTGGCCGCGGTCATCAGCTGGAACGCCGTCGCCGGCCGGCCGCCGGTGAGCTGGAACGGCAGGACCGCCAGCATTTCCTTCAGAACCACGACGGCGGCGACGACCACGACGGCGACGTCGAGCCACAGCGCGGCGGCGGTCCGCCGGCCGCGGCGCCGGCCCGGCAGGAGAAGCAGGGCCACCACGGCGAGGCCGATCGCGGCCATGTACAACACCTCGCCGCGGGTGGTCATCGCCAGCACCCGGCCGGGCTGCCGCACGGCGTCGACCGCATGGACGATCACGGCCACGTCGAGCAGGACGGTGGCGAAGGCGATGCGCTGCCAGAACGCCCGCCCCGGCCCGCTGGCGGTAGCGGCGGCCACGGCACAGCCGGCCACCCCGGCGGCCAGCGCGAAGGCCGCCACCGGCCACAGCGACCACACCGGGATCGGGAGCACCAGGCCGAGCACGCCGAGCAGCGCGGCCAGCAGCAGTCCGCCGGCCGCGGTCAGGACGATTCGATCGGCCAGGTGTGTGCGTTTCACCGCCTGCCTATCGCGCACGCCGGCCCGTACTTGAGGCAGTGGGATGTGTTCCTCAAACGCTCAGCCCGTTGCCGGCGCCGCCGATGGCCCCTCGTGTCAATCAGTTGGCGGACCTGTCTGGGTGTCGGTACCGCCGCGACGATCGCCTATTCCCTGCTGCCGGCCGTGGGCTGGTGGCATGCCGCCGGCTTCGGCCTGGTCGGCGTGGCGTGCGTCGCGGTGGTGCTGCATGCCGTCCGCCGCTACCGCCCGCAGCAGGTCTGGACCTGGTACACGTTCGTCGCGGGCCTCGCGGTCTGGGCGGCCAACTCGGTCATCGACCAGCTGACCACCGCGGAACCCTGGTCGGCGATCAGCGGGTCGCTGTCGGTGGCCGGCTATCCGCTGATGTGCGTGGCGCTGGCCGGTCTCATCCGCGGGCGCGCCCGCACCGACGACCGGACCGCACTGGTCGACGGCGGCATCGTCGCGGCGAGTCTCGGCCTGCTCGGCTGGCTGTTCCTCGGCGGCGACCTGTCGATCGAGGATCCGCTCCACCTGGTCGTGGGGCTGCTGATGGCGGTCGGCGACATCGCCCTGTTCGTGCTGGCCTCGTTGCTGATCACCACGCCGGGCGCCCGGACCGGCAGTTTCCGGCTGCTGATCGCCGGGCTCCTCACCACCGCGCTGGGTGACTTCCTGCTCATCGCCGACACCTCGTCGGGGCCCTATCAGGGCGGCGCGGCCGGCGTCGCCTACATGCTCGCCAACGTGCTGGGCGCGACGGCGGCGGTGCACCCCTCGATGCGCCGGCTCACCGTCCCGCCGGCCAACCCGCCGTCGTTCGTCCGGCCGCGGCTCGCCCTGCTCACCGTCGCCATCCTGCTGGCGCCGGCCGTGAGCATCTATCTCGGCGTGACCGGCCGGATCGCCCAGGAATGGGCGGCGCCCTCGATCGGCTGTGTCGTGCTGTTCCTGCTCGTCACGGTGCGGATGGCCGGTCTGGTCAGCCGGGTCGAGAAGCAGGCGCGCCGGCTGGAGCGGCTGGCGAACCACGACGCCCTGACCGGGCTGGCCAATCGCCGGCGGTGGGACGAGCGGCTGCACGCGGCGATGGCCGAGTGCGCGGCCACCGGCGACACGCTGACCGTCGGCCTGATCGACCTCGACCACTTCAAGCGGTACAACGACACCCACGGTCACCAGGCCGGCGACGAGCTGCTCAGCCGGTCGGCGATCGCCTGGCTGA
The DNA here is from genome assembly GCF_040638295.1 of Actinoplanes sp. NPDC026619. Classification (NCBI taxonomy): domain Bacteria; kingdom Bacillati; phylum Actinomycetota; class Actinomycetes; order Micromonosporales; family Micromonosporaceae; genus Actinoplanes; species Actinoplanes sp. NPDC026619. The sequence goes on from NZ_JBEZYA010000020.1 coordinate 159,621, forward strand.
TGAACCTCCGCGAGGGCGACCTGCTGGCCCGTTACGGCGGCGAGGAGTTCGGCCTGCTGCTCACCGCGCACACGCCGGCCGAGGCGGCCGGTGTCGTCGAGCGGCTGATGGCGGCCACCCCGCACGGGCAGTCGTTCTCCGCCGGGCTGGCCCAGTGGGACGGCCAGGAGAGTCCCGAGGAGTTGCTGCACCGCGCCGACCTGCTGCTCTACGCGAGCAAGGGCGCCGGCCGGGCCCGCCTCACCAGCGACGCGGTGCCGGCCGGCGTGTAACTCCCGCGGGCGACCAGGAGCAAAGGCCAGTGGGACTCCCTGGGGCGAAGCCGCCGGAAAAGCGGCAAGTTGAACGGCATGGACAACTTCGATGTGATCGTCCTGGGCGGCGGCGCGCCCGGGGAGCACTGTGCCGCGGCCATTGCCGCCGGTGGCCTGCGGGTTGCCATCGTCGAGCGCTATCTGCTGGGCGGCGAGTGCTCCTACTTCGGCTGCATCCCCTCGAAGACCCTGCTGCGACCGGGCGAGGCGCTGTCCGCCGCCAAGCAGGTGCCGGGCGCACGCGAGGCGGTCACCGGCCCGCTCGACGTCCAGGAGGTCCTCGCCTGGCGCGATTTCGAGGTCTCCGGTTACGACGACTCCGGCGCGGTCAAGTGGGCCGAGAGCGTGGGCATCGAGGTGATCCGCGGCCACGGCCGGCTGGCCGGTCCCGGAACGGTCGTCGTCGACGACAAGAGGTACAGCGCCGGGCACCTTGTCATCGCCACCGGCTCCGACCCGGCCATCCCGCCCATCCCCGGCCTGCGGGAGCTGCCCGGCCTCTGGACCGACCGCGAGGTCACCGGGGTCAAGGAGATCCCGGAGCGGTTGCTGGTGCTCGGCGGCGGCCCGATCGGCGTCGAGATGGCGCAGGCGCTGACCCGGCTGGGCGCGCGGGTCACGCTGGTCGAACGGGGCGAGCGGTTGCTCTCCCGCGAGGCGCCGGCCCTCTCCGAGGGCGTCGCCGAGGCCCTGCGGGCCGATGGCATCGAGCTTCGGCTCGGCCAGGCGCCGGTCCAGGCCACCTTCTCCGATGAGGTGTACGCGCTGGAGCTCGCCGACGGCACCACGGTCACCGGCGACCGTCTTCTCGTCGCGACCGGCCGCCGCCCGCGGGTCGCCGACATCGGCCTGGAGACGGTCGGCATCGAGGCCAACCCGCGCGGGATCGCGGTCGACGCCCGGATGTCGGCCGGCTCCGGTCTCTCGGCGATCGGCGACGTCACCGGCCTGTGGCTGCTGACCCACGTCGGCGAATATCAGGGCCGGATCGTGGCGTCCAACCTGCTCGGCCGGCCGCGCGAGGCGCACTACGAGGCGGTCCCGCGGGTGATCTTCAGCGATCCGCAGGCCGCCGCGGTCGGCGAGGCGGATGGGCCGTACACCTCGACGATCGCGCTTGCTGGTGTGCCGCGGACCTCGACGTACACCCGTAGTTATGACTCTCGTCCTGGATTTTTGACCTTGGTCTCCGACGGGGAACGGCTGATCGGCGGTTACGCGCTCGGGCCGGAGGCGGGCGAATGGCTGCAGCAGGTGACCGCGGCGGTGCGGGCCCGCATCCCGCTGTCGGTGCTGATCGACGTGATCCAGCCGTTCCCGACCTTCTCCGAGGCCATCTTCCAGGCGTTGCGCGATCTCGACGCGCAGATCTCGAAAGGCGCGAAATGAAGGATCAGACCGTCGTGGTGATTGGCGGCAGCGCCGGCATCGGCCTCGAGACCGCTCGTCTCACGGCGTCCGAAGGCGCGGCCGTGCTGCTGGTCGGGCGCGATTCCGGGCGCCTGGAGCGGGCCGCCGCCGAGGTGCACGCGAGCGCCACCGCGGCGTTCGACGCCCACGACGCCGAGCGGCTCGAGGCGTACTTCGCCGAGTTGCCCGGCCCGGTCGACCACGTGCTGGTCACCGCCGGCCGGCCCTATTACGGCCTGCTCGCCGACATGGACATCGCCGAGGCGGCGCACCATCTGAGCGACCACGTCGCGCTGGTGCTGCGCGTCGCCCGCGCGGCCGTCGGCAGGGTCCGGCCGGGCGGCACGCTGATCTTCATCGGCGGGACCGGCGCCCGCCGCCCCTCGCCCGGCCTGGCCGTGACCGCCGCGATGACGGCGGCGCTGCCCGCCCTGGTCGCCAACCTGTCCCTGGAGATCGCGCCGATCCGGATCAACCTGATCGCCGCCGGTTTCGTCGACACCCCGCTGTCGGCCGCCCTGCTCGGCGACGGCCTGGAACAACGCCGCGAACAGCTGCGCGCCACCCTGCCGATCGGCCGGGTGGTCGGCCCGGCCGACGTGGCCGCGCTCGCCCTGCACCTGATGAGCAACACCGCGCTGACCGGCGCCGTCTACGACATCGACGGGGGTCAGCAGTTCCTACCGGGTTAGCTCGGCCGGTAGTTGGAAGTCGTCGTAGACCCGGACCGCCGCGAGCAGCCCGGTCGTGTCGCGCTCGTGCACGACCAGCCCGGCCTGCGGCGGCAGCTCCCGGCCGCCCCAGCGGACGAAGGTCTGCTCGAGCGCGCACCGCACCCCGTCGTCGGTCACCACGCACGTCTCGATGCCGGGCCCGCCGGCCGCGAAGATCCGGCAGAAGTACGCGTCCAGGTCGGCGGCGCCCCGATAGGTGCCGTCGAGCGGGTCCCGCAGGTAGCCGTCCGGCGCGAACAGCCGGACCGTGCCGGCGACGTCCCCCGCCGCCACCGCCTCCTGGAACCGGCCGGCCACGTCACCCGGGACGAGCGGCGCCGGTTCGAGGATGGCCGGCCGCAGGTGGGACCGGCCGTCGAGCGGGTGCCGGCTGAAGTAGGTGCGGAACACCACGGTCCGGTCGTCGGGCGACTCGGCCACCACCGCCACCGGCCACCGCACCCCGTCGTCGAGCTGCGCCATCAGCTCCACCACGGCCCGGCCGCCGGCCGTCGTGGCGGCCACGATCTCGGTGCTGGCCCGGCGCCGGGCCAGCAGGTCCCGGCTGGTCCGCAGGAACTTCCGCAGCTCCCGGTGGCCACGGACCTCACCGGCCTTGGGATCGAAGATCACCACCTGGCCCGGCCACACATCCTCGAGGGCGTGCGCGTCGCCGTCGTTGAGCGCGGTCAGGTATTGCCCGACCGGGTCGGCCTGCTCGGCCGCGCGGGTCTCCCGGCGCATCAGCTCCGCCGCGGCGGCAAAATCCGGGAACCACGGCATGCCGCCCACCATGCCGCCCGCAGTGGATCGATCGCACCAGGGAGACACCCTGGCCTTCACCACGGGCGGGTGCTTGGCTGTCGGGCATGCGTTCCGACATCGTCCCCGGCGCCGTCTTCCCGGACTACGCGCTTCCCGACCACACCGGCACGGTCCGCAGCCTCAGTGAGTTGCAGGGCGGCGACCCGCTGATCCTGACGCTGGCCCGCGGGCACTACTGCCCCAAGGAGCACCAGCAGCATCTGGAGCTGGCCGCGCTCCAGCCGAAGATCGCGGTGGCCTACACCCGGATCGTGACGATCGCGACCGACGAGCACCACACGTTGCAGGAGTTCCGCGCGTCGGTCGGCGCCTCGTGGCCGTTCCTCTCCGACCCCGGCCGCACCGTCCAGCAGGACCTGGACATCCAGGAGTACACCGACCCGGACAACAACCCGATGATCCCGCACACCCTGGTGCTCCGGCCGGGCCTGGTCGTGCACAGCATCTACAACGGTTACTGGTTCTGGGGCCGGCCCTCAGTCTACGACCTGTGGCGCGACCTGCGCGACGCGATGCGCGAGAGCCGCCCCGACTGGGACCTGAGCACCCCGGGCCTGCGCGAGGCCTGGGAGTCCGGCGACCGCGCCCCCTTCCACGGCTGGGACCGCCGCCCCCGGTGACCACCGTCACCGCCACCGTTGTCACGGGGCGGCGGCCGAAATCCGTCGTGCTCGCATGACACAACGAATCTCGCTGGCGGAGCTGGTGCCCGCCGGTTACGCGGCCGTCGCCCAGCTGGAGAAGTACGGCCGGTCCACGGTCGACCCGATCGTCCTGCACCTGATCAAGATCCGGGCGTCGGTGCTCAACGGCTGCGCGTTCTGCATCGACATGCACACGACCGAGGCCCTCGCCGACGGCGAGAACCAGCGGCGCCTGTTCGCCGTCGCGGCCTGGCGGGAGGCGGAGGACTTCTTCACCCCGAAGGAGCGCGCCGCGCTCGCGCTCACCGACGCCGTCACCCGGATCGGTGACGGCGGCGTGCCCGATGACGTGTGGAACGAGGCGGTCGAGCAGTGGTCGGAGGAGGAGGTCGCCAATCTCATCCTGGTTATTGGCACGATCAACGTGTGGAACCGGATCGTGATCTCCACCCGGACGCAGCCGCCGCCGCTGAGCTGATCAAGCATCGGCCGATGCTGCTCGGCCTCGCCTATCGGATGACGGGCAGCCTGCACGACGCGGACGACGTGCTGCAGGAGGCCTATCTGCGGTGGGCGGCCGTGGATCGCGAGCGGATCGAGCAGCCGCGCCGCTACCTGACCCGGGTGGTGGCGCGGCTCGCCGTCGATCAGCTGCGCGCCCGGCAGGCCCGCCGGGAGAGCTACGTGGGGGAGTGGCTGCCGGAGCCGGCCCCGACCGAGACGGTCGACGTCTCCTACGCCGTGCTCCATCTGATGGAGCAGCTCACCCCGCCGCAGCGGGCGGTCTACGTCCTTCGCGCCGCCTTCGACCTCCCCTTCGAGGAGATCGCGGAGATCATCGAGCGAACCCCGGCGGACTGCCGCCAGCTGCACCATCGCGCGCAGGAGGCACTGCAGACCGGCCGGGTACGGTTCAAGCCCGCACCCCAGGAGCACGAGCGACTGCTGAAGAGCTTCCTGGCCGCGGCCCGCGAGGGTGACCTGGCCACCCTGCGCAGCCTGTTGCACGCCGACGTCGTCTCCTGGTCGGACGGTGGCGGCCGGGTGCGCGCCGCGATCCGCCCGCTCCGCACGCCCGCCAAGGTGGCCCGTTTCTTCGGCGGCATCTACTCCCGGGCGGAGTTCCTCCACATCGAGGAACTGCAGCTCAACGGCGCTCCCGCGCTGCTCATGGAGTCCGAGCGATCCCGTCACGTGCTGCTGCTCGATGCCGCCGACGGGGTCATCAACAGCCTCTATGTCATGGCAAATCCGGACAAAATCTTGGTAACACGTTTGTTTCCGGAACGGACCGATTCTGCTACTCGCGAGTAGGCAAGGGTTTCCCCTATTTCGAAGAGCATGGACACGTGCCGCCCGCCTGGCCTGGAGCACCACCGTCAACGGCACCGGCGCGGACGGCGTCAGCCGGCTGACGGTCAACGTGGACGCGCTCACCGGCCAGGTGCTGAGCACGCAGGAGCACGTCACCGGCGTGACCGGCTCCGGCACCGGCACCGGCTGGGTCTACGGTGCGGTCTCGATCGACACGACCAAGTCGGGTTCGAGCTACCTGATGCAGTCGTCCACGCAGACCTCGCTCAAGTGCCAGAACGCGACCGGCAACGCGACCTACTCGGGCACCGACCAGCGTGTGGGGCAACGGCACCGGCACCAACCGGGAGACGGCCAAGACGCTGTACCCGGGCAGCTGCACCGAGTTCAGCACGGTCAAGGCCGCGTGGACCGCGGTGAGCGTGCCGGCCCAGTCCGGCGAGCCCACCTGTTCCTGAGGTGGTGCGAGGGCCGGCGTCTCAGCGCCGGCCCTCGGCAATTCAGTCCAGGCAGAACTCGTTGCCCTCGGGGTCGGCCATCACGATGAAGCCGAGGCTGAGCGGGGGCGCGGGCTCGCTGCGACTCAGCCGCTTCGCGCCCACCGCCACGAGGCGCTCGCACTCGGCTTCGAGGGCATCCATCCGCTCGTCGCCCTGCAGGCCCGGCGCCGCCCGTACGTCAAGATGAACTCGGTTCTTTGCGACCTTGTCCTCGGGCACCCGCTGGAAGAAGACTCGCGGGCCGGTGCCGTCGGGATCCTCGACGGCGGACTGGTTGTTGCGCTGTTCCTTGGGCACGTTCATCCGATCGAGGAACTCGTCCCACGCCGCGAGCGGGTCGTCGCCGGGCGCCAGCGTCACGCCGGGCGGGCCGGGATGGACGTAGCCGAGCGCGTCGCGCCAGAACGTCGACAGCGCAGCCGGGTCGTGGGCATCGAAAGTGACCTGAATGTGTCGGCTCATCCCGCCACCCTGGCATGCCTTGCGGTCACTTTCCGTCCGCAATCTCGATTCTTTACATCGACGTTCATGAGTCGTAGGTTGAAAACGACTCTTGCGAGGTGAGAACCACGGGGATCTCTGTCGCCGATCTGGAACTGCGCTACGGCGATCTGCTCGCCGCCGAGAAGGTCACCTTCGACGTCCGGCCGGGCGAGTTCGTCAGCCTCATCGGGCCGTCCGGATGCGGCAAGAGCAGCGTGCTGCGAGCGCTCGGCGGCCTCCAGCGCCCGGCGGGCGGCGAGATCCGGATCGACGGCGAACAGGTGCGTGGTCCGCTGCCGGCCAAGATTGCGTACGTCTTCCAGGACCTCGCCCTCTTTCCCTGGCGATCGGCCCGCCGCAACGTCGAGGTGCCCCTGGAGTTGCGGGGCGTCCCGCGTGCCCGGCGCCGCGAACAGGCCCTCGCGCTGCTGGCCAAGGTCGGCCTGGCCGACATGGCCGACCGCGTCCCCGCCGAACTGTCCGGCGGCATGCGCCAGCGGGTCGCGATCGCCCGCGCGCTCGCCTGCGACGCCGGCATCCTGCTGCTGGACGAGCCGTTCGCCGCCCTCGACGAGCAGACCCGCCTCCAGTTGGGCGCCGAGCTGCTGCGCCTGCTCGAGGAGGAGGGCAAGACGGTGGTCTTCGTGACGCACAGCCTTCAGGAGGCGGCCGCCCTCTCCGACCGCATCGTGGTGCTCAGCCCGCGCCCGGCCGTGGTCAAAGAGATCATCACAGTGGACCGGCCACGACCGGCCGTGACCTCGGACGACTTCCACCGGCTGCACGCCCGCCTGAGCGAATTGCTGTTCACTTCCGGGCCGGCTCGGCAATAGCGATGCGCCGGGCCACGTCCTACCTCGTCGTCGTGGCCGGGACGCTGCTCGCCTGGTGGCTCCTGACCGCGCGGCAGGCGGTGGCGCCGCTGATTTTACCGCCGATCGGCGAGGTCGGTTCGGCGCTGTCCGCCGTGGACCCGGGGACCTGGGCCGCGGCGATGGCCGTCACGACCGCGCGGGCCTTCGCCGGATTTGCCCTCGCGGCCCTGGCGGCCGTCCCGCTCGGTGTCCTGCTCGGCCGCCGGCGGAAGCTGCGCGAAGCCTACGAGCCGCTGCTGGCCACGACCGCCGCCGTCCCGCTGGTGATCCTCTACCCGGTCCTGGCCGCCACCCTCGGCCTCGGCACCTCGTCGAAGGTCGTGCTCGGCGGCCTCTACGCCTTCTTCCCGATCGCCATCGCCACCATCCGGGCCGTGCAGCAGATCGACCCGGCACTCGTCGCGGCGATGCAATCGATGGGCGCCACCGGCGCGCGCGTGATCCGCGCGGTGGTCGTCCCGTCGGCGCTGCCCGGCATCCTCTCCGGCCTGCGCATCGGCCTCGGCCTGGCCCTGGTCACGGTGATCGCGGCCGAGTTCATCGCCGGCGCCGACGGGGTCGGTTACCAACTGGCCGCCAGCAGCCAGGGCTACCGCAGCGCCGACCTGTTCGCCTGGGTCGTCCTGGCCGTGGCCCTGACGATCGTCGTCAACACCGTCTTCACCCTCTTCGCCACGACGCTGGAAAGGACGCTCCGCCGATGAACCGGAAGATCGCACCGCTCCTGCTCGCCGCCCTCCTGCTGACCGCCTGCGGCTCACCTTCCTCTCCCAAGGAGGAGAGCGGGACCATCCGCCTCGGGATCGTGCAGGGCCAGGACTTCACCCACGCCCTGCCGGCCCGCATCGCCGAGGCGCAGGACCTGTTCACCAAACACGGTCTCAAGGTGCAGATCGTCGACTTCTCGGCCGGCTCCGACCTGGTCAAGGCGATCGCCGGCGGCACCATCGACGTGGGCGAGGCCACCGGCCTCGACGTGGTCGCCGCGTCCGCGAACGGCGTCGACCTGAAAGCCTTCTACGGCACGGCGGCCACCACCCCGATGGCGGTGATCGTCAAGGACCGCTCGCCGATCCGCGCCATCACCGATCTGGGTGGCAAGAAGGTCGGCATCTCGAAGTTCGGTTCACTGACCGATTTCACGGTCAAACTTATTGCAAAGCAGACCGGCGCCAAGGGCATTACCCCGGTTCCGCTCGGCGCGCCGTCGGCCAACACCGCGGCGCTCGGCAAAGGCGATGTGGACGCGATCATCCTGCCGGTCGAATTCGCCTACACCCTGCAGGCCGCCGGCACTCCGGTCACCGCGATCCGGATCGCCGACCTGACCACCGACAGCCAATTCGGCACCCTCGCCGCCTCCGGCAAATACCTGAGCGCCAACAGGGACCTGGCGACCAAGCTGACCCAGGCGTACGCCGAAGCCATCACCTACCTGCAGGCCAACAAGGACAGCGCCGTGCAACTCTCGGTCGCCAAACTGGCCATGAAGCAGGAGGTCGCCGTGCAGACCTTCGACGAGCTGGCCAAGGACTTCACCGCAAACGGCAAAATCAATGTCAACGGCCTCAAGTCGTACGCCGAAAGCCTGCCGACCTTGAATCTCGCGAAGAAGGTGCCCGCCGAGGCCGATTACTACGACCCGGGTTTCGCCGCGAAGTGAAACTGCGCTGGATCACCATCGCGCTGCTGCTGGCGGCCTGGGAATTGCTGTGCCGGACGCTGGTCCGCTCCGGCGACTACCTGGCGCCGCCGTCGCGCGTCCTGACCTCCGGCGCCGCCTACCTGACCCGGGCCGACACCCTCGCCGGCCTGGGCGTGACGACGATCCGCTTCCTCGGCGCGTTCGCGATCACCGCGCTGCTGGGCGTCGTGCTCGGGCTGGCGCTGGGCCGCACCGGCCGCCTGATGCCGCCGGCCCGCGACATCTTCTCGGTTCTCTACACGCTGCCCCTGGTCCCGTTCTACCCATTGTTCGTCCTGTGGTTCGGCCTCGGTTTCCGCTCAGAGGTGGCATTCGGCGCCATTCACGGAATGGTCCCGGTGGTGCTCGGCACGATGGCCGCGTCGTCCCGCGTCGACGAAACCCTGATAACCGCGACGCGCGCGATGGGCGCCGGCCGAACCCGCGTCCTGACCATGGTGGTCCTGCCCGCGACCATTCCGGATGTGGTCGGCGCCCTGCGCATCGGCGCCGCCCTGTCCCTGCTGGGCGTCCTGCTGGCCGAACTGATGGTCTCGGTCGACGGCGCCGGCCACCTGATCGCCGCCCTGATCGCCAACCTGCGAGGCCCCGAACTGGACGCGGTGATCCTGGCCGTCTGCCTCGGCGCCGTCGCGGTCAACGCCGCCCTCCAGCTGACCGAGCGCCACCTGTCCCGCGGGCGGGCCGGAACAGCAGCCTGACCGGCCGGCATCGGCGTCCGCCCCCGTGCCGGACGCCGATGCCGGCTCACTTCACCAGGTGGTAGCTGGTCACGACGATCCGGCCGTCGAGCAGGCGAGAATCGGTGACGCCCAGGTTGAGGCGCTGCTTGGGCTCGGCGAAGACCTTCCGGCCACCCCCGAGGACCACCGGGTGTACGGCGATGTGGTGCTCGTCGATCAGGCCCAGCTCGGTCAGCGCCGCCGCCAGGCCCGCACCGCCGGTCAGCAGCAGGTCCGCGCCGGGCTGCTCCTTGAGCGCGCTGACCTCGGCCGCCAGATCGTCCCGGACGACCCGGCTCGCCCACTCGTCACCCGGGTAGCTGCGCGAGAACACGATCTTCGGAGTGGCCCGCCAGAACGGCGCGAACGTGCTGACGTGCGAATCTTCGGCGCCCGCGTCGGCGTCGGCGTCCGGCCAGAACCCGACCATCATCTCCCACACCGGCCGCCCGTAGAGCAGCGTGTCGACCCGCCGGTTGAGCCCGTCGGAGTAGGCCGACAGCTCCGGCCCCATGACCGGCCAGTCGAACTCCCCGTTCGGCCCGTCGACGAACCCGTCGACCGACGTGTGCACCCAGTAGATGAGCTTCCGCATGAAACAACCCCTCCGTCCAACCGGCCCGATCGTGTAGACCCGGCGCCGACCGCGAACTCATCGGTCTTGACCTAGACCGAACTTGAAGTTCTAGCTTGCCGCCATGAACTCCGACGCTGACCTTGCCACGCAGCCGGCCGCCTACTGGACCGGAGTCGCCTACGAGTCGCTCATCGCGTTCACCCGCGCCCGGCAGGCCGAGCTGGGTCTCACCCAGCCCCAGTTCTGGCTGCTGCGCAACCTCTCGCCGAACGACCTCAACCCGGACGGCAGCGCGATGACCATCCCCGAGCTCAAAGCGGCGATGAGCTCCTACCTACGGCCCGAGGACGACCTGGGCGCCGAGGCGGAGGCGCTGCTGGAACAAGGCCGGCTGACCCTCGACGACGGCCGGCTGACGATCACCGAAGCCGGCGAGCAGGCCCGCCTGAGCCTGAAGCAGCATGCGCCCACGATCCGCGCCCAGATCCACGAGGGCATCCCCGACGCCGACTACGTCACGACCCTCAAGGTGCTGCACCGCATGATCCGAAACACCGGCGGCTCACCGCCCTGACCCGGCCCGCGCCGTCGACTTCGCGGCGCAACTGGCGCATCGGCGGGTCACCGTGCGCAACGGTGACCGGCTGGCCGAGATCCTGCACAGCCGCGGCTGGCCGACGGTGAGTTCGGTCGGCGACGAGGCTGCCCGTCGTGCCTGGTTGGTGGCCCAGCACGCCGATCGCCGGCTCGACCCGCAGCGAACGGCGCTGACGTTGATGGCCCAGGCCGTCCAGGCCGGTGAAGCGGATTCCGGGCATCTCGCGATGCTCCGGGATCGGGTCCTGGTCAACGAGGGCCGGCCGCAGATCTACGGCACCCAGATCGCCGGCGTCGTCGACGGTCAGCCGGTGCCGTGGCCGTGCGAGGACCCGGAAGGCATGGATGCGCGTCGTGCCGAGGTCGGACTGGACCCGTTCCGCATTCATGTCACCAAGCACGCACCCGCCGGATAGACCATCTGTGGTTGTCGATCAAGGTGGGCCGGGGCAATTGACAATGCGTCAATAGGCCGTAAGTTGTGCGGCGCAGGGCGTCGTCGGGGCCGGCTGGGGGGACCGCGGAGATGTGGGAACGTGCACAGCAGCACCATGGGCGGATCGCTCTCGCGGTGGTGGGTCTGGTGCTCGCGGCGCTCGGTGTCTTCGGGGTGATCGTCGGCCGGGAGCCGGTGAAGTCGACGCCGTTGGTCACTGCTCCCGCCTGGGTGCCGCCGGCGGCGTTGCCGACCAGCGCGGCGCCCCTGCCGGTGTCGCCCTCGCCTTCGCTCTCGCCGACCCGGCCGGACACGGTCGAGGTCGGTCAGAACGTGCCGGCCCGGCCTCGCGCAACCTCGCCGACCCCCGTGGTGCCATTGCTCGCGATCGCGGCCGGGGAGGTGCCGGGCGTGGTCGACCTCAGCAAGGAAGGCGTCCGGGACTGGATCCACTGGGGCGTCTCCGATGCGAAGTCGGTCGACCGCAAGTGGGGTGTCACCGCCGCGATCCAGGATCTCGGCAGTCCGGGGCCGCGCGGCCGGTACGACAACAATCCGCAGGTGTTCAACTGGTCGGACGGTGACCCGAACTGGGCGGTCACCGGCACGCCGACCGGGATCTACGCGTGCGGCCAGGGTGCCGGCTTCACCATCCAGGCGGCGGCGGTGCCGACGACCCGGACTCTGCACCTGTATGCGGGCGCGTGGATGGCCAAGGGGCAGCTGGTCGTCACTCTCGGCGGCACGTCGGCCACCCGCACGATGGACAGCCCGGCCGGGATCAGCACCCGCCGCTGGGACATCAAGTTCCGGGCCGCGGCGGGCAGCCGGCTGACCGTGTCCTGGACGGCCACCCAGGTCTACAACACCTCCTGCGGCAATGTCGACATGCAGGCGGCCACGCTCAGCTGAGGGGTTAGGGTCACGCATGCCCATCGATCTGCGTCGACCTCTGCTGGTGGCGCTCGCCGCCCTTCTGGTGGCCGCGGCCGGCGTCTGGCTGCTGGCCGGCGCGGGCGGCTCCGCCCGGCGGACGCACGTGGTCGCCGACCGGGTGCCGATGGACGAGGTGCACCCCGCCGGCGACGGCAAGAAGCCCGGGGTCGTGGTCGCGCACGGCTTTGCCGGATCGGCCAAGCTGATGGCCCAGTTCGGCGACACGCTGGCCGCCCGGGGCTACGTGGTGGTGCTGCTCGACTTCACCGGCCACGGCGCCAACACCCGGCCCATGCCGCCGGACGACGACGCGGTCCTGCAACGGGACCTCGAGGCGGCGGTCGGTCACCTGCGCTCGTTGCCGGACGTCGACCCGGTCCGGATCTCGCTGGTCGGGCACTCGATGGGCGCCGGTGCGGTCACCCGCTACGCGGCGGCGCACCCGGACATCGCCGCGACGGTCGCGATCTCCCTGCCGCAGGCTCCCGAAGCGCCACCCGCACACCTCCTGACACTCGTCGGCGGGCTGGAGTTTCCGGCCTTTCAGACCGCGGCCAAGGCCGGCTCTCGCACCGTGGTGGTGCCGGGCGCCGACCACGTCTCCATCCTCTTCTCGCTGCGCACCCACCGGGAGACCGCCGACTGGCTCGACGGCACGGCCGGTGGCCCGCTTCCCTCGCCGGTGCGCCGGGCCGGCGGGGCGGCGCTGTTGCTGGTCGCGCTCGCGGCCGGGCTGGTGCCGATGGCCCGGCTCACGCTCGGTCCCGGGGCGGGCGGATGGCCACGTTTCCGGTGGCCGCTGATCGGCCGGGCCGCGGCCGTGACCGCCGTCGCCGCGACACTGGCGGCGTTGGCCGCGCGCATCCTGCCGACCACGCGGCTGCCGCTCGCGCTGGGCGGTTACGTCCTCGGCCTGACGAGTGTCACGGGCGCGTTGCTCCTCGCGTACGCAATCCGTCGCCACCGCACCCCCTCGGAACCGCAACCGCGCCGCCCGGCCGCACCCCTCCTGATCGTTTATGCGGCGATCTCGATCGCCGTTCCGTTGCAGCTCGGCCTGACCCAGGTCGTGCCGGTCGGACCCCGATGGTGGTTGCTCCCGGCGGTCTGGGCCGGCTTCACCCTGCTTGCGTACGCCGCGGAGCGCCTCGCCGAGGGCAACAGCCTCGCCGTCCTGACCGTTTCGGCGGTCACCGTCATCGTGCTGGTGGCCGCCGCGGTGCTCGGCCTCACCTCCACGTTCGTGCTGCTGGTCGCGCCGCTGCTGGCCGCGCTCATGGTCTGGCAGGCGGTGTGGAGCGCGGTGCTGCACCGGTTCGCGGCCCCGCGCTGGGTGATCGCCCTGGCCGGCTCGCTGCTGGTGGCCTGGCCGATCGCCACCACTTTGCCGCTGGTCAGTTCGTAAGACCGGTGCCCGGCCGCCTGCACTTTGCTTTGCTTACCGATACGCGCTGCTTTGCTTACCTGCCGCGCTCAACGGTGCTGACCGGCAGGCCGGCGGGGCCCGCCGCGGCGAAGTCGTCGTCGACGGCGACCACGTGCCGGCCGGCCGCGGCGAGCAGGGACGCGGCGATGGCGGCGCGGTAGCCGACCGCGCAGTGCACCCACAGCTCGCCGTCGGGCAGGTCGCCGAGCCGGGACAGCAGCTCGTGCAGCGGGATGTGGGTGACGCCGTCGAGGTGCGCGGCGGCGTGCTCGAGGTCGCGCCGGACGTCCAGGACGACGACCGGCCGATGGTGCCGGACCTGCGCGAGGTCGGCGAACGTGGCCCGCGGATAGCTCGCCAGATCCTGGTCGCCGGCCCAGTCGGACGGCGCGGCGGTGGCGTGGGCGGCGGGCCGGTCGATGCCGATCCGGACGAGCTCGCGCTGCGCCAGCCTGACCTGCTCGGGCGTCTCGGCCAGCAGGGTGAGCGGAGTGCCCCACGGGATCAGCCAGCCGAGGTAGGTGGCGAAGCTGCCGTCGATGCCGAAGTTGAGCGTGCCGGCCAGGTGGCCGGCCGCGAACGCGACCCGGTTGCGCAGGTCGACGACCCATTCGCCGTCGGCCAGCCGCTTGCGGATCTGCTCGGCGCCGGCGAGTTGCGGCGCGCTGAGGTCGGGCGCCTCCGGCCCGGCGCTGTTGGCCGCGCCCATCTGGGCGTAGTAGGCCGGCCACACGTCGAGGCCGGCCAGCAGCTCGTCGACGAAGTCGGCTTCGGCCCGGGTCAGCGCCGGGTTGACGAGCTTCTCGGCGCCGATCGTGGAGGCGGTGGCGTCGGACTGGGTGGCCGAGCAGAAGCTGCCGAAGCCGTGCGTCGGGTAGACCTCGGCGGTGTCCGGCAGCTCGCCGGCCAGCCGGTGCGCCGAGTGGAACTGCCGGTGCACCAGGTCGCCGGTGTGCGCCGGGCCGAGCAGGTCGGGCCGCCCGACCGAGCCGAACAGCAGCGAGCCGCCGGTGAACACGGCCACCGTCGCGCCGCCGGCCTCGAGCGCGTACGACAGGTGGGTGAACGTGTGCCCGGGGGTGGCGATGACCCGGACCCACAGGTCGTCGCCGACCGTGATGACGTCGCCGTCCCGCACTGCGGAACGCTCGAAGGTGACCGGATCGTCGGCGTTCACGTGGTAGGCGGCCCGGGTCACGCGGGCCAGCGCGAGGCCGCCGGTGACGTAGTCGTTGTGGATGTGCGTCTCGAAGACATGCCTGATGGCGACGCCTTCGGTGGCGGCCAGACGGAGGATGCGGTCGATGTCTCGCTGCGGGTCCACGACGAACGCGGTAGCGCCGTCGTGGACCAGGTAGCTGCGGTCGCCGAGCGTCGGGGTATCGATAGCCAGGACCTTCATGCGGATACCCTATGGGTTACATAGGATTATCTGAAGGGCCGGTCTCCTTGTTGTACGCCTCGCGCACGAACTGGGCGATCTCGTCGGCCGAACCCGGGCGGGCGAACAGGTAGCCCTGGCCGTAGGTGACGCCCAGTTCGGTCAGCATCTCCTGCTGGCCGGCGTGCTCGATGCCCTCGGCCACCGTGCTCATCCGCAGCGCCTTGCCCAGCCCGACCACCGCCTCGGCCAGCGTCGCGTCCTCGGAGTCGTGCATGATCCCGTCGATGAACGCTTTGTCGATCTTCAGAATGTCGATCGGGAAGCGCCGCAGGTAGGACAGCGACGAGTAGCCGGTGCCGAAGTCGTCGACCGCGATCTGCACGCCCAGGTCGCGCAGCTCGTTCAGGGTGACGACGGTGGCGTCCACGTCCTTCATCAGCAGTGACTCGGTGATCTCCAGGACCACCAGGTGCGGCCGGATGCCGCTGTCGGCGAGCGCGTCGCGGACCGTGTCGACCAGGTCCGGCTCCTGGAACTGGCGGGCCGACAGGTTGATGCTGACCCGTACGCTCTCCGCGCCCGGGATGTCCCGGTGCCAGCTCGCCACCTCGAGACACGCCACCCGCAGGATGTGCGCGCCGAGCGGCACGATCAGACCGGTCCGCTCGGCCTGCGGGATGAACGCGTCCGGGCTGACCAGGCCGCGCGTCGGGTGCTGCCAGCGGGCCAGCGCCTCGACCCCGGTCACCAGGCCGGACGGCAGGTCGACGATCGGCTGGTAGTTGACCACGAACTCGTTCTCGGCCAGGCCGCGCTCCAGCTCGACGCGGTCGTCGGCCTCCTTCACGGCGGCCATGTACATCGACGGGTCGAACACCGCGATCCGGTCCCGGCCGGCGACCTTCGCCGCGTACATGGCCAGGTCGGCGTCGCGCATCAGGTCGTTCGCCGCGTCCACGCCGGCATCCTGCGTCGACTTCAGGGTCGCGATGCCGATGCTGGCCGTGCCGATCAGGTCGCTGGTGCCGATCCGTACCGGAAGCTTGATCTCGGCGAGCAGCCGCTCGGCGAGCGTGTGCAGGCCCAGGTCGTCGAGTTCCTCGACGAAGACGGCGAACTCGTCGCCGCCGAGCCGGGCGAGCGTGTCGGAGGGGCGTACGGCTGCGGCCATCCGCTGGGCCACGACGCGCAGGAATTCGTCCCCGGCCATGTGGCCGAGAGTGTCGTTGATCTTCTTGAAATCATCAAGATCAATCAAGAGCAGAGACACCCGCCCGGCCGTACGGGCGTGCCGGCGCACCGCCGTGACGACCCGGTCGAGCAGCAGCGCCCGGTTGGGCAGCCCGGTCACCGCGTCCTCGAACGCCTGCCGGATCAGCTCGGCACGCAGCGCCTTCTGGGTGCTGACGTCGCGCACGCTCAGGATGATCGCCTGAATGTCCGGGTCGTCGAGGTGGTTGGTGCCGGTCACCTCGGTGTCCATCCAGGTGCCGTTCTGGTGCTGGGTGCGCGACTCGAGCGTGCCGGTGGCGCCGATCCCGCCCGCTCGCAGCCCGGCGAGGAACCCGGTCACCCGCTCCAAGTCGTCCGGGTGGGTCATGTCAGCCAGGTCGGCGATGGTCAGTGTGTCGGCGTCCCGGCCCAGCACCCGGCCGATCGAGGAGCTGACGTAGCGGATCTCGCCCTGGTCGAACGCCAGAACCGCATCCGAGCCGTTCTCCATCAGCGCGGCGGAGCGACGCTCGGCCGCCCGGCGCTGGCGCAGGTGGTGCCGGCGGTTGTTGGCGGTGAGCACGCACAGTCCGGCGATCGCAGCGAGAACGGCGGCGATCGAGGTGCTGAGGGCCACGTCCACGCTCGGCTGGGTGAACAGAATCGCAACGAACCCGGCCAACGCCGCCACGCCGAGCCCGACACCGACCCGCGACCCGAGCGTGGTCGCCGCCGCCACCGTGATCATCACGGCGCCGGTCGGGAACAGCAGCTCGGCGTCCGGGTCCGGCAGGCAGAAGAGGAACTGCGAAAGCATGGCCGCGGAGTACGTCGCGACGATCGCCCTCGGCATCCAGGGCCGCCCACTGAACGACTCCCACCGCAGCAGTTGCGCCCCGAGCAGCACCACCAGCCCGGCGCCGAGCGGGAACAGCGCCCACTGCCGGCCATCCGGCCACGCGAACGCGACCCGCACCAGTCCCATCACCGTCAGAGCGGCATAAACCCAGAGGTTGAGCCGGATCTGACGCGACAGGTGGCTGACGCGGCTGTCCTCGCCGTCCGCCCATCGCATCACCATGTCCGCAGTGATCGGCCCGCGCCCGCCAGACCTGAGGACTTTTACATCTGAGTGACCTCAACCGTGAAGCCGCGAGCCATGGCGCCGTCCAGGTGAGGGGCGTGGGCTCCGAGGTATTGGATGGCGTCGCTGGGGGCCGCGTGCAGAGCGATCACGACGTAGTCTTCGTCACCCTCGGTGTCACCGCCGCAGATGCAGCACCGCAGTCGTGTCGTCACCGGGCCGGTCCAGTCCTCGCTCATACCCTTTACGGTGGCACGGATGGCATCGTCGGGTGTGTGGCGCATGGTCCCGCTCCGGGACGTGTGTGAGCGGGTGGACTACGGGCTCACCGCCAGTGCTGTCGACACCGACACCGGCACCCGCTTCCTGCGGATCACCGACATCGTCTCGTCCCGCTTCTCGTGGGATTCGGTGCCCTTCGTCGCGGCATCCGCCGCCGAGCGCGATCGGTATCGGCTTCAGGCCGGCGACATCGTCATCGCCCGGACCGGCTCCACCACCGGGGAGAGCCGGTGGCTGGGCTCGGTGCCGGGGGATGCGGTCTTCGCCTCCTATCTCGTACGCCTCCGGGTCAGCGCTGCGCACGATTCGCGCTTCATCGCGTACGCGCTCAAGTCGCCGGGTTTCCGTGCTTATGTCGCCTCGGTGCTGGGGGACAAGTCGGCCCAGCCCAACGCGAGCGCCTCGACCCTGGCGGCGGCGCTCATCGCCGTACCGCCTCTCGGCGCGCAGAAGGCGATCGGGGCTCTGCTCGGCGCGCTGGACGACAAGATCGCGATCAACGATCAGATTGTTGCCACGGCGGACGCGTTGCGGGTGGCCCTGGGGGAGTCGGCGGAAACCGTCACGCTGCCGTTGTCCCAGATCGCCGACTTCGTCAACGGCCGGGCATTCACCAGGGGCGCGTCCGGCAACGGCCGCATGGTCGTCCGGATCGCGGAGATCAATTCAGGGCCGGGTCCGTCGACCGTTTACAGCGACCGCGACGTCGCCACGAAGTATCTCGCCCGCCCGGGGGACGTCCTCTTCTCGTGGTCCGGATCGCTGACCGTGGCGCGCTGGTTCCGGCCCGAGGCCATCATCAACCAGCACATCTTCAAGGTGATCCCGCGGAACGGCTGGCCGCCCTGGCTGGCGTTCGAGGCCGTGCGGTCGAAGCTGGCGCACTACCGTGCGGTCGCCGCGGCCAAGGCGACCACGATGGGCCACATCCAGCGCCGCCACCTGGACGAGCAGGTCACGATCCCGGCGCCGGGATCGGGCCTCGATTCGGCGGCCGCGGAGCTGTGGCAGCGCGCGTTGAACGCTGAGCAGGAGTCGCTCGCGCTGGCACAGATGCGGGACGAGTTGCTGCCGGCGCTCATGTCGGGCCGGAGAATTCCGTAGTTCGGCAAGATCCTCTTCCGGTACGGTCCGCGACATGTTCCCGCGTTTCCGGCTGCTCAGCGTCTCCGAACACTTCGGCCTCTGGTGCTGCGGCCTGATGGCACTGGTGTCGTTGGCGGTGATCACCGTGGAACCGTTGACCGGCGCGCTCTGCTTCCTGCTCCTCGGTGGCGGCTGCGCGCTTCTCGCCTTCGAGTGGCGCCGGCGTGCCGCCGACGAGGTGGTGACCGAGATCAGCGACTTCGCCCGGCAAATCGTCCGGCACGACATCGCCGGCTACCAGCGACTGGTCGAGAAGGTGCGGCCACTGCGCGGGCGGCGAGCGAACGGCGTCCTCGTCGAGCTGAGCGGCTGCGCCCAGTCGCTGGACGGCCTGTTCTTCCACGCCCGCCGCCGGGAGATCGCCGGGCTTCCGGAGCCCGGCGACGAGCCGTTGAGCTGGGCGCTGGCCAGCCTGCACCCGGACGGACACGTGCGAGCCGCCGCCGTCACCGCAATGGGCCGGGCACCCCGGCCCGAGTTCGTGCCGTTCCTGGTCGAGCGAGCGGTCGAGCGGGTCGACGCGGTGCGCTCGGCGGCGCTGACCGTCCTGCGGGAGATGCTGACCGACGAGACCACCCGGGTGCCGATCGCCCGGTCGTTCTCCCGGGTGGCCGGCCGGCGGCGTGCTTTCGAGCTCGCGGACCTGCTCGGCCCCGGCCCGGGGGAACCGGGCCTGGGCCGGTGCTCGGCGGAAGCGTTCTCGCTGTGCGGGGCCAGATTCCGGCGGTGCGTGGTCGACGAGCGAGGCGGCCCCGGCCCGTCGCTGGCGCCGACATGTTGCGGCAAGGGCCGGCAGCTGGGGCACTCGTGCCAGCTCGTCATCCGGCAGCGGCGGCGGTGGGCGCGGGAGCAGAGCGGTCAGTGACGCAGGCCGCGCCGCAGCTCGGCGAACTCGATAGGGTCGGCGGATGCCGGTCGAACTGCGTCCCGCCACCGGGAACGACGCTGCCGCGATCGCGACGATCTGGGAGTCCGGGTGGCGTGACGGACACCTCGGCCACGTGCCCGACGAGCTGGCCGCCCTCCGCACCGCCGACACCTTCCGGGTCCGGGCCGCCGAGCACGTTGCGGACACGACCGTGGCGGAGATCGGCGGAGAGGTCGCCGGCTTCGTGATGGTGGTCGGTGACGAGGTGGAACAGGTCTACGTGGCCGCCGGTCATCGGGGCAGCGGCGTCTCCGGCGCGCTGCTCGCCGAGGCCGAGCGGCTCGTCGCCGGTAGCGGGCACCCGGTGGCCTGGCTCGCCGTGGTGCCCGGCAACGCCCGCGCCCGCCGGTTCTACGAACGCAACGGCTGGACCGACGACGGCGGCTTCAACTACCAGGCGGCGCACGCCGGCGGCATCGTCGACGTGCCGTGCCGCCGCTACGTGAAGCAGCTCGCTGATCAGGCTTCCGGATGCGTACCGGCGGCGGCAATTTCGCTTTTCCGGTGGACCGGCGCGAATCCCGCCGGCCGGCCCGGACTTTCACCCGGGCCGGCGGTATTTAATGGTGTCAGCACTTCTTCCAGGCGACGTGATAGACCGTGTCGATGCGGCCGTCGGTCGAGTCCATGGTCAGCATGCTGGTGGTCTTCTTGAGGTTGGACGAGCCGCCGTTCACGCGCAGCTCGGTGTTGACGTTGAGGTAACGCTGCTCGCCGCAGGGCAGGAAAGCCAGCGAGCTGATGCCGACGGAGTCGGTGCGCTGCCAGTCGCCGTCGGCCGGGCCGTAGAAGTCGTGGCGGATCTTGGTGCTCTGCGGCTCGCCCTGGAAGTAGTAGTTGGCGGTCTCCGAGCCGGACGCGCCGCGTTCCAGGTGGGCGAAGCCGCGATAATCGGTGCCGGAGATCGCGTACGTGTAACCCTGCGGAACGTGCACGTCCAGAGCGAGCTGGCAGTTCTTGCGGAAGTCGGTCGCCTTGGCGCCGACGCCGACCTGCGCGATGAACTGGCTGTAGGTGACGGTGAAGGCTTTGCCGTCCGGCGACGGCGTCACCTGGGCGCTGCCCCACGGACACCCGGAGCCGTTGGCGCCGACGACGCCGATAATCATCTCGTCGTTCACGCCTTTGGCGCCGGCCGCGGAGGCCGGGGCGCCGGTGGCGGCCAGCGAAGCCACCATGGCCGCGCCGATAGCAAGACCTTTGAGCATGGAAATCCTTCCGAAGGGCGTGAGCCGATGCAATGCGAATCGCGGAAATAGAAACCGCATCCGAATTTCTCGCGACGTCGACCCAACGACGCCGAACGCACTCGCGAAACTGGCGATTTCAGGGTCCGGCTGAGCGGGCGATCAGCGATTCGACTTTCGGCCCACCTGACTCGTGGTCAAGATATTTAGCTGCATTTCGCAGGCTAATAAGGCATTGCCAAGGTCTGAGGTTTGCGGGCCACGTCGAGCACCTGCTCGGGGAAGCGCGGCCCGCTCGTGTAATAGCGGGCCCTCGTGCGGCCCACCGACTCGAGCAGGCCCGCCGCGGCCAGATCCCGCAGGTCGCGCTGTGCCTGTTGGAGGGTCAGCCCTTCGGCTTGCTCATACCGTGCCCGGCGAATCCGGCCGACCACGGCGACGTCGTGCAGCGCCGAGATGACCCGCTCGTCCAGGCCGTTCGCGGTCGCGAACGACGTGAGCATCTCCCAGACCGCGGCCGTGCGGTCCAGCCGGCCTTGCACGGTCTGCGCCTGCTGGTGGTAGGCGGTGAGGTTGAACCGGATCCAGGACGAGACGTCCTGGTCGGGGAGGTAGGTGGCGCCCCGGTTCTGGAGTTCGCGGTAGTACTCCCACGTGTTGCCGGGCCGGCCGAGCCACGCCTCGATCGAAGAGAATTCCGGGGCCAGTACGCCTTCTCGCGCGATCATCAAGGTCTGCAGCGAGCGCGACATGCGGCCGTTGCCGTCCGCCCAGGGATGAATGGACACCAGGTGCAGGTGGGCCATGGCGGCCCGGATGAGGGGATGAGCCGCCCCATCATCGGTGTTGAGCCACGCCACCAACTCGTCCATGAGCGGGGGAACGTCGACGGCGTCCGGCGCGGTGTACGCGGCGATACTCGGGTCGCGCGGATCGGTGACGTAGACCGGACCCCGGCGCCACTGCCCGGCCGGCTTGCGCTGGGTATGCCGATGTCCCTGCAACATCCAGTGCATCGCGTTCAGCAGACCTTTGCCGTATGAGAAGTCGGCAGCATCGTGCAGCGTCCACACATACGTCATCATTCGCTGGTAGGCGAGGGTTTCTTCGCGGTTCTCGTCGGTGACTTCGACATCCCGCTCGCCATCCATGAGGTCCTGGACATCGATAGTCGACACCCGGAATCCTTCGATGGAGTTCGACGCCGCCACCGCGTCGGCCGTCAAGTACTTACGCAGCCCGAGGCTCCACTTGGCCGGGTTGGCCTGCACTTGATGACGCAGCTTCCCGCGCATCGCCTCGATCTCGGCCAGGACTGCTTGGTCGGCGGCGTTCAGTGCGGGAGTCGGGAAGAGCATGCGCCCAGCATATAATGAAGTAATCATTACGTCATTTGCGGTAGTCGGTCGATCGGTGGCTGCGGCTACCGGGACGAGATGTTGCGTGCAGAGGCGCGACCGCCGCGACGGGAAGCCGCCCCGCGCTGACGGGCTTTGGGGCGGCTTCCGGAGCTTTCAGGCAGGCTCGTGCTGCAGGGTCCACCGGTAGGCCTGGACCATGCGGGTGTCGAAGCCCGACGCCGATCCCCACAGGAAGATGCGGAAGCGCCGGTAGAGCTCGTCCCCCCACCGCGCGACGATTTCCTCCTTGCGGGCGTCGAGGCGCTCCGCCCAGGCCCGGCACGTCAGGAAATAGTTGTGCCGGTCGTCCTCGACGTTGAGCAGCTCGAACGGTGAGTGCGCCACGTGCCGCAGGTAGGAGTGCAGCAGCAACGGCGCCGAGCGGCCCGGGTACACGTACTTCTTGAAGAACGTCGACGACGTGTGCTTGCGTCGCATGGCGAGGGCGTCGAGGTAGACGCGGCCGCCGGGTCGCAACAGCCGGGCGTACGTCTGCAGCGAAGCTCGATAGTCCGGCAGATGTTCCGTCACGCCCATGTTGACGATCGCGTCGAACGGCGCGGCGCTCCGGAAGCGCAGAATGTGCTCGCGCACCACGGTGACCGGCAGCTGTTTTTCGGCGAAGAGCTGGTTGAGGAAGCGCTCCGACTCCTCGGCCAGGGTCACGGTCGTGACGTCGATGCCGCGCAGCGCGGCGTGCTCGGCGAATGCGCCCCAGCCGCCGCCGACCTCGAGCACCCGGTTGCCGGGCTTGACTCCGATGGCGTCGAGGGCGAGGTCCATCTTGCGGGTCATCGCGTCTTCGAGGGGCTCGTCATCGCTCGCGAAGACGCCCTGCGTGTAACAACGATGCCGGGTGTCGAGGAAGGTCAGGAAGAACTCCGACTCCTCGTCGTAGTGCTGCGAGATCGCCCGGCGGTCGTGTTCGCTCTTGCCCTGCCACAGCGACGGCAGCCACCGGCCGGCGAAGGCGATCGGATGGAAGTCCGAGAAGAACTGGCGCATGTTCAGCACGGCGACGATGTCGCCCTCGACTTCCAGATGACCCCGGAGGTACGCGAGAGCCACCTGCAACTGGTCGAGCGAGAGCAACGCTTCCTGGCCCGCTTCGTCGCGCGGGAGCAGGGTGAACCTGGGGGGCGAACCCTCGGAGACGCCGAACGAGTGGGTCTTGCCGTCGGGGGTCACGACCTCGAACGGCACAGGAGCACGGTCACGGAAGAAATCGTCGTAACGCCGGCCGAGGACATCGGCCATCGATCGCCGCCTCATGCCGCGATGATCTCACGAAGCCGGTCGCTGCACACCCCAGCAAAATCGGTGCATGCAGGCACTAACCTGAGGAACAGGACGCGACAGGGCGGAGTTTCTGGATGCGCCGGCCGAGGCTGGGTGACCACCGGACGGGTTTTGGTGTCTTCCTTCTCGGCACCGGCATGGGTCTGATCACCAATCTGGTCACCGGCGATCCGGAGCACTGGCCGAGCGCCCTGCGGCCGGTGGCCGAGCACGCGCCGCTGATCGGCGTCCTGTTGCTGGCCGGGGTGGGGGCGCGGGCCGCGTGGGTGATGTTGCGCAGCGGCGTCACGCGTCCGGAGTGGACCGGCGACAATCCTTATCCGGGCCTGCTGGCGTACACCGAGAGGTGGGCCGGGGTGTTCTTCGGCCGGCGCACCGAGGTGCAGGAGCTGGTGAACCGGGTGCGGCAGGCGCGCGCCCCGTCGGCACGTTTCGTCCCGGTGGTCGGGCCGTCCGGTTCGGGCAAGTCGTCGCTGGTGCTCGCCGGACTGTTGCCGGCCCTGCGGGGATCCGAGGTGCGGATCGTCGAGCCGTTCACGCCGGGTGGGAACGCAGTCGGTGAGCTGTCCGCAGTGCTCGGCGTGACCGTCGAGGCCGGCGCGGTGCGGACAGCGGCCCAGGCCGGCGATCCGCTGCCCCGGCCGGAGGCGGCGCTCGCCGCGCTGGCGACGCTGCGTGCCGGATCGCGCGGGCTCCTGCTGGTGATCGACCAGTTGGAGGAGGCGGTGACGCTCTGCGTGGAGGAGGACCGGCACTCCTTTCTCGCGATGCTCGAGGCGATGCTCGAGTGGGATCCACGGCTGCGGATCGTCGCGACGGTCCGGTCGGACACGGTCGGCGCGTTCCAGCACGGGCCCGGCCGCGACCTCTTCCGGCAGCCGCTGATGGTCAACGTGCTGGGCGCCCGGGAGATCCGGGAGGTCGTCAAGGAGCCGGCCCGGCTGACCGCCACCGAGTTCGACGACGGCCTGGTCGACGAGATCGTCCGGGACGCGGGCGGCGGCGACGCGCTGCCGCTGTTGAGCTACCTGCTCAGCGACCTTTATCGGAGCGCCGCGCGGGACCGGCACATCACCTGGCGGGAGTACCAGGCCGGGGGCGGCGTGTCCGGCGCGATCACCCGGCAGGCGCAGACCGCGGTGGGTGAGCTCGGTGGCGAGACCCTGGACTTCTGCCTGGACACCCTGTTGCGGTTCGTGACCATCAGCCCCGGCGGGGCAACAACCCGCCAGCCGGTACGCTCCTCGTCGCTCGACGACCGGCAGCGGCGCGTGGTCCAGGCGTTCGTCGACGCCCGGCTGCTGGTCAGTGACGCCGTCGACGACGAGGCCGTCTATCACATCGCGCACGAGGCCCTGCTGCGCCAGTGGCAGCCGCTCAGCGACCACATCGTGGCCCACGAGGAGAACCTGCGCCGCCTCACCGAGCTGTCGCCGATGGCCCGGGCCTGGCTGCGCGCCGACCGGAACCCGGAGTACCTGATCAGCGGGGCACGCCTGGTCGACGCGCTGAGCTGGGCCGGCGACGGCCACGGTCTGCCGGCCGAGCTGCGCGAGTTCCTCGACGAGTCGCAGCGCAACCAGGCCGGCGAACTGGACCGCCGGGCCGACCTGGTCGCTCGCGAGGCGATGACCATGCTGCCCAGCGCGCCGGAGACAGCTCTCGCTCTCGCCCTGGCCGCGTGCACCGAACTGTCGCCGACCACGCTCGCCGTGTCCGCCCTGGAGTTGGCCCTCGCCGAGGGCCTGGTTCGCGTGCTGCGCTGCTCTTCCGGCGTCACCGCGCTCGCCTTCGACCGGTCGGGCCGGTTGGTGGTGGGCGGCGCGGACGGAGTGGTGGAGCGGTCGGACGCGCCGGACCTCGGCGGGCTTCCGGACTCCGTCACGGCGGTGGCCGTCGATCCGGACGGCGGGCTGGCGGCGGCGTCGATGGACGGCACCGTCCGGAGCTGGGACGCCGGCGGTCGGGAGACCGGTGTGCTGCGGATCGCGGGCTGGGGCATCGTGCGGCTCGCCGGCACTCCGGACGGCCGATGGTTCATCAGCGCCGGTGACGGGTCGGTGCGGGTGACGGACCGCGAGCTGGGCGACGCGACGGTGTTCCACCGCGGAGGCAGCCCGGTCTATGCCATGGCGGTGACGGCCGACGGCGGTCTGGTGGCCGGCTTCGGTGACGGCGCCGTCCAGGTCTGGGACGCGCGGGGACGGGAGATCGGCAGGCGGCGCGGGCACCATGATGCGGTGTTCGCGGTGTCGGCCGGCCCTGGCGGGTGCATAGCCGCCGCGGGTCGAGACGGTGGCGTCGTGGTCTGGGACGCCGCCGGGGAGGTCGACTTCCGGGCGGCCTATCCGGGCACCGTGACCGCCTTGGCTTTCGCGAAGGACGGCCGGCTTGCCTGCGGTCTCGACGACGGCGTGGTGCGAGTGGTGCGCACCGCGGCGCCGCAGGTGCTGACCGGCCACACCGGTCCGGTCTCGGCCGTGGCCTTCGACGAGGACGGCCGGCTGGCCACCGGATCGTTCGACCGCACGGTGCGCATCTGGGACCCGGACGGCCGCCGCCTCCAGGTCGTGCCGGCCGGCGGAACCGTGGACGGAATCGTGGCGGCCGGGGAACGGGACGCCGACGGCCGCGTTCTCGCCGCCGTGCCGGGCGGGCGGACGATGGTGCGCAGCGGCGTGCTGGTCGAGGTGATCGAGCCGGACGGTTCGCGGCAGGTATTGCGAACCAGCGGCGCCGCCGGCATCACGGCGGCCGCGTTCGCGCCCGACGGCCGCTTCGCGACCGGCACGAGCAGCGGATCGGTCTGGCTCTGGGGCCGGGACTGCGCCTTTCTCCACGCGACTCCGCAGTCAGCCGGGCCGGTGACCGGCCTCGCCTTCACCGCCGACGGCCGGCTCGTCGTCGACGTACCGGTAATGCGATGGATCTGGCCGCACGGCACCGATCTGGAACAGTTGCTGGCTCTCGCCGCGCGCCAGCCGCGGCATTCGCTGAGCCCTCAGGAGCGCCAGGCGGCCCAGCTGAGCTGGACCGGGGACGGAGGAACGGCGTCGTGACGCTCCAACCACATCGGGAGATCCTCGAATTCTGGCGCACGGTGGCCCGCTTTTCCTTCCGGGACGGCGCCTACATCTTCGGCGGGCCGGCGCAGAGCAACTCGGTCAGTGACGCCCGGCAGTTGCTGTGCCTCCTCTGGCCGGCGACGCAGGAGCCGCGGTACCGGATCGACGTCCCCGACGCGACCAGCGAGGAAGCACTGGAGCCGCTCCAGATCATCGGCGACCGCCACTCCGCGCCGCTGCGGCTGATCCGGGCGCAGACCGCCTACATGACGCGCTACGCCGACGTGGAGGGAAGGCCGACGTTCGAGGCCGGAGAGGAGGGGGTCGAGGTCGTTGAGTCCTTCGCGATCGGAATTCAGATGTCCCTGGCCGCGATCGGGTTCGGCCGGGTGTTTCGCTCGGAGGTCTCCGACGACAGCGCGACGGCCGAGGCCGAGCGGCTCGAGAAACTCGCGAGCGTCCGGCTCTCCGTAGCCATGATCGGCCTGTTGCGTAGCTTCGCGGTGACCCTCTTCGACGACGAGTCGCCCTCCGGCACCGCTCTGCACCGGCTGATCGAGCAGGAGCACCGGGACCTGCGGGCCGTTCTCGGCGAGTACCGATCGGAGATCGCGGAGCTCCGGGCCAGGCTCCTCGAGGACGTGACGGTCGGCAGCGTCGCCCCACCCGGATCCGGTGACCGGAGCTACGTCTCGTGCGGCTGGGCGTGGGGGCCGATCGCCGGGGCGCCGCAGATCGAGACCTCGGCGTCGGGCATCAGGCAGGCCGAAGGGTTGGCGGCGCCGGTCGCGGACCCGTACTTCACCTGGCTGGTGCTCGACGTGGTCCGGGAGCTGACGTCGACACGAACTCGTCTCCTCGGGTTGCTCGACCCGGAACAGGCAAGACTCGCTCAGGCGCTGCAGCTGCGGATGGAACTGGCGCGGTTCTACTGGTCACGGCTCGCCACCTTCGGAGATCATCGCTGGCCGCTCGAGCGGCTGCCCTGGCCGAGTGACCACGCCGACTACACGAGCGTGGTCATTGCCGGAATCCTGGTGCACAACCTGGCTGCGAGCTTCGGAAACACCGATCTCGGGTTCGCCTATCTGCTACGGATTCTCGGCCGGCTCGCCGCGCGGCAGGAGATCGTCCGGCCGCCGCACACCGACGGCTCACCGCCGGTGGCCGCGCCCGACGATCATCGGATCGAGCTGTCGTTCGCTGACCCGGGCCGGACCGGCAGCCATCGTGGCCCCGACTTCACCGCCGTGCTGTTCGATGTCCTCCTCAACGCCGCCGCGACGACGAACAGCGAGCAACTGCGCCGCGAATTCACCGACCTGGCCGGCCTGGTCTGGGACCACCTGCCCGACGGCGCGTCGACCACCGACTGGCGTAACGCCCATCGCCTGGTCTGCGGCCTGGTGACCGCGACCTACGTGACCGGCGGCGAGACCGGGCGGTCCGGCCCGCCGCTCGGTTTCGTCCATCAGTTGCTGGCCGACGCCGACGCCGCGTTCGATCAGGTGGCGGAGGGAGACCGCACGGAGCTCGCCGCCCGGCTGGACCGCGCCCGCCGGATCATCGATCAGCATCCGGCCCGGGCGGCGGCTCTGCTGTATCAGGTTCTGGGCGTGCTGGACGAGCACCTGCAGTGAACACCCGATCCTCGTCGAGCGCCGACGTCTGCACCACCAGCACGTCGCAGA
The DNA here is from genome assembly GCF_040638295.1 of Actinoplanes sp. NPDC026619. Classification (NCBI taxonomy): domain Bacteria; kingdom Bacillati; phylum Actinomycetota; class Actinomycetes; order Micromonosporales; family Micromonosporaceae; genus Actinoplanes; species Actinoplanes sp. NPDC026619. The sequence goes on from NZ_JBEZYA010000020.1 coordinate 187,776, forward strand.
TGGCCCGGCGGACAACCGCCGCGGGCACCGACCCCAGCATCTGTCCCTCGTCCGCGCCCAGCCCGCGGTTGCCGACGACGATGAGATTGGCGGGATCGTTGCCGACCGCGTCGAGCAGCGCCTGCGCGGCATCGCCGTCGACGAGGCGCTGGTCGATGAATCGGGCCCGTTCCCGGGTCAGCGCCGTGACCGATTTGCCGAGAGCCTCCCGGGCCGCGTCGACGCCGTGGATGTCCCGGTGTGCGCCGGCAACGGAAGAGGACGGCGCCGATGACGAATAGGCGGTCACCACGACCAGGCGGGCCTGGGCGGCCTGGGCCACCTCGGCCGCGCGGTCCACGGCGTACAGGCTGGTGGGGGTGCCGTCCGAGCCGACGACGACCCGGTCGTACACCGTGATCGAACGCTTTCCGCCCAGCGGCATGATCGGCGACTCGTCGGCCTCGGCCGGCGGGTTGACCCAGAGCATCGCGATGGCGCCGATGCCGAGCAGCACGCCGGCCAGCAGGATCGCGTTGCTGCCCTTGCCGTCCAGCCAGTGGTTGAAGATCCAGCCGAACGTGACCGTCTGCACCAGCATCGGCACGACGATCATCATGTTGAGAATGCCCATGTAGACGCCGGTGCGCTTGGCCGGAACCATGCTGGCGACCATCAGGTAGGGCACGCCGACGGCGCTGGCCCAGAAAATGCCCATGCCGATCATCGGAAGGAGCGCGACGTATTGGTTGCCGATGTGCGCGAGCCAGATCAGCGAGCCGGCGGCGAGGGCAAGTGAGATCGCGTGCACGCGCTTGGCGCCGATTCGCTGGGCGGCGATGACCAGGAACAGCGCCGAGATCATGGTGACGAAGTTGTAGGCGCCGTTCTCCAGGCCGCTCCACGCGATCGCCGCGTCCCAGCCCGATCCGCCCTGCTCGGGGTTCGCGTTGAACGCCGTTTCGCCGAGGCTGACCGCCAGGAACTGCCAATAGACGAACATCGCGTACCACTGAAAAGCGAAAACCACGCCGATCTTATGCATGGCGACCGGCATCGCCCTTACCGCAGAAGCAATTTCCCGTACGGCGTCGGCCGCGCCCCGAGGCGCAGTCCGGATCTCCTCGAGTTCCTCGTCCGACGGTGTCAGTTCCCTGGTGCGCGCCATGGCGGTCAGGACGGACACCAGAATGCAGATCGTCCCGATCATGAAGCAGACGAACATCCAGTACGGCACGCCGTTCCCGGCCGTCTTGTCGAGCGCGTTCACCTTCTGCAGGAGGAACAGCGACACGTTGGCGAGGACCGCGCCGGCGCCGGTGAACATGCTCTGCGTCAGGAAGCCACGAGCCAGTTGCGATTTCGGCAATCGGTCGGAGATGAACGCCCGGTACGGCTCCATCGACGTGTTGTTGCCGATGTCGAGCAGCCAGAAGCAGATCACGCCGAGCCAGAGCACCCCGACGAACGGGAACAGGAACAGGATCACCGCGCAGAGCAGCGCGCCGGCCGTGATGAACGGGCGGCGGCGGCCCCAGCGCGGATGCCAGGTGCGGTCGCTGATCGCGCCGATCAGCGGCTGGATGATCAAGCCGGTGACCGGGCCGGCCAGGTTGAGGATCGGGAGCTGGTCGGGGTTCGCGCCGATCAGCAGGAACAGCGGGTTCACCGCGGACTGGGTGAGGCCGAAGCTGAACTGCACCCCGAAGAACCCGAGGTTCATCATCAGCAGCGCCCGGCTGTCCATCAGTGGCCGGCGTTCGTCCTGGCCGGATTCGGGAGAGACCGATTCGACTGTCGTCGTGGCCACGGCAACCTCCAGCCATGAGATCCAGATCACATCTGTTTGGACGCTAAACCGATTGTGACCGGGCCGCAACTGGGGGTGTCGATGTGTCGATGTGTGCATTAGCGTGAGGACACCATCACCCCGGGAAGGGGGCGGCGATGAGCGCATGGCGGTCCATCGTGGTCGGCGTGGACGGATCCCCGAGCAGCCGGAAAGCCCTGGCCTGGGCCGCGGCCGAGGCGGCCGATCACGGCGCCGACCTGGTCGTGCTCAACGTCTGGGAGCACACCCTGCTGCCACCGGCGGGCAGCGTCAGCGTGTCCGAGCACTACGTGCCCGACACCAGCCAGCGCACCGCGGAAGACCTCGTCCAGGTCATCAAGGAGGAGCTCGGCGACGACCCGCCGGTGCGGGTGACCCCGGCGGTCAAGCAGGGGCGGCCGGCCAAGGTCCTGATCGAGGAGTCGGCCGGCGCCGACCTGCTGGTGGTGGGCAACCGCGGCCACGGTGGCTTCGCCGGCCTGGTGATGGGCTCGGTGAGCCAGCACGTGGCGGCGTACGCGAGCTGCCCGGTGACCGTGGTCCGCTGACGCGCAGTCTGCCGATCAGCACATCGACCCCATAAGGTCGCGGCCCGGCACTTGTCTGTGCCGGGCCGCGCTGCTGCCAACGGGATTACCCGCGCTGCTTCGCCACCAGGTCGGCCGGGACCTCCAGGCCGGCGGCGCTGAAGATCTCCTCCTCCTCGACCTCCAGGGTGGTCAGCGGGACCGGGCGGTTGCGGGGCAGGGCCCAGGCGACCAGGGCCGCGGCGATCAGGCCGAGCACGGCGCCGGTCACGAAGACCGCGGTGTACTGCGACTCGTGCGGCAGCGGGACCGGCGCGCCGGGGATCAGGTTGCGGGTCAGCATGGTGACCACGAACGCGGTGCCCAGCGACATGCCGATCGAGCGGGAGATCGAGTTCACGCTGTTGGCGATGCCGGTCTCGGCGGGGGAGACGTTCGCGATGAGCAGGGCCGGCAGTGCGGCGTAGCCGAACATGACCGCGGTGTTGACCGCGAACGCGCCGACGATGATCTCCCAGGTCGCGGAGTGCAGGAAGATCAGCATCCCGAAGCCGGCGAAGGCGAGCAGGGCCGAGGTCACCAGGGTGTTCTTCGGTCCGAAGCGGCCGACGAGCCGGCCGCCGAGCGGGGCGGTGAACACCCCGGCGGCGGTGCCCGGCAGCAGGTAGACGACGCTGGCGGCCAGCACCGTGGAGCCGAAGCCGTAGCCGGTGATCGCGGGCGGCGTCTGCACCAGGTAGGAGACGGCCAGGAAGATCGCGAACATCGAGAAGCCGAGGAAGAGGCCGGCCACGTTGGCGATCACCAGCGGGCGGTGGGTCAGCATCCGGGTGGTGACCAGCGGCTGACTGATCCGGCGCTCGGCCAGCAGGAAGACGACCAGCACGACGACGGCCGCGATCAGCGAGCCGATCACCTTGATCGAGCCCCAGCCCCAGCTGTTGCCCTCCTCGAGCGGCATGAGCAGCAGCACCAGGCCGAGGCCGAGCAGCCCGGCGCCGATCCAGTCGAGCGTGCCGGTGGCCACGGCCGCGCGGCGGGGCAGGGTCAGCACGCCCAGCACACCGATCAGGCTCAGCCCGGTGGCCAGCCAGAACAGCTGGTGGTAATCCCCGCCGTTCTGCATGAGCAGGCCGGTCACGGTCAGCCCCAGGCCGGCGCCGACCGCGAGCATGCCGCTGACCGTGGCCATCGCGCCGGTCAGCCGCTTGGCCGGCAGCTCCTCGCGGAGCACGCCGATCGACAGCGGGAACAGGCCGAAGCTGGCGGCCTGCATGACCCGGCCGACCAGCAGCAGGGGCAGGTTGGAGGTGGTGGCGGCGAGCACCGAGCCGGCCAGCACGATCACCAGGACGCCGAGCATGACGGGCCGGCGGCCGTACAGGTCGCCGAGGCGGCCGAGCATCGGGGTCAGCACCGCGGCGGCGAGCAGGTTGGCGGTGACGACCCAGCTCGCGGACGTGGCCGAGACGCCCAGGTCGGCCTGGATGTTCGAGACGACCGGCACCACCAGGGTCTGCAGTGCAGACACCAATAGCACGACGTAGCACGAGACCGGAAGGGCCATGCGTGACGACTGGAGAGGCATGGATCCGAACGTAGACTCGCTGGCGAGCATTCTCAACACTGTGTCGAAAACCAAAGATGTGATGTCGAATGCAGCAGGTACGATCGCGGTGTGCCTGCCATCGGAAGCCGCCGCGCCCCCACGAAGGGTGATCAGAGGGAGCAAGCCCTGCTCGACGCCGCCCGGGTGGTGCTGCGCGAGAAACCGATCGGCCAGGTGACGATCGACGAGCTGGCCGGGGCGGCCGGCATCGCGCGCTCGGGGTTCTACTTCTACTTCGAGTCCAAGCAGGCGCTGCTGGCCGCGCTGAGCGACCGGGCGATCGGCCAGACCGACGCCGACATGAAGGAGTGGCTCGACTCCGACGGCCTCGACCGGGCGGCCCTGCGCGAGGGACTGATGTTGTCCCTCAAGCGCTGGAAGGTCGAAGGGCGCTGGCTGCGCGAGGTGTTCCTCGCCCCTGATCCGGGGCCGGAGGTGATGGGCGTGCGTGAGCGGCTGGTCGAGGAGGGCTGCTCGGCGTTCGGGCACCGCATCGAACGCGACGCGCGGGCCGGCCTCACCGTGCAAGGCCCGCCCGCGTTGCTCGCCACGATGGCGATCAAACTACGGCTGACGACGTTCGCCGACGCGTTCGCCGATCCGGCCGCCAACGACGAGGACGAGCTGGTCGACACCCTCACCGACGCCATCCTGCGGCTGGTCTACGGGGCAACCCCGGCCTGACGACAATCAGCGGGGGAGCGCCAGGCCGAGGTGGTCGCGCAGGGTGGGTCCGGCATATTCGGTACGGAACACGCCGCGCTCCTGCAACAGCGGCACGACCGTGTCGGCGAACTCGTCGAGGCCGTCCGGCGTCACGTGCGGCACCAGGATGAAGCCGTCGGCCGCGTCCTGCTGGACCAGGTCGTTGATCTCGGTGGCGATGGTGGCCGGCGCGCCGATGAACGTCTGCCGGTTGGTCACCTCGACGATCAGGTCGCGGATGGACAGCTTCTCCGCCTCGGCCTTCGCACGCCACTCGCGGGCGGTGGCGACCGGATCGCGGTGCATCCGCACGCTGGCCCGCCCCTTCGCGATGTGGCTGTCCGAGACGTCCGGGTCGATCGCCGGCAGCGGACCGTCGGGGTCGTAGGAGCTCAGATCCCGGTTCCACAACTGCTCCAGGAGCTTGATCGCCGTCGCGCCGCTGACCTGCTGACGGCGTACCACCGCGGCTTTTTCCTGGGCCTCGGCGTCGGTGTCGCCGAGGATGAAGGTGGCCGCCGGCAGCACCTTCAGCGAGTCCCGATCGCGGCCGTAGGCCGGCAGCCGGCGCTTCACGTCGGCGTAGAACTTCTGCCCCTCGACCAGGGTGCCGTGCCGGCTGAAGATGGCGTCGGCGGTGGCGGCGGCGAACTCCCGCCCGGCGTCCGAGTCGCCGGCCTGCAGGATGACCGGCCGGCCCTGCGGGCTGCGCGGCACGTTGAAGCGCCCGGCGATGTCGAAGTGCTCGTCGGTGTGCCGGAAGCTGCCGGCCGAGCCGTCGGCCAGGAAGACGCCGGACTCCTGGTCGGCGACGATCGCGCCGGCCGGCCAGGAGTCGAAGAGCTCGGCCGCGGTGGCCAGGAACTGGGTGGCCCGGCTGTAGCGGTCCGACTCGGCCAGGAAGCCGCCGCGCCGGAAGTTCTCCCCGGTGAACGCGTCCCACGAGGTGACCACGTTCCATGCGGCCCGGCCACCGGAGAGATGGTCGAGCGACGCGAACTGCCGGGCCACCTCGTACGGCTCGTTGAAGGTCGAGTTGATCGTGCCGGCCAGGCCGAGGTGCTCGGTGACCGCGGCCAGCGCGGCCAGCACGGTGAAGGTGTCCGGCCGCCCGACCACGTCCAGGTCGTAGATCTGGCCGCCCTGCTCGCGCAGCCGCAGCCCTTCGGCCAGGAAGAAGAAGTCGAACTTGGCGCGCTCGGCGGTCCGCGCGAGCTTCACGAACGACTCGAACTCGATGTGGCTGCCGGCGCGCGGATCGCTCCACACGGTGGTGTTGTTGACGCCCGGGAAGTGCGCGGCGAGGTGGATCTGCTTAGGCAACGCGGGCTCCTTCGTCGACACGCGAGACATAGCGGTTGGCGGGCCGGTCCAGGCCGAGCAGCCCGCGCAGGGTGGACGACTCGTACGCCGTCCGGAAGGCGCCGCGTCGCCGCAGCTCCGGCACCAGGCCGCGGGTGATCTGCACGAGGTCGTCGGGCAGCCGCCCCGGCCGCAGCCGGAAGCCGGTGAGCCCGGCCGCCTGCCAGTCCAGGAGCAGATCGGCGAGCTGAGCCGGGGTGCCGGTGAAGATCGCGGCGTCGGACGTGTAGACGGCGCGGTCGAGGGTGTCCAGCCGCTCCTTGGCATCGCGTGCGGCCTGCTCGGTGTCGGCGAGGAAGACGACCAGGTCGGCGAAGACGTGCGGGAGCGGCACCTGGGCGACGATCTTGCGGGCGTGGTCGGCGGCGCCCGGGGTCACGTAGGCGAGATCGGCCGAGTGCGCCGCGAAGGCGTACGGAATAGAGGCATGCGCCAGCGCCGTGACCAGCGGTTGTCCCTGTGGGGGCCGGGGTGTGATGGAGGGGCCCTTGACGCTGAAGTACCTGCCGTCGAACGAGATGTAGTGCAGTTTCGCCCGGTCGATGAAGCGGCCGGTGGCGGCGTCGCGGATCTCCGCGTCGTCCTCCCAGCTGTCCCAGAGCCGCCGCACCACCTCGACGTAGTCGCCGGCCTCCTCGAACAGCTCCTCGACCACCTTGGCCGCGGCCGGCGAGTCGTACGCCCCGGGCCGCAGCACCGGCAGCGTGCGCCGCCCGAAGTGCCCGGCCTCGTGGGCGCGCCCGGAGACCTGCACCCGCCAGCCGGCCCGCCCGTGCGAGACGTAGTCGAGCGTGGCCAGCGCCTTGGAGAGGTGGAACGGCTCGGTGTGGGTGACGGTCGCGGTCGGCACCAGGCCGATGCGCGAGGTCAGCGGCGCGACCCGGGAGGCGATCAGCACCGCGTCGAGGCGGCCGCGGACGTGATCGGTGCGCTCGTCGGGGCCGTCGGGGCGGTCGGACTGCAGGCCGAGGGCGTCCTCGATGGTGACGAAGTCGAGCGTGCCCGCCTCGGCCTCCTTCACCAGATCGACCCAGTAGCCAGGGGTCAGGAGGTCGGCGGGCCGGGCGCCCGGTGAGCGCCAGGAGGCCGGATGCCAGCCGGTGCCATCCAGCGCAACCGCGAGGTGCAACGCAGAAGTCATGTCACGTCCCATCGATCAGCGGGCCGGGCGATTGCCCACACCGGCCACGCTATGACCGCTTCCGCAATGCTTACAAGTCCTATCGGCTATATAGTTTTAACCGTCCTGTCAACGGCGGATCGCCCTGTCAACGGCGGATCGCCCTGTCAACGGCGGATCGCCCTGTCAACGGCGGATCGTCCTGTCAACGGCGGATCGCCCTGTCAACGGCGGATCGCCCTGTCAACGGCGGATCGCCCTGTCAACGACGGATCGCCCTGTCAACGGCGGATCGCCCTGTCAACGACGGATCGCCCTGTCAACGACGGATCGCCCTGTCAACGACGGATCGCCCTGTCAACGACGGATCGCCCGGTCGAGCGCGGCGGGCAGACCGGCCGGGTCGCCGCGCCAGGCGACGTGGGCGTCCGGGCGCACCAGGGTCAATCCGGTGGCGGCGTCGGTCGGCGTGGCGAGCTCGATGTGCTTCTCCCGGCTTTCAAAACCGGGCGGCGCCAGGAGTACGAACCTGCCGTCCCGGAGCACCTCGTACAGCCGCCGGCCGTCCCGCAGCGCGCAGTCCGCGGCCCGCGGGGCGTGCGGGTAGTCGATGCCGATGCCGGAGATCGTGCCCGCGGCCTTGTGCGCCACCGGCGGCAGGCGCAGCGCGGTGCCGCCGATGACGTTGCGGGCCAGCCGCCCGGCCCGCGACCGGACCATCGCCATCCGGATGATCGCCCCGCTGCTGCGCAGCACGAGCCGGCCGACCGGGTGGCGCTCGCTCTCGTAGGTGTCGAGGAGCCCGTCGGGCGCCCGGCCCCGCACCGCCGCGGCGAGTTTCCAGCCGAGGTTCGCGGCGTCCTGCAGGCCGGTGTTCATGCCCTGCCCGCCGGCCGGTGAGTGCACGTGCGCGGCGTCCCCGGCCAGGAAGACGCGGCCCTGCCGGTAGTGCGGCGCCTGCCGCTCGTCGCTGTGGAAGCGCGACATCCAGCGCGCCTCGGCGAGGCCGAAGTCGGTGCCGAGCGCGCGCCGGGTCACGTCGCGGATGTCGTCGAGGGTCAGCGGGGCGGTGTCCGGTAGCTGGTTGAGGCGGTCCCAGGCGAAGATCCGGTACCAGCCGTCGCCGAACGGCGCCACGAACGCGAACGCGTCACCGACCGCGTTGACCGTGAGCACATCCGCCGGCGCATCGGCGAGGCGCACGTCGGCGAGCATGATCGAGGTGAGCACGGCCCGGCCGGGAAACGGCAGACCCAGAGCTTCCCGTACGGCGCTGTGCACGCCATCGGCGCCGACGGCGTAATCCGCCCGGATCGTCGTGCCGCCGACGGTCAGGTCGACGCCGTCCTCGTCCTGGCGCAGCGCCGTCAACTCGGCATCCCGGATGATCCGCGCCCCGGCCGCCACCGCGTGCTTCTCCAGGGCCCGCTCGACGTTGTACTGCGGCGTGATCAGCAGGTACGGAAATCGGGTCGGCAGCGTGGACAGGTCGATCCGCAGGTGGTCGAAGAGCCGGAGCCGGTCGACCGGCGCGCCGGTGGCGATGACCTCGTCGGCCAGCCCGCGGGCGTCGAGGTGCTCGAGGGTGCGGGCGTGGACGCCGAACGCTCGGGTCAGGTTGGACTCGGCGCCCCGCCGTTCCAGCACGGTCACCTCCACGCCGGCTCGGGCCAGGTCGCCGGCGAGAAGCAGTCCGGTCGGCCCGGCGCCGACGATCGCGACGGTGGTTTGCTCGATCATGACGATCTCCGTTCGTGTGTTTATCGAATGACCTGGTCGGTGGCCCGGCGTGGGCTCGGTGCGGCCGGGCGCCGGGGGTAACCGACCCGGAACGTCAGCAGCGGCTGCTCGCCCGGTGGCAGCAGCTCGGCGAACCGCGGGGCGAACGCCGGGGTCGCGCCGGCGCTGCGTTCCCGGTCGATCCGCTCGGTGATCTGGTTCATGTGGTGCAGCGCGATGCCCTGGCAGGTCGCGGTGAGGTGGATGCGCTCCAGCAGCCGCCCGGCGGTCAGCTGGGTGGCCCGGTCGTCGGGCGTGCCGGTGGTGATGACGCCGTAGGCCGCGGCCGTCGCGGTGTGCACGTCGGCCGTCTGCTTCAGCCAGAACTGGTCGCCGGCGGCGCGCGACGAGGCCGGCAGCAGCTTGGCGAGCGCCAGCTTGACCGCGCCGAACCCCTGGCCGCCGAGCGTGAGACCGTCCCGGTGCCGCTGGATGTCGTCGTCGTGCGAGCGGAACCAGGCGAAGTTGTCCAGCGACTGCTGCTCGTCGGCGACCAGGGCAGCCGCCGCGTCGTTCAGCAGTCGGCTCAGCGCCGCGCGGGGCGCCGGTTCGGCGATCCACCGCACCGCGAGGCCGGCCGTCCCGGTCGGATCGACCAGGCCGGCCAGCGTCTCGGGCGGGACGGCCCGGGCCTCGAAGGGGCCGCGGTTGGTGTGTCGCTCGCCGATCGCGTCGTGTCGGGGATCGGGTGCCGGGCGGCCCGGCTGAACTGCCACCGTGGCCAGGCGCGAGTCGTCCGGCAGCAGCGTCACGGTGGGTTCCAGGCCGCGGGCCCGGCAGGCCAGCACCAGGTTCTCGATCGCGCAGCCGACGCCGATGTGCTGCTCGCGCCGGTAGGGGTCGACCGTGCCGGTTCCGCGCGTGGCGTCGACGAGCACGTCGACCGCGTCCGCGCGCACCCCGAAGATCCACGGCTGGGTGTTGTGCGGGCTGGCGGCCAGAACGGCGGCGCCGACCGCGCCGAGCAGACCGGGCTCGTCGCGCCAGTGCTGCCACGGGTCGTAGGCGTCGCCCCGGCCGGGGCTGAGCACGGCGGTGTCGTAGACCCGGTAGCCGAGCGCGCCGGTTCCCGCGACGACCACGGCGGCGGCGCCGGTTCGCAGGAGGTTCCGGCGGGTCCACTGTGGTTCCGATGTCGTCGGGGCGGCGGGCTCCTGAACGGTCTGCATGGGGCCCAGACTCGCGATCACCCGGGTGGCCACGCAGCACCCGTTGGCCGGAAGCACCCGGGGTGCCAGACTTCCGACGTGTCCACTCCACTGCTGGCGGTCAAACACACCATTCCGCCGGTACGCGACGCGGTCGTGCCCCGGACCCGCCTGGAGAGCCGCCTCGACACCGCGACCAAGCTCACCGTCGTGGCCGCGCCCGCCGGGTGGGGCAAGACCAGCCTGGTCAGCCGGTGGGCTGCGGCCACCGGCACACCGGTCGCGTGGGTGTCGCTGGACGAGAACGACGACGAGCCGGTCCGGTTCTGGAGTTACGTGCTCACCGCCCTGCGCCAGGTGAGCGACCTCGGCCCGGCCGCGGCCGAGGCGTTGCTGGCCGCCGGCGACGGGCTGATGTCGCAGGCGCTGCCGCTGCTGCTGAACGAGCTGGCCGCGTCACCGGCCGAGCACGTCCTCGTCCTGGACGACTACCACGTCATCACCGACCGGACCCTCCACGACAGCCTGGAGTTCCTGGTCACCTACCTGCCGCCGGCCCTGCGCGTCGTCCTGCTCAGCCGCGCCGACCCGCCGCTGCCACTGGCCCGGATGCGGGTGCGGGGCGAGCTGACCGAGCTGCGCGCCGAGGACCTGCGTTTCTCCCGCGACGAGTCGGCCGCCCTGCTGTCGGCGGTGGCCGCCACCGAGGTGGCCGCCGCCGAGGCCGCGGCTCTGACCGACCAGACCGAAGGGTGGGCGGCCGGGCTCCAACTGGCCGGCCTGGCGTTGCGCGGGCGCCGGCCGCTCCGGGCCGACGACCGGCACCTGTTCGACTACTTCACCGCCGAGGTGCTGCCGTCGCTCACCCCGGCCCAGCGTGACCTGCTGGTGCGGGCCGCCCCGCTGGAACTGCTGTCCGGTTCGCTCTGCGACGCCGCCCTCGGCGTGCACGGATCGGCGGCCGTGCTCGCCGAGCTGGAACGGGCCGACCTGTTCGTGGTCGCGCTCGACGCCGGCCACGAGTGGTACCGCTGCCACCGCCTGCTGCGCAACGCCCTGGGCTGGTCACCGGAGTTCGAGCCCGGCGACGTCACCCGGGTCGTGCTGCGCCGCGCGGCCGGCTGGTTCGAGCAGCACGACCGGCCCGACGACGCGATCCGCTGCTTCCTCGACGCCGGCGACGACGAGGCCGCGGCCGGCCCGCTCGCCGACCGGCACCAGTGGTTCCTCGCCCGCGGCTGGGCGGCGACCTACCAGGCGCTCGGCGAACGACTGCCCGAGACGGCGGTGACGCCGCAGCTCGCGCTGAACCTGACCTACGCCGCCGAGGTCAGCGGCAACCGGGACCGGGTCGCCCACTGGCTCGACGTCTGTGCCCGGCAGATCGGCCCGGACACCGTCGTCGAGGGCTGGCGGAGCCCTCGGGCCGCCGAGTTCAGCCTGCGCGGGCTACTCGCCACCGACCCGGCCGATCCCACCGAGGCGGTCGCTCTCGCCGAGCGGTCGGTAGCCCTGGAGGCGGCGGCCGGCACGGAAGACCATCCGGTCGCCCTGATGTCACTGGGCGTGGCCTACGGCCTGGCCGGGCGATTCGCCGACGGCGCGCGGCTGCTCGCCGAGACCTGGCGGATGCGCGGCCGGGGCCAGTGGTCGCGCGGCGTGGACCTGCAGGTGGCCGGCCAGCTGAGCCTCCACCTCCTGGCGCTCCAGGCGCACGACGAGCTCGACGGGCTGCTCGCCGACGCGGTCCCGGCCGCCGACGCGGCGGAGCAGGAGTGGGGCGAGGCCGCGGCCGCCCACCTGGTCATGACGACCCGCCTGGTCGAGGGCCGCCGCCGCTATCAACGCGGCGACGCACCGTCGGCCGCCGTCGCGCTGGCCCGCGGACTGCGTTTCGCCGAGATCGCCGGACACCCGCACTACCAGGTCCTCGGTCATCTGTTCCTGGCCGACACCGAGCTCGCCGCGGGCAGTCGCGCCGGAGCCCGGGCCGCGCTGGTGCGGGCCCGGGAGGTGGCCGACAACGACCCGGTAGCGCCGTTCCTGCTCGGCTGGCTGGAGGCGGCCGAGAACCGGATCGGCCGGTCCGCCGCCCGCGCAACCGGGGCCCTCGCCGAGGAACTCACCGACCGGGAGCTGTCGATCCTGCGGATGCTGCCGGGCACCGCCACCCAGCGCGAGATCGGTGCGGCCCTGTTCCTGTCGATCAACACGGTCAAGGCGTACAACAAAAGCCTCTACCGCAAGCTCGGCGTCGGCGGCCGCCAGGACGCCGTCCGAGCCGCCCGCCGCCTCGGCCTCATCTGAGCTACCCCGGGTGGTTCCGGTCGCCGGGTGGTGCGTTCATCCCGGGCGGCGGTGCACCCTTGCGGCGAAGGGAGGCGCTGGTGTCACGCTTCGAGCTCAGTGTCACGGGCCGGCTCGCGGACTCGCTGGTCGAGCTGATCCGTAGCCGGTTCGGCGAGGTGAGCATGCGACCGGGGGACCCCGGCACGACGGTTGTCGTCGCCGGGCTGGACTCGGCGTCCGAGCGAGCCCTGCTCACGCTGCTCTGGGACACCGGCCACGACGTCGTCGCGACCCGCTCGACGCGCTGAGCGGCCGTCGCGCGCTGGACGGCTGTCGCGCCAGGCGACCAGTGCGCCGGCCGCGAGCATCGCTGCGCAGATGGTCAGGCCGTGCACCACCGGTGTGCCGTCCGGCGTGTTTGCGGTGGCCAGCACCACGCCGGCCACCGCGGCCAGGCCGATCGACGCCGAGGTGCGTTGCGCCAGTTGCAGGAACGCGGCGGCCAAGCCGGCTGCGCCGGGTGGGGTGTGGGCGAGCGTCAGCGCCTGGTTGGGCGAGACGATCAGGCCGCTCGCCGCGCCCAGCACGAACTGGGTGGCCATCAGCGCGGGCTCGAGGTGGGCGGCCGGGGCGTGGGCCACGACCAGCCCGGCGGCGGTCACCGCGAGCAGCGAGCCGATCAGCGCCCAGAACACGCTGACCCGGCCGTACCGGCCGACCACCCGCCGGCCCAGCGCCGAGGCGGCCGCGAACGTGACCGCGCTCGGCAGCATGGTCAGCGCGGCCCGCAGCGCCGACCAGCAAGCGCTTCCTGCAGGGTCGCCGACAGGTTCGCGCCGAACTGGAACATCGCGATCACCACGCCGTTGCGGGGAACCACCTGATCGCCAGCGGCACCGTGAGCAGCCCGAACGGCACATTCAACAGCAGGACACAGCGCCAGCCGTACGCGTCACCGAGCGTGCCGATCAGCACGCCCCCGACGAACGGCCCGATCACCGCCGACGATCGCGTAGGCGCCCAGCGCCCGGGTCCGCTCCCGCCCGTCGAACAGTTCCTGGATGATGCCGATCACTGTGGTTTCACCGTGCCGGCGCCGAGCCCCTGCACCAGCCGAGCGACCACGATCACCCAGGGGTGCTGGGCGGTGCCGGCCACGATCGCGGCCGAGCTGAACACCGTGATCCCGCCCACGAACAGCCACTTCCGGCCGTGCGCGTCACCCAGCCGGCCGCCCGGCACCAGGGCCAGCCCGAAGGCCAGCGAATAGCCCGCGATGATCCAGCCGACCGCGTCCGGCCCGGCGCCGAGCGAGCTGCGCAGCGCCGGGACGGCGGTGTTGAGGCCGGCCTGATCGAGCAGCGTGGTGAACCCGGCAGCCAGGCAGACAATCAGAGTCATTGATCTCGTCCGCACCCCTTGCTTATATCCTATTTAAGCTATAGGAAAAAGGGAGTCTGTTTCTGGAGGTGGAGATGCGGCACCGTTTTCTCGCCGTTCCGGCGGTGCTCCTCAGCCATGACCTGGCCGTGGTGGCGCGACTCGCGGACCGCGTTCTGGTGATGCGGGATGGCGTGGTGTTGGAGAACGGCGGGACGGCCACGCTGCTTTCGGCGCCGGATCATCCGTACACCAAAGAATTGCTCACAGCGGTGCCGTCGGCAGCGACGCGGGGGAGACGCCTGGCCGAAGTTGGTCATATCCGTCCGGCGGAGCCGGTGGGCGAGCCGGTGATCGAGGCGCGCGGGCTGCGCAAGCGGTACGGCAAGCAGACCGTCGTCGCGGACGTCGATCTGACCGTGCGGCGCGGCGAGATCGTCGGGCTGGTGGGGGAGTCCGGGTCGGGCAAGACCAGCGTCGCCCAGCTGCTGTTCGGGCTGGTCGCGCCGACCTCCGGGACCGTGACGTTCGAGGGGGCGCCCTGGTCCGGGGTGCCGGAGCGGCGGCGTCGTTCACGGCGCCGCCGCCTCCAGCTGATCTCGCAGGACCCGCTGTCCTCGTTCGATCCGCGCTGGACCGTGCGGCGGATCGTCGCCGAGGCGCTCCCGCGCGGGGTGCCGGTGGAACCGCTGCTGGACCGGGTCGGGCTCGGCCCCGACGTGCTCGATCGCCACCCGCGCCAGCTCTCCGGCGGGCAACGGCAGCGGGTCGCGATCGCCCGCGCCCTCGCGCCCCGGCCGATTCTGATCATCTGCGACGAGCCGGTGTCCGCGCTCGACGTGTCGGTGCAGGCGCAGGTGCTCGACCTGCTCGCCGACATCCGGGCCACCGACGGCACCGCGCTGCTGTTCATCTCGCACGACCTCGGCGTCGTGCATCACCTCGCCGACCGGGTCCTGGTCATGAAGGACGGCGCGGTGGTCGAGTCCGGCCCCGTCGACGAGGTCTTCCATCAGCCTTCGCACGACTACACCCGCGCCCTGCTCGACGCGGTGCCCACCCTGGAAACACCTGTAGGGAGAAACCGATGACCGTACCGCTGTCGATCCTGGACCTGGCGGGGCTCGTCTCCGGCGGCACCGCCGGGGACGCGTTGCGTCGCACGCTCGACCTCGCCCGGCAGGCCGAGCAGTTCGGCTACCACCGCTACTGGGTGGCCGAGCACCACCTGACGCCGGGCGTGGCCAGTTCGCAGCCGGCGCTGCTGCTCGGGCAGATCGCCGCGGTCACCGACCACATCCGGCTCGGCTCCGGCGCGGTGCAGACCGGCTTCCTGACGCCGCTCGGCGCGGTCGAGCAGTTCGGCATGCTGGACGCGTTGTATCCGGGGCGGTTCGACCTCGGGCTGGGCCGGTCGGCGCAGCGCCGCAAGTCGGTCCTGGCCGAACCGGCCGAGGTCGAGGTCACGTCCTCTCGCGTCGTGGATGGCCTGCTCATCCCGGAGTCGTTCTCGTTCCAGCCGATCCTGCGGTCGGCTCGCTCGGCGCTGTTCGCCAAGCTGCTGACCCAGCCCGGCGCCGAACCGGCCGACCTGGCCGCCGCCCTGAGCGACATCCAGACCCTGCTCGCCGGGCCCTACACCGACGGTCTCGGCAACGAGGCGCGGGCGGTGCCGGGGGAGGGCGCCGACCTGCAGATCTGGATCCTGGGATCGAGCGGCGGGGAGAGCGCCCGGGTGGCCGGGGCGCGCGGGCTGCCGTTCGCGGCCAACTACCACGTCGCGCCGGCCCGGGTGCTGGAAGCGGTCGAGGCCTACCGCGAGGCCTTCCGGCCGTCCGCGACGCTCAGCGAGCCGCACGTGATGGTGTCCGCCGACGTGCTGGTGGCCGAGGACGACGAGACCGCCCGCCACCTGGCGATTCCCTATCCGCTCTGGGTGCGCAGCGTGCGCACCGGGGCCGGCGCCATCCCCTACCCGAGCATCGAGGAGGCGCAGCGGTTCGAGTGGACCGAGGACGACCGCAAGCTGGTGGCCGACCGGGTGGCGACGCAGTTCGCCGGCTCGCCGGCCACCGTGGTGGAGCGCCTGGAGACGCTGCGCCGGGTCACCGGCGCCGACGAACTGCTGGTCACGACCATGACCTACGACCACGCCGACCGGGTGCGCTCGTTCGAGCTGCTGGCCAAGGAGTGGCGCGGCTGAGCTTCTAGGCCGGCACCGTGATGACGACCTTGCCGCGGGCGTGGCCGTCCTCGACCCGGCGCAGGGCCTGGCGGGCCTCGGCGAGGGTGAAGACCTCGACCACGCGCGGGTTGAGCAGGCCGTCGGCCACCCAGGCGGCGACCTGCTCGAGCACCGCCCGGGTGCGGGCCCGCTCGACCGGGGCGCCGCCCAGCCGGGCTACCGTCGCGCGGTCGGCCGCCGAGACCAGCTTCGTGCGGTCGGCCAGCAGGGCGGCCAGCGTCTCCAGCTCGTCGCCGCCGACCAGGTCGAGGATCGCGTCGATGCCCTGCGGCGCGGCGGCGCGGACCCGGTCGGCCACGCCCTCGCCGTACTCGACCGGCACCACCTCGAGCGACTCGACGAAGTCCTTCTTGGCGGGGCTTGCGGTGCCGATCACGGTGAGGTCGTGCCGCCGGGCGATCTGCGCCGCCGCCACGCCCACGCCACCGCCCGCGCCGATGATCAGCAGCGTGGAGCCGGGCGGCAGGTCCAGCTGGACGAGCGCGTCGTGGGCGGTCGCGGCGGCGATCGGCAGGGTGGCAGCGTCCTCGAACGAGACGACCGGCGGGCGGCGGGCGGTCAGGGCGGCCGGGAGCAGCGCGTACTCGGCGTAGCCACCGGTTACGGTCTGGCCGAAGACCTCGTCGCCGGGGGCGAGGTCGGTGACGCCCTCGCCGACCCGCTCGACCACGCCCGCGGCCTCGCCGCCGAACACGGCCGGCACCTCGGGCACCGGGGCGCCGGCCGGGCGGTAGCCGGTGCGCTTCTTCCAGTCGACCGGGTTGACGCCGGCCGCGCGCACCCGGATCAGCACCTGACCGGGGCCGGGCTCGGGGATCGGGAGGTCGAGGAACGTCTCCACCTCGGGGCCGCCGAGCGCGGTATATGCGTACACCTGGGGCATGGTCGGGAATTTCCTTTCAGGACTCGGTCAACAATGGCAGGAGCTGCTCGCCCTGACGCCTGATCTCCGGGAGGTAGGGCGTGTCGGAGAGCACGAAGTGGGTGATGCCGAGGGCGCGGTAGCGGCGCAGCGAGCGGGCCACGTCCGCGGCCGAGCCGACCAGCCAGGTGGTGTCGGCGCCGCCACCGCCGTACCGGCCGGGGGCGGTGTAGAGGTTGTCGTCGAGGACCTCGCCGCGGGCGGTCAGGTCGAGCAGGCGCTGCTGGCCCACCGACGGGTGCGGGTTGTCGTCCTTGCGCATCCGGGCCACCCGCGCCTCGGCGTCGGCCCACGCCTGCTCGGTGGTGTCGCGCACGAGCGTGGTGACGCGCAGGCCGAACTCGAGCGGGGCGTGCTCGCGGCCCAGGCCGGCGCTGAGCTTGCGGAGGCGGTCGATGCGCTCGGCCACGCCGTCGAGCGGCTCGCCCCAGAACAGCTGCACGTCGGCCTCGGTGGCGGCGACCCGTTCGGCGGCCTCGGAGGCGCCTCCGAAATAGAGCGGAGGGCGGCGGATCAGCGGGCGGGCCACCACCGTGGAGTTGTCGACGTGGAAGTGCTCGCCGTGGAAGGTGACGTTCTCCTCGGTCCAGAGGCGGCGCACCAGGCGCATGAACTCGGCGGTGCGGCCGTAGCGCTGGGCCTGGTCGCCCTCGCTGTCCCCGTACGCCCGCAGGTTGTCCTTTCCGGAGACGATGTTGACCAGCACCCGGCCGTTGCTCAGGTGGTCGAGCGTGGCGGCGGCCGAGGCGAAGTTGGCCGGCCGCCAGAAGCCCGGCTTGATCGCGATCAGCGGGCGGAACGTGGTGGTCCGGGCGGCCAGGGCGGTGGCGACGGTGAAGGTGTCCGGCCGGCCCCAGCCGGTGCCGAGCAGGGCGCCGCCCCAGCCGTACGCCTCCAGCGCCCGCGCCTGCTCGGTGAGGGTGTCCAGGCTGTTGTGATCGCCGGTGACGACGTCGCCGCGATGGCCGGGCAGCACCTGGTTCGGGATGTACCAGAGGAGTTCGGGACTCGGCATGGATCCTCCCTTATTCCACTCAGCATATAGGCAAAGTATGTTGGGAGGATCGGGCAAGAGAGGGCCCGGATCGTTCTAACGTTTCCGCAGGCCAGGCTGGTTTCCTTGAGTCATGTCAGTAGCAATCGTCACCGGAGCCAGCTCCGGAATCGGGCAGAGTGCCGCCATCGAGATCGCCAAGCGCGGGGCCGGGGTGATCCTCACCTATCAGGGCAACGAGGCCGGCGCGCGCGACACCGTGACCACCATCGAGAAGGACGGCGGGGTGGCCGTCGCCCTGCCGCTGGACATCGGCCGGTCCGCGACATTCCCGGCGTTCCGTGACGCGGTCGCCGCCGCGCTGCGGGACACCTGGCAGCGGGACACCTTCGACCATCTGGTCAACAACGCCGGGTTCGGGCACATGGCGATGTTCGCCGAGACCACCGAGGACGACTTCGACCGGCTCCTGCGGGTGCTGCTCAAGGGGCCGTACTTCCTGACCCAGGCGCTGCTGCCACTGCTCGCCGACGGCGGCGCCATCGTGAACATCGCCAGTGGCTCGGCGT
Source organism: Actinoplanes sp. NPDC026619 (assembly GCF_040638295.1). Taxonomy (NCBI): domain Bacteria; kingdom Bacillati; phylum Actinomycetota; class Actinomycetes; order Micromonosporales; family Micromonosporaceae; genus Actinoplanes; species Actinoplanes sp. NPDC026619. Next base: position 206,235 of record NZ_JBEZYA010000020.1, read on the forward strand.
CACTCTCCGGGCTGACCCCCGGTTACTCCGCGTACGGCACGATGAAGGGCGGCCTCGTCACGCTGACCCGCTATCTGGCCAAGGAGCTCAGCCCGCGCGGCATCCGGGTCAACTCGATCTCGCCCGGCTCGACCCGGACCCGGATCGCGGATAACGCGTTCGAGCGGTTTCCCGAGGTCATCCCGGGTCTGGCCGCCAAGACGGCGCTGGGCCGGCTGGGTGAGCCGGAGGACGTGGGCATTGCCGTCGCGGCGCTGGTCGGCGGCGACGGGCGGTGGATCACCGCGCAGGACATCGAGGTCTCCGGCGGTTTCAACCTCTGATTAGTGCAGCACTTTGACTATGACCCAAACCTGACTAAGGGGTTTCGATCATGTGTTCGAATCGGGCAGGATGGGGGCCAGGAGGTGACGGGGGATGGTCTTTCTCCTTGCTTTTGCTGTGCTCGTCTTGTCCGTCAGCAGCGTGGCGGTGTGGTCGCGGGGTGTCCGCGAGCCCGCGGCCGCGCGGCCCTGGCGTGCTGAGGTCGCGCCGCCGCCCGACGAGGTGGCGGCCAGCACGGAGGGCGTGCTGACCGCTCAAGTGGCCGCGGGTGACATCACCCACGACCAATATCTGCAAGCGATGGAGCGGCTGGCCGCGAGCGACGAGTTCCGCCATCCGCTGGTGGTGCCACCAGATCGATAGGTGCGCATGGAAGGTAGGGTCGCCCCCGAAAGAAACGGGGGATACATGCATTTCCGACGATCTGCCGTTCTCGGCGGGGCGGCCCTTCTTCTGATGCTCGGCGGTGCGGTGGCGGCCTGCGCCAAGCCCGGTTCGAGCCCGCAGGGCGAGGCCACCGAGAAACCGGTGCCGGTGATCACGACGACGCCGCCCAAGGACGAGCTGCCGTGCACGGTCAGCAAGGTGAAGCCGACGCCGAAGCATGCCGTCACCACCGCCGTGACCGCGGAGCCGCCGCACACCAGCCCGTTGACGCACCCGGCCGACGAAAATCTCGACGAGGCCTACCGCGGCGAGATGATGCAGCGCCAGATGCGGGCCAACCGGATGTACCTCGACCGCAAGCCGTTGCCGGAGGCGGCGATCCCCGGCGCGGTGAAGTGCGCGGTGTCCGCCGAGGAGGCCCTGAAGGCTCTGAACAAGGCGAAGAAGTTCGACCAGGCCTCGATCACCAAGGCCCTGACGGCGAAAGGCCTGCCCGACTCGACGGTCCGCAAGCCGGCCACCCACGACGTGGGCTTCGGCGACGGCTTCACGATCGCGAACTGGACCGGCCAGGCGTGCATCCTCGGCTACCTGAGCCCCACCCACGGCTACCACGTCGAATACGGAAGCCTGACCGCCGACGGCGGCTGCCTGCCCGCCGCCGACTGACCGCCGCGGCCCGGATCATCCCTGGCTGGACCGGGGAATGATCCGGGCGCGGGCGGTCACTGCTTGCGCAGGTGGGTGTCGATCGCCTCGATGATGCGCGGGCGCATCTCGGCCGCCTTGATGACGGCGTCGACCGAGCCGACCTGCACCGCTCGCTGGATCGAGTGGATGCGGTCGAACTCGGTGGCCACCTCGCCCAGCTTCTCGGTGCGCACCGAGGCTCGCAGCTCGTCCAGCTCGGCCGCGAACGCGCCCCGCTCGGCGCCGGACGCCGCGGCCACCCGGGCCTCGGCCGCCCGGACCCGCGGGTCGGCCGCGGTGCGGGCGTTGACGTCGCCGGCGAAGACGACCGCCGCGGCCGGCGCGCCGCCCAGCACCGAGGCGAACGAGCCCTCCAGGGCGAGCACCGTCATGTTCGGGTTGAGGCGCTTGGAGAAGACCACGAACGCGCCGCCGTGGTAGCGGGAGATCACGCAGAAGACGATCGGGCCCTGGAAGTTGACGATGGCCCGGCCGATCTCCGCGCCATATTCCAACTGGATCTTGCGCATCGACTCGGGGGAACCGTCGAAACCGGACAGGTTGGCGAGCACGACGAGCGGGCGGTTGCCGCTGGCCGCGTTGATCGCCCGAGCTGCCTTCTTCGACGAGCGGGGGAAGAGCGTGCCCGCGGTGTAGGTGTCCGGGCCGTCGGTGGGCGGGAAGCCCCGGCGGGGCACCGAACGCGACTCGATGCCGAGCAGGCAGACCGGCACGCCGCCCAGATGCACGTCCTGCACGACGGCGGTCTCGGCGTCGGCCATGCCCGCCCAGCGCTCCAGGACCGGGTGATCCTGGTCGGACAGGGCGCGCATCACGGCGCGGATGTCGAACGGCTTCTTGCGGTCCGGGTTCGAAGTCGACGAGAAGATCTCGCCGACGGTGGTGAAATCGCTGTCCGGGGCCTGGTGCGGGAAGCTCGAGATGTCGCGGTCGACCGGGTCGGTCGTGGCGGCACGGCGCGGGCCGTCCTCGCCGGGCACGACGTACGTGTGGTCGTAGTGCGACATCAGCACGTCCCGGGCCGCGTTCAGCGACGGCGCCCAATACTGCGCCTGGCCGTTGGGGCCCATCACCCGGTCGTAGCCACCGATGCCGAAGTTGTCCTCGGCCGACACGCCACCGGAGAAGTCGAGGCTCTGCTTGCCGGTGAGCACCATCGCCGAGTCCGGCGTCATGACCAGGATGCCCTTGGTGTGCATGAGCATCGTGGCCTCGGCGTTCCAGTACGGCTGGGCGCCGACGTTGATGCCCGCCACCACGATGTTGATCTCGCCGCCGGCCTGGGTGAAGTCGACGATCCGCTTCAGCGCCGCGGCCACCCAGTCCATGTTCTCGGTGCCGGAGTCCATCGAGATGCGCGCGCCGGAGGACAGCGCGTACCACTCCAGCGGGAGGCCCTTCGCGGACGCCAGGTCGAGCGCGGCGATGACCCGGCGGCACTCGGGCTCGGAGAGCGCGCCCAGCGACTTGGTCGGGTCACCGAGCAGGATCACCCGGGCGACGCCCTCGGGGTAGCGCTCGGTCGCGGTGGAGATCACGCCGGCGACCAGGGCCGCGGTGTTGCGTCCCTTCGGCCGGTCGACCGGCACGAGAACGCCCGCCGCGTCCAGGTCGTGCTCCACGAAATCGCCGAGCCGGGCGGTCAGCTCGTACGGGTAGACGGTGTTGCGGCTCGCCGCGCGCAGCACCTTCTGCCGGTAGCCGTCGAGCGGCTCGACCGGGGCGCTGGACGGCTCCTCGATGGTCAGCGACGTGCCGCCGGTGGCGTCGAAGACGACCCGCACCGTGCCCTTGCGGAGCTGATCGCCGCCGGCCAGCCGGGCGATGAACGAGATCTCCTCGATCCCGGCGCCGGCCGTCGTCGGGGCCACCCGGCGGGCGATCATCTCGATCTCCGCGCTGGTCAGCGCGACCGGCGGCCACACGTAGATGACGATCCGGTTGGTGTTGAACCGCTTGTCGCTGGGCCGCTGCGACTGGGCCCGCCGGATCGAGTCGAGGCAGGTGGCGATGGTGTCCTCGGTGGTGGGCAGGGCGACCAGGCGGCCGTCGTGCTCACGCAGCTCGGTCAGGTCACGCACCTGGGCGAACGCGACCAGCCGGTCGTCGGCCGGATTTTCCCGGGCCACCGCCCGGAACAGGTAGATCTCCTCGTCGGCCGAGGGCACCCGGGTGAGGTCGAACTTGCGCAGCCGCTCCATCTGCATCCGCTGCGCGATGTACGGGTGCAGGCCGCGGATGAGCCGTTCCTCCATCATCCCGGTGGTGGCCGGGCGGAACGTGAAGTGGTGGTGCATGACCGCACCCCGCCGGCCGGCGACCGCGACGGTCACCCGGCGGATCCGGTCGGGCAGCGGGTGCGCGCAGATGATCTCGTGCAGCTCGCCGGCCATCGTGTCGGGGTCGGCGGGCTGGCCCTCCCACGACAGGTAGATGTCGGCGTCGACCGCCAGATCGCCGGTGGCCAGCGCGGCGAGCCCGTCGAGCGCGGTGCCGAGCTTGTCGAACTTCTCGGCCGCGGAGACCAGCAGCGCCCCGGCCTTCTCGGCCACCACGAACGAACAGCCGGCCGATGCGACGGTGCGCACGTCGCTGAGCCCCTTGTTGCCGTAGTACCGGCGGGTCAGCACCTCGAGCATGACCGAGTTGTCGAGGTTGTCGCGCATCAGGCGCTGCGCGAGCAGCCGGACCAGCGGCTCGGTGCTCCGCACCATCTCGCCGATGCGGCCGGACCGGTCGGCGGCCTCCGGCGAGGCGTCGAGGTAACGAAGGTGCTGGCGGACTCCGGCGTAGACGAGCGCCCGGTTGCGGCGCAGCAGCGGTTGCCCGAACCAGGCGAACACCACGCCGCGGGCCAGGTCGGCGAGCGCGGGGAAACGGACCTGGGTGGCCGCGACCAGGCGTTCCAGGGCCAGGCCGGAGGGCTCACGCAGCGTCTCGTCCGGCGGCGACTCGCGCATCCAGGAGCGCAGCAGCGTGGCGATCACCGAGGCGTCGGCGGCCGAGCGCTGCAGGGCCAGGAAGATCCGGAACACCGCGGACTCGAGCGCGTGCGTGCGCTCCAGGTCGGTGACGCCGTAGTAGCCGAGCGCCTTCTTCAGCCGGGCCTGGAACGACTCCGGCAGCCCGGCCCGTTCCACGTCGAGGCTCTGCAGGTAGGTGTGGAAGTACTCCCGCGCGCTGTGCACGTGGGTGTCCTTGCTGACCTCCTCGCCGGCCGGCCGGTTGCGGCTCAGCTCGGCCAGGTCGGCGAACACCTCGACCAGCTCGACCTCGCCGGCGAGCGGGCGGCGGCCGGCCGCGCCGGCCGCCCCGCGGGCGTCGAGGTAGTCGGTGAGGACGCGGCGCTCGTCGTGCGGATCAGCGTCGAAACCGAGCAGCAGGCTGCGCACGTCTTCCAGGCGGCGGGGGAGGGAAACCTCGGCATGCTCGGCGGGCAGGTCGATCTCGATCGTGCCGGTTGCCGCCTCGGCAACCGCTGCGGCGTCGCCGATCGGCTCGAGGCGCAGCAGCGCGGCCCCGGTCTCGACCTTGTTGCCGACGGTGACCAGCACCTCCTTGAGGCGGGCCTTGAACGGCGCGCGGAGCACCGCCTCCATCTTCATGGCTTCCAGGACCAGCACCGGCGCGCCCGCCTCGACCTCGGCGCCGGCCTGCAGCGGGGTGGCCACGACCAGCGCGGGCATCGGCGAGCGGAGCACGCCGCCCTCGTCGCGGGTGACCCGGTGGGCGACGCCGTCGACCTCGATCAGGCTGATCACGCCGTGGATGCCGGAGAGCAGCCGGTGCCGCTCGCCGTTGACCGTGATCCGGCCGGTGTGCTTGTCGAAGCGCTCCAGTTCGACGTCGGCGACGCGAACCTCGTCACCGGCCTCGATGCCGATCCGGAAGCGGTGGGCGCCGACCCGGGCGACCCGCACGCGGTATCCGTTGCCGCGCAGTTTCAGGTCGAGCGGCCGGCCGCTCTCGTGGTGCACCTGGGGGCGGCCGCCGAACGCGGTGGACAGCAGTCGCTGGCGCTCGGCGCGCTCCTCGTCCTCGTACGCCTCGATGGCCGCGGCGGCCAGGGCGACCGCGCTGTTGCTGTGCGAGACCAGCCGGCCCTCCTCGCGGACCCGGTCGATCCAGCCGGTGTCGGCGCTGCCCGAGATGACCTCGGGCTGGTCGAGCAGGTCGAGCACGAAGCTCTTGTTGGTCGCGCCGCCCTCGATGATCACGGAGGTGTCGGCCATCGCCCGGCGGAGCCGGCCCAGCGCCTCGTCGCGGTCTTTCCCGTACGCGATGACCTTGGCGATCATCGAGTCGAAGTCACCGGGGATGGAGTCGCCCTCGCTGACGCCGGTGTCGACCCGGATGCCGGGGCCGGCGGGCAGGCCGAGGTGGGCGATGCGGCCGGGGGAGGGCGCGAAGTCGCGGTCCGGGTCTTCGGCGTTGAGCCGGGCCTCGATGGCGTGGCCGCGCTCGACCGGCGGGGTGCCCTCGAGCCGGCCGCCGCCCGCGACGTGCAGCTGGGCCTTGACCAGGTCGAAACCGGTGGTCGACTCGGTGATCGGGTGCTCGACCTGGAGCCGGGTGTTGACCTCCAGGAAGGCGAGCAGGTCGTCGCCCGGGTGGTAGAGGAACTCGACGGTGGCGGCGCCGCGGTAACCGACCCGCACGGCGAGCCGCTCGGCCGACTCCTTCAGCTCGGTGATGCGCGCGGGCGGCAGCACCGGCGACGCGGACTCCTCGATGACCTTCTGGTTGCGCCGCTGGACCGAGCAGTCGCGCACGCCCAGCGCCCACGCGGTGCCCTGCCCGTCCGCGATGATCTGCACCTCGACGTGCCGGGCGCCGGTGACCAGGCGCTCGAGGAAGACGATGCCGCTGCCGAACGCCCGCGCCGCCTCCTGGCTGGTCCGCTCGTAGGCGTCCTGCAACGCGGAGGGGTCGCGCACCACGCGGATGCCGCGCCCGCCACCGCCCGCGGTGGCCTTGAGCATCAGCGGATAGCCGATGTTCGACGCGGCCTCGAGCGCCGCCTCGAGGGTCTCGACCGGGCCGCGGCTCCACGGCGCGACCGGGACGCCGACCTCCTCGGCGATCAGTTTCGCGCCGATCTTGTCGCCGAGTTGGCGCATGGCGTCCGCGCTCGGACCGACGAACGTGACCCCGACCCGGTCGCACAACTCGGCGAACGCCGGGTCCTCGGCGACGAAGCCCCAGCCGACCCAGGCCGCGTCGGCGCCCGAGTCGATCAGGGCGCGCTCGAGGGCCTTGAGGTCGAGGTAGGGCCGCGCGGCGGCGGGGCCCAGGTCGTACGCGATGTCGGCCTCGCGCACGAAGGTGGCGGTGCGGTCGACGTCGGTGAAGAAGGCCACGGTCTCGATCGGTGTCCCGGTCTCCGCGGCCAGCTCACGGACGGCGTGGATGAGCCGCATCGCGGCCTCACCACGATTGACGATGGCGATACGTCTGAACACCGGTAGAGCCCCTGCCTCGCAAGAATCGTTGTACGGAGCCTACTGGCGTCGCGCCTTCGCCTTAAGTCCCGACAGATACGTGTCGGTAACTTGCGCACCTCTCCGGAACTCTCGGCAACGCAGTGAACGGCATGTCGATGCCTCAGCCAGGCATAGCCCGTGCTGAACGGCAGCTCCGGGTGAACCATATATTGACATCTGTCGAAACCTACTCTTAACCTGCGATTCAAGTTCTGGTCTGCTTCCGGAAGTTTCGAGGTTAACCACAGGGGTGCCGTATGCCGGAAATCGCCCTGCTCGGGGCCGAAGTGCTGGCCGTCACGATTCTGGTCATCGGGCTCTATCTGCCCCGTCATCGCCGCCTACATCGGCGTGCTGGCCGTTGCCGACGCGCTGCAGGCCGGCAGCGCGGGCAGCGCCGGGCTCAGCGTCGGCCTGGCCCTGTTCGGCGTGCTGTCGATCATCCGGTTGCGCTCCACCGAGCTGGACCAGCACGAGGTGGCCTACTTCTTCTCGGCCCTGGCCCTCGGCACGGTGCACTCGGCCCGGCTCCAGCGCATCGACCTGATCAACGACTCGACCGTGGTCGACGTGCGTTACGGGACGGCCCGATGAACCTGCACGCGTTGCCCGCGGTCGGCCTGGCCGAGCTGGAGCAGCGGGCCGCGTTGTGCAGCCGGGTCGACCGCAAATATCTGATGCCGGCGGCGGACGTGGCCGGCGTGCTCGACGGCCTCGACGCGCGGGCTCTGGAGATCGGCGGCATCCGCCGGTTCACCTACCGGTCGCTCTACTTCAGTGGCGCCGATATCCGCTACACCCTCAACGGCACGGCGCCGACCGGTGCCTCCACCCTCTACGGCGCGCCACTCACGGTCACCGCGACCACTCAGGTCCGGGCCCAGGCGTACGTGAACGGGGCCGCCACCGGGGCCGGAGCGACCGGTCTCTACGTGGCCCGCAACTTCGACGCCCAGCACGACCTGCCCGTCGTCCTGATCGACGAGTGGCTGGCCGCGGAGGAGCCGACGCTGCCCTGCACCGGCTCGTCGGCGACGTGCTGGAACTACCTCGAGGCGGAGGATCCGTCGCCGCTGAACGCCGCGCAGAAGGCCTGGCTGACGTCCTACATCCAGCAATCCCATGACATGCTGCACGAATCGGACTTCACCGCGCACTATCGCAGCTGGATCGACGCCCGATCCTGGCTCGACCTGATCATTCTCAACGAGCTCAGCCGGGAGATGGATTCATATCTCCGCAGCACCTACTTCTACAAGGATCGCGACGGAGTTATCACCGCCGGGCCGCTCTGGGACTACGACCTGACGTTCGGCACCGGTGGCTATTTCGGCAACGAGCAGACCAGCGGCTGGCAGTACCAGCAGACGCGCAACCCGCAGGCCAGCGACTGGTTCCAGATCCTGCTCACCGATCCCGCTTTCCAGGCCGGCCTCAAGGCGCGATGGAAGGAACTGCGTGCGGGCTTGCTGTCCACCAGCGCCCTCAACTCGCGGGTCGACGCACTCACCGCGCCGCTCACCGCCGGGGCCGCCCGCAATTTCCAGCGCTGGCCCAACCTCGCCACCCGGATGATCGGCCCGTTCATCACCGACACGTCCGCGACATGGTCCGGTCAGGTGCAGGTCATGCGCACCTGGATGACGCAGCGAGCGGCCTGGCTGGACACCCGGTGGGGTTCGGGAACGACAACCCCGCCCACCTCGCCTCCCGCCTCGGCCGGCTGCTCGGCGACCTACAGCCAGGTGAGTCAGTTGTCGGGCGGATTCCAGGGCGAGGTGCGGGTGACCGCGGGCTCGGCCGCCATCCGGACCTGGGTCGTCACCATGACCTTCGGCAACGGCCAGGCGGTCAGTCAGGCATGGAACGCTGCTGTCTCCACGAGCGGCTCGACGGTGACGGCCCGTAGTGAGTCCTACAACGGAGCGTTGGCCGCGGCGGCGAGCACCACGTTCGGCTTCATCGGCGCCTGGAACGGCGCCAACGCCCCGCCGGCCCTGTCCTGCACGGCAACTTGAACGTGAGGTCTTTTCAATAACGGGCAGCGCCAGGATGATTCGCTGATGCCGCACGAAGAAACTGCCGAGCCGAGCGCCGGCCGCCGCGCCACCTGGATCGGCGCCGGTTACGCCGCGCAGGGCTTCGGTTACGCGGCGGTGGTCACGGCGTTGCCCGCCTTCAAGGACCGGCAGGGCATCGACGACGCGTACGTCTCGGTGATCCTGCTCCTGGTCTGCGTAGCGGCGGCCGGCGGTTCGGTGCTGGCGGACAAAGTGGCGGCCCGGTGGGGGAGCCGCTTCGCGCTCAGCGGCGGCCTGCTCACCGTCGCGGTCGGCCTCGGCCTGACGGCCTTCCACACCCCGACGCCAATCTTCACGGCCATTCTGATCGCGTACGGCGTGGGCCTCGGCGCCGTCGACGCCAGCCTCAGCATGCAGGGCGTTCTTGTGCAGGCGCGGATCGGCCGCAGCGTGATGAGCCGGCTGTTCGCCGCGTACACCGCCGCCGCGATCCTCGCCGCGCTGCTGATGTCCGGCTTCAGCGCCTCCGGCAACGCCGCGGCACTGGCCGTAGGCGCGGCCGCCGTGGTAGCCGCGGTGGTGGCCGGCGGCAGCTTCACCTCCCTCGAACCCGGCCGCACCGTGATGCCCGAGCTGGCCGAGCTCGCCGGCGAAAAACGGCACGACGGCACCCGGCACATCGTGTGGGTGTGCGGGGCGTTCATCTTCACCGCCTTCCTGGCCGACTCCGCGGTCAGCACGTGGAGCTCGGTCTACCTGGACGACTCCCTGACCGCGTCGGCCGCGGTGGTCCCGCTCGGCTACGCCGCCTACCAGGCCGCAGTGCTGGTAGCGAGGCTGGCCGGCGACCACATCGTCCCCCGCCTCGGCCGCATCCCATCGGCCGCGGCCTGCCTGCTGATCTGCGCGGCCGGCTGCGGCATAGTGGTGGCGGTGCCGTCGATCCCGGTCGCAATCGCCGGCTTCGGCCTGACCGGCATAGGCGTAGGCGTGCTGGTCCCCTTGGCCTTCAGCTCAGCCGGCGAGGCAGCCCCAGGCCACAGCGACGAGGTAATCGCCCGGGTAAACCTGTTCAACTACGGCGGCGCCCTGGTCGGCGCGGTCCTGCTGGGCGCCCTGTCCGACCCGATCGGCCTGCGCCTGGGGTTCCTGATCCCGGTGCTGGGCCTGCTGGCCACGATCCCGGTGGTCCGCTCCCTGCGCCACCTGGCCACAGCCCCAACAACCATGACGCCCCCAGCAACAGCCCCACGCTGAGCAGCCCCCGCCTCGCAGCCACCCCACCTCCCGGACACGCCTCAATTTGCGTGCCGGTCCGTGCGGCGGTGTGGGGCTGGTGGTTTGCGTGCGAGCGGCTCCGCGTGGTGGCGCGGGACTAGGGGGTTTGCGTGCGGGCGGCTCCGGCGCGGTGGGGTGAGGGGGTGGGGGCTCCTTGCGCGCCGCCGCACGGCGGGGTAAGGGCTTGGGGTTTACTTGCGCGCGGCTCAGCGCGGCGGGGTGAAAGGCCGGGCGGCTTGCCTGCGCGCGGCTCAGCGCGGCGGGGTGAAAGCCGGGCGGCTTGCCTGCGCGCCGCTCAGCGCGGCGGGGTGAAGGGCCGGGTTTTGCTTACGCACCTACCCGATCGGCGCGGGACCGAACGGCGGCGCGTGTTAGCAGGGCAAGCTGATCTGCGCCCCTTCTTGGCTGCCTCGGCGGCAGGAAGATGAGAGGGATTCCTCTCGCCTGCGGATGAGTGCGGGTAGCCGGATGAGTGCGTCGGGCCGACCTCACCTCGGATCAGATCGCATGATCACCGCCATCGCCGCGAATGATCAACCATCGGGAGTAGGCGCCTGCCCGGAGAGGCAGGGTCATTGCGTGTTGGTGTAACTGCTGGTAACGGCGTCGATAAGGTCGTGTGATCGGCGGTCAGCTCGTCGGTTGGCGCGGGCGATGTTGGTGTCGCCGTTGATGCGGTGCCAGCCGATCGCGGT